>NZ_JAFCWU010000040.1:0-649 GCF_049897725.1 Sphingomonas sp. PSPC2-2 | reverse complement strand
CTCGGACCAACTTCACCGCCTCGAGCTTGAACTCTCGGCTGAACTTCCGTCGTTGCATCTACACCCTCCGGTTCCGAAAACACCTTATCTTGGTGTCCACGAAACCGGCAGCAGCTCACCCTGCCCTGCTTCATCCTGAAATGGCCGGTTACTATCGCCGCCAGGTTGCATCGCTGCACGGGTTGCTCGAGCGGGGACCAGAGATCGAACGGATGAAGGCAATGGAAATGCTGCGATCGCTGATCTCCGCGATCGTGCTGACGCCGTACGACACGGGGCTTGCGATCGACCTGCAGGGCGATCTGGCCGGGATCCTCGCGATTGCGACTGCTGAGAACGCAAAAAGCCCCGGTGCTTTCGCATCGGGGACATCGCAATTAAAGATGGTTGCGGGGACAGGATTTGAACCTGTGACCTTCAGGTTATGAGCCTGACGAGCTACCGGGCTGCTCCACCCCGCGCCAGTTCCGCTTGTGTAGCGGAACGAAAGGGTAGGTGACATGTGAATGGGTTCTTTTGATCTAAGGAGCTTTGCTGCTCACCGGCTTCAATGCCTGGCGACGACCTACTCTTCCATCACTTAAGTGATAGTACCATCGGCGCAGTCAGGTTTCACGGCCGAGTTCGGGATGGGATCGGGTGGGGCACT
>NZ_JAFCWU010000039.1:0-709 GCF_049897725.1 Sphingomonas sp. PSPC2-2 | reverse complement strand
GGTTGCTTTGCAAGCATCAGGTCATCGGTTCGATCCCGATAGGCTCCACCACTCACCAAAGCGTCGCCAGCTGCACAACCTAGAGATGAAGAGAAACGGTTCCGCTTCGGCGGAAATTGCGGGGTTCGCCCCGCCTTATTTGACATTGTGAATGGGTTCTTAAAATCGATGCCGTGATATCGGCGTTGGTTCGACGAGAACGTTTTGGTTCGGGTTTTCCCGGATCTGAGCGGTTCGAGGCGGATACAACGCTTTAATAATCAGGCTGAGCATTTTAATCATCCGCACCAAGATACTGTGACTTTGCTGCTCTGCCGAGTTTTGGTTCGATCCGTCAGGATCGATCCCAGCATTGTCATTGGTGGTGCGGACTCTCAAGCGTGAGGTAAGGGCAATTCGTGGATGCCTTGGCGCATACAGGCGATGAAGGACGTGGCACGCTGCGATAAGCTGCGGTGAGGTGTGAGCAACCTTTGACCCGCAGATTTCCGAATGGGGAAACCCACCTATCCCGTTTAACTTGTTCGTTCCTGGTAACAGGGGCGGCCAAGCTAAATGGGGCTAGGTATCACTTAAGTGAATACATAGCTTTCGTGAAGCGAACCCGGCGAACTGAAACATCTCAGTAGCTGGAGGAAAAGACATCAACCGAGATTCCGTTAGTAGTGGCGAGCGAACGCGGACCAGGCCAGTGCCGACAAGTGAATTA
>NZ_JAFCWU010000038.1:0-714 GCF_049897725.1 Sphingomonas sp. PSPC2-2 | reverse complement strand
TGTAGGTGAAGTCGGCCACCCACTTCTGGTTCGGCGCGTCGGCGCTGAACTGCCGATCGAGCACGTTGCCCGCGATGACCGAGCGTTCGCCATGATCCTTGGGCAGACCGCGGCGCCTAGGCCGCGCCATCAGGCCGTGCATCCGCATCAGCCGTTCGACACGATGCAGGCCGCATGAAAGGCCTTCGGCCAAGAGATCGTGCCAGACGCGACGCGCGCCATAGGTTCGGTAGCTGGAGATGAAGCTGGCGCGGATCTTCCCTGCATACGCTTCGTCGCTCAGCGACCGGGCGCTTGGCGCGCGTACGAGCCAGGCGTGGAAACCACTGCGCGAGACATCGAGCGCCCCGCAAAGCCACGACACCGGCCAGATCCCTCGATGCTTTGCGATGAACCCGAACTTCATATCGAGTCCCTGGCAAAGTAGGCCGCGGCTTTTTTTAGGATGTCACGTTCGGCCTTCATCCGGGCCAACTCGCGGCGTAGCCGCTCAATCTCCTGCTGCTCGGGCTTCATCTGACCGTTGCCCGGAAACGCCGACTGGGGATCAGCTTCCGCTTCGCGGACCCATTTGCGCAGCACGTTCTCGTGCAGGTCCAGATCGCGCGCGGCCTGCGCTACCGCCACGCCGCGATCTCGGACCAACTTCACCGCCTCGAGCTTGAACTCTCGGCTGAACTTCCGTCGTTGCATCTACACCCTCCGGTTCCGAAA
>NZ_JAFCWU010000037.1:0-880 GCF_049897725.1 Sphingomonas sp. PSPC2-2 | reverse complement strand
GGCTCTGTTGCAAAAATCGTGAAGCTTGAGCATGCTTGGCGGAGATTGGACGGACGGAACGATGACGGATTTCAAGTGGCGCCATTTCCAGGGTGATGTGATCCTGTGGGCGGTGCGCTGGTATTGTCGCTATCCGATCAGCTATCGCGACCTTGAGGAAATGCTGGCGGAACGCGGCATTTCGGTCGACCATACGACGATCTATCGCTGGGTCCAGTGCTACGCCCCGGAGATGGAGAAGCGGCTGCGCTGGTTCTGGCGGCGTGGCTTTGATCCGAGCTGGCGCCTGGATGAAACCTACGTCAAGGTGCGGGGCAAGTGGACCTACCTGTACCGGGCAGTCGACAAGCGGGGCGACACGATCGATTTCTACCTGTCGCCGACCCGCAGCGCCAAGGCAGCGAAGCGGTTCCTGGGCAAGGCCCTGCGAGGCCTGAAGCACTGGGAAAAGCCTGCCACGCTCAATACCGACAAAGCGCCGAGCTATGGTGCAGCGATCACCGAATTGAAGCGCGAAGGAAAGCTGGACCGGGAGACGGCCCACCGGCAGGTGAAGTATCTCAATAACGTGATCGAGGCCGATCACGGAAAGCTCAAGATACTGATCAAGCCGGTGCGCGGTTTCAAATCGATCCCCACGGCCTATGCCACGATCAAGGGATTCGAAGTCATGCGAGCCCTGCGCAAAGGACAGGCTCGCCCCTGGTGCCTGCAGCCCGGCATCAGGGGCGAGGTGCGCCTTGTGGAGAGAGCTTTTGGCATTGGGCCCTCGGCGCTGACGGAGGCCATGGGCATGCTCAACCACCATTTCGCAGCAGCCGCCTGATCGGCGCAGAGCGACAGCCTACCTCTGACTGCCGCCAATCTTTGCAACAGAGCC
>NZ_JAFCWU010000036.1:0-927 GCF_049897725.1 Sphingomonas sp. PSPC2-2 | reverse complement strand
CTAAACGCGAACAGGAAGCTGAGCATGGCCGCGCCGGTGAGCGCTGCGGTCACGCCTCCTGTGAACGCGATCACGCCCGAGACGAACGCCTGCGCCAACGAGGTCGCGGCGAGGATTTTTGCAGCATCGTGGTGATCGACCAGCTTGCCCGCGTACGGCGCGACCAAAGCACCGGGCAGCAGAAGCGCAATCAGCAGGGCTGCTATTTGCGGACCAGAGCCGGCCGGAGCTACCCGGAACACGAGCGCCACCTGCGTAATCTCATCGCCGATGGTGGATGCGAGAAGCACACCGAAGAGGAGACGTTCAAACCCTGGGCGAAGCGCAATTGTCTCAGAGATCGGTTGGCTCACGACGTGCGGTTTCGTCGAGCAAGCAGCTTCTCACCGTCCGGTCTAATCCGCCCATCGGGCGTGACATGCCGGTAGAGCGTCTGCCGAGTGACGCCCAACTCGGCACATAGCTCGGCAACTTTGGTTTCAGGCTTTCCCATAGCCGCCTGTGCAAGCCGTAGCTTGGCCGGTGTCATCTTAAACGGTCGTCCGCCCTGCCGGCCGCGGGCACGCGCGGACGCGAGCCCCGCCTTGGTGCGTTCGACGATCAACTCGCGCTCGAACTCCGCCAGCCCTGCGAAGATGGCGAAGATCAGTCGGCCGTTTGCGGTGGTGGTATCGATCGAAGCACCTTCACCAGTCAGCACCTTTAGTCCGACTCCGCGTTTGGTGAGGTCGCCGACTGTGTTCACCAAATGCCGCAAATCGCGCCCGAGCCGGTCGAGCTTCCAAATGACGAGTGTATCGCCAGAGCGGGCTCTGTTGCAAAGATTGGCGGCAGTCAGAGGTAGGCTGTCGCTCTGCGCCGATCAGGCGGCTGCTGCGAAATGGTGGTTGAGCATGCCCATGGCCTCCGTCAGCGCCGAGGGCCCAA
>NZ_JAFCWU010000035.1:0-1031 GCF_049897725.1 Sphingomonas sp. PSPC2-2 | reverse complement strand
TGGGGACCGGTGAGAAAAGGCCCAAAAACGTACGCTAAGCATCACGTCCAGCCTCAGCGGCTGCGGTGGCCAATGCTTCCCCCTCCGGCCGCCACCAGTGCGACGACACCCGACAGGATGTATGCGATGAGGACACGCGCTGGTCCAAGCAGGCCGCCAATTGCAAACCCGCTACCCTCGCTGATGCGGGTTCCAGCACCATAAAGCGCGGCGGCGCGGCCGTGGAGCTCGGGCCTCACAGTGGTATGTAGGATCGTGCGAACCGATACGTTGTAGATGGCATTGCCCGCACCGCCGATGAGGAACGCCATGGCGACGACCGCCAGGGGAAGCGATGGGGCGAGCGCACCGGTCAGACCTATTGCCAGAAATGAAGCCGCGATGCTTCCCAGTCCGACAAGGGCCGTCCAGCGGGCGTTACGTTCGACATAGCCACCCGCGGCCCATGCAGAGATGAGATAGGCTCCTGCCCAGACGGCAATGAACGCCCCGTATGCGAACGGACCTCGGCTGAGAACGTTGGTTACGAGAAACACATAGACACCGTCCGCAATCGCGAGCGCCATAATAACGACCCAGAAACTGGCGAGCAGAAGCATGATGCGTCGCTGGCGGGCAATCGGCGCATAGCCCCGGAACACGGCCACCGGCGTCCAGCCAGGATTGTCGGCATCGGGTGCGCCCGGCCGGCTGAGGTGGGAGAGTACGATGACGAGCCCAAGCAGCAGGAAGCTGGCTGCGTCGAAGAGAAGCGCAACTGCGGTACCGCCGGACGCGACCAGCAGCCCACCCGCGAGCGGCCCGAACACGGAGCCGCCGCCACTCGCGAACTCGGTCGCGGCATTAACGCGGGCAACCGAAAGCCCGGCCGCCCGGCCCACGATCGGTACCAGCGTGAACGTCGCGGCACCGCTAAACGCGAACAGGAAGCTGAGCATGGCCGCGCCGGTGAGCGCTGCGGTCACGCCTCCTGTGAACGCGATCACGCCCGAGACGAACGCCTGCGCCAACGAGGTCGCGGCGAGGATTTT
>NZ_JAFCWU010000034.1:0-1106 GCF_049897725.1 Sphingomonas sp. PSPC2-2 | reverse complement strand
TGCACGCCGCTGACCGACGCGGTGAGGTCAATCGGGGTGGCGGTGTTGTACGCAACGCTGGCGCTCTTGGCGGCAACAGCGGGCGCGGCAGGCGTGGCGACGGTGAGCGTGACGGTGGCGGCGGCCGAGGTGCCGCCAGGCCCAGTGGCGGTATAGCCGAAGCTGTCGCTGCCATAATAACCGGTGGTCGGGGTGTAGGTGATGACATCGCCGACAACGCTGGTGGTGCCGTGCGCGGGGGCTGAGCTGACGGTGAGGCTGCTATGCACGCCGCTGACCGAGGCGGTGAGATCGATCGGCGTCGCGGTGTCATAAGCGACGCTGGCGCTCTTCGCGGCAGCGGTGGGGGCGGCAGGTGTCGCGACGGTCAGTGTGACGGTGGCGGCCGCTGAGGTGCCGCCCGGCCCGGTGGCGGTATAGGCGAAGCTGTCGCTGCCATAATAGCCGCTGGTGGGGGTATAGGTGATGACATCGCCAGCCACGCTGGTGGTACCATGCGCAGGGGCCGTGCTGACGGTGAGGCTGCTATGCACGCCGCTGACCGACGCGGTGAGGTCAATCGGGGTGGCGGTGTTGTACGCAACGCTGGCGCTCTTGGCGGCAACAGCGGGCGCGGCAGGCGTGGCGACGGTGAGCGTGACGGTGGCAGCGGCCGAGGTGCCGCCAGGACCGGTGGCGGTATAGGCAAAGCTGTCGCTGCCATAATAGCCGGTGGTCGGGGTGTAGGTGATGACATCGCCGGCAACGCTGGTGGTGCCGTGCGCGGGCGCGGTGCTGACGGTGAGGCTGGAGTGCACACCGCTGACCGAGGCGGTGAGATCGATCGGCGTCGCGGTATTGTACGCAACGCTGGCGCTCTTGGCGGCAACGGTTGGGGCGGCAGGTGTCGCGACGGTGAGCGTGACGGTGGCAGCGGCCGAGGTGCCGCCAGGCCCGGTGGCGGTATAGGCGAAGCTGTCGCTGCCATAATAGCCGGTGGTCGGGGTATAGGTGATGACATCGCCAGCAATGCTGGTGGTGCCGTGCGCAGGCGCTGAGCTGACGGTGAGGCTTGAGTGCACACCGCTGACCGAGGCGGTCAGGTCGATCGGGGTGGCGGTGTTATA
>NZ_JAFCWU010000033.1:0-1169 GCF_049897725.1 Sphingomonas sp. PSPC2-2 | reverse complement strand
ATACCAACCTGCATTGATCACGACCCACGCGCCCATTTGCGGCGTCCGATTGTCATGATGCGCCATGGCTGATCAACCAGCCTGTTCCAAGCCTCGCAGCAAAGGTCGATGATGTTGTCGTGGGATGTGAAGATGCGGTTGGATAGCCAGTTATCGCGCATGAACTGCCAGATATTTTCTACCGGGTTGAGTTCGGGGCATTTGGGCGGCAGCGGAACGATGCTGATATTATCAGGTACTTCCAGTTTCCCGGTCATGTGCCATCCGGCTTGATCCATCAGCAACACGCCATGGGCGCCCGGCTCGATAGCAAGCGATATCTCCGCCAGATGCAGCGACATGGTCTGGGTATTGCAGAATGGGAGAACCAGGCCAGCGCCCTTGCCAAGTTCGGGGCAGATGGCACCGAAGATGTAGGCCGATTTCGTTCGTTGGTCCTTGGGTGCCGAGGGCCGCGTGCCGCGCCTGGCCCAGCGGCGGGTGATCTTGTTTTTCTGGCCGATCCGGGCTTCGTCCTGAAACCAGACCTCTATCGCCGTGCCGCGCGGAAGGGCGACCTTGATCTTTGCCAGCTCGGCTGCAAAGCCCCCTTTTTAAAGTCCTCCATCGCATATTCATTCTGCGCATGGTGACGCGGGCGCGCCGTCAGTTTGACATAGCCCAGCTTCTTCAACTCCCGTCCCACGGTCGTTTCCGTCAGGGACACCCCGAACTCATCATGGAGCCACCGCGTCAGGTCGATCAGTCTCCAACGCACAACTCCATGGATCGCCGGGATCGGACCGCTTTCAACGATCTCCGCAAGAGCCTGGCGCTGGGCATCGCTCAACAAAGGGGGCTTGCCCGGTGCCTTACCATTAAGGAGCCCGTCAGGACCTCTATCATTGAACCGCACGACCCAGTCCCGCACGATCTGCAACGTCACTCCGCCGATACGCGCCGCATCGCTGCGGCTCCCGCCATCATAAATTTCCGCCAAAGCCAGAAGCCGACGGCCCTGGTTCGCGCTCTTGGTCACGCGCGCCAGTCGCCTCAAGCTCGCGGCGTCAAAGTCGTTCCGCATTCCGATCGCTGCACCCATGGCCATGCCCTCCAATCGACAGCCATAGAGTCAGAGTTTCGCCGCTTTGGGAATCCCCCCGTGAGTCAGTATCATCGGAGGTTGGTAT
>NZ_JAFCWU010000032.1:0-1322 GCF_049897725.1 Sphingomonas sp. PSPC2-2 | reverse complement strand
GGGAGTGTCAGGAATTTCGTGTGCGGGCGGGCATAATGGGAAAGAAGGAGCCCCGAAATGTCCCGACGCAAAGAGCCTGCGATACCGAACGATCTGCTGGATCAGCTGCTGGCTGGCGCTGATGCTGGTACCGCGCTGGCGCAGGGCGGCCTGCTGGATGCGCTGAAGAAGGCGCTGACGGAGCGCGCTTTGAACGCGGAGATGGATTATCATCTGGCCGGAGACGACGGCACCGGCAACTCGCGCAACGGCTACGGCCGGAAGACGATCACGACCGATACCGGCAAGCTGGCGATCGACGTACCACGTGACCGGCAGAGCAGTTTCGACCCGCAGCTGATCGCCAAATACCAGCGGCGCTTTCCGGGCTTCGACGAGAAGATCGTGTCGATGTACGCGCGCGGCATGAGTACCCGCGAGATCACAGGACACCTGCACGATCTGTACGGCATCGACGTATCGCCGGACCTGATCTCGAGCGTGACCGACGCGGTGCTCGACGAGGTGGCGATCTGGCAGCAGCGGCCGCTCGACCCGGTCTACCCGCTCGTATTTTTCGACGCCTTGCGGGTGAAGATCCGTGACGAAGGCATGGTGCGCAACAAGGCGATCCACATCGCGCTCGGCGTCCGCGCCGACGGCGCCAAGGAGGTGCTGGGCCTGTGGCTGGAGCAGAACGAAGGGGCCAAATTCTGGCTCAGGGTCATGAACGAGCTGAGGAACCGCGGCACCGAGGACATCCTGCTCGCCGTGGTCGATGGCCTGAAGGGCTTTCCGGAAGCGATCACGGCCGTGTTCCCCGACGCCGTGGTTCAGACATGCATCGTCCATCTGCTGCGCAATTCCATGGACTTTGTGTCCTGGAAGGACCGCAAGGGCCTGGCGACTGCGTTGAAGGAGATCTACCGCGCGCCCAGTGCCGAGGCGGCCGAGCAGGCCCTGACTGCGTTCGAGGCGGGTCCTTGGGGAACCCGCTATCCCGCCATTGCCCAGAGCTGGCGGCGCGCCTGGGCCGAGGTCATCCCGTTCTTCGCCTTTCCCGACGAGGTTCGGCGGATCATCTACACCACCAACGCCATCGAGGCGCTGAACTCGAAACTGCGCCGGGCCGTCCGTGCACGCGGCCATTTCCCCAGCGACGAGGCCGCCACCAAGCTGCTCTACCTGATCTTGAACCGGTCGGAAAAAGAGTGGAGGATGCCACCACGTGAGTGGACCATGGCCAAGGCACAGTTCGCCGTCATCTTCGGCGAACGCTTCATCAGGGCCATGGCGGCGTAATGTTCAGCCGCCCGCCCGCACACGAAATTCCTGACACTCCC
>NZ_JAFCWU010000031.1:0-1567 GCF_049897725.1 Sphingomonas sp. PSPC2-2 | reverse complement strand
TGCCGCTGTAATTGGGCAGGCGAGCCCAGCGGCAGTATCGTGTGCGGAGACCGAACGGCGAACGAGGTCGCCTGCGGTCAAGCGCAGGAGAAAAGCGATGGAGTATTTTGCCGGACTGGATGTGTCGATCGACGAGACCGCGATCTGCGTGGTCAGCGATGGTGGCGAAACGATGCTGGAAACGTCGGTCCCGACCGACCCGGCCGCGATCGCCACCGCGCTCAAACCTTACGCAGAGCGACTGCGTAGGGCGGGCCACGAAGCGGGCGCTTTGTCGCCTTGGTTGCACCCCGAGCTGTTGGCGGTGGGCGTTCCCGCGGTGTGTCTCGAAACCCGCCACGTCCGTGCCGCGATGAGCGCGCAACGCAACAAGACCGATGCGAAAGACGCGCTCGGGCTGGCACATATCATGCGCACCGGGTGGTTCCGCCAGGCGCATATCAAGACCGAAGCCTGCTACCGGATACGACTGTTGCTGGTCCAACGCCGCAACCTGAAACGCAAGTTCCTCGACCTTGAGAACACCATCCGCCACTCGTTGAAGGCGTTCGGCATCCGGCTCGGCAAGGTCGGGCGCGGCGGATTCGAGCAGGCGGTGCGCGAGGCCGTCGTCGAGGACGCGATGACGGTCGGTCTGATGGACTGCATGTTGCGCGCGCGGGCCGCTTTGTGGGCGGAATACCTCGTCTTGAACAAGCTTGTGGTGCAGCTCGCCATGGCCGACGATCTGTGTCGCCGCTTCATGGCGATCCCTGGCGTGGGGCCGGTCACGGCGCTGAGTTTTAGCGCCGCCATCGACGATCCGACCCGCTTCAAACGATCGCGTGACGTCGCCGCCTACTTCGGCCTGACCTCGAAACGGTGGCAGTCCGGAACGTCGATCGACGTGAAGGGGCGCATCAGCAAGGCGGGCGACCCGGATGTCCGGCGAGCGCTCTATGAGGCGGCGTCGGCGATGCTTACGCGCTTCAAGGGAAGCGACACGATCAAGGCGTGGGGCCTCAAGCTGGCGAAGACCAAGTGCCACGCCAAGGCCCGCGTCGCAGTCGCGCGCAAGCTCGCGGTGGTGATGCACGCGATGTGGCGCGACGGCACGTTCTACATCGGAGATCCGCAGGCGACCGAGGCCGAAACCGCCGTGTGGATCGCCGCCAAAGCCAAGCGTCTGAGCTATGCTCGGACGTAACCATCAATCGTGTTTGCGCAGCCGGATCAACGGTAAATAGCGCTGAGGAGGTCCGCGTCAGCGGATGAGGAATGGTACAGACGAGGAAGACGGGAAGCACGATATCTTGCCTGTGGCCAACCCGCTCAACAGACGGGTCGGACCACGCCGGAATGCCTGTGATGATGCCCCGTGAGTCCGATAGCGACATGTGCCGCGCCGGTCTGAAAGCTGCTTGCGAGCAGCCCGAAATAGCCGCCGATGAGCACGGAAGAATGCACCGCGTACCAGACCTCGAATGCCGACAGGGACCAGCAGCGCGGGCGGCTGTGGCGCGCTTCGCAAATATGGTAGGAGAACGACGATGGTAGAGACGGCGAACAGGAAGAGCCCAATTAAGAA
>NZ_JAFCWU010000030.1:0-1611 GCF_049897725.1 Sphingomonas sp. PSPC2-2 | reverse complement strand
GTAGGGTCGACGCGGAACGCCTCTTTCGAGGATGTTCCAGCGCCTCCCCCCGAACCGTGCTTGCACCTTTCAATGCACACGGCTCTCCATTCCGCTGGTCAACCGACCGCCGTGGAGATGGACGTGGCATGAGCGACACAGAACGACAGTTCCGCGCCGCCGAGCCGATTGTTTCCACGCCGTCATCGGGCTGCGCCGCTTGTCCTTCAGTCTGTTGGGATGATGCGCTTCGAACGGACCATCGACGTCGCCACAGCTCTCGCATTCGCGGGCGCTGAGGCGCGTGATGATATCGTTCGTGCTCAACGCGAGGCGTGACCCGACCGTGGTGTTGTCCACGACCGCCTGTTGCCAAGGCCGAACATTCAGGTGCTTCAACCGCCAGAGCATCTGGACCCGCAGTTCACCCCGAACCATGGTTTTCACGCCATAGTCCGTCCCCAGTTTCAGATTTGCCATGGCCCGCGCCCGCGTTATGCGCTGCCGTGCCGCGATGGTCGCCAGCAGGCTCCTGAACATGACGAGTTCAAGGCCATCGAGCGAGCTTTTCACGCCGTCTGCAATCGCATAATAATTGGCGAGGCCACGTAGCTCCGAGTTGTAGGCAATGACCATTTCCGCAACACTGGAGTCGAGGAACTGTGGACGCACCCGGCCATTCCTCAGATCGAGGTTGCCGAGTTTCTTGCGCCTGCAAAACCCATAGACCCGCGACCTTGGCACCCACAGCTTGATATTGCCCCGCGTTGGTCGGCGACGGACACGACGTGATCCGCCACCGACCTTCGACCGGTCTGCCATTGACCCGGCAGATCGCAACGTGAAGGCGCAAACATGGAAGCCAAGGAACGGCGATCCCTTCGATGCATCACTGACCCGCGTCTTTTCGGGTGACACCTCAAGGTTGAGCCGATCACGAAGGAACGCTTCGATTTCAGCCCTGATCCTTTTTGCATCAGCCTTGCTGCCGATTACACCGACGAGGAAGTCGTCGGCGTAGCGACAATAGCGAAGGCGCCGGAAGTCCGGGTCCATCGGATCGACAGACGAACATGCCTGCCTTTCCTTCGTGACTGCCTTGATCCGCTTCAACAGGTTACGGACCTCGGCATCGTCCGCGCCACCGGCGCGGAGCGCATCGATCTCGGCACGATAATCGGCGATCTGGCGAGATAGACGCGTATAGGCGGGATTTGCCCTGCGCGTTTTTCCCTGATCGAAGCCGACCCGCATTTCCTCCATGAACTCATCAAGCTCATGGAGATATATGTTGGCCAGCAAGGGCGAGATTACGCCGCCCTGCGGAGTGCCGCTATAGGTCCGCTCGAACGTCCAGTCGTCCATGACGCCCGCCTTCAGCATCTTTTCGATCAGACCGATGAACCGTGGATCATCGATGCGTTTCGAGAGAAGCCTGAGCAGGATGTCATGGTCGATGTTGTCGAAGAACCCGCGAACATCCACCTCGATCAGCCATTTCATGCCTGTCCAGGTATTACGGATCTCTTCGAGCGCCGTATGGCACGAGCGCCCCGTGCGGAACCCATGGCTATGTCTTGAGAACACAGGATCATAGATTTGCGCGAGGACGATTCGAGCCGCTTCCTGAAC
>NZ_JAFCWU010000029.1:0-3737 GCF_049897725.1 Sphingomonas sp. PSPC2-2 | reverse complement strand
CGCGAATATGTGTAATGTGGAGCTCCACATTACACGGCTTCTTTGCAGTCGCAGTTTATGTCGAGCGTGGCGGCGAGAGACGCAGGTTTCCTTCGGTTTTCCATGATTTCACTCCAGATAATTACGGTTCCCTCGACCTGAACAAGTCGAAGGAACCAACATGCGATCAAGATCATTATTGTCGTTTCGAGCGGCCCGGCTCCGGGTCGAAGACCCGCCCAGTCACGACGCTCTACTCACCGCATTCCTCTCCTCTCTGTCGCTCGACGAGAGGTCAGGCAGTGCGATTCTGTTTGGCGCTGCGGCCCGTCATTTCCTGCATTGGATGGAACTGCATGGGATCGCGATCCGCACGATCGACGATCGGACCGTTCGGCGGTTCGAGAAGCATCGGTGCCGTTGCCACCGGTATTCGGCGCAGCAGCCAGTCTATAAGGCGGACATTGCAGCGCGAGTCAGGCGCTTCGTCCGCTTCCTGGAGGATCAAGGCTACGTCGGTGTCGACGACGGGATCGACGATCTGCCACGGCACCTCGCCGACTATTTCGATGGGATCGATCGCTTGCAACTCGCGCAAGGACCGGCCCAGTCCTATCGATCCGAGGCCGAGCATTTCGCGGCCTGGCTTCGCATTGCGCGACGACAATGGGCCGATATCGATGACACGATCATCGACCAGTACGGCGCGCATGATTGTCGATGTCCGGTCTGGCGCAAGCGAGGCAAGCTTGTTGCCTCGGGCGCGAAGCGGCGGCGGCGAGGCGCTCGGCACTTCGTCGAGTTCTTGCGCGACCGCGGTGTCATCCCTTCAGTCGAACTGGTGTCGGATGACGACCCGCACATGGCGGCATATCTGGCATGGCTCAAGCAACACCGCGGCGCGACCGATGAGACGATCCGGCGCTACCGGGCCGATATCAGGCGGCTCGCGCCTATGCTCGGCGAGCCTTCACAATGGGATGCAGCCGTCCTCAGACGGGCGTTTCAACAACGAAGCAAGGAGACGCCGGGTTCGGCATCACTGCTCGTCACGATAATACGGAGCTATATTCGGTTCCTGGTCGTGCAGGGTATTTGCCGTCCAGCTTTGTTGCACGCGATCCCATCAGTGCAACGCTACCGTCTTTCGACGCTGCCCCGGCACGTTAACCCGGCAACGATCGAGCAGATCATCGGCGCATGTCCGACTGATCGCCCGGTGGAAGTTCGGGACAAGGCCATCATTCTCCTGCTCGCCCGGCTTGGCCTGCGTGCCGGTGATATTCGGGATATGCACCTCGACGATATCGACTGGCGCTCGGGCCACCTGACGGTCAAGGGCAAGACGCGTCGGCCTGATCGCCTGCCATTGCCTCAGGACGTCGGTGACGCGATCCTGGACTACATTGCCACGGCGCGTCCCAAGACCGCCGATCCGCATCTGTTCGTGCGCGCGCAAGCCCCGTTCCGTTCGTTCCGCTCATCGGCGGAGATCGCCGGCATCGTTGCACGCACGCATGAGCGCGGCGGGATCGAAGGCGTGCCGACCGGATCGCACATTTTCCGGCATTCGCTTGCCACCAACTTGCTGCGCGCGGGCGCAGGGCTGGAGTCCGTTGGAACGATCCTGCGCCACAGCTCGCCCGAGACCACCGCCATCTACGCCAAGGTCGACCTGCCGATGCTCATGAAAATCGCGCAGCCATGGCCGGGAGAACCGTCATGCTGAGCACGCAGATTGCCAGATACGTCTCGCTGTATCGCAGCTTGGGGCGGAAGTTCTCGGAACAGGAACGACTGCTGCGCCAATACGCCGCTTTCGCTGAACGCTTCGGTGACCGGCACACCCGAGTGCAGCGCATCTACGACTGGTGCCACACGGCAAGCTCGCAAAACGTGGCTCGCCATAGGTACGACGCTGCTCGTAACTTCAGCCTTTTCGCTCATGCCGAGGACCCAGACAACGAAGTCCCGCCTGTCGGCGTTTTCGGCCGGGGGAAGCGGCCACGTCCCACTCCGACCATAATCGAAGCGGACCAGGTGCGGGCGATCATGGCGGCGGCATTGAACGTTCCGCCCCATGGCACGATTAGCCCATACACGTACCATTACCTGTTCGGCCTGCTCGCGGCGACAGGTCTCCGGATTTCCGAGGCTCTCGCGCTACAGTGCAACGATCTGGTCGAGGATGGGCTGGTCGTCCGCAACGGCAAGTTCGGCAAGCAGCGACTGATCGCCTTGCAGCCATCGACGCGCCAAGCACTCGAAGCCTACATTGCGATCCGCGCGAAGCACCCGGCCAAGTGTAATGACCTGTTCGTCACTATCCGGGGGCGGGCGCCGCACAAGGTGCGCGCCCACGTCGTGTTCGTCAGGTTGGCCCGGCTTCTCGGATATCGTGGAGCAACCGGTACGGCAGGCATGCGACTCCACGATCTGCGACATACGTTCGCTGTTCGCTCGCTTGAGTCCTGCCCGCGTGAGAGGGAGGCCATTGCCCACCACATGGCCGGTCTCAGTGTCTACCTGGGGCACGCGTCGATCGCCAACACGTACTGGTATCTCGAAGCCACGCCAGTGCTGCTGCGCGACATTGCGGCTGCAAGCGAGCAACTTTTTCAAGGAGAAGCGGCATGACGGCGCTTGCTCCCCATCTCTCGGCATATCTGCGGGAACATCTGCCGCGCGAACGCGCCGTCAGCCCGCACACGGTGAAGACCTATGCCAACTGCTTCGTCCTCCTCGTCCAGTTCGCTGCCGATCGGCTGAAGCGCCGACCGACCGATCTCGAGGTTGAGGATCTCGGCACAGACATGATCATGGCCTTCCTCGATCATGTGGAGATCGGCCGCGGCAGCTGCGTGCGGACCCGCAATGGCAGGCTCGCCGCGATCCGATCCTTCTTCCGATACATCGAGTACCGGATTCCAGCCTGCCTCGATCAGGCACTCCGTGTCAGAGCAATCCCGACCAAGAAGACAGACAAGGCGCTGATCGATTACCTCGACCGGGCCGAGATCAAGGCTTTGCTCGATACACCCGATCCCCGGACACGCCTCGGCACCCGTGATCGCGCGATGCTGCATCTTACCTATGCTGGCGGACTGAGGGTGTCGGAACTCGTAACGCTGCAACTGGGCGATTTCCCGGACCGCTCCCTGTCCACCATGCACATCATGGGCAAAGGGCGACGTGAACGGGTCCTGCCGCTGTGGAAGGAGACCCAGATCGCATTGCGCGCATGGCTTGCGATCCGGCCTCAAGTTGAGGTCACCGAGATTTTCCTCAATGCCAACGGGCAGCCGATGACCCGCGACGGATTTGCGTTCCGATTGGCCGAGCACGTCAAGACGGCAGCGACGAAGCAGCCGTCGATCCTTGGGAAGCGCGTCACACCCCACGTGCTTCGTCATTCTTGCGCGATGCACACGCTCGCGGCGACGGGGGACATTCGCAAGGTCGCATTATGGCTCGGCCACGCCAGTATCCAGAGCACCGAGACCTACTTGCGCGCCGATCCCGAAGAGAAGCTGCAGATTCTCGCAGCCCACGGTGCCCCTGCGATCAAGCCGGGGCGCTTCAAGCCGCCTTCCGACGCCTTGATCACAATGCTCACCGACGTTCGAAGGCGGGCCTGACCCGTCTTCGAACACTCCCTCTAACCCGCATATTATCTGGAGTGAAATCATGGAAAACCGAAGGAAACCTGCGTCTCTCGCCGCCACGCTCGACATAAACTGCGACTGCAAAGAATATGT
>NZ_JAFCWU010000028.1:0-2619 GCF_049897725.1 Sphingomonas sp. PSPC2-2 | reverse complement strand
CTTTCGTGAAGCGAACCCGGCGAACTGAAACATCTCAGTAGCTGGAGGAAAAGACATCAACCGAGATTCCGTTAGTAGTGGCGAGCGAACGCGGACCAGGCCAGTGCCGACAAGTGAATTAGCAGAACGATTTGGAAAGATCGGCCATAGCGGGTGACAGCCCCGTATGCGAAAGTGAAATTGTCGGACTTGAGTAGGGCGGGACACGTGTAATCCTGTCTGAACATAGGGGGACCACCCTCTAAGCCTAAATACTCGTATGCGACCGATAGTGAACTAGTACCGTGAGGGAAAGGTGAAAAGCACCCCGATGAGGGGAGTGAAACAGTACCTGAAACGGATTGCCTACAAGCAGTTGGAGGGTCCTTGAGGCCTGACAGCGTACCTCTTGCATAATGGGTCTGTGACTTAATGTATCAAGCAAGCTTAAGCCGTTAGGTGTAGGCGCAGCGAAAGCGAGTCTGAATAGGGCGCCAGAGTTTGATGTATTAGACCCGAAACCCGGCGATCTAGGCATGACCAGGATGAAGGTGCGGTAACACGCACTGGAGGTCCGAACCGATTAACGTTGAAAAGTTACCGGATGAGTTGTGTTTAGGGGTGAAAGGCCAATCAAGCCGGGAAATAGCTGGTTCTCCGCGAAAACTATTGAGGTAGTGCCTCGAGCGAATACCGTAGGGGGTAGAGCACTGGATGGATGCGGGGGTCGCGAGACCTACCAACTCTAACCAAACTCCGAATACCTACGAGTACTACTCGGGAGACAGACGGCGGGTGCTAAGGTCCGTCGTCAAAAGGGAAACAGCCCTGACCTACAGCTAAGGTCCCCAAGTCATCACTAAGTGGGAAAGCATGTGGAACTTCCAAAACAACCAGGAGGTTGGCTTAGAAGCAGCCATCCTTTAAAGAAAGCGTAACAGCTCACTGGTCTAAATAAGAGGTTCTGCGGCGAAGATGTAACGGGGCTAAAGTGATGCACCGAAGCTTAGGGTGTGGCGTAAGCCACGCGGTAGCGGAGCGTTCCGTAAGCCTGTGAAGCGATCTGGTAATGGGTCGTGGAGGTATCGGAAGTGCGAATGCAGACATGAGTAGCGATAAAAAGGGTGAGATGCCCTTTCGCCGAAAGACCAAGGGTTCCTGCGCAAGGCTAATCCGCGCAGGGTGAGCCGGCCCCTAAGACGAGCCCGAAGGGGGTAGTCGATGGGAACCACGTTAATATTCGTGGGCCTGGTGGTGTGTGACGGATCTCGTGTGTTGTTCTCCCTTATTGGATTGGGAGGGCTTCGAAGAGGTTCCAGGAAATAGCCCCACCGTATAGACCGTACCCGAAACCGACACAGGTGGTCAGGTAGAGTATACCAAGGCGCTTGAGAGAAGTGTCCTGAAGGAACTCGGCAAATTGCCTCCGTACCTTCGGAAGAAGGAGGCCCTCATTGTGCGCAAGCATTTTGAGGGGGCACAGGCCAGGGGGTAGCGACTGTTTAGCAAAAACACAGGGCTCTGCTAAGTCGGCTTCAAGACGACGTATAGGGCCTGACGCCTGCCCGGTGCCTGAAGGTTAAGTGGAGGGGTGCAAGCTCTGAAATGAAGCCCAGGTAAACGGCGGCCGTAACTATAACGGTCCTAAGGTAGCGAAATTCCTTGTCGGGTAAGTTCCGACCTGCACGAATGGCGTAACGACTTCCCCACTGTCTCCAGGACATGCTCAGCGAAATTGAATTCCCCGTGAAGATGCGGGGTTCCCGCGGTTAGACGGAAAGACCCCGTGCACCTTTACTGCAGCTTCAGAGTGGCATTAGGAAAGAACTGTGTAGCATAGGTGGGAGGCTTTGAAGCGTTGGCGCCAGCTGACGTGGAGCCATAGGTGAAATACCACCCTGTTGTTTTCTGATGTCTAACCTCGATCCATGAAACTGGATCAGGGACCCTCTGTGGCGGGTAGTTTGACTGGGGCGGTCGCCTCCTAAAGAGTAACGGAGGCGCGCAATGGTGGGCTCAGGACGGTTGGAAACCGTCTGTTAGAGTGCAATGGCATAAGCCCGCCTGACTGCGAGACTGACAAGTCGAGCAGAGACGAAAGTCGGTCATAGTGATCCGGTGGTCCCTCGTGGAAGGGCCATCGCTCAACGGATAAAAGGTACGCCGGGGATAACAGGCTGATAACCCCCAAGAGCTCATATCGACGGGGTTGTTTGGCACCTCGATGTCGGCTCATCACATCCTGGGGCTGGAGCAGGTCCCAAGGGTTTGGCTGTTCGCCAATTAAAGTGGTACGTGAGCTGGGTTCAGAACGTCGCGAGACAGTTTGGTCCCTATCTGCCGTGGGCGTCGAAATTTGAGAGGAGTTGACCCTAGTACGAGAGGACCGGGTTGAACATACCTCTGGTGTACCTGTCGTTCTGCCAAGAGCGCAGCAGGGTAGCTATGTATGGACGGGATAACCGCTGAAAGCATCTAAGCGGGAAGCCTCCCTCGAGATAAGATTTCATAGAGCCGTCAGAGACCATGACGTTGATAGATCGGATGTAGAAGCGCGGTAACGCGTGGAGCTAACCGATACTAATTGCTCTATTCGCGCTTGAGAGTCCCACCATCAATGACAATCCTGGGTAAACCAGC
>NZ_JAFCWU010000027.1:0-7097 GCF_049897725.1 Sphingomonas sp. PSPC2-2 | reverse complement strand
AGACCATGACGTTGATAGATCGGATGTAGAAGCGCGGTAACGCGTGGAGCTAACCGATACTAATTGCTCTATTCGCGCTTGAGAGTCCCACCATCAATGACAATCCTGGGTAAACCAGCGTGTCGCAGATGGCGGATGATCAAATGCAACGCCTGATTAACAACTACCATCTTCAGATTGTCGTAAACGTGCACCGATTTTAAGATCAAAGAACCCCTTTGCTGTTCACCGGCTCCATTGCTTGGTGGCTATAGCGTCAGTGCCCCACCCGATCCCATCCCGAACTCGGCCGTGAAACCTGACTGCGCCGATGGTACTATCACTTAAGTGATGGAAGAGTAGGTCGTCGCCAGGCATTGAAGCCGGTGAGCAGCAAAAGTCCCTTGGATCAAAAGAACCCATTCACATGTCACCTACCCTTTCGTTCCGCGACACAAGCGGAACTGCCGCGGGGTGGAGCAGCCCGGTAGCTCGTCAGGCTCATAACCTGAAGGTCACAGGTTCAAATCCTGTCCCCGCAACCATCTTCGATTGCGATATCCCCGATGCGAAAGCACCGGGGTTTTTTGCGTTCTGGGCTCATCGCCTCGCGATAGTGCCTGAACCACAGGCCGTTCGACCCCGGCGTGGGGCGGCGCTAATGCGAACTCAGTGACGACATGTCCTCTTCATAAACCGCGAAATACCGGCACGAGAGCAACCTGATGCTCGAGGGACAGCCTGACGGTGAATCCCCCCTGCTATCCGGATCGACCAAAAACCAGCCCTCGCGTCCGGCGCGACCTCAGCCGGTCGCGGTGATGATCTCGGTCAGGCCGTTCCCCCCACTGCGCGCCACAGAACTAATTGCTTGGTTCTCTTCGGTCCTTTCAAAGAAGGACTTCAGGATATGTTCCCCGGAAGGCGACACCCACACAATAGAAGCGGGCGGATCCGGCCGCGCAATAGATAATCGGAGCAAGACTAGTTCGCTACCCGGATATCTTCCACCGCGGCTTCGCTATGGACGCGACACGCCCGGGCCGGTTTCGACTATGACGATCTCGGGGCCGCCCGAGTATCCGGGCAGAGGCCGGATGATGGCGCGAATCCACCCGCCCCGCATCAAGCCACGATAGCGCGCCAATTGCGGCGCAAACCTGCGGTCCGTCGCATAGCGGGTATAGTGGCTGAACACCGCAAAATCGGCACGGCAGGTCGTCAGCTTCCGAGCGTCGACATACCCGATGTCGACGACGGGATTGCCGCGACGAAGCCGTTCTACGCGCGAGTAGCGGATGTGGCCGCCAAGCGCTTGACGTGCGTCGATGCAGCCCGCCGCCCCTACGGGGAAGCGGAGCTGCCAGGGCCCTCGAAACAAGTCGAAGGCGGCGTGTTCGACCAGGATGCTGGAACCTGGCGGCACATGGTCACGCACCCAGTGCGCCGCGATCTGGCGCGTGTCGTTGAGCCGTTCGTCCGTGTTGGCGTAGGTCGTCGCCAGCATGGGAAGCGCGACCAAGGCCGCGCCTATCCACGCAAAATGGCGTGCATCGGGCCCAAAGCGACGTTCGCCGAGATCGGCGATTGCGCCGATCGCATAGGCAATGCCAAGCGCCGCAAAGGGTAGCAGTGGCACCACCCAGCGTTCCCACACCAGGGCCTGGGCGCAAATCACCACCAGAAACATGAGGAATCCGGGCAGCGCGGCGGCGCGGACCTGCGCCTGGTCGCGGGCCATGGCGACGAGGCCGACTGCGGCTAGGATTAGCCCGGCACTGCCGAACGATCGCAGTAGCGGATGCGCGGCATACCAGCCGAGATTGGAAAGGAAGCCAGCCCCGGTCGAGCCAGGATGCGCGGATCGTGCTTCACCGCCAAGATCGAACAGCACGGTCGGATAATCGATCAACAAATAGGGCGATACGCAAAAGAGCGTGACGGTCGATACACACCCGAGCAGCGCAAGATGGGCAAGCGCGCGGCGATCAAAGGCGATGCGCGACAGACCGGCGCACGCGGGACTGAACACCACCACTGCCGCGGGCCATTTGGTCGCGCAGGCAAGCCCGACGCACAGTCCCGCAAGGACGTAGTCACGACACCGTCCGTCGCGCGCGATGGCGAGCGCGCGGAGCGTTGCCAACAGCATGAAGACGCTCGCCTCGACATCGGTGCGGATGACCTGGGAATATTGGATGTGCACCGCGTTGATCGCGAGAAAAAAAGCGGCGAGCAGACCGATGCGGCGATCGGCGATGCGTGTGCCGATGCGGTAGGTCAGCCAGACGCAAACCACGCCCGACGCGACGATCAGCAAGCGCCCCGGCAGGAAAATGATGCCGGGATCGGCATAGACCGCGCTGACAAAGGCGTGTGCATCGGCGAAGCGTCCGGCGACGATGCCGGTCGCAGCGGCGAGATAGCTGGTCAGCGCCAGGCCATAGAGCGTCGTCGTGCCCGGATGGCCGAACCAGCCGGGATTGAGAGTGTGATCGCGCAGCATTTCGAGGGCGGTCATCACGAACAGCGGCTCATCGGGATCGTTGAGCGCGGGCAGGCCGAAACCGACGGAAGCGAGGCGCAGGCCTGCGGCCAGCAGTAGCACCGCGGCCACTGCCGCACCCCGGGCGACGCGCAGCGATCGGGCGGTTATGACAGGGCCTCCAACCGCATCGATCGAGGCGCTGGGTTTCGCCAGGAGGGGGCATCGGCCAGCCTGATCACATTGAAGTCGCCGATCATGCCTGCTTGCTCCCGGCGAAGCTTACCCGGCTATGCCAGAAGTAGCTGCCGACGATCAGCACCGCCGTGAAGCCCAACTGGGCGATGACCGGCGGGATCGCGGCAAACTCGACGAGCACCGGCAGCGCCGCCCAATTGGCGGCGTAGTTGAACAGATAGAAGCTTGAAAAAGCGCCGAACTCGCGGGCGATGTTGCCACGGGTGCGGAACACGCCGAGCTTGTAGGTTGCGAAGGCGAAACAGAGGCTGACCGCTTGGGCGATGCCCAATGCGAGGAGATAATGCCGTTGCAGCACGGGGGTGCTCCACAACAGCACAGGGTATAGGGCCAGACCAAAGGCGGTGTTCGCGGCACCGGCGGCGACGAAGCGCAGGGGGCGCTGAGCGTGTTTGGCGCGGGCGCGGATCACAGATCCTCCAGCAGCTCGATCCGCATATTTTCGCGCAGAACGTCGCGCGGCAGGAAGGGCGACAGATCCTCCAATGCGGGCGAGGTGATGCGACCGTCGGCGTGTTGCTTCGCACCAAGCTTGGGGGCGAAGGGAACATGCTCGTCGATCATGATTTCGCACAGTACAGGACCGTCGGTAGCGAGAGCCCCGGTGATCGCCGCGTCCAGATCGGCATGGCCCGTGGCGCGAAAATACGCGAAATCAAAGGCTGCCGCGATCTTGCTGAAATCGGGAAAGGTCACGTTACTCTTGGGTCCGCCGCCGACCTCCTCGCCATTGAAGAAGTTACGCTGCGTCTGAAAAACCGAGACGTAGCCGTTATTGTTGAGCAGGAAGACCTTTACCGGCAGGCGGTTGCCCGCGATCGTCTGCATTTCCTGCAGGTTCATCATGATGCTGCCGTCGCCCGCGATGCAGATGACGCGCTGTTCGCCACCCGTCGCGGTGCACACACCGATCGCGGCGGGGAGATCGTACCCCATCGTCGCGCACCCCGAATTGGTCCAGATGCGCTGGCCACGTTTGATCTCGGCGGCCTGGAAGCTGACCACGCACGCACTGCCGTTACCCGTGACGACGATATCGTCCTGGCCCAGGGCCCCGAACAGCTTTTCCATTGCCACATAGGGGTGGTTGGCGGGGCCGTGCGCGTGATATTCCGGCAGCACCGCCGGGAAGCGGCGCACGCGTTCGCGCGACCAGGCCAGCCACTCGCGCTGCTGTACGCTTGGCCCCTCATAAGGCGCAGCGAGCAGGGCGGGGATGAGGTCGGCCAGATCGGCCACCACCGGCATGTCGGGCACGACGGTCGGCTTGCGCAGTTCGACCGGATCGATGTCGACCCAGATCTTGTACGCCCCCCGCGCGAAGGTTTTCCAATTATAGCTCACCTGACGGATGTTGAGGCGACTGCCCAGCACCAGCAGCAGATCGGCGCTTTGCGTTACCATGTTGCCGCCGCGATCGCCCACGGTGCCGGGCCGCCCGGCATAAAGCGGGTGGGCATTCCACAGCACATCGTGCGCGTTCCAGCCGGTCACGACGGGGACGCCGAGCCTTTCGATCAGCGCGAGGAATGCAGCATAGGCACCGCTCAACCGCACGCCACCGCCCGCGAAGACCACCGGTCGCTCGGCCGCCTGGAGTTTTTCCAGGATCGTAGTGGCGGTGGCGGCGAGATCGGCGTGCTTCCACGGCTCGTCCAGCTCGGCCGGATCGAAGCCCGGCAGCGTGTCCGGGTCGATCGGTGCCGCTTGTACGTCGAGCGGAATGTCGAGCCAGACCGGGCCGGGCCGCCCGCTGGTGGCAAGGTAGAGCGCCTTTTCGAGATGGTAGCGGATCGTGCCCGGATCGGTGACCATCACGGCATATTTGGTGATCGGGCGGACGAGTTCCTCGATATCGAGTTCCTGGTCGCCGAACTGCCGGAGCGGCAGGCCCGTCGAGCGCACGGTCGTCTCGTTCTTCACTTGCCCCGACAGGACGAGCATGCCGATCGAATCGACCCACGCGCCGTAAACGCCGGTGATCGCGTTGGTACCACCCGGGCCCGAGGTGACGTTGACCACGGCCAGCCGGTTGGTGAGGCGGTAATAGGCCTCCGCCGCCATTGCGAGCGCCTGTTCGTGATGGGTGAAGACCGTCTCGAGCGCTGGATGCGTGCCGAGCGCATGGTTGAGGTGCATCGCGCCGCCGCCGGTCAGCATGAAGACGTGGCGCAGGCCCTGCATGGCGAGGCGCTCGGCCACCCAGGTGGAGAGTTTCATCGTAGTCATGGTTTCCATCCGTTCCAAAGCGCGGTGCGCCGGATCGCCTCGTCGAGGCCGATCGTCGCTCTGACGCCGAGTTGTTCGCGTATCCGCTCCGTCGAGGGGACGTAGCGGCCCGGGTTCCAACCGGGGTCCGGGCGGCCGAGGATTTCGACCCCCGGCGAACCGAGGATCGCCGCGGTGCGCTGCGCCAACGCTGCGATCGAGACCGCTTCTTCGGACCCGACATTGCAGACCATGCCGGGCTTGCCCGCCAGCAGCAGTGTCCACAGCCATACCGTCAGGTCCGCGGCATAGAGGTAGGAGCGCACCGCCTCGCCCGAGCCTTCGACGCGGATCGTGCGCCCTGCCATTGCATCGCGGACGAAGTTGCCGGCGGCGAAATGGATGTCGAGCGAGAGGAGCGGGCCCAGCAATGCGAAGATCCGAGCGCCGACCACGTCGAGCCCGAATTGCTTGCCATAGATCGCGCAGAGCATTTCGGCGGCGCGCTTGCCCTCGCCATAGGCCGATCGCGGATCGAGCGGATCGGGCGCGCCATGCCAGGTTTCACTAACATGCGCGATATCCCCAGGCTGGGCACCATAGACCGCCCCCGAACTGAGGAAGAGCACGCGCTGCGCGCCGCAAGCGACCGCAAGATCGAGCGCGTTGCGCGTGCCCTGGACGATCGTGTCGAACATTCGCCTCGGGTCCTGAGCGTTCAGCGCGGCGCTGGCGTCGGTGGCGGCGTGGATGATGTGCGTGAAGGCACCTGTGGGTGGCGCGAAATCGAGCACGTCACCGCTTACGCAGTGGAAGCGCGCGGCGAGGTGCGGCGCGCGCGCGGCAAATTCGGCGGGATTGCGGCTGAGCAAGGTCACCTGCACGTCGACCGGCGCGCGCGCGAGGGCCTTCAGCATCCAGCGGCCGATAAAGCCGGTGCCGCCGGTGATGAACAGATGCGCGCCCTCCAGCCGCGGCCAGAGCGGTGCGAGCGCGGTATCGACCGCAGCGAGATCGGCTTCGAGGATCATGCCGGCTGCAGGCCCAGGCTGGGTCGCTGCGTCAGGTGGGCGCGAACGACCAGCGCGATGCTGTCGATCGCGAGTGCCCAGACGATCAGGATGATCAGTCCGGGCCGGACGAAATGACCGAGCGCAATGCCGAAGCTTGCCGTAACGGATTGTCCGCTCAGCCAGCTTGTCCCCGGCACCTCGAGAATGGTGGTGAGGGTACGGTCGGCAACGATGCACAGCAGATAGGCGCAGATCAGCGCGACGATCGGACCGCCGCGCCGCCAGGGCTCGAGGAAGACGAGGAACAGCAGGAAAGTCTGGGTATAACCGCCCGGAGACTGGGCGATGAGATACGCCCCGAGCAATAGCGTGGCGATGCGGTGTGCGGACACGGCGCGCGGCTGAAGCCATACACCGGCGAGCGCAAGCAGGGCCACCAACTGGCTGGTGCGGATCGCGATCGGCACGATCGTCTCGATCGTCTCGATGGTGCGCGAAGGTATGTACGTGAGGATCGGCATCTGCGACGCGCGGATCAGCAGCAGCGGGGCGTAGCTCGTCGAATAATGGACTTCGTTCCACACTTGCCCGCTCTGGAACACGAGCCAATTCGCGGTGTTGGCGGCCAATTCCCCAGGCGTGCCGCTGCCGACAACGGCAAGCGTGGCAAGATACAGCAGCACCGTGGCGATACCTGCCAGCTCCAGCGCGCGCCATTTGCGCTTTACCGCCAGCGCGGCGACCGGCAGCAGCAGATAGGGTTTGAAGTTGATGGTCGCCGCGGTCGCCGCATAGCGCCAGCGCGCGCCGATCCTGAGTGGGCCATGCGCCAGCATGAAGCAGGCAAAGGCCACCAGGATCAGATTGCCGCGTTCCAGCGTGAACAGCAGCGGTAACCCAAGGCCGATGGCGATGGTCCGCATCGGTGCGGTACGCGGATCGGCGCTGCGGAAGCTGAGCCAGGCAAGCGCCACGTCGAGCAAATAGAAACCGACGATGACCCCGCGCCCCAGCCAATCACAATCGCGCGCGTAGTGAGCTGCTGCCGGTTTCGTGGACACCAAGATAAGGTGTTTTCGGAACCGGAGGGTGTAGATGCAACGACGGAAGTTCAGCCGAGAGTTCAAGCTCGAGGCGGTGAAGTTGGTCCGAGA
>NZ_JAFCWU010000026.1:0-7434 GCF_049897725.1 Sphingomonas sp. PSPC2-2 | reverse complement strand
TGGGCCCTCGGCGCTGACGGAGGCCATGGGCATGCTCAACCACCATTTCGCAGCAGCCGCCTGATCGGCGCAGAGCGACAGCCTACCTCTGACTGCCGCCAATCTTTGCAACAGAGCCGCTCGGCCAGCCCCGGCCGATCCATGCTCTTGCCCGACATCACGTCAGTGTACACTCGGATCGCGCCAGCCTGTTCGAGCCGCAGCCGCTGCCCGGTGACATCCTGATCTCCGGTACTGACGCGGGCATATCCCAAAATACCGGTCATCGATCATGTCTCCCAAACGGTCGTTCTGTGGACGAACGCGCCGGTCCATCGCCAATGTCGCGAAAACCGTCCACAAACTACGTCTCTTTATCCCGCCCCGTCCAGGAACGACAAGTCCGTTTTCGGGACGATCACAAAGGGGGGAGGGTACCGTCGAAAGCGTGCGCCCAAAATCGGGCAAGCGCCAAGTCGGACCACCCCGCACACACCGTTTCCGCATTATGGCTTTTCCGCGTGAAAGCACGAATCTTCACGAGGTTTGCCGGGTCAAAGCACGATTCAGCCAGCTTGGCCGCAATCACGCGGCGGCCGATAACCCCCAATGCGGTTCTTCCAGCTGTCGTCCGCTCGATCGGTTTGCGCGACCGGGAAGAACTGCCCAATCGCCGGGAGCGACGATTGGTCACCATAAGGGGGGTTCCATGACTGGATAAAGGAAACCCGGCTCGAAGGCCGGGCATCCCGATAGGCTCTACTCTAACACCCGTCGCCAAACGGGCATCATCGCTCAGAACGATTCGTTAGATATCCTATCCAGACTTTCGTCGCAAGGATGCGCGCTTCGCGCCACGCTCTTCCTTTGCCCGCATGGCCTCCATCAAAAGGGCTATACGATGGCGACGATGACGGTTGGAGCAGCCTCGCTCCAGGCGCTGGGTGGGTTTTGTCTGCGCCGCCCGGCACAATCGGGCGCACCGCAACCGCGCGGCAGCCGGATCCTGCGCGGCAGCGTGGAGGCCGGCACCTTCGAAAAGAGCTTTTTCACGCCTCCTGCGCCCGGAGAAACCGACCGTATCCTGCGCGCCGCGCGCAAGGCGCTGGACGCGGGGCGCCGCTTGCGGCGCGATGCCCGCGCCGACGGGCGCCAGCTCACGCCGGTGGAACGCGGGCTCGCCTCGCTCACCAATGCGGCGGTGCGCGTGCTGGAGGAATTGCTGACGCTGGCGCGGCTCAACCGCGGCCAGGTGTTCCCGACCTATGATTATCTGGCCCAAGCGACCAGCCTCGGCCGCGTGACCGTCGCCCGCGCGCTGCATGTGCTTGACGATGTCGGCTTCATCGTGCGCCAGCGCCGCTTCAAGCGGGTGGCAGGGCAGGGGCCTGGCCCGCGCTATGAGCAGACATCGAATGTCTACCGCACCTTCCTGCCGCAGGCGGTGCTCGCCTATCTGCCGCGCTGGATGCGGCCGGCCCCCGTACCGGTCGATGAAATCCAGCGGCAGGCGGAGCGCATCGAGGAGCATCAGGCGATGCTGTCGCGGCTCGGCTGCCGCGATCTCGCGCTGGAGGTGGCAGGGGGCGCGCTGGGGCAGGCGCTGGCGAAACTGGGAGCAGCGATTGATCGCCGCGAGCGTGAGTTTCAAAATGGTTCGGAAACACTCTTGAAATTATCCATTTCATGATATTGGCTGCTTGCGGATGGGCAGATATATTGCAGTTCATCCTCGAACAGCACCAACCTATCTAGGAAGCCCTAACCACAATGGTGCCGGAAACGTACATCAAGGGCATCTCGACCCGGTCAATCGACGATCTGGTCAAAACGGCCGCTGATCCGGCACCGCACAACGCGGATCACACTTGGCAACCGGAATCCACGACCAAGCTGTTTAATTTGAATCGGTCAGCCATATAGCCGAGCAACAAAGCGGTTCCCCATCGTTAGCAAAAAGCCTAAGCGACACCTTTCGGTTTACAAGCGAGGAGGTCGGGTCAGTGAACTTGGAGCTTGGTAAACTTGGGGACTTCAACAGCGAACCTCCCACATTGTCAGGGACCTGGCGAAAACCCCAGAGCACCATCCGCGTGCAATTCATCACGGGCCTAATCGCAATCGACACGGTCTGCATTGCCGCCAGTTTTAAGCTCGCTTTTCAGTTGTTAGCCTTTCGCACTGAACAGAATCAGTGGCTGTACGATCTCGCAGCGATCGTGCCGATCTACTACGTCATCGCGGCCAATCAGGGCGCGTTCAGCCCCAGCCAGACCGGCACGACTCGCGCTGCCGTACGCCTTGGTGCCCAATCGTTCATGATGACGATCGGGGCGGTCGCACTGGTCGCCTTTTCGGTCAAGGTAAGCGACACCTTCTCACGCGTGATGCTTGCAACCGGCTCCGTTTTCAGCTTCGTATCGCTCTCGTTCGCGCGCTATGCCTTCGTCTCGTACACACGCAATGTGCTCGGCATCCGTCCGTACAACACAGTGCTATTGACCGATACCGAACAGAACATCCCTTACGGCGACTATTCCGTTCTAGTCATGACGCCAGACCATTTCGACCCCGACAAACACGATCCTGACATGTACGACCGGCTGGCCCAGTCGCTTGGCCATGCGGATCGGGTGATCGTTTCCTGCCTGCCTGAGCGGCGCGAACGCTGGGCGCATGCGCTGAAGGGAGCTAACATCCAGAGCGAGATATTCGCGCCGGAACTCCTTGGAATTGCACCGCTCGGCCTGTCCTGGCAAGATGATGTTCCGACCATCGTGGTTGCGAAGGGACCGCTGCCGCTGTCGGCCCGCGTGGTCAAGCGCACGTTCGATCTCTGCGCCACGCTGCTGGCACTGCCCCTGTTGATGCCGCTGATGCTGGTCGTCGCTGCATTGATCAAGCTCGACTCGCCCGGCCCGGTATTCTTCAAACAAACCCGCATCGGGCGCGGAAACAAAAAATTTGCGGTGATGAAGTTCCGCAGTATGACGGTCGAACAAAGCGACGCGACCGGCCACACCTCCACCAAGCGCGACGACAACCGCATCACCCGTATCGGTCGTATCCTGCGCAAGACCAGCATCGACGAACTACCACAATTGTTCAACGTGTTGAAGGGCGACATGAGCATCGTCGGGCCGCGCCCACACGCACTCGGGTCACGCGCTGCCGATAAATTATTCTGGGAAGTCGACGAACGCTATTGGTACCGCCACGCTGCCAAGCCGGGCCTCACCGGCTTGGCGCAAGTACGCGGCTATCGCGGCGCAACCGTGTTCGAGGATGACCTGACCAACCGTTTGCAGGCCGATCTCGAATATCTTGACCATTGGTCCATCCTGAAAGACATGTGGATCATACTGCTGACGACGCGGGTCATCTTCCACCGGAATGCGTTTTAAAAGTCCGGCCAGGCACCGTCGCGCAAGTTGGACATCCGCAAAAGTCGACTGATTTGCATGGTAACCGTCCGATTGTTACCGCGGTATTCGGTCCTTGAAGCGCAAGGCGAGTTCAGGGTCATCGACGAAAGCGTCAAGGAAGTCGCGCCAGGTTTTGGTCGTGAGATGAGCATCTCTGAGCATGTCCGTGAGCGCTTCGACGCCGTGATCGGTTAGCGCGGTGATGGCCTCGTCGGGACCGGTGTAGACGCTGATGATGGCACCGTAGGTCAGATTGTCGTGGTTCGAGACGATGGCTTCCAGCAGTGCCACGTCCTCATAATCGAGGGTGCGGACGTATGTGACCGCGGCCATCAGGCTGCTAGGCGGCGTGGACAAATTTGAGCCAGTATCTGGTGGCGGCGAGATGAACCATCCCGAGGAAGCTGTTGGCCAGTTGATCGTATCGGGTGGCGATGGCGCGGTTGATCTTGAGCGGTCCAAACATGCGCTCGATGCGATTGCGCTGCTTGTAGAGTGCCCGATTGTGCTCGATTTTCAGGCGGCGGTTTGACCGGCCAGGAATGACGGCCTCGATAGTCCGTTCGGCGAGGTCGGCGCGGATAACATCGGCGTCGTAGGGGACCGGTGAGAGGATGTTCGAAAACGCACGCTAAGCATCCCGACCGTTCTGATGAAGGCGGAGAGGCCTGAACCGTTCGCGGGGTTTGTCCATCTCGCTCCACAGATAGTCGCCGGTGAGGCCGATGTGCTCCCATCCCAGCGGCGCGACATGGGCGAGTAGTTCGTCGGGCACCTCGACACCGCTGGCGCGCAGATGCCGGACCGCGCGGTCGAGATAGACCGTGTTCCAGAGGGTGACGGCCGCGGTGAGAAGGGTCAGCCCGGAGGCACGATGGCGCTGGTTCTCGAATGTGCGGTCGCGCAATTCGCCGAGGCGGTTGAAAAAGATGGCGCGGGCGAGCGCATTGCGGGCTTCACCCTTGTTGAGGATGCTGCCGGTGCGACGCCGCTGTTCGGGATTGTTGAACCAGTCGAGCATGAACAGGGTGCGCTCGATCCGCCCGAGCTCGCGCAATGCGCGAGCGACCGGGTTTTGACGCGGAAAACCTGCCAGCTTGCGCAGCATGACCGACGCGCTGACGGTGCCCGCCCGGATCGAGGCGGCGAGCCGCAGCGTCTCGTCCCAATCCGCCTCGATCGCGCGGACGTTGACCGGGCGGGCTACGAGCGGGCGCAGTGTGGGCCAGGGGTCGAGCGACGACAGGCTGTAGAGCCGGCGCTCGTTGAGGTCACGGATACGCGGTGCGAAGCGGAAGCCGAGCAGGTGGCATAGGCCGAAAACGTGATCGACCGCCCCGGCGGTGTCGGTGGCATGTTCGCGGATTACCAGCTCGCTCTCATGGTCGAGCAGGCCATCGAGGACGTGCGCGGCCTCGCCGGCATTGGCTGCAATGACCTTGGTGTGGAACGGCGTGAAGCGGTCGGTGACGTGGGTGTAGAACAGCACGCCGGGATCGGTGCCGTAGCGGGCATTGCGATCGGCGCGACCCTCGCCCTGACCGCCGGCGCGGAAGAACTGTCCATCCGACGACGACGTGTCGCCCGGTCCCCAGACCTGGGCGAGAGGATGCGCGGTATGGCAGTCAACGATCGCCGCCAGCGCCGACAGATAGGTTTCGTCGCGCACATGCCATTCTGCGGTCCAGCGGAGGCGGGGCAGCGTCAGCCCGCGCGAGCTTTCGGCCATGCGCCCGAGGCCGAGATTGGTCGCATCGGCGAGTATCGCGCCCATCAGCGCGGATTGATCGGAGGCCGGCTCACCGCTGCGAGCATGGACGAAGCGGTCGGCGAACCCTGACCAGGCGGCGACCTCGACCAGAAGGTCAGTGATCCGCACACGCGGCAGCATCGCGTAGAGACGGGCCTTCAGTGCCTCGGCATCGTCCGACGGGGATCGCCGGATCGGCGAGATCAGCAACTGCCCGCGCTCGATCGTCACATCGACCAATTCGCCCGTCGCCGCTGCCCGTTCCACCTCGGTCATGCGCCGGGTCAGCAGGGTACGACGTTCCTCATACCATTCGGCAAAACCGGACGGCACGGCCAGGCGCAGGTTGCCATCGGCGCGCATCGTGTCGAACGCAGGGGTCGGCAGCAGGTAATCGTCGAGCGTGCGATAGGCGCGACTGCCGTCCACCCAGATGCTGCCGGAGCCGAGCCGTTCGCGCAGATGGACGATCACTGCGATCTCGTAGGCGCGGCGGTCGATCGTACCTTCGGTCGGTTGGACCACCTTGCGCCAGCGCGGCTTGATGAAGCTGGTCGGCAGTCGCTTCGGCAGGACCGAGCGGCCGTCGCGGTACATCGTTCGCAGCGCCTCGATCGCGCCGAGCAGCGGGTCGCCCGACCTTGCGGTGCGGAAGGTGAAGGCGGCGAGGAAGGCCGGTGCGAACCGGCGGACCGCAGGGTAACGCTCGACCACCTCCTCCAACCCATCGTCGGCCGAGCGGGTGAGACCCTCGGCGAAGCGGATGCTGCGTTCGAACTGGTCCCAGCCCATGCGTTCGTCGATGGCGCGGAACGCATCGCGACCGGTCGCGCGGGCATCGACCAGCAGGCGACCGAGCCGCGCATGGAAGCGGGCGGTGTCCTTCAGCATCCGTGCCTGCCCGAGCAGCCGGTCGGATCGGGTGCGGTCGGCGCGGCGGAACAGCGCTCCCACCATCTTCTCGACCATGACCAGGGCGGCGTCGGTCAGCGCCGCCTCCATCTCGATCATGGAGGCGACCAGCATGGCAAGCCGGCGCGGACGTTCGAGGCGGCGAAAGTGCTGCGCGGTGATGATGCCGGCGGTCCGTGCGATGACGGCGTAGCGAGCGGCATGGATACGCCGCGCCCGATCGGCTGTGATCCCGATGCCGCGCACCGCGTCGAGCCGTTCGATGATCCCCTTCAGGTTTGCGGCCGATGGGGCTTCCGGCCATTCGCGTATCCAACCAAGGCGGGTCCGGCCATTGTCGTCGGATGCGATCAGGCGTTCTAGCGCCGCTTCCTGATCGGCCGAGCAGTCGCGGATCAGTCCGGTATGCGCGGCCTTGCGTGCCTGCGCCCGCACGATGAGGGCGAGACGTTCCAGCGTCGATGCCGCAGGCAGCACGATCCGGTCGAGCCGCAAGCGATCGACCATGCCGGCGACGATTGCCTCGCCCCGATCGGTCGAAGTGGCGATCTCCGATCCCAGCGCCAGCATCGATCGCACGTCAGTTCGGTCGAAGGCGCGCACACCGAGATACGCTTCGATCTCCGCGCGATGCTCGCGCAGCGTAGTCGCACGAGCAGAATAATCGGCGAAGTCGTCGGTTCGGCAACCGATCTGGTCGGCGAGCAGCGACAGCATGGCGGCAGGCACCGCCTCACCCGGCAGCAGCGCACGCCCCGGATGGCGCAGGTAGCAGAGCTGCACCGCGTAGCCGAGCCGGTTCGGTCCGCGCCGGCGCCGCGACACCTGTCCGAGGTCTTCGGGGCCGAGCGTATAGAGCCGTTCGATCGTAGCTCGGTCGGCAGGCGGATCGAAGATCGCGCTGCGCTGCGCGGGCGACAATATGGTCCTGGACGGCATCGGCTTCCTGTTCGTCACGCAACAGGGAAGCGGCCCTGTTCACGGAGCGTAGACCACAATACGGGTTATGTGACATTATGGCGATCGATCGACGGGCAATGCCGCTCCGTCACGCAGACGGACGTATATGTGACAACACTCATCGGCTACGCGCGGGTCTCGAAAGCCGACGGCAGCCAGCTCCACGACTTGCAGCGCGATGCCCTGCTGGTGGCTGGCGTCGATCCCGACCACATCTATCAGGATACGGCTTCAGGCCGCCGCGATGATCGTCCCGGGCTTGCGGCCGGTCTCAAGGCGCTGCGCTCTGGGGCTCTGTTGCAAAAATCGTGAAGCTTGAGCATGCTTGGCGGAGATTGGACGGACGGAACGATGACGGATTTCAAGTGGCGCCATTTCCAGGGTGATGTGATCCTGTGGGCGGTGCGC
>NZ_JAFCWU010000025.1:0-7482 GCF_049897725.1 Sphingomonas sp. PSPC2-2 | reverse complement strand
TCTCCACGGCGGTCGGTTGACCAGCGGAATGGAGAGCCGTGTGCATTGAAAGGTGCAAGCACGGTTCGGGGGGAGGCGCTGGAACATCCTCGAAAGAGGCGTTCCGCGTCGACCCTACGAAGACCCGGGCACCGGGGCTTCGGGAGGCGTTAGCCGAGTAGAGCGCCGGTCCCGGCCGCGGCCGGGATGCGCCGACATATGCCGCCCCGGCGGAGGAAGGACGAAATATGAAGGCCGAGCTCCAGACAAATTACGAGGCGCGACTGTCGCGCTATGCGACACTGCTCCATGCGAACGAGCCGCCGGGGCTCGTCGCAAAGCTCGCCATATACCGCCAGCTCCTTCGCCAGCGCGAGATCCATGGCGAGAAGCTCTGGAAGATCGAGCCGATGCTCTATCCGCTGATGCACTCGGCCGAGATCGATCTCCATCTAGCAGCGGCGCGTCTGCTCGAAGATCCGGGCCGATCGGAAGGAAGCATCTTCGCTTTCCTCAAATTCTGCGTGACCAACCGTACGCACATCACGTGGAAGGCCGGAACCCCGCCCGCCGAGACGTTCGACGAGCAGGTCGCGCGGTTGGAGGCGCAACGCGCGACCATCACCGCGATCATGGGCCGCCGGGACAAGTTCTTCGCGCACCTCGACAAGCGCTATTTTCGCGAGCCTGAGCGGATTTACGTCGATTTCCCGCTGGAGGATTCGGCCGTCATCGAACTGGTCAACGTCGTGATCGCGATCGTCACCGAGCATCAATGGAAGCTCAGGGAGACGGCAAACTTTCACGTCGCCGAGTTCCTGGAGATTGGGATCGATAATATGGTCCGCAATCTGGAGGCCGGACGCCGCGAGAATTTTCCGGGACAGCTCGATTGAACTTTACGACTGTCGAAGCTGTTGCCGGCATGTCGGCCGCCTTCACTTGCGCTATAGTCGGAGTCGGCGAACAGCCGCCCAGTTGATCACGCGGAATCGCGCGTGGCGAGATGTCGATCCCACGAGGTTCAGCATGGATGAAGCGATGATCAGGGACGCGGCGCGGGCATTGGCCGACAGGCTGAAGGCGCTCCTCGACAAAAGCATGGCGGACGAAATTCGGCTCACGGGCGACGAAGCCTTGCTTGCCCAGGGGTTCGCCGAAAGCGTTGCCGAGCTGCTGGCGCGGCCGGCTTAAAGCGAACGAGAGGCGGCGCCGTAAGGCGCCGCCCCGGGTTGGTCAGAAGAAGTCGATGCTGTTGGCGATGATCTCGCAGCCGTAGCGGCTCACGCCGTCACGGTCTTCCCAGCTCGAATAGTGGATCCGGCCGGAGATCGCGACGACGTTGCCCTTCTCGCGGGTTGCGGCGGATTTGCCGAGGCCGTTGAAGCAGGTGACCTTGTGGAATTCGGTCTCCTTGGCCGTGTAGCCGGTGGCTTCGTCGACGTAGGTCTTGCCGTCCTTGAGCTTCACGCGGTCGGTCGCGACGATGAGGGTGGTGACGGTGCTGCGGGTCTCGGGATCCTTGGCGACGCGGCCGGTGATGTTGACGATGTTCATGGACGTGCTCCTTGTTGGGTCCGACGGCCTTCCCGCCGGTGACACCGAAGAGCGGCGTGCGGGATCGCATCGCACCGGAGCGCTATGCGGAGGGAAACCCCTGGAGGGAGCTGGCGCGGGCAGCCGCGAAGCGGCAACACGGGCGACTGGATGGGGTTGTGATGCGAGACCGTCCGCCGCAGGTGTCAGTCAAAGGCGAAGGAAGGCCGGCGAACCTGACGAGGATAGCTTTGCACCATCAGTCCACTACGGTCTCGGCGATAGTCCGTCCCGCTGTGCGTCGCAGTCTCGTTCACCGGGAGAAGCCGGAAGGCGACATCAGGTTTGGCAGGCCAGTCGCCGATTCAGGGGCGGTCGGTGAGCCAGTTTTCGACGGTGAGCGCGCGGATGCGGGAAAATTCGCCGACGTTGGCCGTCACCAACGTCGCATCTAGTGCATAGGCATGGGCAGCAATGAAGAGGTCGTTCGGACCGATCGGTTTCCCCGCGCTCTCCAACTCGGCACGGATCCCGCCATATTCGGTGTCGGCGGGTACATCGAGGGCGAGCACCTGAACGCTTCCGAGGATTGCTTCGATCTGTGCCAGCAGTCTGGGCGATCCCTTCTTCGCGCAGCCATACCGCAATTCCGCCGCGGTGATGATGCTGACGCATATCGCGTCTGGCCCGACCTCGGCGATGCGCGAGGCGACGATACCGTGAGGATTTCGCGCAAGCTCAGACACGATGTTGGTGTCGAGCATGTAGAGTTTGCTCACAGGTCGATTGCCCTGGCTGGCAGGAGCGTATCGTCGATATCAGGAAATTGGTCGTCGGGTCCGAGCGGCTCAAGGCTTGCGAGCACTTCGAGGATGTCTTTGCGCCTGATCGGCTCGAGCACCAGTCGGTCGCCTTCGCGGTGTATCATCACTCGGTCGCCGGGCAGCTCGAAGTCGGCGGGAATACGCACCGCCTGACTTTTATTGTTTCGAAAAAGCTTCACTTCACGCGAGACTGAAGCCTGAGGATGATTAGCTGCCACGACGGCCTCCTTTGCATATACATCAACATATACATGGTTGGCGAGCATGCAAGTGCGCCGACCGCGCAGGATGACGGATTCGGGCGAACGAAAAACAGGGCCCGCTTCGCCAGGTGAGCGAAGCGAGCCCTGCCAGGATCTACGCGCTGGGTATGGAGCGCGTCAGAGGACGGGTTGTGACCGGTCAGTCGGCCATTTCGGGCGTGCGGCGCTTGCGGCCACCGGGCGTCGCGGGCTCGCTTCCGAACGCGCCGTCGGCCGAAGATTCACCCAGACCGTCGCCACCCGCAGGAGCAGCTGGCTCGTCGGCGCCCGGCAGCGGCGGCAGGCCGTCGTCGGCCGCGACCGTGTCAGTCGGTGCGTCGCGGCGGCGGGTCGGGCGCGACCAGACGATGTTGTACGAGCCGTCCTCCTGGCGGAATGCCGAGACGTAGAGCGGCTTGTCGAGGCTCGGATCCTCGATCTTGCCGTTGAGGAAGCTTTCGCCGGTCGAGTTGGACGATAGCTCGAACAGCGCGCCGACCTGAACCCATTGGCGGGCGGCCGAAAGCGCAAGGATCTCGAACTTTGGCGCGCGCGGGTTGGCGGACTGGACGGTGCGCAGTGCGATCACGATCGCGACGGTGAGCGTCGAGATCTTGCCGGTGTAGGTGCCGCTGGCGTTCTGGGTGATGGTGCCGATGTTCATGGGAAGTCTCCTTGAGTTGTGTTGCTCGAACCCCTTGTCCGAACACACTCTCTCACCCACTCAGCTCCTCGGCCGTTCGGCCGAGTAAGGCGCGCCAGCGCCGCTCCGACGGACGCCTCTTCGGCGCCGTCGGGTCGTTCCTGATCGTCTCAGGGGCGTAAGAAGACGTCAGTTTGTGAGCGGCGTTGCCGGCTTGCGCCACAGCGCGATAATGTCCTGCATCTCTTCGGCGAACCCCAGGCTGTCGATATAGACGGCGCCGCGGTCGTTCTGACCGAGAAAGCCGATGACCGTCGTGATGTCGTTGGCGATAGCAACGTCGAGGCCGAACATATCGGCGATCTCGAAATGGCCCAGGTCCGGGCCGTTCCACCAGGCCATCAGGAAGTTGGCAACGCGACGCGCCTGGCCGGTGTCGGACATCGCGATCGGTAAGAGGCGCGTCAGCGCCGCGCGCGCCGCATCATAATCGGTCGGAATCGAGGTCATCGTCTGTCTCCGGGCGACGAAGCTATAGGTCTGCATCTGTGGCGCAACCGCGAAGTCGATCGGAGGCGGAGTGGTGTTACCAAACGGCTCCTAGATCATCGGTGCGCCGGGCACGCGATGGTGGGCGCTGCCGGCAATGCCGGCGACGCGTGTGGATGAGTGAAGACGGCTCGACGCGAGCGTGGCCGCGAGCGGGAGCGCGTCAACGCATCAGTGGATCGAGCCGAAGAGCGACCGCTTGGCCGCGGCCTGATGGCGGCCGTCTTTCATGCCGGTTGTCTGACGCATTTCAGCGTTGAGCCGCTCGGCGAGGTCAGGGGGCATTTCGACATGGGGCGCGACCACGGCGATCACGGCCTCGGGCGTCAGCATTTCGCCGGGTTCGGTGCCGAGCCAGATCAGGGCTTCACCTTCATCGGGCTCGTCCTCGGTGCGGAAGAACACCTGTGCGAAGAACGTCTGCAGTGGACGGTCCCAACCGACGGTCGCGCGCACGACATGCGGCTGATCGGCCTTGGGCTGAAGGTCATGCCGGCTCATTGGGTCGTCCTCCGGATCCTGTGTTGTACGTGCCGGGCAGCGCCCTCGGCGCTGCTGATCGCCTTGCCGGCCGCCGAGGCTGCCTGGCGCGCGCCGGCCTGCCGAAGCAGAGTACGGGCTTCGCGCAGACGCTCAACTGCTATTGCTATCGCCTGCCCATGTTCGGGCCCGGCCGGTGTAATTCGCCGCATGGCTGGTCTCCGGATTGGGTGTCGGAAAGTTGCGCGACGCTCAGTCGTCGCTGGGGAGCATGATCGTCATGACTCTCACCGTGACCAGCGGGTCAGCCGGGTCCTCGGACCCCCATTCGAGCGTGAGGTCATAATAATCGATCGTGAAGCGGACGGCGTGGCCGGCGACGACGAGGTCGCCGCGCGCCCGCTCGCGAGATTCTTCGGGCCTGAAGACGTATCGCCGAATTGCGGCCATCAAATCGGCCTGGGCCAAAATCTGAGCAACCTTGCCCCTCTCCTCTGCTAAGGTCGCGAGACAGGCGGCGGTGATGACGATGCGGCCGGTCGGATCCAGACCCTGGCGGCAACGGTCGTTGAGCGCGGCGATCCGTAACATTCGGTCGGTCATGCTGCCTCCATCAGGCCGGCGTTGAAGCTCTCGAGCCATTCCTCCATCGTCGGACGCTCGCTCACTGGCACGAGGCCGGCGGCGTCCTGGAAGCGGACAAGCTCGGTCGGCGCGTCGCGGCGGATCGCGTCGACCTCGGCCTCGGAAAGAAGGCGCTCCGCGCGAATGAAATCGGTGATCCTGCCGGGCTTGGTTTTGGTCGACCGGCGCCAGAGACCTTCGACGGTGCGAAGGCGCGGTTCGGCCCGCGCTTCGATGAGGACGATCAGGCGCAGGCACCATTGCGGCAACGCACGCACCTCATCGGGCCGGATCGCGCCGCAGAAAAAGCAGCTCGATTTGGGCGGGACCGGCAGACCGGCCGCTTCGATGCGAGCGATGCAACGGTCGCGCGTCCAGTTCCACTCGCGAAGCGGATAACGACAATTGAAAAGCGGGTCGTCGATAGCTGAGGCGTGGGCATAGCGGCGCGTGTCGGCAGGGGATGCGTCATAGCCGATCAGGCGTGTCACCTTCTGCCCGCGCGCCCATGCGGCCTGAGCTGGCGCCCATCGCTTGAGGAAGGCATCCTGTGGCGCGACCTTCCATTTGAGCGAGCAGCTGTGGCGTCCCAGACTGATGCTGGGGAGCGTCGCATTGGTGAGCACGTTGGCGAGGATCGAATAATATGGAGGCCAGTGCTTGAAGCGTCGGGGCACGTAGCGGACAACCTCATAGGGAATGCGCCGCGCCGCCATCCAGGCGGCGATCAGCTTTTGATATTCATAGGTCTCTGGTTTCTCGGCCCCGGGGTCAGCCGTCAGGACCAGATCCGGCGGCTCGCCGCGCGCTGACAGCTCGACAAGCAGCGCGGTGGAATCGACGCCGATGCCATAGGCGAGGACGATCGGCGCCGGTGCGCCAGCCAGGAGCCTGTCGGGCTGCCTCGGCAAATCGGCGGGTCGGTGGGGAGTCAGGACAGACATTGGGAGGCCTCGGGCTTGAAAGGCGGCAAATCGCCGCCTCTTCAGCCCCCCTCCTCTTGTCAGCGCGCGGGCGATCCCGCGCGTTGGATGGCCTCGGCGGCGCCCTGGATGTCGCCCGTCGCCAACTCGAGCCGGCGCGCGGCCTCCGCCACGCCCTCGCACCCTTCGCCAGAGGCAAGCTCGATCATGAGAAAGGTGAAGGGCGTGGGGCGCGACGTTCCCGCCAGCACAGGCTGCGGGTGGTTTCCATGATTGGGGTCCCTGTCAGAGCAGCCTGGCCTGGTGCCTAAGCTGATCGATGATGGCTTGAGCGAATGCGTCGGCCCCGCCCTGTTCCGTGCAGGGGAAAAGATCGTGGCTGCCGAAGAGCCAGAGCGAGCGGTCCAACTCCATCGCGCAGAGCCAACGAGGCTGGCCCGCGATGTCGACGATCGCGAGCGGCAGGCAGCGCGAGCCGCCATAGGGCCGTGGCTCGACCGGATCGCCAGGGAAACCGGCAAGCGTCCAGAAGCGCCAGCCAAGCGGGGCAACGGGATCAATCGATGCCGAGATTTCGAAGCGGCGGATTTTCGCCGTGAATCTGATCAAGCGGCGCGCTTTCGGGCGCCAATCGCCATCAATTCTGAGAATCGGTCCAAAATGGTGGTAACTGACGAATAGCGATCTTCGAGACGGTGGCGCGCAAGGATCGGGCGCCGTGCCGCTGCGATGTCCTCGGCCTCGGGGCGTGTCGGAAGGCGTGGCGGCCAGCCGGCAACATAGCGCAGGCCCGCCGGCATTGCGGCCTCGATGCGCCGACGCTCCGCCTGGTCGGCCTTGGCGCGGACTATGTCTGAGTGAAGGGCGCGACCGAGCAGGTGCGGTGCGACGTCGGCCAGCCATCGTGTCGGTTGGAACGGGAAGGTCGAGCGTGCCTCGATGCCAACCAGCTCGCGGTAGATTTCGCCATTCGGCGGCGCTGCGGTTGAAGCCTGGAGGTCGTGGAGCGAGGCAAATATGCAGTATCGGCATGACAAGCGGGTCGAGCCCCACTCGGTATACGCCTCGTGCAGCGGGATGCCGAGGAGCTGGTGCGCGCGGAACACGTCGCCGGCCGTCCAGTCGGCGAGCGGATGCCAGAGCGACATGATCGTCCCCTGGCGGTTTCCGGCCTTGGCATGACGGTGATCTGCCTTGGCGACGGGTATCGCGGAGCGGTTGTGACTCTCGTCGCGGCGAAGACCGAGCACCGAGATGATGCGTTCACCGGGAAACATCCGCGCCACCGCCGGGCCGATGACTGCCGCCTTCATCTCCGACTGGCAGAACCGAAGTGAGGCCGAAGACCAGGGGCCTATAAGGTTATAGGTTTCCAGCGCTTCATAGCGCCGCTTGGCGTTTTCGAAGCGCTGGATCCAGCGGTCGACGAGGTCGCCGGCCGCCCGTCGAACAACGGTGAGCGGCATGCCCGCGAGCGCGGCGATGTGCGCCACCGTTGCGGGTGTAGATGCCCATTCGGCCCGGCCTAGATCGGCGTGAATAGCCATGCGTCGCGCGCGCGGAGGCTCTGTTGCAAAGATTGGCGGCAGTCAGAGGTAGGCTGTCGCTCTGCGCCGATCAGGCGGCTGCTGCGAAATGGTGGTTGAGCATGCCCATGGCCTCCGTCAGCGCCGAGGGCCCAA
>NZ_JAFCWU010000024.1:0-8799 GCF_049897725.1 Sphingomonas sp. PSPC2-2 | reverse complement strand
TTCCCTTTCGGAATCTCAGCCGGCTCATCACCGACACCGGTAAGTCGGTCAGGCAGAAACTGTGCCAGTAAGTTTCGTTCGGTAGAACACTCCTTTCTTCTCGCGCCACAACGGCGCACGCCCTGCGGGTAACGATCACCTTGCGGTGGCCCTTGGGGCGAGGGGGTACCTTAAAAAATCTCTCTCTCTGAATGCCTAGATATGACGTGCGGGGATCCGAGCCCGTCAAGGATGAGCGGTTCCCCCAATTTTCGCGCGGCCCGCCACTCTCGCTTCGCTTCGTTCTGGGCCCCGATAAAATCGGCTCCCCCACTCCCCGCTGGCGCGGCGTTAACCGGGGTCCGGCTGCGCCGGCTTCCCGGTTAACGTCCCTGACTGCCACGACCGCCGCACGTCGAATGAGAAGCCTCATCGAATGGATGAGATTCATGGAGGCTATCATGACCAACTTCACCAACTTTGCCGACCTCGCCAGCCACATTGCGGCCGCGCGCGAAAATGAAGACCTGACCCAGACCTATGAGGGAGCGTTCATCGAGCATAGCGAGATGGCGAAACTGAGCATTGTCGAAGCGCCCGAGGCGCTGGACATGCCCGATCCGGAGCAGGTGCGAGCGGCTGTCGAAATGATGATGCAGACGATGTTCGATGTGCTGCGCGACACGCGCATGGAGCCGTTTGCCACCGATCTGGTCTGGGGGTTCGCCAACAGCTTCCATGTCGTCGCCAAGCGGATCGAAGGGCGGGAGGACGACGCTGCGAAGAAGCTGGGAGAACTCGCCCGTGCTTACGATCCGTCAGAAATCTACGCGACCGAATTGGAGGACACGCAGCTGCTCTGCCAGACGCTGCAGGGGTGCCGCGAGGCCATGGAGTGCATGCGCGACCACGCCGCCGAAATGTACCGCGTCGAGACCGGCAAACCATTCTCCCCGGTCCGGGGAAGCCGGGTGTCGAGCGCGCTCAACGCCTCGATGATCGATGCCCGCGACTATCTGGCCTCGCGTGCCCGGGAGCGGCGCGAGCAGTTCGCCCCCGAGGGACCGGTGGTGGCATTCTCCGGAGGACAGGCATGGGAAGATGCCGATCTGCTCTGGAACGGACTCGATGGCATCAAGGCGCGCATCCCGGAAATGATCCTTGCGACCACGGCTCAGGCCAAGGGCTGCGATGCCGTGGCGCACGCTTGGGCGGCCTCGCGCGGCGTGAAGGTCATACAGTTCCGGCTTGACCGGAGCCAGGGCAACCGCGCCGCCTTTGTCCGCAACGACCGCATCCTCAACCTCAAGCCGGTTGAAGCCGTCATCTGCGAAGGGTCAGGCATCCAGCAGAACCTCGCACAGAAGCTGCGGCAGGCCGGCGTCCCGCTGCACATCGTCCGCCTCGCGCATCAGCGCACCGCACAGCGGGCGTGAGCCCCTTGTGGAGAGGTCCTGGCTGCGGCCGGGGCCTCTCCTCTTTTTCTTTGCGTCGGCATGCGGCGCTCAGGGGCATCGAGCCCCTTCGCGCCGCCCGGGACTGACCTTCGGTCGTGGAACAACCTTTCGTTTCGCCGGCGCAGCAGTCACGATAGGAGGGAGGGATGTTCACGATCCATCCCGACGAAATCAAAGACTTTACGGGCGACCAGCTCGTCGGGCTGCTGCGCCGCCTGCTCTATGCGGAAGCCCGCAAGGCTGGCGTTCCGCTGCGGGGCGTCGAGGTTCCTCTCCAGATCACGGTGGCCGATGGCGGCCAGGACGGAAGCATCTTTTGGGAGGGCGGCAAGGATTCGACCGACTATTTCCCGGGCCGCGACATCGTCTTCCAGTGCAAAGCCAAGGACAGCGGCGACGCACAATGGAAGCGCGAGGTCTGGACGAAGCCGACCCAACCGCCGCGCATCGAGAAAAAGGCGCTGAGCGACGCCGTCCAGGGCGCGCTCGACCGCGGCGGCAGCTATATCGGGATAACCGCCAAGCCGCTTGTGAACCCCAAGCCCGATGACCGCGTCGAGGCGATCCGGCAGGGTATCATCTTGGCCGGTGGCAATCCCGACAAGCTCGCGGCGATCAAGGTCTATGAGGGCAACGCGCTTGCCGCCTGGGCCAGTACACACCCCGCCGTCGCGGTCTGGATCAAGCAGATCAACGCCAGGATCGACCTCGCCGGTTTCTCCACGCTCGATCATTGGGGGACGCGCGCCGACATAACGACGCCGCCCTTCGTCGACAGCCCCGACCGCCGGTTCTCGCTGGGGCCTCAAACCGCCGATGCGATCGACTTCTCGCAGCTCGCCGAGCGCCTGGCGGACGAACTGGACCAGCCTCGGACATCGGCTCGCATCTGGGGCGCCTCGGGTATCGGCAAGACGCGGTCGCTCTATCACGCCCTCAGCACCAGCACCGGCCTGCGCGGGGGCTCGACCGCCGCCAATTTTATCTTCTGCGACTATCGTGAGGTGCGCGACGACCTGTGGAAGGTCGCCAACCAGATCGTCAAGGAGCGCTCCGTCGCAGTCCTCGTCGTCGATGGCTGCCCGCTCGAAGAGGCGCGCCGCCTCAACGAGATCGCGCGCGCGGCCGACAGCGAGCTTCGCATCATCACCCTCGGCGCCGATGGCATCGACCATGACGATCAGTGCGTGATGATCCGGCCCAACCAGGCCGATCGTTCCACCATTCGCGCCATCCTGAAGGCCGGCCTTCCCAAAGCAAAAGGCGACGAACTCGATTATCTTACAGACTTCTGCGACGGCTTCCCCAGGATCGCCGTGCTGGCGATCGAAACCTATGGGAAGAGGAGCATCCTCAAGTCGGCCGACGATGTCGCCCAGCAGATGCTTCACGCCGCCGGTGCCCACCGCGAGACCATCCGCGCTCTGGAATGCCTCTCGCTCTTCGAAAAGCTCTCGCCCGACGACAATCCGGCAGATTTCGACGACATCGCCGAGACGCTCGTCCACATGAAGGGCGAGCTGATGTACGAGAATCTCGTCATCGCCGCAGGGCAGCATCTGGTCGGTCGCAACTATGGCGCGATGAACGCTCAGCCCCGGCCGATCGCCGATTTCCTCGGTCGAAGGCGGCTTGAGTATCTGCGATCTTCGACTCTAGTCGACTTTCTCGATCGGGCGATGCCGCACCACCGCGATGCGACGCTCGCAAGGTGGCGCTATCTCAGGCCGTCGCCGACGTTGAGCGCGGTCATCAACATTCTCCTGCGCGGCATCCTCGCCGACGACAAGATCGTGCATCCCGACGCGGCGGCCTATCTTTCGGCCGTCGTCCGCGTCGAGCCCGATCGCATCGCCAGAGCACTTTTCGACGCCATTGGCCGACCGCCGCTCGACGATCTTGCCGCGATCCCCGTCACCGACGCGCTGATCGACGCCCTGCGGTTTCTCGCGGGCCGAGAGGACAGCTTCTGGGCTGCCGCTCGAATGATCTTGCGCCTCGCTGCCGTCGCCGAGACCGAAGGTTCGCCGCCGATCGTCAGTCTTTTACGCCAGATCTTCCAGGTCGCGGCGGCCGGAACACAGGCTGACGATCGTCATCGCCGTGAGGCGCTGGAGGAGGCGCTGGAAGAAGACGACCCACGCATTCGGCGCGCCGGCGTCGAGGCGCTCGGCGGCATGATCCAGACCTATCTCACCCGCTCTGCGGAGTTCGAGCAGACCGGCGCCGAGCCCTTTCGTCCCGAATGGAGGCCGCCCGACCAGAGCACGATGTACGCCTATTTCAACTGGGCGCTGGAGCGTCTGCGCGAAATCTGGGGCAAAGCCCCGGAACTGCGCGCGGCGATCGAGGAGCATGTCGCGGGCGACTTGCGCAACCTGCTCGCGCCTGAGCTTCTCCCGGCGATCGACGCTTTCGTGCGCGAGGTCGTCGCGGGCGCCGGCCATTATTTCCGCGCCACGAAGAGCATCGGCGACTGGCTCTATTTCGACAGCACGGAAAAGCCGACCAAGTTCTCGCGCGCGGTGCGCGCCCTTTACGACGCGACGCTCCCCAGAGATCCCGTCGACCAGGCCCTGCTCCATAGCCGTTTCTGGATGTCCGACCTCCACGATCCCGACAAGCGCTACGCACAGGACCAGGAGAGACCCGATTATGATCGGTCCGCCAGAATTGTGGCCACGCTCGCGCCCGGCATTGCCGGAGATGATGACCAACGCTTCCGCGCGATCGAGGCGTTCGCCACTCAAAAGCTGAACACGCCTGGCCCCTTTGCTGTCGCCCTTGCCGACCATCTGCCCGATCCGGTGTCTGCGTTCGAGCACGCGGTCCGCGCGCTCGATGCCAGCGGCAACCATGAAGGCGTGAACTTCGTCGGGACGCTCCTCTCAGCGCTCGACAAGCGGCTCACCGAACGGCCTGACGATGTCAAAAAGCTCGTCGGCATGGCGCGAGCATCCGAGATCTTCGCGGCGAACCCGATCTATATACCAACGTCGCTGCGGGTCACCGACGACCGGCTGGACGAGTTCGCCACGGATGTCCGCGAGGGCAAGGTCTCGCCCCGCCAAAGCACGGTGATTTCCCATGGCAGGCGCCTCGAGCAGGTCTCCATGGCCGCGCTCGAGCGGTTCATTGCCGCGTTGCTCGATCGAGGTGAAGACGGCGGCGGATGGGCGGCGCTCGAAATCCTCTCGCTCCTCCTGCACGACAACAAGGCACCGTCGGCCGAGATGATCGAACTGGTGAAGCTCGCCTTGCTTTCGCCCTCGATCGCCGATGATAGCGACGGCCATGCGGCGAACTCGGAGTATAATTACGACCGGCTGTTCCAAGCGCTCGAAGCGTCCGCCGCGATCGACAAGATTTTTGCGCGCGCCGTCGCCCTCCAGATCGAACAGGCCTGCCGCACGACGGGCGCGCGCTACGGCCGTCCTTCGGACGCGCTGCGCGTGGGGCTGGCGATGGTCGTCAGGCACGCACCGGATGAAGTCTGGCCGGTCCTGGCCGGCTTCTACGAGATCGCGACCCGCGTTGAACGCGAGCGCCTGAATGCCATCGTCTCGGCGGCCAAGCCGTTCGCTTATGACGAAACGCGTACCGGCGCCGGCGCACTGTTCGAGGTACCGCTAAAGCTCATGCTCGATTGGGTGAAGGCCGATCCGGATGCCCGAATCGGGTTCCTCCTCACCTTCTTCCCGATCCTTGAGCAAAATGGCGAAGTCTTCGCCTGGCATCCTGCCTTGCAACAGCTCGCCAAGCTCTATGGCGGCCGCAAGCGTTTCCGCGAGGCCCTTCGCGAACGCATCTATCCCAGCTCTTGGGGCGGGTCGCTCAATCCGCATCTCAGCAGCTTCAAGGCGCCGCTCAAGGCCTGGACCGCCGACTGCGTCATTGGTGATTGGGCGACCGGCATGCTCGCTAGTGTGGAGCGGTCGCTGGAGAATGATTTCTACGGGCGCTGAAGTGCCCGGACCCCCCGAGACGGATAAAGAAGAGGAGGAGCGAGCGAGCGGTTCCAACGAGGGAGGACGAGATGTCCATCACGTTCCGCATAGCTACCGCCGCCGACGATCAGCCGCGTCCGATCGCCGCCATCAACGCCCGCCAACTGGCTGCCTTCAGAGCGTTCCTTCGCGAGGAAAGCGAGCGAACCGGCACCACGCTTCTCGATCCTGACTCGGCCGAAGACGCGTTCCTGTCTTATCATTTCGAAGCGCGGGTCTGCCCGTTGGCGCTCGCTGCGGTGACCGTTATCTTCGACTTCCAGACCGACGTCATCAGCGTTGTCGAGGAAGCGCAGTTTCGTTGCCGACGGGTGAGCGTCTACCGCGTCGACGAGAGCGGCACGATCAACTTGGCGGTCGCCTTGACATCAGACATGGGCCTCGAGCTTGACCTGGCCTCTGCCAATGCGTTCGCACTGCTCGAAGGCCTTGGCCTTCGCCCCGACAGCGTCGGCGAAATCCCGATCGATACGGTGCGCGCCCGGCTCGCCAATCCGGCCGTCCGGCGCCGCGCCGCCGAGCACGGCGTGACGGCCTATCTCGACCAGCTCGATCAGCTGCTCGCGACCGCAGATGCCGACGACACTTCGCGGCTGGAATGGGCCTAGCCTCCGTCCAAACCCGCCGACGAAGGAGGGCGCGCCGCTAACGCTGGCGCGCCCCTTTTTTGCCCGCCTGTCTCAAGCCTTGAAATCGACCCGACCTGTCCCGATCTTCCCTATAAGGGCGTGGCCACGCCCTTCCATGGACAGCGAATCAGAACCAGCGACACCGAAAACTCGAAACCAGCAAAACTCAGCAAACCGAAAAACAGCCAGCAAAACTCAGATCCAAACAGCGAACCCGAAAAACCAGCAAACAGCGAACCCAGATCCAAAAGCGAAACATGGAAACATAGAGGTTCGGCCTCTCAAAACACCGAGCAAGCGCGTTGCAACGTATTACCCCTTCAATCTGGGGGCGCGTCCCCATCGCTGGAAGTCAAAGCGATGGAATGGCACAATTTCGCAGAGATCCTGTTTGGACTCGCGGCTGTAATCACTGCCCTCAAACAGGGCGGCAAAAAGAAATGAACGACGGGGCGGCAGGTGCGAACCTGCCGCCCTTTCGCGTTCTGGAAAATCCGGCCTGGCGCGCGCTTCAAGATGCGCCGGGAGCTTGATCCGGACGCTTCCGCAGAAGCGTGTCGATCGCGCGTTGAAGCTGCGTGACGCTCGCTTCTTCTTTTACGTCCTGAAGCAGATTTTGAGCCTGCCGCATCAGCGCCAGTGCCACCGCCCGGGTGACGGCCGAGTCCTTCTCGTGATGTTCCATATCGCCAACTCGGAGGCACGCTCATGTCGCAACAGTGCTGGTGCGCCTTCCCAGACAACTCCCGCGCGCTGGGCGCGGGAGCCGGGGCTGGTAACACGTCGAGACATGCGCCTACGCTTTTAGTGCCGAGGCACCTGGACATATGCGCAGGCACCCCGGCGTGAAGACCACACCGAGTTGCCGTACTCGACGGGATTACCAGTCCCGGCGCCGCCGTCCGCAGCGCCTCTCGGGCCTAACACAGCGCCTTGGTTGAACCAACCAGAAGGTCACTTCTCACCATCTCCAATCCCGCGCGCGGGCCTCATCGAGCCGCAACCGCTACCGGCCGGAGTGCGTTCGTTATTCGGGGATAGGAGGGCGAGCTTGGACTGGAGGCGCTGCGCGTCAGCATGAATTCGGTCGGCCAGGTGGCGCGCTTCTTCTTCCTCCCAGACGAACATGGTCCGCTCCGCACGCCGATTTTTGAACGACGTCATCCGCACGACCAAAGTCCAACGACCGGCCTGATCGACGCTGATCTTGCCCAGGCCGTGGCAAAGCGGCGCGCGCACGCTGTCATGGTCACGGAATGCCTGGAGCGTCTTGAGAACCGTGGCCGCGCCGTCACCGAACGGGCCGTCCGGGGCGATCGCAGCAGCCAATGCCTCGAAGCGCTGGCCTACCAGATGAGGGAGTTTTACCAGGGCTCCTCGCTCCGCGTCCTGAGCCAACCGGTCCAGCGCCTCGGACACGGCATATTCGGCGCGCGAAAACGCGTTCAGGCAGCGGCCGCGCCATGCATTGACCGCCTCATGGACACTCGCCCACACGACGGTGTCGCCGGCGGCAATAGAAACCTGTTCGTTCACGGCGCTACCGTAGGTGTCGCACCTTAAGTTCAGGTTGCCACGCGCAAATGGCAGCCGGTGCGCCCCCATCAGAGGATAAAATCTCTCACAGAATTCCGAACATGTCGTTGAGGGAGCCACCGCGTCAAGGACGGCGGGGCCCCACCATTTTCTTCGGCGGAGCGAGCGGCAGTGCTTCCTTTCGGCGGCGGTGGCCGCCGAAGAAAATCGTGACCCCCACCGCCGCTACGCGGCGCCGGCTGTGCCGGCGTCCCTGACCCGGCGGCTCCCTCAACGACGACCTTTCCCCTGTCATTCAAGACGACAGGAGGACAACATGCAGATCATCACGACCGCCGCCCATGCCGACACCGCCAACTATCTCGCCGCGCTGGCCTTCGCCGAGCGTCGCGCTCTGCACAGTTTCTTCGATCAGCACGTCATCGAGGACGCGCCCGGGCGCTACGTCGCCATCGACGAAGGCGACTACAATGCGCTGCCGATGACGCTCATCGACCGGGTGGTCCACACGGTCCCGGGCCGGATGTCCGACGAGTTCTAAAGGATCAGGGGAGGGGCTCCGGCCTCTCCCTTTTTTTTGCTGGGAGAGGTACGGACATGGGGGGCATCGAACCCCCCATGTCCGTGCCGCGCCATTGGCGCGGCGGGTCAGGGTCAGGCTGCCAGCCGCTTCTCGACTGCCTCGATTCCGAGGGTCTTGATCCGGTCGGTGAGGGCCGCCAGCCGTTTGGCCTCGAGCTTGAGCAAGCCTGATCTTTCGACCGTCAAAATGGCCTGCTCGCGCTCTTTTTCTTCGAGCCTTCTGCGCCGCTCTTCCAGCCGACGCGCATCCTCTTCGAACGCCAAACGCTCCTGTTCCAGTGTCTTTGCCATATGGGCCTCGTGTTCAACGCTAATCGGGCTGTGAACACCGTGACTATAACGGCGATTACAGCGCGCCGGAAGAAGCAGGTGAAGGTGGGGGCGCATCGGGCTCATCGCCCGATGACGGCTCTATTCGCTAGAGATCCCGTCGTCCTGGACGGACGCCGGGATCAAAGCTCACGGAGCCAAGGCGTTTGCCTTGTCTCCGGTAGGGTCGACGCGGAACGCCTCTTTCGAGGATGTTCCAGCGCCTCCCCCCGAACCGTGCTTGCACCTTTCAATGCACACGGCTCTCCATTCCGCTGGTCAACCGACCGCCGTGGAGAT
>NZ_JAFCWU010000023.1:0-9460 GCF_049897725.1 Sphingomonas sp. PSPC2-2 | reverse complement strand
GTATTACGGATCTCTTCGAGCGCCGTATGGCACGAGCGCCCCGTGCGGAACCCATGGCTATGTCTTGAGAACACAGGATCATAGATTTGCGCGAGGACGATTCGAGCCGCTTCCTGAACAATGCGATCATCGACCGTAGGGATGCCCAATGGGCGCATTTTGCCATTGCCCTTGGGGATATAGACCCGTCTGACCGGTCGGGGGCGGTAAGTGCCATCGGCCACCTGCCGGGCGAGATTGGCTAACCTCTCAAGCGTCATGCCGTCGAAGCTTTGCCCGTCAACGCCCGGTGTCGCCGCACCCCGGTTCCGGGACACTTTGACATAGGCCCGTTCATAGAGATGCGATGATCTCAAGAGACGGTGAAGACCATTGACCCGCTTTCCCGCCCGCGACAGGGCCGGAAGAGTCTCGAGCCTTCTCAGGATCATAGCGGTCTGCATCAGCAGTTCCTTTCCATCGATTGGTCGAGTTACGCAGAACTGCCGTCCTTCCCCCGCACCGGGCGGATTTCACGGGCGATCACTCGCCGCTTGTACCGCCGGTCCGTCCACCTCGCGGTGGCTGTCCCGGCCATTGCACCGGGCATTTGAGTACTATGACGGCTCCGTCGCCATGCAGGTCCGTTACGCTGGCCTGTTTAGGCGATCCCGTAGTTGCACGAGGAGGAGTCGCGATGCGTTTAGGTGCCCCGTTCGTTTCCTTGATCCCCTGACCGGGGCCGCGCCGTGCAGACTGGCGGCGATTCGCTAGGCCGCGCTCCTCGCCCTGCACGAAATGGCGTGTCATCCGCGTTCGCCATCGCTCACCTATTAACCGCTGGAAACTGGGATTCAGACAATCCAGTCTTCACCATGCGCACCTTGCCCGGAGGTCAGCCGCCCGACTGCGGAGTCAGGCTTCGATCCCTTCACCGACATGCTATGGTCCCGTTTCCCTTTCGGAATCTCAGCCGGCTCATCACCGACACCGGTAAGTCGGTCAGGCAGAAACTGTGCCAGTAAGTTTCGTTCGGTAGAACACTCCTTTCTTCTCGCGCCACAACGGCGCACCCCTGCCGGGTTACGATCCTCGCCTGGCCAATGGGGCCGGTGGCCCCTATTGATGCGCGCTTCGGGACCAAAGTCCCGGCGCGCATGGGGGAGGGCATCGCTCGCTTGCCCGTCCCCGATCGCGCAGCCTGACTGCTTCGCAGCAGACGCTATGCACGTTCCGCCCGTAGGCGGAGCGGTCCCCAGCCGGCCCCGGTAACGGGCACCCCAGCAGACATCGCCAGACAGCCCAGGGACAGGGTATCGGTCTCTGAGGATATGCACACCCTACGCACCAAGGTGCATTCCTTAGAAACAGAATGCAGCAATAACAACGGCATAGGGCCTCGCGATACAACAGACGATACCGCGAAATGCCCGAAACGTAGTGGCCATTTGCTTCCAGATCTGACCCCTTTGCTGGGCGAATCCAGCGCCTTTGCGTCAGACGATAAGCGCCCTCCGGACGGCAATCTCGCCCGCCGGGCAGCGGTGGCCGAAGGGTTCTACTGGGATCGGGAACTGCCGGGCTTCGGCCTCCGCGTGTACCCGTCAGGCCGCAAACGTTGGATCGTTCAGCTACGGCAGCGCAAGGCCACGCGGCGGATCACCCTTGGTGATCCCGAGGGAATGAGCGCGCCAGACGCGCGACGCGCCGCCCGTGTCATCCTCGCGCAGAATGCGCTGGACGGCCTCCCCACGAGGCAGTCTCGCGCCGAGCGTAACGTTCCGCGTTTCTCCGCTTATGTCTCCGAGTTCTGGAAGGATTATTCAGGACACTGGAAAAGCTCGACCCAGAGGCGCAACCGGCAGGCAATAGACGGCACACTCGTTCCCTATTTCGGCCGCCGTTACATGGGCACCATCACGCGAGTGGACGTTGTGGCGTGGAAGGACTCGCTTCGCGAGAGGCAGGGCACCTTCAATCGCGACTTGCCTGTCTTGGCCGCGATGCTCGGTTATGCCGAGAAACTCGGCTATCGTCAGAAAGGTTCGAACCCGTGCCGGGGTATCCCGCGCTACAAGCGGCAGCTTTCCGAACGCTACCTCACACCCAAGGAGTTTCGTCGCCTCGGAACGGTCCTTGCCGATTATGAGACCGTCCATTCTGAAGCTGTCGCCGTGATCCGAATGCTGATCTTCACGGGGGCCCGCTGCTCGGAGATCATCGGTCTGCAATGGGACTGGATCGACCCTCCCTACGCGCATCTGCCGGACAGCAAGACCGGCCCGAAGCGGCTCTATCTCAACCGGCAGGCCATGAGCGTCCTTGATGCGAGGAAGGGGGAGGGAGGAGGGGACGTCTTCCCTGGGGCAATCAGACGGAAAAATCTGTTGCCGAAGGCTTGGGAGACGATCCGACGAAGAGCTGCAATCCCCGACGTGCGCGTGCATGACTTGCGGCATAGCTTCGCCTCGACCGGGATCATGAACGGTGTTTCGCTCGCCCGCGTAGGAAAGCTACTCGGCCACGCGCTTCCGGAGACCACGGCGCGTTATGCCCATCTCGCCGACACGGCTATAGCCGACGCTGCCTCGCGCGTTTCCGGCTCGATTGCATCCGCCTTGGGGCTGCGGTCGTGAACGCTGTTACGCTACGCGCGATCCTCGCGCAGGAACTGGCTGCGGTCGGCGTTGACCATCCCGGCGAGCGATCGCGGCTCGGCCGGCAGCGCTTCACCGAGTGGTCAGCCAAGCAGCCTGGGTTTGGGACGCGCTGCTATCCCTCCGGTAGGCGCGTCTATATCGTGCAGATGCGGATGCACGGCACGTTGCGGACCATTACCATCTGCAATGCGGCATTCGTTTCCTATAGCGTCGCGCTCGGCGTCGCCCGTCGTGTGATCTTGAGAGCCCAAGTCGGCGAAAACCCCGCCGACGATCGTAAGCGGGTCCGCTCGCTGCCGCCATTCGACCGTTTTCTCAATCTGTACTGGCAGCGAGTCGCAGCTTCGTGGAAGCCGTCCACTCGCATCGCGCACGACAAGTACCGGCGCTATCATCTCGACGGCGCTTTCCCCGGCAAGACCATCGACACCATCGACGAAAGCGACGTGACGGCCTGGTATGCCTCCGTCGCCGACAGCGCAGGCCCGGGCGCAGCTAATCGTGTGCTCGACATCCTGCGAACGATGCTGAACCGAGCGGAAGAATGGGAACAGCGCCCGGCAGGTTCAAACCCGTGCCGGGCGATCCACCGATTTCGGGGGCGCAAAGTAGAGCGCCATTTGAGCCAGGCCGAGCTTGAGCGCCTTGGGCGGGCGATCGAGGGCAGGCGCGAGGCCAGCCCCGTTCACGCGTCGGCGCTTACGATGCTGCTGCTTACCGGATGCCGCTATTCAGAGATCGTCGGCCTGACATGGGGCGAGGTCAAAGGGCAACGTTTGAAGCTTGCTGATAGCAAGACCGGCGCGCGCACCGTTTGGCTCGGCGAAGAAGCGCGATCGGTCTTGGATCGCTTCCCTCGTGGAAAGTCCGACGAACTTGTGTTCCGTGGCCTGAAAACCGGCAAACGCATCGACCTGACAGGTTTTTGGCGATCAGTGAGGCAGGAGGCCGGTCTCGGCGCGATGCGGCTCCACGACCTTCGGCACAGCTTCGCGAGCCGCGCTGCCGCGATGTCCGAAACGCTGCCGATGATCGGTAAGCTACTCGGACATAGCTCTGTCAAAAGCACCGCGCGCTACGCCCACCTTGACGACGCGGATGCCGTGGAAGCCGCTCAGCGGATTGGCGATCTCATTGCTTCACTGTTGGGCAATCCAGAGCACGAGGATTACCCGGTCAACAGCTGACCGACTCGTTTCGTCGCCAAAACGAGGCAAACCGTCGGCAAAATGCATTTTTTGGGTTGTCTTCGGAACAGATGTGGAACACCAAGGCGGTCGCTGATGAGCACGACGATGCTTCGCGGGTTGATTCCAACCCGGAGCTGTATTCCGTGCCAAGGTAGGGGTAGAGTGTTATGACGAAAACGGTTAGCGGGCCGCACGGAGACGGTGTGCCCACAGTTCTTGATCTGTTCTGCGGTGCCGGTGGGCTCGCGGAAGGTTTCCGACAAGCCGGGTATCGCATCTTGGGGGGTGTGGATTATTCAGCACCCGCCATCGAAACGTTCGAGGCAAATATTCCAGGGGCAGTCGGCGTTCTAGCCGATCTCCGGAATCCCGATCTCGACGATTTTGAGAAGCGCTTTGCCGGTGTGGATGTGATCGTCGGCGGCCCCTCATGTCAGGGGTTCAGCACATCGGGCGGCCTTAGCAAGTCGTCCGGTCGCGATCATTCCGATCCGCGCAACCGGCTTTTCATCAATTATACCGATATCGTTGATCGCCTTCAGCCGAGCTGGATCGTGTTCGAGAACGTTCCGGGCCTCCTCCTTTACGAGAACGGAAAGGTTGCGCTTCAGATCGTGCAAGCGTTCCGCGAGATCGGCTACGAGCTCGTTCCGATGATCTTGCTCGCCGCCGACTACGGCGTGCCGCAGCTCCGGCGGCGGTTGGTGTTTGTGGGTAATCGGACCAATTCCGACATCTCTCTTCCTGCTCCGACGCATGGCGATGTGAATCTCTGGAAAGGATTCTCGCTGCCATTCGCGCACCTTTCGCGCATAGGCCACGGACGGGAAGAAGGCCTCCTTTCTCACGTGACATTCGCTGATGCCTGCTCCGATTTGCCCAAGGTGGCTGAGGGGAAGGAGATCGATAGCAAGGCATACAGGGCCAAGCCCAAAACCGATTATCAGCGGGAAATGCGCGTCGGCTCCGAAGTCGTGCGCCAGCACGCCGCCGCCGATTTGTCTGTACTCGATCGCGTAGCGTCGCAGACACTGAAGCCAGGGCAGAATTGGCGCGACCTATCGGATGACGTGCTACCGGATCGCTTTAAAAAGATAAGGCGTTACGATGCCACGACCTTGTTGAAGAGGCTGCGGGACGATCTGCCGACCTATACGATAACGACCAAATTCAACGAGGCGACGACGGGCGCGTTCATTCACCCTTCGCAGGCTCGAACGATCACTTTGAGAGAGGCGGCTCGGCTTCAGTCGTTTCCAGACCGGTTCGTATTTTCGGGTTCTCATGCACAGATCCGACAGCAAATCGGCAATGCGGTGCCCCCGCTCTTAGCGAAGGCGATTGCCGAGGCAATCTATCCCGCCGTTATGCAAGACGCCTTCGGGATCGAGGTTGAGCCTGTGAGAGATTCCGTCGTCGTCGATCACGGCGTTTCCGAGGCAGAAATTTTGAAGCTTCACGGCGCGCGAAAAAAGCCCAAAGGTCAGCCGACCGAAGCGTTAGCTGCATGAGGCCCGATGCCGTACTTTTCACCTGACCAGATCGAGCGCGGCTTAGCGTACCTCGCCGAGACGGGCCATCAGTCGCTCGTCAGCCTTTTGGCGATGCTCAGGGCGGACGTTCCGGTCAGCGACGATGGGGCGGGCGCGGTCCAGTTCGGGTCGAAGCAGGAAAACGCCTTAATGGCGAACTTCTTCCGGCCCGAACTCGGACCCAGTGAAAAACCGTACTTTATCCCGTTCGGCGACGCAGGGGGAAAGCCTCGCTGGCATGACGACGGCTATGCCGGCAGTAGCCTCCAACGCCAGCGCAAGGACCGCTCAACGGTGTTCGCCCAGCCGTCTGGCGATAAAATGCGGTGGTTCTTCCGCCCAGACTATGTAGCTCAAATAATATCCAACCCGGCGACGGCCGGTAAAACCGCGATTTCGCTGCCTGCGCTGGCTTCTTGGCTCTTTCGGCGCGATCAGATCGATAGCGTGTCGGACGCGGTGGAACGGGCGATCGACGCCCTGAAGTTGGATCGTGACGGCCTGATTGGCCCAAACTCTGTCTTCACGCGGGACGATGTCGCGCACATCGGAGACCTACCGCTTTCGGACGCTCCGATCGAGAACGAAGCCTTACTTGCGTTACTCGCGAAGTTCTCTCCTGCCCCGAAATCGAAGGGGGACGCGCTTGAGAATGATGGCGATCAAGCGACCGGCATTCTCCATGAAATCGCCGCCCCAGGGAGTTGGGAGGTTCCGGAAGAGTCGCTCGACGATTTCGCCGGTTTGCGCGGCCTAAGAGAGCCGGTAATGCGAGCTATCGCCGCCCTCCATTCCGGTATGCACGTTATTTTCACCGGGCCTCCCGGCACCGGCAAGACGACGCTTGCCGAAGCAGTCTGCAAGCTCGCCGGGTTCCCATCTTGGACAGTGCCGGCGACCGATCAATGGACGACGTTTGAGACGATCGGCGGCTATTTTCCCGTGCCGTCCGAGACGTCGGCGGAGGACCGATTAGACTTTCTGCCCGGAGCGGTCGTCGGGGCGATTGAGCAGCAACGCTGCCTCATCATTGACGAAATCAATCGCGCAGATATCGATAAGGCGTTCGGTGAGCTTTTCACACTTTTGACCGGCAAGTCCGTTACCCTCCCTTACCGCCGTCGCTCTGAGTCTGGTTTTCGCCGGGTCCGCCTGCAGATCGGGACCGGCTTGGTCGAAGAAGACATCGATGCCATCCAAGTGCCCGACTGGTGGCGTCTCATCGGTGCGATGAACGATGCCGATAAAGCCAGCCTAAAGCGCCTTTCTCTAGCGTTCATTCGGCGTTTCGCTTTTATCCCGATCGACCTGCCAGAGAAGGAAATTTACATTTCCATTCTCAAGGCGGAATTGGATCGAGCGGAACCGAGCGTGCGGGCGCGGCTGAGCCATTTGGAAAACTGCCTTGTCGAGCTGTTTCCGGATCGGGCAGCCGGCCTCGGTTCGATCGGATTGCCGCTCGGACCCGGTATTCCGCTCGCAATGATACGGCACGGTGTCTCAGAAGCAATATCTTGGCCGACCAGAGGCAGCGAAGAGATTACCGCCTCGGCGATCGAGTCGTATCTGGTTCCGCAGTTCCAGGGACGTCCTGACAAGCACTCTGACATCTTGGCGGTGCTTACATCCTACGTTCCGGACGCGGACGGCTTGGCCGCGGTGCTCGGCGTTTGGACGGGCGTTTCGCCGTGACATTCAGTCGCGCCGAATGGCGCGATTTTGTTTGCGCACCTGACCATCCCTACCGGCATCTGGCCAGCTTGGGCGCATCGGTCAAAGGGGCGAGTTCGGACGCGATCGATCTCGCCGGCCTCACGGATTTCCTGCAAAAACTGCGCGGCGATCATGAGATTGGCTTGCTTGCCGATATGGTCGATCTTTTGTCGGGCGGTTACACTGAATTTGCGCAGACCCAATTACCTCGACTTCTCGATTCCCTGGCCAACGAGATGGAGAGCCGGGACGAGATTGTCGGCCCCGGATTGAGGGGCAATCCGCGATGGGACCGTACTGTTGTTTCACGAATGGCAGGCATGCTGCCGATCGGCCGGTACCATTCTCGGACGTCGCATCGATCGTTCTCGCTGCCGGAAAACGAACTGCTACGCTGGTTCGTCAATGATCTGATTGGTTCGGTTAGAGATCTGGCACGCCGCTCCAGCAGCGCCTCTCCTCATGCCGCACTGGTCACCCTTCTTCAGCGATGCGAAGAGGCGGCCGCGCATCATTGGCTGTCACAGCTTGCGGTCCCGCCGTACCTTACTTCCGCGATGATCTCCGCAGCGCGCAGGAGCCGCCATCCGGAGTACCGAAAGGCGGCCGAACTCGCGGAAGCGAGAGCCCGACTGAAATCAAGTTCCGAGGAGTCGCGATGGTACGCGACACTGATGCTGCTGGCCGTTGGCTGGCTGGAGCCGGTGTCCGACGACGACATGTTCGAACTCTATTCCTTGACGCTCGTCATCGATGTCATCGCCCAGGAACTGGGTTTCGGAGAACCCGAGGAATACGGGCTAGTCACGTCCGGGCGTGGGCACGTTGCCGCCTTTAGAAATGAGCACGGAAGACTGCGGGTGATCTTCGACCAGAACCCTTCCGCTGCCGTGCGGTCACAGGATCGCTACCGAGGTGTCGTGGCTGCTCATCGCGGCGTGACCGGAACCGCGCGACGGCCCGACATCTCGATCATTTATGACCGGTCCGATGGACAGCGCTTCGTCATTGTGGAGGTTAAAAGGACCGCCAACGAGCGCTATGTCAGCGACAGCATCTATAAGCTGTTTGGGTATCTGTACGACTTCGCTTCCTTCTGGCCGCAAGGGCACCCTAGTCCCCGTTCAGTTTTGCTCGTACCAGAAGGCATATCTCGCCTGCCTGACGAGCCATTCCGCGATGCCGCAATCGTGTCAGGAGATGATCGCGCGGGACTAGCCGCCGCACTCGCAGCGGCGATTCTCTAAGGTGCGAGATTTCCTCGGGAATGACGCCGTGTTGCCCGCTTATTCCTTCGAGGCACTATCTATCTTATGGTCTAGGTCTGATCGATTGAAGGGGGCGGCCTATCCTGGCCGTTAAAAGAGCAATGCTGCAAATAATAAAGAGCGAAAACGTACCAAACTCTTTCCTGCCAGCGCTCAATGGTCGAGAAGTCAGCCTCTGGATTCACCGCACTCCCGATGGTGTCGACGTCGCCGAACTTGTCGACTTCATTGGCTTGCCTTGGCGCGATGTCTTTATAAGCGAGACCGACAAAGCATTCCGGGATGCCCTCTCCGCAATCGACAAGCCCGATATGGTGCGCAAGAGGGGGTATGCGCAAATCATTCGCAGTGACCCAAGCCTCCTATCATTACCTCCCCGGGCATTGCCAATTTATCTCTTAGACGGCGGCGAGGCGCAGGAATCTAACTTTGATAAGACCCTGCGTCGCTTCGCGATGTTGGGGGGACTTCGTCGCTCTGGAGTCCGCCAGCTGCTCGTGATTTCCGACGAAGATGCAACGCTTCCGCCTGAGTTAGCTGATCTGCTGGATGTCCAATTCCGCCCGATCATAACCCAAGTTTCGGAAACGCAATCCGGTGAACAGATCGCTGAGTCTTGGGTCCAGAGCGACGCTACACGACCGACCGTGCAGTTCGTCAAGATTGCGCCCATCGACTTTATTCATGCGGTAGTTCGCGACTACGCTAAAATATACCCATTCGAATCGACGGTTGTGCGATTCCGTAATGTTGATAGTTCAATGTCCTTGATCGATTTGAGCGAGGTGGATGACGCTGAGCGGCCGATCCTTCGATCTTACGACTTGATCCAAGAACGAGACCTGGCGCCGGTCGCTCCACAAGACCTTTCCGAGGCGGAGTTTATTGAATTTTTCGAAGGTGGGCAGGGCTCCTGGCGACCCTGGGCTGCTGAACTACCTTGGCTTCAGGATCGGAGCGTCCCATCTAAATTGAAGCGCCTTCTCGGCGAGCTAGACATGAGCTGCTGCCGGTTTCGTGGACACCAAGATAAGGTGTTTTCGGAACCGGAGGGTGTAGATGCAACGACGGAAGTTCAGCCGAGAGTTCAAGCTCGAGGCGGTGAAGTTGGTCCGAGA
>NZ_JAFCWU010000022.1:0-12616 GCF_049897725.1 Sphingomonas sp. PSPC2-2 | reverse complement strand
CGAACGCTTCTACAATCCCACGCGCAGGCACTCGACCTTGGGCTATCTCAGCCCCATGGACTTCGAGAAGCAGGCTCATGTAGCCTAACTTGGTGTCCATGGGACCGGCAGCAGCTCACATCGCCGATCACTCAGCCTTGTCCGGAATCTATCAGACCGCAGCCAAATGGCGAGCCGACACCCTGGTGGCCTTGCTGAAGTGGCGACCCGGTGACCCGCTTGACAACCTCCGTGGCGAATATGTCGGCCTCCTTGCTGATGAACTCCAGGACGATTCCCCGCTCGATGCAGAGTCGCTGATCCTCAACTGGGCTAAAGTGCTCTGTGAAGGACTGAACGCTCTTCACGTCCAGAACTGGGTGCATGGGGATGTCAGCCTCTCCAACATCCTCGTCGATGGCCGGGCCGCATGCCTGATCGATTTCGATCTCGCTCGACCCGTCGGGGAGGTGATCAATAGCCCTGGAACGACACTCTATGCCTCACCCGAGCGGCGGGCGCTGCGGCCCGCGACGCCGGCAGACGACGTCTTTGCCTTGGCGGCAAGCCTGTACCATGCGCTGACAGACCAGCATCCATTTCTCTTTGAGGGGATCCGTCGCGATGGGGCCGGAGTGGCTTGGTCACAAGAGGATCGCTCCCGATTCCCGTTGTTCGCACAGTTCGCCGACCGGGCCTGCGATCCCGACCCATCTCGCCGTTTTACCGGAGCCGGCCAGGCCTTGGATGCCTTGCGGCAGCTCGATCGCGCTTCTGCTGGAACGGTGAATGCACCCATAGCATCGACTGAACCCGAACCTCTTCGTCCAATGGTCGTACCTCGCGTCACCGAGATTCTCAGATCCTATCCGGGCTCCCGTTTTGGGAACGCCGAAACGCGTGGTCTAGATTCTTCATTTGCAGCAGACACTTATGTCGAAACCGGGCTTGACCGGATGCTTGGCCCCGCCATTCTGGCTGGCGATCTTGCTCTGGTAATCCTGTGCGGAAATGCCGGTGACGGAAAGACCGCACTTCTGCAGCGCTTGGCATCACAGCTGGGCATCGACGACCTCCGTTCGGAGCGTCGCGTGCACGATGCGTTGATTGGCGGCCTGAAAATCAAGATCAACCTCGATGGTGCCGCATCCTGGAATGGCCGCTCTGCCGACGAATTGCTCGACGAGATTTTTGAGCCCTTCCACGAAAAAGCACCGACGAATCGTATTCATCTTGTCGCTGTCAACGATGGCCGCCTGATGGAATGGATTGAATCCTACGAGCAAAGAAACGGCCAGAGCCGGCTTACACAGCAACTTGCCGACGCGCTTGGGCGTGAAGGCGAGGGGCTTGATGCCCATGTTCGATTGATCGAGCTCAACTTCCGGTCGCTGGTCGGCGGAATTGAGGACGGGCTCGATCAGGTATCCACGCAATTCGTGGATCAAATGATCGCCAAGTTGGTCGGCGGATCGAACGCACCGGAAATCTGGGAGGCGTGCAACCGCTGCACAGCTCAGTCACGCTGCTCCATGCAAGCCTCTGCTGCGATGATGGGCGCCAGCCGTGACCCCAGCACTTTGGCACGCGGAACCCTGTTGCGGACGCGCCTGACGGATGCCCTGCAGGCAGTCCATCAGCGCAATGAGGTCCACATTACTGCCCGAGAGCTCAAGGCGGCGCTGAGCTATATCCTGTTCGGAATTTACGCCTGTGATGACCTGCATGAAGACGTTTCGATCGGAAAGCACGAATCAGCTGACTATTGTTTCGACCCATCAGCACCGCGACGGCAAGGAGAGTTGTTGCGGGAACTCACGCGGCTTGATCCGGCGCTCGATGCCAATGCCCGTATAGACCGCTACTTGCTGAGTCCGGCCGCGCCCGATCCCGCACACGGAGCCCCTCGTTTTCCCGAGGCGCCTCTCCGAAGCGCACGACGCAGAGCTTATTTCTTCTGGAACGCAGATCAGATTTCAAAGGTTGGCCGGAGCATCGATGCGCTTGGCCTCCATGGCGGACGCCATCTAGCTGATTTCAGGGATTTCCCTCTACTGTCCGATGAACACAAAACCCAGATACGAGATGAGCTTTGCCGCGGTCTTTCTCGGCTCGAAGCACTACCCGACATTGCCTTCCGGGATCGTGAGTTTGTTCCCGTTCGTATCGTCCCACGAACCCCGACCGAAAGTTCCTTCTGGGTCGCGAAGCCCCTTGCTCGGTTCACGCTGGCGGCCGAAGAATTTGCGCGCGCGCCAGGCCTCGAGACGCTTCATCGCCATCTCGTGCTAAGTTACCGGCTATCAAATGATCGTGTCGAGCGCCTCATCGTACCGCTCGACCTCTTCACACTGCTGCGGGAACTCGCGGAAGGCGTCCAGATCCTCGATGCTTTTTCGGACGATGTTTTCGCCAACCTCGCGATTTTCACTCAGCGGCTGGCCCAGGAAGATGAACGGGGAATGCGGGCATGGAATCCAGCAGATGAAGAGCGTGTCTACACGGTTGGCATCGACATGAACTCTACTGGTCAGATCATCACGCTTGAGCGTGCTGAAATGAGGGTCTGAACCATGGCGAGTGAAGCCCGGAAAACGGTCGAAAACGCCCTTGGCAATCACATGACGGCCAAGATCTGGACCGGCAACTATGCACCGGTCTTCCCTTTCACGCCCCAGGATTTTGCGATCGGGGCGCTGATGCCGATGATCCTGTATTTGTTTCGTTGGGGGCATCGGCGCGGTAGGGGCAAATTCAACAGCTCATTCGGGCCTGATGGCGGCAAGCCGACGATCCGGAGCGTGGCTGACGTTCTTGCCCAGAGCGAGGTCCTCGCTGGCTTCGATACCGAAACCGGTCGAACGATCCTCGGCGACCTGCTTTTGACCGCGATCCTCGAAAACAGACGACATGCAGAAGGGCATGATGAGCAGGTCCAACGCTGCTTCGCGCCGCATTATATGGCTTCGTGGATTGACCTCCCGGTGGATGCTGCCAACCTGCGTGGCGTCCCCGAAATGATCGTTGCGCTGGTTGCCGATCAACCCAAAGGCGCCAACCTCGAACTTGACGCCCGCGGTGGCCGCTATCCTGTTGGCGCCCGGATAGAGGATAATGAGTTCGTCGCCGCCTTTGCGCCAGGGGTATCGGTCGACGGCGATCTTAGGACCAACTTGCGATCCGACAAATTCAGTGAAGACACGACCGTCGGCCTAGACCAGTTACTGACTGTACGGATGGCGCAACTTTGCGGCGAGGCCCCAAGCAAGGCCGTGGGGAAGGGGCAGCCCGGTCCGATCCCCAATCAGCGTCCGATCGCGAGCAAGGCGGCTGCCCAGTTCCGTAAAGATCTCCTCGTTTTCTTTGAGAGTTACGGACGCGACGGCACGATTCCTCGCTTATCGCTCCTCCCAATGCTCGAAAGCGCCATCGCCGTTGGGCTTTCCACGATCATTCTCTCGACTGTTCGCATACTCGAGCATTGGCTCACCGAAGGTGAAGTGCCGGAGCAGAATGAGCAGCAGCCATGGGAGCGGTTCGTCGATTGCTCGGGCTCGGCTGATCCGCAATTGCGAGACGCATCGGAACAATCGGGCGATCTCGCCCGGCGTCAGTTGCAGCGCTTGTCGACGATACTCATGTATTTGCGCCTACTGGACTTTTTTGTCAGCACGGAGTCGGATCTCGCATCACAGAAGAACGGTCTGCCGCCCAAAGAGCCCGATGCTACCGAATGGCTCAATCTACTCGGATCACTGGCTCGCGGTGCCCATGACGAATCACGCGATGCCGAGAAATTCTTTCGCAATTCCGCCCGCAAACTGGTGCAGGCGTCTGATCCTGAGCAGCCAACAGATCTACGTCTCGACATCCTTCAGAACGAAACGGACGGACGCAAGCACGGGGTTCGGCTTGCTGAAGCGCTGACGCTCGCACTGGAACAATCTTCCAAGAGCCGAATCCAAGAGAGCTTTCATGCGGCTCTCATGACCGATGAACCTCACGGCCTGGCCCGTCGCCGCCGTATTACCTTGCGCAAGGCACTGCCCAGCGGTCGAAAGACGATGGACGCAATCTCTTTCGTCCTTTCCAACACGGCACTCGAGTATCTGGTGCACCGTCATCTGAGAAGGGACGGAAAGGGCAACAAGCCAAAAGACCTCTCCTTTCCAGAGTTCCTGCAACTTTTGCGCGAGCGCTACGGATTCTACATCGATCAGCCGCCCCCAAATATGGCGGTCCCCAACGAACTCCTTCAGCGAAACCGCCGAGTGCTGGAGCGTCGGCTGCGCGATCTTGGCCTGCTCGTGGGCGTCAATGACGCCGAACGCATGAAGAAGCTGCGCACCCGCTACATCCCAAACGATGACATGGGCGAATCCCAAGAGGCAGTCGCCATATGATCACAGACGTTCACGCGGGCCATATCGCGACAGCGCTCGCGCAGATTCTTGGCGCGCCCGTGTCAGGTGAAATCGCGTTCCTTCGATGCCTCTCCTCCGAGCTTGTCGACGCATTGGTCGCTCCCCCGGGACTGATAGTTGACGGCTGGACAGTTCGGGCGGTGGTTGATGCGGCGGGTGAAAATCGGATTACGGCCGATGGGGCCGTCGAATTGCGCGAGAACAAGGCCGACCCTATTCTGTTCATAATCGACCCTCTTCGGGCCGGGGCAGGTCTGGATGGCATCTACAGTGCGGCGCGAGAGATCGGCGAAGCAGAGCTTTTCAGAGGCGCACAGGAGCGTGCACGCCGCCCGCTTCGGGGAAAGGGCGTTTTTCTCAGGGCTGCGCAACGTAGAGCCGAGCGTCTCGGGCGCCGGCACCTTTTAACGCCATTCCAGATTTTCGATTTTCTTGTGACCGCCGAGTCGGTGGGCGCTGGGGCAGCGGTGGCACGGCTTGGCCTCTGGCCAATCGCCATTGAAGGAGTTCCGGACGAGAACGACCTCGACCTGAGCGGAGCCCTCGCCGAGCGGCTGCTCTATGCACATGATGACCGTTCTATTGGTGATCGCGTCCGCGGCCTGCTGCTAGCGAATGACCCGGATGGCGACCAGGCTGCAGCGCTCGAATCATTTCTGCGAGATTCTGCTGGCCGCGGCCCTCTGCAAATTCTGAATTGTCTCAATGGCAGGCCAGACCTCTGGCTTCGCGCGATCGATCCTCAGTTTACCGGTGCAGATGTACGTGCGCTCCGTCTGTCGTCGTGGCGGACCGGCGCGGGGAAATTGGTGGGCTGGTCAGGCCTGAGGCCCACCGAGGAAACGGGAGACGAGCGCCCCCGCCTGGTCCTGGATCGCGCTGCGGCGACGAAGGATCAAGGCCGACTTGAAGTTCGCTGGGCTACAGAACCAGATGACTTGCCGCGCGGCGCGGTCGATTATCGCGTAGCCATTATGGCGGGCGAGGAAGAACTGGCTGAACAAACGGTCTCACACAAGGAGGTGAATCCTCAGCGGGCCGTGTTCTCCATCGAATACTTTGATCATCTGGGCTCGGATGCCAAGTTCGAAGCATCTGTGCATATAAGTGCCATTGGAGCCACGGACGTTCCGGCCGTGCAGAGCGAAGAGTTTGTCCTTGAGTTTGGTGAGGCTGAAGGCAAATCCACGGCAGTTTCTGGCAAAGTCGAACGAAGCCTGATCGACGGCGCCATCGCGATTTTGAACCGAGCTGCTTTCGATGAAGCTGCGGACGTCAACCAACCTGCGTCGCGTGCCACGGAGGACAAGAAAGGGTTTATCAGTTGGAGCCTTCCGGGTGGTCGAAGCGCGCGGGTCCTACGCCCTACGCTCATACGGCAAGCCGAAGATGATTGGCAGCGTCTTGGCGGGCCGCCAGGACGATGGATATTGAAGGTCCGCTCCGATGGATCTCCCGTCGGCGAACTCGCCTTCGAGGCGCTGTCGCCCGGTTCACTACCCTCCAATGTCTGGGACCGAGTGGTCGATAGCTGCCGAAAATTGGCTTCGGAGCTTGGACCGCTTGGCTTGCTGGCTCGAATTCAGGCGAGCCGGTGGCCTGCTGGCGAGGCATATACGAATGCGTGGGCTGCGGCGCTTGAGGCAGGGCCACCCGCTCTTTGTCTTCACGGAACCATTGAAGTGCGGTCACTATCTGGCCGGACATGGGGTCTCATCGCGACGCCGCTGCATCCGCTCCGCATGCTGTGGCACGCTGCATACGATCAGCTTCTCGTTCATGCCCGCTACGAGCAGGGTATGACAGCGTCGTCCGTGCGCGCTGCGGTAAAGGATCTCGACGGTTCGAATTTTCCGGCAGTGCTTCCTGGAACGCCAAATATGCCGGGCTTTGTTTTTGCAGACATGCTGGGATTCCATGCCGTCGCTCTCACCGTGGACGGCGATCCGGAACCGAAGGCTGCAATTTCCTTGCTCTCGACCTGCCTCGGCGGTGGTACCCAGGAAATCGCTCCATCCATCGGCATAGAGAGCGCGGCCGTTCTGGCGAGAGAGATTCAGCACTATCTGGATTGCCACCATCGTGGCAGCGGCCTTGCCGGTGTCGGCCTCGACATGCTCCATATCCAGGCATGGCGACCTGGTGACGGAGCCACAGTTGCGCGCGCGCTCGGCGAGACGTTAAGGGCGGTTACGCCAGCAGCCGACGATGACGAAGAGCGAGAATCGGAACTCTGCTTCAAGCTGGACCTCATCCATCCCGAAGAGACCTCCTCCATATCTGGTAAATTCCTCAATGCAGTTGGACGCCGCCGCCGCACCGGCGGCGGCATCGTCAGCGCCGAGGATCGCTGGATGACGGAGACGGCGCGGCGGCCCGGAGAGATCGTCGCGCCGCGACTACGCTGGGCGAAGCGATCCGAGTCAGATGTACCGCGGACGAGTCATCTTGCTCTCGCATTCGACAGCTTCGAGACTCGGCTGACGATTCGCAAAGCCGAAGAGTTGGGAGATAGCCGGCCGCTCCACGCTTTCGGACTCAGCCGGGCATTGGAGCGCCGTGTGACCTTCGGCGAGGATACGGAATGGATCGTCTATGCCCCGCCGAAAACAGAAGGCGAAAAGGCACCTGAAAACCGAACCGGAATCGATCGCTTGCTCCGCATGGACGCCGCCATTGCCCGCGCGACGTCTCGATTCCTTGGTGGAGCAGCCGACGACTGGCCTGTTCTCAGGACGCGCCTTCCGCTGGCGGACCGTGGCCGCATCGACCTCATGCATGAACATAGCGACTGGGTAGTGACCGTCGATCGGAACGCATGTGTGGAATATTTTGATGCGCCAGTGGCGTTGCCCGACATCTATGAGCGGTTCGTTATCGACGCGATTCCTGAGCGTTCGGATCTCGGTGCCCTTCAGCTGGTCACCACGACGAGCAATCTGGAAGAAGTTCGTGCCCTCGTCGATGAAGCCCTCGGCGATATGGGGCTCAGCGGAAGCGAGCGGAACAGCCGCTTCCTGCTGCTGCACCTGAAGGCATTGTCAGGCAGGCTAGCGATAAGGCTCGCAAATCCAAGCTCTCGAACTGGTGAGATGATCTCCCTTGCCCTAATGCAAGCGCACTGTGCCCTTGCGGAGGATAGCAGCGGCCCATGGCTGGATCTGGGCCGAGGCTTCTTCGTGCCAGTGGACGAGATACTCGACGTGGCACCGGTGACTGGAAGCGAGGATGATGGCGAAGGCGGCCGCCGAGCCGACTTCATTCATGTTCAAACCACCGGACGCGGGGCGATCGAATTCCGCTTTGTTGAGGTCAAGCACCGGCTGCATCTGCGCACAGCGCGTCAACCGGAACTGTTCCAAGGGATGCTTGCCCAGACAGGTGACCTACGACGGCGGTGGTCAGCTTACTTTTTCTCCAAGGACCTGCATCCGCTTGAGCGTTCGCTTCGTCGCTCTCAGCTCGCACGAATCCTGCGCTTCTACCTTGAACGTGCCGCGCGCCATCGTCTCCAGCCAGCCGCAAAGACGCGGCTTCTGCGGGAGATCGATCAGATTTTGCTCAACGCGGACTATCTGCCGACCGAGATCGAACAACCCGACATCGGTTACGTCTTTTGTCCCGAGCATCGCACCGGTGCGCCGGAACGCATCCAGGCGGCGGATGCCGAAGAAGCCAGGTTGTGGCTCTTTGGGCCGTCATTGCTGCCCGACGATCCGGGGACTCTCCCCTCGCCGCACGACCAAGGCCCGCCAGAACCGCTGGAAATGCCAGTGCCAATACTGCTCCCAAACGAGGGTGTAACGAGCAGCAATTCCGACCTCGCGCAGGATGAGCCCCCGGCCGCAGCTGCGTCCTTTAGCTCTGAACCGGTGGATGGCTCGTCTGCCGGCGATCAGTCAGCGCGACCGGTGGATCCCACCGAGATCAACCTTGGTACGACGGCTGGTGGCCATGATGACGTGAACTGGCGACTGTCGATACGGGCCAATCCGCATTTGATGCTCGTCGGTCTTCCGGGAATGGGCAAAACAACCTGTCTGATCAACATATGCCGCCAGCTCAGTCGAGCTGGGATCTGCCCGATCATATTCTCCTATCATGACGACATAGACGCCAAGCTCGCGGATGAACTTGGACCGCTGAATTTCGTCGACTATGATGGACTGGGCTTCAATCCGCTTCGGATCGACTCATCCCAGCCGACCGCGCATGTCGATGTTGCCGGGACCTTGCGCGACGTTTTCGGGGCGATCTTTCCCGACCTCGGGGATATCCAGCTCGAGGAGCTGAGACAGGCCCTGAAGCAAAGCTATGACGATGCTGGATGGGCAGATCCTTCTCCATCCGGACGTCGGACACCCAGCTTTCGCGCATTTTACGATATTCTCTGCGGGAAACCGAAGCCCAACGCCGGACTTCTCGCCCGATTGCGAGAATTGTCCGATTACGGATTCTTCGATGGCGTTGGAGAGAAACCCAGCCTGCTCGATGAGACGCGTCCCACGATCATCCGAATCCACGGGACAACGAATGGGATGCTACAGAACGCTTTCTCATCCTTCATCCTCTACAGTCTCTACAAGGATATGTTCAGGCGAGGAGTGCAGATGGGGCTGACGCACGCCATCATCTTCGACGAAGCCCATAGGGCCGCCCGTTTGAAGCTGATTCCGCAATTTGCGAAGGAGTGCCGGAAGTACGGCCTGTCGTTGATATTAGCCTCGCAGGAAGCGAAAGACTTCAACTCGTCACTCTTCTCAGCCGTTGGCAGCTACCTCACGATGCGTGTGACAGAGGCTGATGCCCGCACGCTGGCCCGAATGACGGGTGCTTCGGCAGACGAGAAGCAAACGGCTGACCGGCTCAAATCGCTTGAGCGGTATAACGCTCTGTTCTTCGGGGAGGGACATCACAAACCAATCCGCGTACATCTGGCGGAGTGAGAGCAGGAACGATGGAAACAGAACAGCCCGCACTGCCCACGCGCGATCACCGCATCGCACTCCTGATCGACGCCGACAACGTCTCCCACTCAAAAATCGCGGCTATACTCGCTGAGCTGTCAAAGTACGGAATAGCCAATATCCGGCGAGCCTATGGTGACTGGGCGAGTAGCGGATTGAAGGGCTGGAAGGAGAAGCTACACGAGTTCGCGATCCGCCCAATACAGCAATTCAGCTATTCCGCCGGCAAAAACGCGACCGACATTGCGCTCGTCATTGATGCGATGGAGTTACTATACACGCAGAAGTTAGACGCCTTCTGTATCGCGTTGAGCGATGCCGATTTCACGCCTCTCGTGATGCAGCTTCGAGCCAACGGGCAAAACGTCTACGGCTTCGGCGAGCGAAAGACGCCCGATCCTTTCGTCAACGCCTGTACAACCTTTCTCTATCTCGACGGCATCGACACCGCAGTAGCCTCGCCACCCGTTGCCGAATCGGCTGGAAAGGCGAAAGCCAAGGGAAAGCCCACCAGCAAGGCGGAGGGAAAGGTGGCTCGCGTTACGGCCGCAAGCCCCGCGAAGCCGCTCGCGCAGGACGCCGCTCTTGTAACGATCCTGCGCGGTGCCGTCGAAGCAGCGGCACGAGAAGATGGCTGGGCGTCTATGTCCGCGGCAGGCAGCGCCGCCAAGCGCCAGGCGCCGATCGATCCTCGCAACTACGGGGTCAAGAATTTTCCAGCCCTGTTCGAGGCGACGGGCTTGTTTGAAATATTTAAGGCGGATGGTGGACAGAGCTACGTCGCTGACAAGCGCAATCGGGACCATACACCTCGTCCCGCCCGGTGAAGACCAGAAGTCCCGTTTTCAGCCACGCAAAATGCGTGTCGAATGACCGGGACGTCGGCGGAACCTATCGACAAGAAGCGGCCCGTAGCAACCCGAGAACAGATCGCCCCATCAGGAAATTGACGGCCCACTCCGACCCCGCCCGATCGACCAGCTGATGCCGTCGCCGCGCATCAATCCCGAGACCGCTTTGCCGACCTGCCGCTCCAGTACCGGACGCCACGGCACGAGCGTGAAATCCCGGGTGCGCTCGATCACTGCAAAGCGCCCGCTGACGAGGTCGACCGAACGGCGGTAGACGCCCTCGATCCGGGCGCCCTCGGCAGCCTCCCGGAATGGCAAATTCACCTCGTCGGCGAGCTGGCCCGCAACCCGGAGCAGCTCGCGCCGCTGGAGCGCCGCGATCATGCCGTTCGGAAACGTCGTGCTGCCCGCTGTTTCCTCGGCAAATCCCTGCGCCACCAGCCACTGTCGCCGACGCGCTTGGGCGTCGCGCAGATCATGGCCGAACCCGGCATCGCGGGTGGGTACGGGTGCGCCCGAAACAATCTCGCGATCGATCCAGGTCGCAGCGTCAGCATTGATCAGCCGATCGAGCGGCTGCGGCGACAGTATGGTGATCGCAACGGGACGGTCCTGCAGCCTCGCAGCCTCATAGGCTGTCACGCGATCGAGATGGTCCGGCGCGATGATCCAGCGGCCCGACGGTTCGCGTTCGACGATGCCGGATGTGCGTCGCATCGCCTCGAGCCGCCGGACATGGGTTTCGGCGAAGGCCTGGGTGGCGGTCGGATCGTGGCGAAGATGGGCGTCCGCATCGTAGCGTCCGCCATTGGCGGCGGCGACTGCGGCGATGGTCCGATCGACCTCCCGCACGGTCGGGCTAACCGGATCGATCTGCACGATCGAACCACGCGGCAGGCTCGCATCGGTTTCCGTGCTTTTGCCGATCGTCACATAATGGCTGCGCCCATCCACGCCGTCGACGATCAGGTAATAGCGATCGGCGTGCTCGTCGGCGAGCCCGCGCGCCAACACGCGGCCGACCAGCGGGCGGGCATCGGGCGCGGCCGGATCGTAGATCGTCTGGTCGACCTGCGCCCGGGCGATCGCGGCGCGCGAAAATTCGCGCTGCATCGTGCGGATGATGTCGCCACGTTCGCCCAATGCGCGAAGTGTATCGGCAAGGACGGGCGCGAGCCGGAAGCGGCCGGCGCCGAGGGGCTCGGCCAAGCCCAGGCGTGACAGCTTCGCCAACCGGCCGGCGCGCAGTGTCTGGTCGAAGGCGTCGCGACCTTTGGTTGCCACCACTAGCTCGGCGTCCGCTCGCTTGAGCAACTCCCGATCGATCGAGGTCAGGCGCTCCTGCTCGACTTCGGCGCGCAGCGTCTGCGCGATTTCGCGGTGGGTACGCGGGCCAAGATCGAGATCGATCAGCTCGGCGGCGCGCTCGCGGATGCCGGTCGTCATATAGTCGCGGGCGATGACGAGATCGGCGCCCCGATCATCCCTCCCGCGCACGACAATATGAGAGTGCGGATGGCCGGTGTTGAAATGGTCGACCGCGACCCAATCGAGCTTCGTCCCCAAGTCCTGTTCCATCCGTTCCATCAACCGCCGTGTGAGCGGTTTCAGATCGTCATACTGATCGCCGTCCTCGGGAGAGACGATGAAGCGGAATTGATGGCGATCGCCAGCCCCGCGTTCGCCGAACGCCTTGCCGTCGACAGCGTCCGCATCGCGCCCGTAGAGCGTGCCGCGTTCGCCCGCGCGCGTGGTCCCGTCGCGCTGGAGATAGCGCAGGTGTGCGGCGGCGGCCGACGCGCCCTTGCCGGCGAGCTTGACGATGCTTGCCTTGACGATGACACGGCGACCGTTCAACGCCGCATGACCGCCGCGGCTAGCGAGCAGCCGCCCGACACCCGCGCCGCGCCCGATCCGCGTGCCCGAGAACGCCCCTCGCGCGACGCCCAAGGCGGCCGCGCCGCCGCGCGCAAGATTGGCGGCGGCGAGGACACGGCCGAGATAGCGCCGGGCGCGCTTGCCGCCCTGCTGACGCTGACGCCCGAGGCGCGGTTCAAAGCTGTCGTCGTCGGCCATTATCGTGATTCCGGGGGCGTGGAGGGGCCAGCATGCCGCGCAGCCCGTGATATGAAAACCGGTGCCGCCAAACACGGCGGAATGCCGTCCTTTCGGCGTGGAACGGCACTGGTGCACAGAGGACAGTGCCAGTCATGGGTCCAAAAAACGATGTGCAGACAAAGGCTTATGGAACACCAGTGCCATAGCTTTATCTTGCCTTCTTAATTGGGCTCTTCCTGTTCGCCGTCTCTACCATCGTCGTTCTCCTACCATATTTGCGAAGCGCGCCACAGCCGCCCGCGCTGCTGGTCCCTGTCGGCATTCGAGGTCTGGTACG
>NZ_JAFCWU010000021.1:0-14429 GCF_049897725.1 Sphingomonas sp. PSPC2-2 | reverse complement strand
CCGTCTTCGAACACTCCCTCTAACCCGCATATTATCTGGAGTGAAATCATGGAAAACCGAAGGAAACCTGCGTCTCTCGCCGCCACGCTCGACATAAACTGCGACTGCAAAGAATATGTGCTGGACTATCTCGAGCACAGTTTCCCGGTGCAGCTCTACGAGCCATACACCGATGGCGAAGGCAATATGTTCTCGCGCCCGGTGCGCGATGACCAGGGGAATCCCGTCGTCAATCGCGAGGCCGTGCGTCGCCGCGAGGCCATGATCGAACGGCTCGCCGCGCTGCCGCCGGTGCCGGGCGCGCTCGACCAGGTCATCCATCACTTCGGAACGGAGAGCGTTGCCGAAGTGACGGGCCGTTCGCGCCGCATCGTCAAGCATGTCGGATCTGGCGGCGATGTTCGCTTCGCCGTCGAGAACCGGCCGGGATCGGCCAACCTCGCCGAGACGCAGGCGTTCATGGACGACCTGAAGGGCATCCTCGTGTTCAGCGAAGCGGGTGGCACCGGGCGGAGCTATCATGCCGATCTTGGCGCGAGGAATCAACGCCTGCGCATCCACTATGGCCTCGAAATGGGCTGGAAGGCCGATGCCGCCATCCAGGGCTTCGGCCGCGACCATCGCACGAACCAGAGGCAGCCGCCGCGCTATCGTCCGGTGTCGACGAATGTGAAGGGACAGAAGCGATTCATCTCGACGATCGCAAAGCGCCTGGACTCGCTGGGCGCGATCACGCGCGGCCAGCGCCAGACTGGCGGGCAGAATATGTTCCGTCCCGAAGACAATCTGGAATCCTGGTATGCCCACGACGCGCTCAACCAGCTCTACCGGCTGCTCGCGCGGGGCAAGGTCGAAGGCTGCTCCCTCAGTGAGTTCGAGGACGCGACGGGTCTGTCGCTGCTCGATCGTGAAGGTGGTTTACGGGACGAATTGCCGGGCATCAGCACGTTCCTCAACCGCATGTTGGCGCTGACCATCGCACGGCAGGACATCCTGTTCGACGCTTTCGAGGGGCTGCTCCTGGCGCGCATCGAGAGCGCGATCGCGAATGGCACCTATGAGCTGGGACTGGAAACGCTCCATGCCGAGCATTTCGAGGTGATCGATCGCCGGACGATCTACACCCATCCCGGCACCGGCGCCGAGACTCTCTTGCTGACGATCGAGCGCCAGGATCGGCTGCGCGTCCTGACGCTGGACGAGGCGCTGGCGATGGTCGACGAGCGCGGCGGCAAGATGCTGGTCAACGCCAAGACCGGCCGCGCCGCCGTCCAGCGACGGGCACGCAGCGTCACCGACGATGACGGCGGTGTGCGCCCGCGCGCGCGACTCGTCTGGCCGCTTTCCGATACCGTTGTCCCGGCCGAGATGCTGCCGACGAGCCATTGGGAGCCGGCGGAGCGCGCGGCGTTTGCCGATGCCTGGAACGCGGAGCTGGCCGAATTGCCGCAATATGACCGCTCGACCATGCACATGGTCTCGGGGTTGTTGCTGCCGATCTGGAAACGCCTGCCGGACGAGTCGACGCGGGTCTATCGGCTTCAGACCGATGCCGGGGAACGGGTCATCGGCCGGAAGGTCTCGCCGGCCTGGGTCGCTTCGGTCACCAACGATGACGGACCGCCGCAGTTCTCCGGCGCGGACGCCCACGCGATGCTGCTCGCTGGGGATGTGAGCCTTCATCTCACCGAAGGTCAATCGCTCCGCCGCGTCCGGGCCATGAACGATTGGCGGATCGAACTTGCCGGCTTCAACGACCTCGGCGTCGAGCGATTGAAGGCGATGGGCTTGATCTCGGAAATCGTCTCGTGGAAACTCAAGCTCTATGTGCCGACAGGGGCTGTCGGCGCCGACGTGCTCGGTCGCTTGCTCGAACGGTTTCCGGTCGAGCGAATTGCCGGGCGCAAGGCCGCTTGAGGAGCCCCGCATGAACAACCCCGTCACCACTCTCGCGCACGCGCTCGCCGACAACGCAGAGGCGGTGTGTCGCCGCTATCTATCCAATGGCCATCGCGAAGGGCGATACTGGCTAGTGGGCGATGCTCACAACACGCCGGGGCGCAGCCTCTATGTCCGCCTGGTCGCGTCTCCCGATGGGCGCGGCCAGGCCGGCAAATGGACCGACGCCCAGAACGGCGATCACGGCGACTTGCTCGACATCATCGCCGCGACCTGCGCCCATTGCTCGTTGCGCGAGACGCTGGACGAGGCCCGGCATTTCCTGAGTCTGCCCATGCCGCCTCCCGCAGAAAACGAACCCGGCCGCCGTGAGCCCAAGGCGCCGACCGGATCGCCCGAGGCCGCTCGCAAGCTCCGGGCGGCCTCGAAGCCCATCGTCGGCACGATCGCCCAGCGATACCTTGCCGGACGCAGTCTCGTCGATCTCATCGGCTGCGAGGCGCTCAGCTTCCATCCGCATTGCTATTATCGTCCATCCAAGGACGACTTGCCCGACATTCGTGCCGCATGGCCGGCGATGATAGCCGCGGTCACCGACCTCGATGGCGCCGTTACCGGCGTTCATCGCACCTGGCTTGATCCCGCCACATGCGACAAGGCACCGGTCGCTTATCCCCGTCGTGCCATGGGTCATCTTCTCGGGCATGGAGTCAGGTTCGGACCGGCAGGTCCGATCATGGTCGCAGGCGAAGGCATCGAAACCATGTTGTCGCTGCGCCAAGTCATGCCAGCGATGCCGATGATCGCGGGTCTCTCGGCCGCCCATCTCGCCGCCATCCTGTTCCCGGCCGGTCTGCAACGGCTCTATGTCGCGCGCGACGACGATCCTGCCGGCGCTGGGGCATTGGCGACGCTGGCCGAGCGCGCGACCCCTTTCGGCATCGAGGTCGTGCCGCTCGAATCCCGCCTGGGCGACTTCAACGACGATCTGCGCATCCTTGGACGCCAGCGCTTGTCGGCTAGTGTTCGGGTCCAGCTCGCCGCGCCGGACGCCGGACGTTTTCTCCGGCCCGTATAGATCAGAGACGATATAGCGGTGTGACGGCGCGTGGGCTGGCCGGGCTGGTTCGCCACATCCCCCTGGCCTTGGAGTCGCCGCGCCTCGGCCTTCGGAGAGGGCGACCAGACGGCAAACGGCCCTGGACGGCAATGGCGTTCGCGCAGCTATTTTCCGCCGGGCCTGACGGCCCTTTGCATCGCGAAGCAAAATAGCCTTCTCCCGCCATCCTCCGCTGCGCTCCGGCCGCGCCCCTTCGGGGACGCGGTGCAGTCCTGTTCCGCCCGCCGCTGTCCGTCGCCACGAAGGCCGCGCGAGGCGCGGCTGTCAGGCACGGAGATCATCATGGCGGACCAGCCCTATCTTCCCGACGACGCGCAAGAACCGCAGCCCGGCTCAACCGCCTATCTGCTCCAGGAGATGCAGCTCTACGGCTACCGGCCCTATGACGACGAACCCGATCACCGGCCGCTGCCCGACGATCGCATGGCCAGCGGCGCCATCGTCGATATGTTCGACGGCCTGGTCGCCTGTCTGATCGACACGAGGATCGAACCCGATATGGCGGATTTGCTCTGGGGCATCGTCAACGTCTTCCAGCGCGCGGGCGAGCGGATCGAGCGCGAGTTGGACGACAATGAGCGCGAGCAGAAGCGGCTCCAGCGCGAACAGGATGGCAGCGAGGTCAACTCGGTCAATCTCGAACGCAAGATTGCCGAAGGCATCACGATGATCGAGCGCCGCGACACGATGGAGTTCTTCCGCGACGTCGCCGCCGACCAGTTCCGCATCCATATCCGCAAGCCTTGGCTGCCCCGTTCGGGCTCGATGGTGAACCGCAAGGCGTTGACGTCGGCGGTGCTCGACAGCCGCAAGCATATCAACAAGCGCGCGTATCAGGATGCCCGCGTCCTTAACCCCGACGGCACGCGCATCGCTGTCAGCGCCGGCCCACACTTCAACGATCACCGGCTGATCTACGACGTGCTGAACAAGGCGCTCGCGCAATATCCCGACATGATCCTCATGCACGGCGCAACGCCGACCGGCGGAGAGCGCATCGCCGCTTGTTGGGCGCGTGACAACAATGTCCCGCAAGACCCGTACAAACCGGACTGGGACAAACATTCTCGGGCCGCGCCATTCAAGCGCAACGACACGATGCTGGCGGTCGTGCCAAAGGGGGTAATCGTCTTTTCCGGGACGGGCATTCAGGATAATCTTGCGGACAAGGCCCGCAAGATGGGCATCGTGGTCTGGGATTTCCGCGACCGAGGTCAGTCCTGACCCCGATCAGCGCGGCTCCCGGTTTCAGCCCAGCGGGTCATTCGACAAGCGCATATATTCGCTTTCCGTGACAATGACGCTGAGCTGCCTGCCCGCACTGTCCGCGACATGGCCGGTTGGATAGCTTTCCGTCCCATGAAGGATCGTACCGCCAATCAGTACATGTCCGTCATGGGTATGGTCTTGGACGTCGATCCGGAATGTCAGGACGCCGCTCCGGCCATGATAGACGAAATGCTTGCCGAAATGCGGTAGGTCGGGCGCAAGGTTCATGCGCAGCAATGGTTCGGGCTCCGGCACGCTCATGCGGCCATTCTGGCAATGTCAGGCGGCGATGCAACGCAAAACCGTGTGAGAGTGATGCCGGCATTTTAAGAAGTCGGCGCTAGATTGGCGAGTATGCCCACGCTCGAAGACCTTCGGCCAACGCGCAAGGATTTTGTCCATGACCTCGTGCGCGATGCGGGCCTAGACGTCTCCGACTGGTCCAACAGCAAACGCGGCGCGGCCGGCGCACGCACCAATCCCAAATACTGCTACGAGTGGGTATTCGTCGAGCCGAGCAACGCCATCGTGCTCAATCTCTGGCACGTCGTTCTCGATCAGGAGCCCGATGGCCGCATCGTCCATCGGGGCAATTTCCGGGAGGACGCGCGAATTCAATTCGAGCGTGGATGTGGCAATCCCTGGGGCCGCCGAGCCGAAAAACTCGACCAGGCACTCCAGCTTGCGCGCCGCGACAATCTCGCGATCCGCGTGATCCTCAACGCCGGCATCCGCCGCGGGCGCGATGACCCCGATGCCAAAGCCTCGAAGGTGACCGAACGCGCGCTTGATCCTGAGCCCTGGACGTTGATCGCCTATGACGGCGCGACGGGCGCACATGTCTTGGCACGTGGGACAGCAGGCCCGCGCTTCGTCGACCAGTTCGGGCCTTCCGCTCCGGAGGATCTAGCTGTCCGCCGTCGTGAACAGTCCGGCCTTGTCTATGTTCGCGATTCCAGGATTCGCGAAGCAGCGCTGATGCGGGCTGGCGGCTGTTGCGAATATTGCGGCGTCCCCGGCTTCCTGCGGGCAGACGGCGCGATCTATCTCGAAACGCACCATATCGTGCCTCTTTACGAAGATGGCCCCGACACGCTGGCGAACGTCATTTGCCTGTGTCCCAACCACCATCGCGAAGCGCATTTCGGCGCCAACGCTACCCTGCTACGAGCCGATTTTCTCCGGCAGATCGCTATCCTGCTCTCGGCGTGATGTGCGCGAACCGGGGCGAGTCCCGCGCGCGCGGTTGGGCGCAGGTCGTCCCGGAGCGACGACGCTAGTCGAAGCATGACCATGTAGCCGTGGCCTTTCCAGGTCCGATCGAAGCCACAAGCACTACCTCAGCCGCTTTGGACCACCCCCTCCTTGTCGCCTGTCTGCGGGGCTCGCTCGCCTCGTGCCGTCAACCCCGCAAGGGGGTTCCCCTGCGCTACGCTTCGGTGACGTCGGCTTCCGGCCCCTTCGGTAGGCGCCATCGGGGATGGTCCCCGAGCAACCGAAGGAGTTCTGAAAATGGCTGTCACGATCGCAAACCTCACCGTCAAGGCCGACAACACCCTGGAAGGCACGCTCGCGACCCTCGTCGTCACCGCGCCGATCGCCCTGGTCCCCAACGTGCGCAAGTCGCACGACCTGGCGCCGGATTACCGCATCATCAGCCGCAAGAACGGCTTCGAGCTCGGCGCCGGCTGGATCAAGGTCTCGGAGAAGGGCAACGAATATATCTCGGTTTCGCTCTCGGCTCCCGAGTTCGGGACGATCTACGGCAACGTCGCCAACGCGCCGGGCGATGACCCGAAGAAGAAGGTCATCATCTGGAACCCGCCCGCCTGAGCCGCTGGCTGCGGCCCCGCCTTCGAGCGGGGCCGCATTACCACGTTCTCGCCGCCGGGCATGACCGATGCCAGTCGCCCTCGGGCATCAAGCGCCCGGGAGCGACATTCCCTTTGAGCATCCATGAGCTAGGCCTCTGCCGCCCCAGCAAGCGCGAGCTTTGCCTGCAGCGCCTCTTCGAGGACCGTCAGCGCTTCCACGATCTGGTCGAAGTCTGCTGGCAATTGAAACTGCTCGGGTCTCTCGTACCGAAACCAGTGCTGCTTATAGGGCGCTCGCAATACCTCCAGGATTTCGCGCAAATTAGGGGCTTCCGATACGAATCCACGCTTCTCGGCCTCGTCGAGCGCCCCGACCAGATCGTGGCCGACTTTGTTCTGAAGATATTTGGCATCGACGTCGGGGTCGCAGGCGACGATCGCCGATTTCAACATCAGTTCCAGGCCAAGACCAAGCAGATACTGAATCGACAGCGAGTTTGGCCCGTTGAAGGCGTGAGATGCGGTATCCTCGATACCCTCAACGACTGCATGCTCAACTGTGGCTCTATATAATAGGCAAGACGCCGCTGCATGTGATCTGCCCGTATGGCAGAGTTCCTTGGCGAGTTCGATGCTCATGCCGCGAGAATGGCGCACGCGCGCGACTTTGCAAGCGCGGTCAGTTCGTCTCAGTCCGGCCGGACGATGACCATTTCACTTCGCGGTAGCGCTGGGATGGGCCAACCAGCCGCAACCTTCACGAGCGGCGAGGTTCCAGGCGAACGACTGTGCGGCGCGGCATGGCGGCACACGTTCGGCGCGAAGCCCATCCCCGCTCGGCTGGCGCTAATCCCTGGGCGCGAAGCCAGGTCTCCTTCAATCAACCCGTAAAGGGTCCGCTACGCCAAGGCGTGCGGCCGCGCATCGCGCGGTGATTGCGACCTGTCCCCGGCCGGCGGGGCGCCTGTCGAGCGGGGATGGTCTCCGCTCCCCGACAGGAGCCGTTCATCATGCCGCTGACCACCGCACAGTCGTTCGCCTGGAGCCTCGCCAGGACGCTGATGATCGTCATCGTCCTGATCAAGACCGACCGAGGCTATATCGCGATGCCGAGCGACGAGTTCGACGGCAATCCGGACCAGGTGGTTCGTGAGTACGACCCATGGGCCTGATCGAAACTCAGTCACCCCAAGACCGACAGGCCCCGCTTTGGCCATTTCCCCAGATGGACTCGCCTGCTATCCTCTTCATGCAGATCGCGCTGTGGAGGTGGTGGAGGGCGCGTCCGAGATCCATGTTGCATGGAGGACGCACATGACCATCCTGCTTGTGCTCGGCCTGTTCGCCGGGCTCTATATCTTCTGGCTCGCGATCACTCTCGCGGTCCATGCGCTACCGCTCTATGTCGGCCTCGCCGCCGGATTCTGGCTCCATAACCATGGTCAGGACTTTATCGTTTCGATCCTTGGCGGCTTCCTCGCGGGCGTCTTGACCCTGAGCGCCGGCCGGCTTCTCTTCGACCTGACGCAGTCGCCGACCGTGCGCCTCGTTATCGCGTTGCTATTCGTTCTGCCCGCCGGCTTTGCAGGATATCAAGCCATCCACGGTATCGTCGGACTCGCATTGGGCACGGGGATGGCGCTCACCGTCATGAGTGTGGTCGGGGCGTGCATCATCGCCTGCATGGCATGGTCGCAGCTCGGCTCGGCACAAACATCAGTGGCAGAGTCAGCCCGCGACGCCGATCGAGGCGTCAGGGACGGCGCTGCCGGCTAGACCGTTCCCATACCAGTTAGGTCGTGCCAGCGGCGCCCGTCCGTTCGATCCGGCAGATCGGCGCGGGCGGGTACTGGCCCTTTGCGGCATCAGAACGGCCAAGCCAGTTGATCGCGGTCCACCGGCACCTCGATCTTCTCAAGTCGGTCGAGGATTGTGGCCGCAATCGTGTCGGCAGCACGTTCCCGCATCTGTTCATCGCGCATGGTCAGGCCGACCCGAGCCCAGCCCGGCGCGGAGAGGATGGCGGTGGCAATCGAATCGAGCGTCATGCGCCCATGAGAACAAAAACGGAACACATTGGCAAGCCCATCGAATGATGTTCCGCGGGCCTCGCAAGGTTTCTTGTCACGGCCATCGCCGCCCGGTCTCATTTCCATATTCGCGCCACACCCTCACGGCCCCTCGATACCGCGCATCTGTCAGCAGGCCGCTATCGCTCGGTCGACTTGCCGCAACGGCTGCTCCCGAACTTTCTTCCCCCGGCGTGCCGCCGTTCCTCGCGAGACAAGAAAGTCCGTTTTCCGCCGTCCTCCGCTGACGCTGCGGGCCGATGGCTGCGGCGTCGACCGCCCGCTGACTTCCCATGCGCATCGAGGCCGCAAGGGCGCGGCCCGAGACATGGAAAGGACAAGGACATGAGCAAGATTGGCAGCTTCAAGAAAATCTCCGGCGAGCTTCGCGGCGAAATCTTCACCCTCGCGCTCCACGCCAAAGCGGTTCGGATCGTTCCCCTGGACAATGTGACCGGCAATGCGCCGAGCCACCGCGTCCTTCTCGGCGAATCGGAAGTCGGCGCCGCCTGGACCAAGCGGACGAACGACGATCGTCCCTACCTCTCGGTCAAGCTCGACGATCCCAGCTTCGTCGCTCCGATCTTCGCGCAGCTCTTCGAGAAACCCGAGGGCACCTTCGATCTGGTCTGGACCCGGCCGCAGCGCCGCAGCAAGACCTGACCCCGCCACGAGCCGCCCGGCGTTCGCGCCGGGCGGCCTCCCAATTTCTGGGGATAAGCTCCTCTAGAACTTGGAATGTTCCCGCTCGATCCCCGCATCCAAGCTGTGCCCCCCACCTCGAAGGGCCTGGCGATGACCGGAGAACGCAGGGGAAACGGCGCGACGCGGCGCAATCTCGATTTCGCGGGATTCGCACAGGAATTCCTCCGCCGCAACCCCGCCTATCGCAAGGACTATCAGGCGATCTCGCGCAATAACGCGCGCGGCATGCCCACGGCCGAGCAGGAGGTGATGGCCCGTCGATGGGGGCTTTGCTTTTCCATGCGCACCGGATGCGCTTCCGGCCAGTGAACCGGCGCTTTGGCCGCCATCAATCTCGCCCGCGACCGTCATCCTCGACGCCGCGCCGCCCGACATCGCCGACGCGCCGCCATTCGACATCGGCGACTGGCCCATCATCCTCGCTGATCGTACATTGTCCGATGGTCGCCATGTCGTTCTCGGCGACATCGATGGTCCACATCACCTCTGGCTGCGCGATACGCCCCCCGGCCAGCCGCTCGCTTATGTGATCGTGCGCGACCCGGCGATCGAGGCGCGCCGCCGTGCCGCCTGGCGGCTCGATCGGCGCCTCGCCGGCGCGCCGCCCTCGCGCCGCAACGGCGCGTTCCGGCCGACGGCATTTCAGCGGCGACGCCTCGACCTCCTGCTCGACATACTCGATATGCTCCTGACTCCCCCATCCGCGCCCAGACCGACGTCGCACGAGATCGCAAGGCGCCTGATCTATCCCGGCATGACGATCGGGCGCGGCATGGAATGGAAATCCTCGACCGAACGCCGCCGCACCCAGCGCCTGATCAACGAGGCGCTTGCCCTCATGCACGGTGGCTATCGCGCGCTGCTCCGCGGTGTCGTCGGGGGGCGACAAAAGTCAGCGGCGTGAAATAGCCGCTCCGGGGCGCCGGCCCTTCTTCTCCAATGTCCGCCCCGTGGTTCCGCACCGGCCCATGCCGGCCGGCGCATCCAAGGAGGACGATCATGCAGCCAGACGCATCCGCGCAGCGCCCGCGCTATCTCAAGACACCCGATGCTGCGACCCATCTCGGTCTCAGCCCGCGTACCCTCGAAAAGCATCGCTGCTATGGCACCGGCCCGGTCTATCGTCGGCTTGGCGGGCGGGTGGTCTATGCGATCGACGATCTTGAGAGCTGGGCCGCGCTCGGCACGCGCCGCTCGACATCCGATACCGGTGCCGGCACCGTCCATCCCGCCCGGCGCCGTCCGGCGGAGGGCTGATGACGGTGCCGCGCAACGCATCCCTTGGGATCGGCGAACGCGCCCAGCTCGACCTGTTCCGGTCGGTGCCGGGCGATCTCGCGCCGCGCGATGCGCAGGACCTGATGACATGGCCGTTCTTCAGCCTCGCCAAGTCGAAGCGCGTCACCCCTATCGATTTTCGCATGGGAGAGACGTGTATCTCGGTCGAAGCGGTGCCCGAACATGGCATGGCGACGATCTGGGATGCCGATGTGCTGATCTGGGCAACCAGCCAGATCGTGGAGGCCCGCGATGCCGGGCATCCGACTTCGCGGCTGATGGCGACGACACCGCATGAAATCCTGAGTTATGTCGGCCGTGGCACCGGGCGCGACAATTATGATCGCCTGAAGGCGGCGCTTGACCGTCTCCAGTCGACCACCGTTGCGACCTCGATCCGGCAGCAGCACCAGCGTCGGCGTCACCGCTTCTCATGGATCAACGAGTGGCAGGAGCGCCTCGACGCGAGCGGCCGTCCGCTCGGCATCGAGTTGATTCTGCCCGACTGGTTCTACGCCGGCGTCCTCGATCGCGCCCTCGTGCTGACGATCGACCGTGCCTATTTCGACCTGACCGGCGGCCTCGAACGCTGGTTGTACCGTGTTGTTCGCAAGCATGGCGGACGCCAGTCCGGCGGCTGGAGCTTCGATGTCAAGCATCTCCATCTCAAGTCGGGCGCGCTCTCACCGTTGAAGCGCTTCGCTTTCGAGCTGCGCGCGATCGTGCGCCGGCAGCCGCTGCCCGGCTACACGCTCGCGATCGAACATAGTTTCGGCCGCGAGCGGCTTAGCTTCGCGCCGCTTCCGATCGATCCGATGGACGCAGCGATGCGCCGTCTCAAGCTCCCGCGCTATGGATAAGCAGCGATGATGGTCGTCCTATCAGGAACCCGCCGACTCGTCCTATCGGGAACTGCGGAGTCGTCCTATCGGGAACCGGCGCGGGCCGGAAACCCGCAGAAATCCGCGCGAAATTGGCGCCCCTCTAACGGTGCTAATAGAGAAGAATCCTTCGGATTCCTGCTAACGCGCCGCGCCGCCGTGGATAATGGCGCCGCCCGCCATTGGCTACGGCCACGCCGCCGGGATGCCGCCATGCGGCTTGGCGGTGCGGAATGACGATACTTGTCGGCGACTGCCGCACCGTCATGCCGGATCACGGCCCGTTCGACATGATTTTCGGCGATCCGCCCTATGGCGACACGTCGCTGGGTTGGGACCGCCGTGTCGAAGGCTGGCTCAGCCTGGCGTGCAATGCGCTCACCCAATCCGGTTCGATCTGGGTGTTTGGATCGCTGCGCAGCTTCCTGGGCGCGGCGGATGAAATTCGCTTGGCGGGCCTGCGCTATGCGCAGGAGATCGTCTGGGAGAAGCAGAACGGCAGCGCGTTCCACGCCGATCGCTTCAAGCGCGTCCACGAGCTTGCCGTTCAATTCTATCGTTCGGACGCACCCTGGTCAGGCATCTACAACGTCGTCCAGACCACCAGTGATGCGACCGCGCGCACCGTCCGGCGCAAGGTACGCCCGCCGCATACCGGGCATATCGAGCGCGGCCACTATGTCAGCGAAGATGGTGGTCCGCGCCTGATGCGGTCCGTCATCTATGCGCGCAACTGCCACGGCCGCGCGATCCACCCGACCGAAAAGCCGGTCGGACTGATCGAGATACTCCTGCGCGCGAGCTGCCCGCCGAAGGGGCTGGTCGGCGACTGGTTCGCCGGATCGGGCGCCGTCGGCGAAGCCGCGCGCGCGACCGGCCGCCGCTATGTCGGCTGCGAGATCGATGCCGCGATGGCGGCACTCGCCGAAGCGCGCATCGCCGCCACGCTTCCCTTCACCAGCGCATCGCCCGCGCCCGATCCTCTTCCCGGAGCAGTGTCATGAACCGTCCGTATCCCGGGGAGCGCGTCAGCGCGAACGCCGTCCCGCCGCTGCGTGGCGCCATGACCGAGGTCGAACTCATCTGGATCGAGAAGCGGCTCGAACACTGGATACGCTTCGGCCGGATCGCTGGCGAGCGCATCGTCAGCCGCAAGACGCGCATCGTCTCTTTCCGGCCGAACGCCATCTTCGCGCTCATTCGCTGGGCATCCAACGACTTTGGCACGATCCATTCCCGCATCGACATCCTGCGCGCGGTCGGCGCGCACGAAGCCTATACGACCGCGCCGTTCGTGCGCCCCGGCGGCGAACTTTATCTGTCGATCCAGGGCTGGGCCAAGGTCCGCGCCGTGCTCGCCGCGATCGATGCGGTGGACGCCGCCGGTGTCGATCCGTGCGATGCCGCGCCCGACCATTGGCGCCATGTTCACAACCGGCTGAGTGCAGGCGAGCCGCCACGGCTCTATACCGCCGAGCGTCACGCCGCCTGGCTCAAGCGCAAGGCGATCGAAGGATGAGCCGGCTCGGTTATGTCATCGTGACGGCACTGCTCGCTGAGCTATTCGCCGGCCTGTTCGTCGCCGTCGCGCTGCTTGCGCCGCATCCCCGCCTCTTGTGGAACGCGACCGCCAGCGCACCTATTGGCCTCTACAGGCTCACTGCGGTCGACCGGCCGGGGCTTGGCGACATGGTCGCCGTGATGCCGCCGCCGAACCTCGCGCGCTTCATGGCCGAGCGGCGCTATCTGCCCTTGGGCGTGCCGCTTCTGAAGCATCTCGCCGCCGATCCCGGTGCCCGCATCTGCCGGCACGGCGCGCGTGTGACGGTCGACGACCGCATGGTGGCGATCGCCCGGACCAACGACAGCCATGGCCGACCGTTACCGGTCTGGCGCGGCTGCCATGTGCTCGGGCCGCGCGAGCTGTTCCTCCTCAACACGGCGCCCGACAGCATGGACGGGCGCTATTTCGGACCGCTGCCCGTCAACGGTCTGCTCGGCCGCGCGACCCCCATGCTTACGCGCGATGCACCAGACGCGCCGCTTCGCTGGCGCGGCCTGACCGCGCCGACTGGTTCTCCCACCCCAAGCAAGGATGTGTCCTATGCAGATCGGCAGCTTTCAATTCGTTGGTGACGCCTATGTCGGCCGGCTCCAGACGCTGACGCTCGACGTGCCATTGCGCATCGTGCCTATCGCCAATTCCGGCGCGGAGAAAGCGCCCGATTGGCGGGTGCATCTCGACGACAATACCCTCGGTTCGGAAATCGGCTCGGGCTGGACGCATGAGCGCGAAGGCGGCGGCAGCTTCATTACCGTGCAGGTCGATTGTCCGACGTTCGATCGCCCGTTGCGCGCCAATCTCCTGCCGTCCCGGACCCAAAAGGACGCGCATCTCCTGCTCTGGTCGCGGCAGAAGCGCCGTGCCCAGGAGGACTGATCCGATGCGCGTCAATGCGTTCGGCGCCCCTGTGCGCTTCATGTTGGCGGCGACATTGATCGCCATTACCGTCACCTCGTTTCCGGTCGATGCCGCGCAGGGTGACGAACCGCCAGCTATCGCGCCCGCGCATCCTTATGCAGCCCATGTTGCCGAAGCTGCGCGCCGGTTCGGCCTTCCCGAAGGCTGGATCTGGGCGGTGATGCGGGCCGAAAGCCGCGGCGATCCGCGTGCGCTTTCGCCGGTCGGGGCGATGGGCCTCATGCAGATCATGCCGACGACCTGGGCGACGCTGACCGCGCGCTATGCGCTCGGATCAGACCCTTATGATGTCCGGGCCAACATCAATGCCGGTGCGGCCTATCTGCGCGAGATGCTCGATCGCTATGGCGACCTCGCCACCGCGCTTGCCGCTTACAATGCCGGTCCGGGCCGCGTTAACGAGTGGCGGTCGGGCGCTCGCGCATTGCCTGCCGTAACGCGCGCGTATGTCGATCGAATCGCCTCGACGGTGGCAAGTCCGGGCATCGCGCCTGAGAGCGGGGCACCGCTTGCGCCGTCAACCACCTGGCGCAGCGCCGGTCTCTTCATCGAGCGCAGTGATGGAGCTTCGACTGTGACCGCCGCTGCCGCCAGCGTGCAGCCGACTGGGAGGCCTCCCGCATTGCCGCATCCCGTTTCCGCACAACCAACGCCGTTCGTCCATCCGCTCTTCGTCTCTCTTTCCGGCGGGCGCGCGCCATGAGCGGTCGCAGGGCATCGTGGCGGGGCATGACGGGCGACAGGTCAGAAGGTCGCAGGAGGCAAGTCGCGGGAGAAAGGCAGCAGAAGGGATTGCCGCTGTAATTGGGCAGGCGAGCCCAGCGGCAGTATCGTGTGCGGAGACCGAACGGCGAACGAGGTCGCCTGCGGTCAAGCGCAGGAGAAAAGCGATGGAGTATTTTGCCGGACTGG
>NZ_JAFCWU010000020.1:0-20700 GCF_049897725.1 Sphingomonas sp. PSPC2-2 | reverse complement strand
CCGTCTTCGAACACTCCCTCTAACCCGCATATTATCTGGAGTGAAATCATGGAAAACCGAAGGAAACCTGCGTCTCTCGCCGCCACGCTCGACATAAACTGCGACTGCAAAGAATATGTCCTCGATTATCTCGCCCATTCCTTCCCGGTGCAGCTCTACGAGCCCTTCAGCGACGGCGAGGGCAATATGTCCTCGCGTCCGGTCTTTCGCGACGGCCAGCCGGTCGAGAGCCGCGAGGCGGTCGCCCGCCGCACCGAGCTGATCGAGAAACTCGCGAGCCTTCCGCCGGTGCCGGGCGCGCTCGACCAGATCGTCCAGCATTTCGGCGCGGACGTGGTGGCCGAAGTCACCGGCCGCTCGCGTCGTATCGTGCGCAAGGGACAGCGCCTTGTGGTCGAGACCCGCGCGGCGTCCGCCAATCTCGCCGAGACCCAGGCCTTCATGGACGACATGAAGCGCGTGCTCGTGTTCAGCGATGCCGGCGGTACGGGCCGCAGCTACCATGCGGAGCTGTCGGCACGGAACACGCGGCTTCGCGTCCACTATCTGCTTGAGCCGGGCTGGAAAGCCGACGCCGCGATCCAAGGCCTCGGCCGCACCCACCGCACCAACCAGGCGCAGCCGCCGCTCTTCCGTCCGATCGCGACCAATGTGAAGGCGGAGAAGCGCTTCCTATCGACCATCGCGCGCCGGCTCGACACGCTGGGCGCGATCACGCGCGGACAGCGCCAGACCGGCGGCCAGGGCCTGTTCCGACCCGAGGACAATCTGGAGAGCCACTATGCGCGCGATGCGCTTCGCCAGCTCTACATCCTGATCGTCCGCGGCAAGATCGAAGGGTGCTCGCTCCAGCGGTTCGAGGACACGACCGGCCTGAAGCTGATGGACGACAACGGCATCAAGGACGAGCTCCCGCCGATCACAACCTTTCTCAACCGCCTGCTCGCGCTCACCATCGACCTGCAGGACGTCCTGTTCGCCGCCTTCGAGCAGCTTCTGACCGCCAAGGTCGAGGGCGCGATCGCCGCCGGCATCTACGACATCGGACTGGAGACGCTGCGCGCGGAGAGCTTCGTCGTCACCGATCGCCAGACCATCTACACCCATCCCGGCACCGGCGCGGAAACCAGCCTGCTGACCATCCAACAGCGCGAGCGCAACCGGCCGATGACCGCCGAGGAGGCGATGGCTTGGCTCGACGATCCGGTCGCCAAGTTGCTGGTCAACGAGCGCTCCCACCGCGCCGCGGTTCAGCTTCCAGCGCCTTCGCTGATGCTCGACGACGGGGAGATCGAACGCCGCGTGCGGCTGATCCGGCCGATGGAGCAGCATCACGCCTCCATCCGCATGATGGACGAAAGCCATTGGATCGCCGCCAGTCGCGCCGAGTTCACCGCCGCCTGGAACGCCGAGATCGCGGAGGTGCCAGCCTATTCCGATTCCACGATCCACATCGTCGCTGGCCTGCTGCTGCCGATCTGGAAGCGGCTGCCCAACGAGTCGAGCCGTGTCTATCGGCTCCAGACCGATGACGGGGAACGGATCATCGGCCGCCGCGTGTCGCCCGCATGGGTCGCCAACGCCACGACAGTCGGAACGACGAACCTGTCCGCCGACCATGCCTATGCCGCGCTCATCGAGGGCAAGACAATCCTCGATCTCGCCGAAGGCCTCCAACTCCGTCGCGTGCGCGTCATGGGCGCCGATCGCATCGAACTCTCCGGCTTCACCGACGCGATGCGCGAGCGCCTGCGCGCCTTTGGCCTCTTCAGCGAGATCATCTCGTGGAAGCTCCGCTTCTTCGTGCCCGTCGGCGCGGACGGCGCGACCATCATCGGCAAGCTGATCGGCACCTACCCGATCCAGCGCGTCGGCGAGCGGGAGGCAGCGTGATGGCCCGTCTCGACGCATCCGATCTCGCGCAACGTCTCGGCCGACAGGCCGAGGCGGTGTGCCGCCATTATCTCAGCAATGGCCACCGTCAGGGCAACTACTGGCAGGTGGGCGACGCCCGTAACACTAAGGGCCGCTCGATGTACGTCCGGCTCAAGGACTCGCCCAAAGGCCCCGCCGGGAAATGGACTGACGCCGCTACCGGCGAGCATGGAGACCTCCTCGACGTCATCCGCGAGAGCTGCGGCCTCATCGACTTCAAGGATGTCGCCGACGAGGCTCGGCTCTTCCTCAGCATGCCACCACCAGCGCCGGAACCCTCCGCCTTCCAGCCGCTGGCGCCCGCACCACATGGATCGCCCGAAGCCGCACGGCGCCTCATCCGCATGTCGCAGCCGATTGCGGGCACAATCGTCGCGGCGTATCTCCGGCAACGCGGCATTACGGATCTCCGTGGAGCCGGAAATCTGTATTTCCACCCGCACTGCTATTATCGCCCGGACGAGCATGCGCCGACCGAGACTTGGCCGGCCATGATCGCCGCTGTCACTGACCTCGACGGCATGATCACCGGGGCGCATCGCACCTGGCTCGACTCACGACGCCACGACAAGGCGCCATTCGAAACCCCGCGCCGGGCGATGGGCGATCTCCTCGGCAACGCGGTCCGCTTTGGCGCTGGTGGCGAAGTGATGGCAGCCGGCGAAGGCATCGAGACGGTCCTTTCAATCCGCCAGGTCGTGCCCAACATGCCGATGGTGGCGGCGCTCTCCGCGGCACATCTCGCCGCCATCCTGTTCCCGGACACGCTGCGGCGGCTCTACATCCTGCGCGATGACGATCCGGCAGGCGATGGTGCGCGTGACAGCCTGATCGAACGGGCGAACGCGGCCGGGATCGAGGCGATCGTGATCTCTCCACAGCTCGGGGACTTCAACGAGGATCTCCGCACCCTCGGCATCGCGACATTGCGCAGTCAGACTCGGGTACAGCTCGGGCCGCAGGACGTCGCACGCTTCATGGCGCTGGCGGCATAGCCGGTAAGGAAGCGGCAGCGGCCCCGCCGCCGTACTCGCTCAGACGCAGCGGATCGGAGAGGACCGCGCCTCGGCCTTCGAGAGGGCGATCGGCCCACAGGCAGGCCGGCCCGGCAATGGCTGCGGCCGACTATTTTCCGGCGCGGCCCCAAGGGGCCGCTTTCCATCGCGAAACAAAATAGCCGGCCTCCGCCATCCTCCGCTGACGCTCCGGCCCTCGCTCGCGCTCCGGGTGCAGGGCCGCCCCGCCGGTGTGCTTCGTCGCCATGAAGGCCGCGACGGTCGCGGTCCATCCGACGGAGCATCCGATGCGCGATCTCGACGACTACGAACCGCACCACGAATCCTCACCGACTGACCACGTCCTCAACGAATTGCAGCTCCACGGCTACCGGCCTTTCGCCGACGAACCCGATCAGCGGCTTCTGCCGGACGGCAACGCGGTCGCGGGCGCGGTCGCCGACATCTTCGACGCCCTGATCGTGACCCTGGAGGACACGCGCCTCGAACCCGACCTCGACGATCTCCTCTGGTCGACCGTGAACGTCTTTCATCGCGCCGCCGAACGGATCAACCGCGAGCTCGACGACAACGAGCAGGCCCAAAAGCGCTCCCAACGCGAACAGGACGGCAGCGAGGTGAAGTCGGTCGATCTCGAGCGCCTGATCGCCGAGGGCAAGACACAGGTCGAACGCCAGACCGCCTTCGAACTGATGCGCGACCAGGCCGCCGAGCACTACGAACGCCAGGTCGGCAAAGCCTGGCTCCCGCGGTCAGGATCGAAGGTCAATCATCGCAACCTCACCTCGGCGATGATCGACAGCCGCGACTTCATCATGGCGAAGAAGCGTGCCGAGCAGGAAGTGCTCCTGCCGCCTGGACCGAAGATCGCCGTCACCGGCGGGCTCGATTTCGACAACCATCACCTCATCTGGGCCAAGCTCGACCAGGTTCACGAGAAGCACCCCGACATGGTGCTGATCCACGGCAAGTCGCCGAAGGGTGCCGAGAAGATCGCTTCTCTCTGGGCCAGGAATCGCAATGTCCCACAGATCGGCTTTGCACCCGACTGGACGAAGCACGGCCGGGCAGCACCCTTCAAACGCAATGACGAGATGCTGCAAATCCTGCCGAAGGGCGTGCTGCACTTCCCCGGCACCGGCATCAATGACAACCTCGCCGACAAAGCCAAGAAGCTCGGCATCCCGGTGTGGAAATTCGGCGGCGCGTAAGCGCCGCCGCATCGGGCACCTGCTAAACGGCCAAGCCTATGGCATAACGCAACGAATGCAGCGACTGAAGCCACTCCCGAAACCGGCACGTTCGGACGCCGTTCTCGCTGCGGTTTTCCTGGAGAATGCCACCGTGAAGGCTGCAGCCGCCGAATGGGCGGCGGATCAAGGATTCGACAATCAAGCCCTTCATGCGATTGCAATTGCCATCGAACTCCTCCTCAAATCCTATCTGCTTAACGTCGCGACCGATGATGTTTGGAACCGCGCGAACATCGGGCACGATCTCGCCAAGGCACTCCATTATTCGGCTCAAGCCGGCTTGGTGCCTCCTTCACGCATCGAGTGGATTATCAGCCACCTCCATCCGCATTTTCAGCGTGGCGGGTTTCAGCGCGAGCCGTCGAGGAAATGGCCACCAGGCTTTGCGGATGACGCAGGTGAGGTCGCACGGCAGCTCGCGCAGACAGTACGGCTTCACCAACGTCACGGCCACATCGACTCGGCTTCCAGCCCGGAGAAGACCACTCCCCGCTGAATGGCGCTGGTCCTTGGTCCAGCCGATGGCCTGACGCCATCAACCCGTAAAGGGTCGGACTACGCATAGCGTGCCGCCGCGCCGGCGTTGCCTGCGCGGTGATTGCGGCCATCGGCCGAACACATCGGGCGCCTGTCAGCGGGGGGATGGTCCTCCGCTCGAAACAGGAGCCGGATCGATGTCCTTCCCCGACGCACACGCCTTCGCCTTCAGCCTCGCCACCACGCTGATGGCCGTCATCGTCATCTTCCGCGCGGGCGACGGCACTCTCTCGGTGACACCCGCAAACGAATACGACGGCGACGTCTCGGAGATCGTCCACGAGGTCGATCCCTTCGCGCCATGACGGCGCGCCACCCTTCCAGGCGACGCGGAGACCCCTGCGGTTTCCGCTCCCGACGGAGCACAGCTTTTGCTATGCTCCCGAATGCGCCGTGGTGGTGGTGGAAGGCGCGACCGTCAGAATTTGCTCTTTCGGAGACACCACCATGATTATCCTCGGCATTGTCCTATCCTTCGCAGCCATCGGCATCTTGTGCTGGTTGCTGTTCACGCTCGCGGTGTTCGCACTGCCATTCTTCGCGGGCGTGACCGCCGGCACCTGGGCCTATGACACTGGCGCGGGCTGGCTCGGCGCCATCCTTATCGGCATGCTCGGCGCCGGCCTGACGTTGGGCGTGGGGCAGCTCTTGCTTGGAATTGTCCGCCCGCTCTGGGCACGCCTGCTGATCGCGCTGGCATTTGTCGCACCCGCGGCGATCGCCGGCTTCCACGCCACGCATGGCATCGTGAAACACACCATGCCGTCGGAGACCTGGCAGCTCGTGTTCTCCGTCATCGGTGCGGTCGCGGTCGGCGTCACCGCGTTCGCGCGCGTCGCTGGGATGGCAAGCACCGGCCCGTCCAGCCAGGGCATTGCACCAGCCTGACACCACGACGGAACCGTCGCCGGGACGACCAGTCGGGGGTTTCAGCCCTCAGCGTTGTGCAGTTGGAGAGGGAGCCGCGTCACCGGAACCTGACTGAAGCCCATCGTGCGGCCGCCTCAACAGCGCCCGGATTTCTGCTCGGCGCCTCTGTGCGCGGGAACGGTGCAACACGAAGTCGAGGGCGTCATCTCCACTGGCCGACTTCGAAACGAAAGCTCGACCCTCGCCTGTACAAGGGGAGGACGGGTCGCAGATGATCTTCAGCTTGCGCCGTCTGCTGGTTGCGACCGGGTCGCCATGATCTTCCGTTCCTGATTGTCTCCAGACCGCTCCGAACGGCCTCTCCAATGGCCTGATCTGACCGAAGGACGGCTGCGCCTCGACCGCCTATGCCGCAACGGCGCGTCCCGACTTTCTTCCCCTGCCGGCCAAGGCCGTCATTCCTCGCGAAACAACAAAGTCGTTCCTGCCATCCTCCGCGTTGCTCCGGTCGCAAGCGATGCGGCGTCGGTCGCCTCCGGCCTGTCGATCGCCATCGAGGCCGCAATGGAGCGGTCCCGAAAACGAAACGGAGACTTACAATGGCGACCATCGGCACCTTCAAGAAGACCGGCTCGAACGAGTTCACCGGCGAAATCGTAACCCTCAGCGTCCAAGCCAAGGGCGTGCGCATCGTCCCCGACACCCGCGCCACCGGCGAGAACGCCCCCAGCCACCGGGTTCTGGTCGGCCGCGCGGAAATCGGCGCCGCCTGGTCCAAGCGCTCCAACGAGGGCCGCGACTATCTGGGCCTCAAGCTCGACGATCCGAGCTTCAACGCCCCCATCTACGCCAACCTCTTCGACGACGAGGACGGCGACACCCACTCGCTGATCTGGTCCCGCCCGACCCGCCGCGGCGACTGAGCCCCGAGCAAGGCCCCGGCCGAACAGGCCGGGGCCTTTCCACTGCTAGCGCGAATCACTTCGGCCGCCCGGCGAGGGCACCGCCAGCCCTGAGACGCCGATTACCCTCGCAATGGGCGCAAAGAACGACTATTATAGTCGTAGTTCTGGCAAGCGTGTGTCCGTCGGTGGGAGGTGATCATGCATGATCACCGCCCGACAATCGCGGGCCGCACGCGCGTTGCTGGGGTGGACACAGGAGACGCTCGCTGACAAGGCCCGGACATCGCTAACCGCGCTCAAGCGCCTTGAGTCCGAAAGTGGATTAGAGGTGTACGAGTCGACGCGCGATCAGGTGCGAAGGGCGCTTGAAACAGCCGGTATCGTCCTGCTTTCCACCGACAAGGGCGAAGGAGTGCTGCTGCTCCATGAGCGGGACGACCGGCCGACGAGGCGTTAGCAGCGCCGTGATCGCGTGGCGCACACCATCCATCGCACGTTGTCACAGTAATGCCGGGCACGAGTGTTAACGAATGCTTTCCGCGCGAATATAGTCGCCTGATGGAATCCGCGATGCCGCCGTTTCTCGATGCGCCTCCGATCAGCCAGACCCTCACGGCCTATGACCGCGAGCATATGGTTCTCTATCTGCGCCTGCTCGATTCCTCGCGCGACGGAGCTGATTGGCGCGAAGCCGTCCAGATTCTCTTTGGCCTCGATACGGCACGTGAGCCGCAGCGGTGCCGCCAGGTCCATGACACGCATCTCGCCCGCGCGCAGTGGATGACCGAGCACGGCTATCGAGACTTGGTCCGCTCCGCACAGTGATCGCCGCGATGCCGTTTCGGCACCACCCTTTGCCGGCCCTCTGACTTCCACTGAACAACCCAGCCGGGAATCCTGACTCTCCCACAAATTCAAAGACTAGGGAGGATCGCGATGACACCAGATGCTTCCGGCTGGCGTTCATCGGAACGCTATGCGCACGTCGCCGACATGACCGCGTCCGACGTCGCGTGGGAATGGCTGCGCCGCAACGAAACCTACGACAGGGATTTTCAAGCGCTCGGCGACAGCGAAAGTGATCTGCGCACGCTGACCGACGGGATCGGGCAGCGGTGGGGGTTGCGATTTCCCCGTAGACCCGATGCAGGCACCTCCCGAAGCGCAGGTGATCTGGCTTCCCCAGGAAGACACAAGCGCCATCGTTCTTGGCCCACCTCCGGATATTCCGTCCGCAAGCGCTGATCCCCAACCGACGATCGACGCCGCCGTAAGCGTCGATGTCGGCAGCGAGACCCATCTGGTTCTCGATCTCGGAAACGGTCAGCGCGTAGCGCTTGTTCATCCGTCCGAGACACGACCCGCCAAATCTCTTGGCGCCTTCATCCCGCTCGGCCTGGAAGGCTTCGACCGGCTCCAATCGGTCGCCCGCTTGCTCTCCGCCCTCCATGGCCGCGCCATACCGCCCGACACCCGACTGACACGGCAGCAACGTGCTCGGCTGTGCCGGATGCTGCAGGCCTTCGACGGTCATCGCGCGGGCGCGACCCAGCAAGAAATTGCGCAGGTCATATTTCGGATCGGCGCTCTCGGTCGCGACGACTGGCAGGCATCTTCCGCCCGCCACGCCACCAAAGCCCTGCTTCGAGATGCCCGCGCGATGATGGTGGGTGGGTATCGCACGTTGCTTCGTCATCGGCGGCAACTTTAGCCGATCTCCATCCGACTCTTGGTGGGCGAATTTAGGCCCCCCTGAATTCGCCCTGCATCTCGCCGGCCCTGCTTCGCCAACGTGGCCTTCGTTACCCGCCGCTTCCCGGCGGCCCCAACGAACCCACGGAGGCCCTCCCATGCGACCTGATCTCGCCGTTCTCCCGCCGCGCTACCTGCGCACCAAGGAAGCCGCCGAATTCCTCAGCCTATCGGCCCGCACCCTCGAAAAGCATCGGACTTACGGAACGGGTCCGGCCTATCGCAAGCTCGGCGGTCGCGTCGTTTATGCGGTCGACGATCTTGAGGCCTGGGCCGAGCGCGGCGCCGTCACCTCCACCTCCGATCCGCGCGGCAGCGTGCTTCCGGCCAAGCGCCATACGCCTGCGCCGCCGGCACATGCCGGACGATACGCGCGCTGATCGCCCCCGGATTCCCGAATGGCGGCGCGACACCAGTCCCTCTCGGAGCGCGGGCAGCTCGATCTGTTCCGTGCGCTCCCCGGCGAGTTCGCAGCACGAGACGCACAGGATCTCATGGCCTATCCGTTTTTCTCCCTCTCCAAATCGCACCGCGTCGCGCCGATCGACTTCGCCGCCGGCAATGTGTCGATCCGCGTCGAGGCCGTGCCCGATCACGGCATGGCGACCATTTGGGACGCCGACATCCTGATCTGGGCGGCGAGCCAGATCGTCGAGGCGCGTGACGCCGGCCTGCGCACGTCGCGCCTGATGGTCGCCACGCCCTATGAAATTCTCAAATTCATCGGCCGCGGCACGTCCTTACGCGACTATCAGCGCTTGAAGGCCGCGCTCGATCGTCTGCAATCCACGACGGTCTGCACCTCGATCCGCCAATCCGCCGAGGGCCGGCGTCATCGCTTCTCGTGGATCAACGAGTGGAAGGAGCGCACCAACCGCAACGGCAAGCCGGACGGGATCGAGATGATCGTCCCGGACTGGTTTTATCAGGCCGTTCTCGACGATGCGCTCGTGCTGACGATCGACCGGGCCTATTTCGATCTCACAGGCGGGCTCGATCGCTGGCTCTATCGCCTGGTGCGCAAGCACGGCGGGCGCCAGCGCAATGGCTGGCGATTCGACTTTCGCCACCTCCACCAGAAATCCGGCGCGTTGTCACCGTACAAACGCTTCGCCTTCGAGCTGCGCGACATCATCCGTCGCCAGCCGCTTCCCGGCTACACGCTGTTCCTCGAGATCGAGGCCGGCGGCCGAACGTTGCTCGCTTTCGAGCGGACGCCGCCCTGTGGAAAAGCTGTGAAAGGCTTCGTGCCATCGGGAACCCGAAAGCGCGTGCCATCAGGAACCGGCCCCTCGTGCCAACGGGAACCGAAACACGGCCTAACCCACGACAGCAGAACCGAAAATCGCCTCGCTAACTTAGAATCTAACAGAGAATCTAACTTTGAAGAGCGCGCGCGAGAGGTGGAAAACCTCGTCCGGCAGGCCGCGAACGCGCTAAGCGCCGCTGGCAAGCGGCGCACCAGCAGCGCCGCTCTTACCAACGCTGGCGCGGCGAGAAACGGGACCTCCGGCCCTCCGCAGCTTCCCTTCGGTCCACGCCCGGGAGGCCGCCGATGATCGTGGCCTTCCTCAACCAGAAGGGCGGCGTCGGCAAGACGACGCTGGCGCTGCACCTAGCCGGCGAATGGGCCGGTAGGGGAAAGCGGGTCACGCTCGTCGATGCGGACCCCCAGGGTTCGGCGCTCGACTGGTCGCAGCAACGCGCCCGCGAGCACGCGCCGCGCCTGTTCGGCGTCGTCGGCCTGGCGCGCGACACGCTCCACCGTGAGGCGCCCGAGCTGGCGCGCGATGTCGATCATGTGGTGATCGACGGGCCGCCGCGCGTCGCCGGGCTGATGCGATCCGCGCTGCTCGCCGCCGACCTCGTGCTGATCCCCGTGCAGCCGTCGCCGCTCGATGGTTGGGCCTCGGCCGAGATGCTGGCGCTCCTGTCGGAGGCGCGCATCTATCGGCCGGAGCTTCGCGCTCGCTTCGTCCTCAATCGCTGCGGCGCGCGCACCGTGATCGCCCGCGAGACGGCCGAGACGCTCGCCGACCACGATCCGCCAGTGCTGCGCACGGCGATCGGACAGCGCGTCATCTACGCCGACGCCGCGCAATCGGGCCGGCTCGCTTTCGAGATCGACGACGACGGACCCGCCGCGCGCGAGATCGCGGCGCTCGTCACCGAGCTCGAAAGGATCTCACCATGAGCGAGCGATCCGAACGGCGCGGCTTTGCGGCACGTCCGACCAATCAAGAGGCCTGGATCAAGGCCGCAGATGCCACCGCGCCGCGCGCGCCGGACGATGAAGCCTTCACCGCCCGCATGACGATCGACGTCACGCCCGCCTTACGTGGACGGATCAAGATCGCTGCCTTCCGGCGCGGCGTTACCGTTGCCGACATGCTGCGCGAGATGCTCGCGCGCGAATTCCCACACATCGAAGGAGACCCCTCATGACCGGCGCCGCGGCCCCCCGCGCGCGCGGCGGCCCGACGCCGACCGCACGCCACCAAGACAATCTCACCCATGTCGAACTGACCTGGGTTGAGAAGAAGATCGAGAACTGGATCCGCTTCGGCACGCACGCCCACGAACAGATTCTCGATCGCCGTCGGCGTGTCCTGTCTTTTCGCCCCGGCGCGGTCTTCGCCTTCGTGCGCTGGGCCTCGAATGACTTCGGAACGATCATCTCGCGCATCGACGTCGTGCGCTCGGTTGCGCGCGGCGAGACGTACCAGACGCTGCCTTTCGTTCGTCCTGGCGGCGAAATCCTGCTGAAGGTCGAGAGCTGGCCCAGGGTCGAGCGCGTGCTGCAGGCGATCGACGCCATCGAGCGCATCGGCATCGATCCCGAAGCGGTTTCGCCCGATCATTGGCGTCACGTCCACAACCGGCTCGCTGCTGGACACGAGCCGCGCACCTACACGCTCGACCATCATCGCGCATTCCTGCTGCGCCGAAAGGCCGAGTCGTGAGCCGCGCCGGACTTCTCCTGGCGACGACGCTCGCCGCGCTCAGCGTCGGCTATCCCGGCCTCACGCCGATGCCCATCAAGCTGATCTGGAACGCATCGGCGAGCGCGCCCATCGGGTTCTATTCGATCGACTTCGACGGGCCGCTCGACGTTACCGATCTCGTTGCGGTCGATGCGCCCGAGCCGCTCGCGACATTCCTCGCCGAGCGCGGCTACCTGCCCAAGGGCGTGCCGCTGATGAAGCGCATCCTCGCCGTCTCCGGGCAGACCGTTTGCCGTTCGAACCTCACTATCACCGTCGATGGTGTGGAGGTCGGTGCGGCACTGGAGCGCGATCGCGCAGGCCGCGATCTTCCCGTCTGGCAAGGCTGCCGCCGGGTCCAGACTGGCGAAGTCTTCCTCATGAACTGGCAGGTCCGCGACAGCCTCGACGGCCGCTACTTCGGCCTGATCTCGACCGACCAGATCATCGGCCGTGCCGTCCCACTGTGGACCGATGAAGACGGCACCGGCCGCTTCGAATGGCGTGCGCCGACACGCTGACCGCCTTCCCATTCGGCGGGAGCGGTGCTCGCCGATGGCTGTCCCAATCCCCACCGCGAAGGAGACTGACATGCCCCAGATTGGCGAATTCACGCGCGACGAGACCGGCTTCGTCGGGCATCTGACGACGCTGGTTTTGAACCAGGACGTCATAATCATCGCAGCCGAACCGACCGAGGTTGAGAACGCACCGCAGTATCGCGTGCATGTCTTCGACGGCATGAACAATGAGCCGGGCGCGGAGATCGGCGCCGGATGGAAACGCTCCGGAGAGAAGGCCGGCGAATACGTCGCGCTGCTGATCGACGATCCGACATTCCCGCACCCGATCCGCGCCAACATGTTCCGCGACGACGATGGCGGCTCGGCCTGGTCGCTGCATTGGTCGCGTCCGCGCGATCGCGGCGAGAAGGACTGAGCGATGCTTGGCTCTCGTCAACCGAGGAGCCGTTCGATTGCGTCCGGGCCGCGCTGCGCTGCCCGGCGCATGGCTCTCCTCCTCCTTTCCGGCCTTAGCCTCGCGAGCATCATGCCGGCGATCACGATGGCGCAGGACTTGGGCGCCGATCGACCGTCGCCACGCGATCCCTATGGCGATCATATCGCCGAGGCTTCGCGGCGCTTCGGCGTTCCGATCGCATGGATCAGGGCGGTGATGCGTGCCGAAAGTGCAGGCGATCCACGCGCCCTTTCGCCGAAGGGCGCGATGGGCCTGATGCAGATCATGCCGCCCACTTGGGCAGGCTTGCGCCTTCGCCACCGTCTCGGCGCTGATCCTTATGATCCGCATGACAACATCATCGCCGGCGCCGGCTACATCCGCGAGCTGTTCGATCGCTACGGATCGCCCGGCTGGATCGCGGCCTACAATGCCGGTCCTGGTCGTTACGAGGACTCGCTGAAGGGCCGGGCGCTGCCCGCGGAAACGCGCGCCTATGTCGCCATCGTCGCGCCGTCGGTGACCAGCGGCGATGCGACTTGGCCGATCGTGGCCGCCGCGGCCGATGCACTCGCCTGGACACGCGCGCCGCTGTTCATCGCGCAAGCTGAGCGCATATCGATACCCGTTCCCGTACCGGCCGAGCGCGCTTCCGATGCCGCGATGACGACATCGTCCGTGCGCGATGTTTCCGCCATCGAGCCGCAGTCGGGCGGGCTGTTTGTCCCGCGTTCGGGCCAAAGGAATGCGCCATGAGCAGCCCGGTTCCTGATCGCACGATAGCGTGCTCAAGCGCGTCATGGTGTGCGTTGAGGGTAGAGGCAGGCAACACGACCGGACGATGGCAGGATAAAAGGCCGCGAGGTGCGGCTTGGGTCGGTTGTGGTTTTTCAATAGGTTATGAGGCGATTTCGCGATGTGCGGGATTTCCCCGCACCTCACGACTACGCCGATTTTCCTGCGATTTCCTGTGCTTGGCGCGATGTGCGAGGCATCAGCCATGACCGGCGACAGTGATTTCCGCATCCGGCCGGGCCGCATCCGCTCGACCCGTGCGCAGCAGGCTCGTCCCTTCATCGCGCAGGCTCTCGCCGCGGCGAAGAAGGCCGGGGCCGGCGTCTCACGCTCCGGCCGGATCGTGTCCGGCAACCGCTCGCGCTTCGGGCGGGGCCAGCGTGCGAGCATCCAGGCGAACCGGCTGCTCACCGCGCGAACGCGCGGCGCTGTCATCAAGGCGCGCGTCGTGCGCCAGACATCGCGCTCGGCGCCGCTCGCGACCCACCTCAATTATCTGCGCCGCGAAGGCGTGACCCGCGATGGGGAGAAGGCCCATCTCTTCGGTCCCGGGGGCGACGACGCCGATCCGAAGGCCTTTGCGGAACGGTGCCAGGACGACCGCCACCATTTCCGGTTCATCGTCTCGCCCGACGATGCGCCCGACATGGCCGACCTGCGGTCCTTCACCCGCGATCTCGTCACGCAGATGGAAAAGGATCTCGACACCCGCCTCGATTGGGTGGCGGTCGACCACTGGAACACCGAGCATCCCCATGTCCACCTGATCGTGCGCGGGGTCCGTGACGACGGGCAGGACCTCGTCATCTCACGCGACTACATCAAGGAAGGAATGCGCGACCGCGCGCGTGACCTCATCACGCAGGAATTAGGGCCGCGCACCGACCTCGACATCCAGCGCAGCCTGAAACGCCAGGTCGATGCCGAGCGCTTCACGCAGCTTGACCGCCAGCTTATCCGCGATGGCCATGCCACGGGCGTCATCGAGACGGCGATCGATCCGAACGTCCGGCTCGACGAATTTCATGCGCTGAAGGTCGGACGGCTCCGCAAGCTGGAAACACTCGGCCTCGCCGAGCAGGTCGGCCCCGGTCAATGGGCGATCGACACGAAGGCCGAGGCGACTCTGCGTGAACTCGGCGAGCGCGGCGACATCATCAAACGCATGCACCGGGCTTTGACGGATCGCGGCATCGAACGCGGCTCGGCGGGCTATGTGCTCGCGGCCGAAAGCCTCGATGCGCCCGTGATCGGCCGATTGGTCGATCGCGGTCTTGATGACGAGCTGAAGGGCTCCGCCTACGCCGTGGTCGACGGCGTCGACGGCCGCACCCATCACATCAAGCTGCCCGATCTCGAAGCCGCCGGTGACAGCGCGGCGGGTTCGATCGTCGAGTTGCGTGCGTTCGATGATGCACAGGGACAGCGCCGGGTCGCAATCGCCGTCCGCTCCGATCTCGATATCGATCGTCAGGTCACGGCAACCGGCGCGACTTGGCTCGATCGGCAGAACATCGCGCGCGAACCTGCCGCCCTGTCCGAGGCCGGCTTCGGCGCCGAGGTACGGCAGGCGCTGGATCGACGCGCGGATCATCTGGTCGGACAGGGCTTCGGCGAGCGACACGGCCAGCGTGTCACCTTCAATCGCGGGCTGATCGACACGCTGCGCCGTCGCGAGCTGGAAGCGGCCGGCGAAAAACTCTCCGCCGAAACAGGCCAGCCGTTCAATCGCGCGGGAAGCGGCGAGTATGTTGCCGGCACCTACCGCCAGCGTTTGGCACTCGCCTCCGGCCGCTTTGCCATGCTGGACGACGGCCTCGGCTTCCAACTCGTGCCCTGGTCACCCTCTCTGGAAAAGCACCTCGGCAAGCATGTTTCCGGCGTCGCCCGCGATGATGGCGGCATCGACTGGAGCTTTGGCCGCAAACGAGGGCTCGGCCTCTAACCTCTCTCCGAAAGGACCGTTCCAATGTCCGCCACGAAGATCCTATGGGGCCAGATCCTCACCGTTTTCCTGATCGTCCTCGCCACCACTTGGGGCGCAACGGAATGGGTGGCTTGGCGATTGGCGTTCCAGCCGGAGTTGGGCGCGCCGTGGTTCACGCTGTTCGGCTTTCCTTTCTATCTGCCACCCTCCTTCTTCTGGTGGTGGTACGGCTTCGACGCCTACGCACCCGCGATCTTCGTCGAAGGCGCTTTCATCGCGGCGTCCGGTGGCTTCATCTCGATCGCCGTCGCCATCGGCATGTCGGTCTGGCGTGCACGCGAGGCCAAGAAGGTCGAGACCTATGGCTCGGCGCGTTGGGCCGAGAAGAAGGAGGTGGAGACGGCCGGCCTTCTCGGTCCCGATGGTGTCGTGCTGGGACGCTACGAGCACGCTTATCTGCGCCATGATGGGCCTGAACATGTTCTGTGCTTCGCGCCCACCCGAAGCGGCAAGGGTGTTGGCCTCGTTGTGCCCTCGCTGTTGACCTGGCCGGGCTCGGCGATTGTTCACGACATCAAGGGCGAGAACTGGCAGCTCACCGCCGGCTTCCGCGCCAGGCACGGCCGCGTGCTGCTCTTTGACCCGACCAACACAAAATCCGCTGCCTACAATCCTCTGCTCGAGGTGCGCCGCGGCGAATGGGAGGTTCGCGACGTCCAGAACATCGCCGACATCCTGGTCGACCCAGAAGGGTCGTTGGACAAGCGGAACCATTGGGAAAAGACGAGCCATGCGCTGCTAGTCGGCGCGATCCTCCACGTCCTCTATGCGGAAAAGGACAAGACTCTGGCCGGCGTCGCGGCGTTCCTCTCTGATCCGAAGCGACCAATTGAATCCACCCTCGATGCGATGATGAAGACGGCGCATCTCGGCGACGCCGGACCGCATCCCGTGATCGCCAGCGCCGCACGCGAGCTCCTCAACAAATCCGACAACGAACGCTCAGGCGTGCTCTCTACCGCCATGTCGTTCCTGGGACTCTATCGCGATCCCGTCGTCGCCGAAGTGACGCGGCGCTGTGACTGGCGGATCTCCGATATCGTGGGCGGAAAATACCCGGCAACACTCTATCTCGTCGTGCCACCATCCGACATCAACCGCACCAAACCGCTTATCCGACTGATCCTCAATCAAATCGGCCGACGCCTGACCGAGGATCTGCAAGCAAAGGGCGAACGCCATCGTCTCCTGCTGATGTTGGACGAGTTTCCGGCGCTGGGGAGGCTCGACTTCTTTGAGTCAGCACTGGCCTTCATGGCCGGCTACGGTCTGAAGAGCTTCCTGATCGCGCAATCCCTAAACCAGATCGAAAAGGCCTACGGGGCGAACAATTCGATCCTCGACAATTGCCATGTGCGCGTCAGCTTCGCGACCAACGACGAGCGTACCGCCAAGCGCGTTTCGGACGCCCTCGGCACCGCCACCGAGATGAAGGCCATGAAGAACTATGCCGGCCACCGGCTGTCCCCCTGGCTTGGCCATCTGATGGTTTCGCGCTCGGAAACAGCTCGGCCACTGCTCACACCTGGCGAAATCATGCAGCTCCCTCCCACCGACGAGATCGTCATGGCGGCGGGCACGCCGCCGATTCGTGCGAAGAAGGCGCGCTATTACGAGGATGCTCGGTTCAAGGAACGCCTGCTGCCGCCGCCCGCGCTCACAACGTCGCAGCAAGGACAGCCCGACGATTGGACCACGCACCAGTTGCCAGCCCGACCACAGATTGCCGAGGCCACCTTGCTAGCGCAGCCCGCCGATGAAGATCCAACCGAGTCGGAACGCCGCCAGCAACCGGAACTCAATCGGGTGAACCCCGTCGAGAAGAAAGTGCCAATCGACAACCCGTTCGAGATCGATACCGATCGGGACGAGTCTGACGACGATGCCGTGCGCACCAGCCGTATGAACCGGCTCATGCAGGGCGTCGCGCGCCAGGTCTCGCTCGACCCCGGTGACGGCATGGAGCTGTGAGACGCCCGTGACGAAACCACCCCGCAAGCAACGCCTCTCCGTCTATCTCGACCCCTCTGTCATGAACCGGCTCGCAGATCACGCCGCGCGCCGCGACCATTCGCGATCGTTGGTCGCGGAGGCGGCGATCGAGTCATTCCTCTCACCCGATGCCGCCGAACGCCAGGAGGCCGTCATCACGAAACGCCTCGACCAGCTCGACCGACGCATGTCGCGGATGGAGCGCGATATCGGAATATCGGTCGAGATGCTCGCAGTCTTCGTGCGCTTCTGGGTGACCACCACACCGAGTTTGCCAGAACCTGCTGCGCAGGCCGCGCGCGCCAAAGCTGGCGAACGCTATGATCAGTTTGTCACAGCTCTCGGCCGCCGTCTCGCGAAGGGCCCGAAGCTTCATCAGGAGATTTCTGAGGACGTTGATGGCGAGGCAGAATAGCTCGTCAGATCGCGCACGCTCCTGCGTGAGCCCAAGCTGCTCTCCAAGGCCGCATTGAAGTCAGCAATAATCGACTGCCTCTCAATCCCTTATTCTTTCCAATCTCTCGGACATCCGCCCGAGTTCAAGCAAGGATGCCGCCTCCATCTTCCGCATGATCTGCGCCCGACACACCTTCACCGTGATTTCGCTGAGTGCAAACTTCGCAGCAATTTGCTTTGTGAGTTTTCCATCAAGTATCATGTCCATAACTTGGCGCTCGCGAACAGAAAGCGAATCGTACCGCGCGCGAAGATCAGCTGTCATTGTCTTCTCGTTTCGTCGGATTTGCGAAGTCTGGAGACCGAGATAGATCGCATCAAGTAGGTCTTGGTCCCTAAACGGCTTGGTCAGAAATTCGATCGCGCCAAACTTCATAGCCCGGACCGACATCGGGATATCCCCGTGCGCCGTAATGAACACGACCGGGATCTCCACACGCGTTCTGAAAAGCTCTTGTTGGAAATCCAAGCCGTTCTGACCCGGCATTCTAACGTCCAATACCAAGCAAATCGGCGTATCAGGAATCGACCACGCCAAAAACTCGTGCGTAGACGCAAAGGTGTGAATATCAAGTCCGACAGAACTCAGGAGATTTCTGAGCGCTTCACGCACGGAAAGATCATCGTCGACGACGGCTACCGTGCCGCCCACAACGACGGGCTGTTTCGACTGTCTCATAGTATTTTCTCCCTGTCGCCAGGCAGAGTAAAACAAAAGGTAGCGCCGCGCGGATTGGTCGGCTCAGCCCAAATATTACCGCCGTGAGATTCAATAATTGATCGGCATATTGAAAGTCCAATTCCCATGCCATCGCTCTTGGTGGAGTGAAAGGCATCGAAAAGATGCCTTACGAAGCCAGGATCGATACCGCCTCCCGTGTCTTCTATCGTGATCATCACGCCGGACGCGCTTGATTTAGCGGAGTTTATTCGAATCTCACGAACACTGCTCTGCAGCGTACCCATCGCATCTATCGCGTTCACGAGAAGGTTGAGTGCAACCTGTTGAAGTTGAATACGATCACCGAAGATCATGGGCAGATCACTCGACAGGTTCGTATAAACGGAAACTCGGCTTTCTCGGAAACGGCTTTGCAAAAGCCCCAGCACCTCTCTGATTACGACGTTGATCTCAATCCAGGACCTCTTTGGTTCTGCACGCATAGACAGCGCTTGGACGCGCTTGATGATTTCACTTGCTCGGTTTGCGTCGCTGACGATGCTATCTATCGAAGACGCGGCTTTTTCTAGGTTCGCGGGATCTCCGTGAATCCAGCGTGTACATGCATTGGCGTTGGTCACGATTGCGGCGAGCGGCTGATTGACCTCATGGGCGATTGAGGCAGCGATCTCGCCGAGAGTCGTGATCCGAGCGACGTGCGCAAGGCGGGTCTGCGCCTGTTCGGCCGCCACACGAGCGGTCTCCATCTTGACAGCGAGATAGGTCGTTGCCGCGATCGCCAGCAGGCTGATCGAGGTGTTGACGACTCCGGTTCCGAAGCTTCCACTCGGCGTCAGGATGTAGCTCGCGATCGTCAACGCGATGCATATTCCAGAGACCGTGCCCATGCCCCGCGTGTGGCTGAAGCGAGCCGACAATAGAACGACAATCACATAAAACGTCGCAGCGGATATCTCGTAAGGGGTTATGGTGTCGATGATGAAGATGCCGATAGTGAGGATGCCGATCAGCAAGGGAAGCGTTCCAGACCTAACGAGGCGCCATAGCCCATCGATGAACGTCAGTAGTTCCCTTGAACGGGTGCCGAGCGGGTATCGATGCGTCAAGTTTGCCTCGTGATCTATAGGATCGACGTGGGCAGGCTGATTGACTGGTGTTTTTTGTGGAGCCATCGCAGTTCACTTGATGTAGGTGTGCAAAACGTCGACTAATTCGAGCGCGGCATTACGTTCAGCTTCTGTGGGCGTGCGGTTCGCATCGACCATATGCGCTTGAATGTGCCCATTGACGACTTCGGCCATGATTCCGTTGATCGCACCGCGCGTGGCCGTGACTATCCGCATCACGTCGCCGCAACTCTCATCCGCGATGAGGGCCCGTTCAATCGCATCGACCTGACCTCGAAGGCGTCGGACCCTATTCAGCAGCTTCTGCTTCTCAGCCACCGCATGCGCCATCGCGTCCCTCCGCTATACCCGGGTATAGTTGTAATATACCCCCCAGAGTATATATGAATGTCGCGCGAAGTGAAGACCGGCAGGGTTGTTCGCGTCGTGGTCCAGTTCGTCGTGAATTGGATCCGGATTGGCACAGCAGAGGATCATATGAACCCGCGATCTAGCAACGACCCCTCGGAGGGAGATAGTAGGCGTCAGTCACCTGCTATCGACGCTCCGCTGGGTTGCATCATCGCTCGGGTCGGTTCTGCCGACGTAACTGCGCCAGCACTTCGACGCTGAGCACCGTCCGTCCAGGCCACCCGGGTTCGAGCAACTGCTTGAACAGACGGAGGTGGCCATGGCCGCTCATCTCAACATCGACACACGTCGGGCGCCACCGGTGGTCGCCCATGATGATATTCAATTCGCCGGGGTGTTTCCCGGCTTGAAATTGGGCGCTCGCAACTTGGCGAGACCAAAGCTTCTTGCCCATTGGCATCAGGAATCCGATGGCCGGCTGATTGGGGGCTGGCAATTGGAGACATCCGCCACTCTGAAGAATCCTGACGATTGATCATAGCGACACACGGCAATGCCGTGCGCAGCGTAGCGCTGCTGTTGGCAGCAAAGTTCAAACGAAGGGATTAACTAATGAATGCAGTGGTGGCTTTGCTGCCTGCGCGCCCCGCAGGCACTAATACGACTTGCGCGAATACTATCTTCGCCAACGATTTAGAGCAGCTCTACAACGCGCTGAATGATGTGACATTGACGGAGCATGCTCGCACGGCAGAGCTGATGAATGCCGGATTGCGGAAGATCTCGCAGAAGGTTGTCGAGGAGGCTGCCGAGGTCGCTCTCGAGGCGGTGAGGAAGCGGACCCAAAAGACGGTCAGCGAAAGTGCCGATCTTCTCTATCACTTGGTCGTTCTGTGGCACGCACTCAATATTGAACCCAGCGAAGTCTGGGCCGAGATGCGGCGCCGCGTGGAAAGCATGGGCATTGCCGAAAAGCTTCGGGAGTGTCAGGAATTTCGTGTGCGGGCGGGCATAATGGGAAAGAAGGAGCCCCGAAATGTCCCGACGCAAAGAGCCTGCGATACCGAACGATCTGCTGGATCAGCTGCTGGCTGGCGC
>NZ_JAFCWU010000019.1:0-21797 GCF_049897725.1 Sphingomonas sp. PSPC2-2 | reverse complement strand
GACAACATCATCGACCTTTGCTGCGAGGCTTGGAACAGGCTGGTTGATCAGCCATGGCGCATCATGACAATCGGACGCCGCAAATGGGCGCGTGGGTCGTGATCAATGCAGGTTGGTATTAGCTCCGGGCTGATGTCAGACATAGACATAGCCCAGCCAGAGCAGGATGGCACCGATCAGCAGGCCGGCAAGAGTGATGAGCCGCGTGACGCGAGAGGTGCATGCGGCGTCCGATGCGCAGCGCGCTGCCGCCGCTTGCTGACGAACGAGAAGTGCGGCGCCTGCAAGGAGGCATAGTGCGCCGATCGCAAGGAGCGCCACGCGATAGGGGAGCGCGGCCATGGCGATTCCGGCCAGCCATGCCGATCCGATACCGACTGAAGCCAGCAGCATCGGCAGGGCACAGCAAGCTGCAACGCCGAAACCTGCCGCGATTCCTCCGAGAGTGAGAGACGCGGTTCCCAATCCCTTCGGCGAATGTGGATTGGAAGAAGGTTCAGACATGGCGACTCCTTGAGACCGGTGCGATCCTAGCCTAGTGTCTGTAGCTACTACAGACTCAAGGGAAATTTGATGATGGCGACGTCCGGTACCACGATCCCGATCGGCGAACTCTCGCAGCGCACGGGCTGCAACATCGAGACGATCCGCTATTATGAACGCATCGGTGTCCTCCCGGTACCGCTGCGCCGCGGGCGATACCGCGCCTATTGCCCGTCGGATGTTCGGCGACTGTCGTTCGTGCGACGTGCGCGCGAACTGGGCTTCCCGATCGACGCGGTGCGAGCGCTGTTGGCACTTGCCGACGGGGGCGTTGCCTCGTGCGCGCAGGCGCGCGATCTGGCGAGCAAGCATCTGCGGGATATCCGCCTGAAAATCGCCGACCTTCGCCGTATGGAACAAGTGCTCGGCGACACCGTCGCCGCCTGCGAAGCCGGCGACACCTTGGGCTGTCCCTTGCTAGAAACGCTTTGCACTGCAGAAGCGCGGTAGACCCGGAGGCTGTCCGGATCAGGTCAGCCGACCGACTGCGACGCAAGGTCCTTCACGGCGTCGCGCTTGGCGGCCGCCGTCTTGCGCTCGGAATATCGATCGACGAGTTGATCCGCATGACCCCGGGTAAGAACAGTGAACCGAACCAGTTCCTCCATCACATCGACGATGCGATCATAATAGCTGGACGGCTTCATTCGCCCCGCTTCGTCAAACTCCTTGAACGCCATCGCGACGCTCGACTGGTTGGGGATCGTGAACATCCGCATCCAGCGACCAAGCAGCCGAAGCGTGTTGACGGCATTGAACGACTGCGATCCGCCTGACACCTGCATGACAGCGAGCGTTCGGCCCTGTGTCGGCCGCATGCCGCCGAACTCCAGTGGAAGATGGTCGATCTGGGCCTTCATGATGCCGGTGATCTGGCCGTGCCGCTCCGGGCTGCACCACACCTGACCTTCCGACCACAAGGAATGCTCGCGCAATTCGTGGACGGCGGGGTGGTCATCGGCCTTCACCTGATCGGGCAATGGCAAATCGCTTGGGTCGAATATTCGCACCTCGGCGCCGAACAGGATCAACAACCGTGCCGCTTCCTCGACAGCAAGCCGGCTGAACGACCGCTCGCGGAGCGAACCGTAGAGCAGCAGGATGCGCGGCGGATGATCGAGCGAACCGAGCCCCGTCGCGAAATCAGGGCGAATCACGTCGCGATCGAGCGCCGGCGTGAAATCGGGGTCGGCAAGGATACGAAGACGTGACATCAGGCAATCCGCTTGGAGAGGAAGGCGGCGCTCGCCGGGCACAGCGACCGAAACTCGGCCGATCCGGTTATGGCGTCGGGCGCATCGGCAGGGTTGGCCATGACATAGCCATGCCGCCGGAAGAACGGTTCGGCCGTGGTGGTCAGCAGATAGAGGGAAGCAACGCCTTCCTCGGTCGCCGCCTGCTCGATCGCGCCGAGAATGGCAGTGCCCATGCTGCCGCTGCGCCGATTAGGCTTCACGATCAGCGATCGCAGCAGCCGATCAGGCCCGTCGCCCTCCATGCCAGCATATCCGACGATACCGGCAGCATCCTCGAACCGGAAGAAGCGACGTCCCGGTTCGGCAAGGTCACTGGTCGGCAGGCCGGCTTCAGCAAGATCGGCCGCCAGATCGGATAGCACGGTGGTGTCGAGCGCTGTCGCGATCATGCCGGCACCCGCTCCTCATACCAGGGCCGGGTCGCCTTCACGATCTTCACCACCGACAGCATGACCGGAACCTCGACCAGCACGCCGACCACGGTCGCAAGCGCCGCGCCCGAATTGAGCCCGAACAGGCTTATCGCAGCGGCGACCGCCAACTCGAAGAAGTTGGATGCGCCGATCAGCGCGGCGGGCGCGGCCACGCACCAGGCGACACCGAACCGGTGGCTGAGCCAGTAGGCGAGGCCAGCGTTGAAATAGACCTGGATCAGGATCGGCACCGCGATCAGGGCGATCACCAATGGATGGGCGATGATTGCCTCACCCTGAAAGCCGAACAGTAGGACGAGTGTCGTCAGGAGCGCCATGAGTGACACCGGACCCAGCCGGGCCAACATCCGATCCAGTGTCGGCTGACCGCCCGCCGACAGCAGGGCGCGACGGACAAGTTGTGCAACGATCACCGGCACCACGATGTAGAGCGCCACCGAGATCAGCAGCGTGTCCCACGGGACCGTGATCGATGCGACGCCGAGCAGCAGGGCGACCAGCGGTGCAAAGGCAAACACCATGATGACGTCGTTCAGCGCGACCTGGCTCAGCGTATAGGTCGGGTCGCCGTCGCAAAGGTTCGACCAGACGAACACCATCGCGGTGCAGGGTGCGGCCGCCAGCAGGATCAGGCCGGCGATATAGGAACTGATGTCGGCGGCCGGCAGGAGCGGCCGAAACAGCCAGCCAAGGAAGACCGTGCCAAGCAGCGCCATGGAGAACGGCTTCACCGCCCAGTTGATGAAGAGCGTCACGCCGACGCCCTTCCAGTGCCGCCTGACCGACCCCAGCGCGCCGAGATCGATCTTGAGCAGCATGGGGATGATCATCAACCAGATCAGCACGGCGACCACGAGGTTGACCCGCGCGACTTCGGCCGATGCGATCGCCCTGAACAAGCCTGGCAATGCGTAGCCAAGGGCAATGCCGACGACGATGCAGAGCGCAACCCAGGCACTGAGATAGCGCTCGAACGTGCTGATCGCCGGCTTGGCCGGCGCCGCGATCGGGGCCGTCATGCGCCGACCCTGTTGCCGGCTGCGTTGATGACCTGTTCGCCGTCCTCCTTGGCGAAGGCGCCAAGCTGCGCGTTCGGCAGCAGGTCGAGCACCTGTTCGGAAGGGCGACAGAGTTTCACGCCGAGCGGCGATACGACGATCGGGCGGTTGATGAGGATCGGATGCGCCATCATCGCATCGATCAATTGGTCATCGCCGAGCGACACATCACCAAGCCCCAGTTCCGCAAACGGCGTGCCCTTCTCGCGCAGGAGAGCGCGGGGTGCGATCCCCATACGTTCGATCAGCGACACCAGCATAGGCCGCGACGGCGGGGTCTTCAGATACTCCACGACATGCGGCTCGATCCCGGCATTACGGATCATCGCCAGCGTGTTACGCGAGGTGCCGCACTCAGGGTTGTGGTAGATGATCATGTCGATTGGCATCAGGCCGCATCCCCGCGACGGCTGCTCGCACCTTCGCCATGGCCGATCTCGCGAACCTGGGCTTGCAGCGCACGAGCCTCGAGTTTCTCGAACGGGAGCGCGATGAAGAGCTTGATGCGGTTCTCGAGGTAGCGGAGCGCCGTGCCGAAGGCGCGCTCACGTTCGACAGGGGTGCCCAGAACGTGGCTCGGATCTTCGATCCCCCAATGGGCGGTGACGGGATGGCCGGGCCAGATCGGGCAGGTCTCGCCGGCCGCGTCGTCGCAGACGGTGAACACGAAATCCATCACCGGCGCGTCAGGTCCGGAGAACTCGTCCCAGCTCTTCGATCGCAGGCCATCGGTCGGATATTCGGTCCGTTCGAGCAAGGCGATGGCGTCGGGATTGACCGCACCCTTGGGATAGCTCCCAGCGGAGAAGGCACGGAAGCGTCCGTTGCCCAGCTTGGTGAGCGCACTCTCCGCGAGAATCGAGCGTGCCGAGTTACCTGTACACAGGAAGAGGATGTTGAAGACGCGATCGGACATGATGGGCTCCATCAGCAGCAGGGGAAAAGTTCGGCGATCAGCGGCTCGCACAGCTCCGCCTTGCCGCCGCAGCAATCCTTGACGAGGAACAGCGTGAGCGCCTTCAACTGGTCGAGGTCGGCACGGTAGTTGATGATCCGGCTGCGTCGCTCGGAACGAATGAGCCCAGCGCGCGCGAGGGTCGCCAGATGCACTGACATGGTGTTCTGCGGCACGTCGAGCGCCCGCGCGACCTCGCCCGCGGCGAGTCCATCGGGTTCGTGCCGAACCAGAAGACGAAAGGCATCGAGCCTCGTTGTTTGCGCAAGCGCTCCTAGCGCCGAGATAGCAGATACCGATTCCATATATCCGCTATTATAGATATATGGTGCGGACGCCAGCCCCATTCAGTGAATCCGTTTTCCAGTTGATCGCTATGGCGGCGCGCCTGTCTATAGGATAGGGGGGTATGCTATGGGACATTTGACCGAAGGCAATGATGAACTCCTGAAGCGGGTGCGCCGCATCGCCGGTCAGGTCACGGCGATTGAAAAAGCGCTGGCGGCAGGGACGGACTGCACGACGACGCTGCACCTGGTTGCAGCGACACGCGGTGCCATCAACGGCCTCATGGACGAGATTATCGAAGAGCATGTCCGCGCCCATGTGGCGCATCCCGATCTTCCGGCCGAGGAGCGCGCCGCAGGGGCGGAAGAACTGATCGCGGTCATACGCCGCTACGCAAAATGAGGCTGAGATATTGACCACGTCCCGCGACATTGAAGCCTTTACACACGACCATGTGTATCTTGGGGCCTCTCACGACGAGAACGCCCGCAGGACCTTGTGGGTTGTGGTGCTGACGGCTGTGATGATGATCGGCGAAATCTTCGCCGGCTATGTTACCGGCTCGATGGCGCTCCTTGCCGACGGTTTTCATATGGCGACCCATGCCGGGGCGCTGAGTGTCGCAGCGATTGCCTATGCCTATGCCAAGCGGCATGCATCCAGTGGACGGTTCAGCTTCGGAACCGGGAAGGTCGGCGACTTGGCAGGCTTCGCTTCGGCGCTCGTGCTAGGCCTTATCGCCTTGGGGATCGGGGTCGAATCGATCCTGCGGCTGTTCGAACCCATCAAGGTCGCGTTTGGCGAAGCAACGGTGATTGCGGTCATTGGGCTCGGCGTGAACATCGTCAGTGCATTCCTGCTCTCGGGTAGCCACCATCATCACGGTCATGACGATCACGCCCATGACCATGATGCCCATGGCGGCGACAATAACCTCCGCTCAGCCTATGTGCACGTCCTCGCCGACGCTCTCACCTCTGTGTTGGCGATCACGGCTCTTCTGGCAGGCCGCTATCTGGGCTGGGTCTGGATGGACCCTGTCATGGGAATCGTCGGGGCAGTGGTGATCGCTCGCTGGTCCTGGAGCTTGATGCGCGATACCGCCGCAGTCCTTCTCGATACGACAGACAATCACGTTGCCGAGGAAATACAGGATCTTGTCGAAGGACCAGGAGATGCGCGCATTTCCGATCTCCATGTCTGGCGCGTCGGCCCTGACGCCCATGCCGCGATCGTCGGTGTTGTTGGTGGCGTGGGCATCGATGCGGGTGTTATCCGTAACCGGCTCGTCCCCGTCCACGAGTTGAAGCATCTGACAATCGAATGCCATTGAAAGCGCACGCGTGAAGTCCCCGTGCATAGACTTGTGCGCGTTCAACGGTTCGACCGGCTGGTGCCGAGGGTGCGGCAGGTCCAAACCCGAATGCAGGACATGGAAGAAGGCGCAGCCGCAATAGCAACGCAAAATCGCTGCCGACCTACCGCGCCGGCTCGCGAAGCTGGCAGGACGCGGCCTGCACAAGTGAATCGGCTAGCCTTGCGGCTAGCGTGCCCTGCTGGCGATCTTCCGACCCCGCCAGATAGGCTCAGGAGGCCAGGCGCGTGATTATCGGACATTCGGGCCGCTCGTTGCCGTGGCAGCCCTTCGCCAGGTCGAGCAATGCTTCGCGCATCGCATTGAGCGCGTCCGCCTTCCGGCCGAGGTCCGCGGCGCGCGATTCCGCCAGCGCCTTGACTTCCGCGCTCGCGCGATCGCGATCAGACCAGAGACCAAGCAGCTTTCGGATTTCTTCGATCGGAAAACCGAGATCGCGGGCATTGGCGATGAAACGCAGCCGATGTACGTCAGCGTCAGAATAGTCTCGATAGCCACCGTCACGCCGCGGCGGCGGCGGAATGAGACCGATCTTCTCGTAGTGGCGGATCATCCGCTGCGAGACGCTGCTCCCCGCTGATGCGCCGCCGATGTTCACAGTGCCACCCGGTTGAGACGCAGCGCATTGGTGACGACGCTGACGGACGAGAGGGCCATCGCTGCTGCAGCGATAATGGGCGACAGAAGAATGCCGAACACCGGGTAGAGCAAACCTGCAGCGATGGGGACGCCTGCGGCATTGTAGATGAAGGCAAAGAAAAGATTCTGGCGGATATTGGCCATCGTCGCCTCGCTCAGCCGTCGCGCGCGCAAGATCCCATTGAGATCGCCTTTGAGCAGCGTCACGCCTGCGCTCTCGATGGCGACGTCCGTCCCCGAACCCATGGCGATGCCGACGTCGGCCGCCGCCAGCGCTGGCGCATCGTTCACTCCATCGCCCGCCATTGCAACCACACGGCCTTCGCGTTGCAGGCGCAGCACGACTGCGCTTTTCTGATCGGGCAGGACTTCCGCTTCAACCGCGTCGATACCAAGTTTACGAGCCACGGCCTGGGCTGTCGTTCGATTGTCGCCGGTCAGCATGACGACGCTGATGCCTTCCTTTCGCAGCGCCGCCAGCGCTTCAGCGGTTGTTGCCTTGATAGGATCTGCAATTGCCAGAATTCCTGCGACGCGGCCATCGACCGCCGCGAAGATCGCAGTGGCGCCGTCCGCCCGCATGTCATCTGCCTGCGTGGCTGCTGTCGATACATCGATGCCATTCTCGTTTAGATAAGCTCCAGCACCCAGGAATATGCGCTTGCCACCGACGGTGCCGACAGCGCCTTTGCCCGTGGGCGAGTCGAAATCCGAAACTTCAGGAATGTCGAGCTGGCGGAGCTTGGCCGCAGCGACGATCGCAAGCGCCAAGGGATGTTCGGATGCCCGTTCGACGCCAGCGGCCAACCGAAGAATATCATCCTCCGAAAAGCCGTCCATCGCCACGATGGCGGTCAGGGAAGGGCGTCCCTCGGTCAGGGTGCCGGTCTTGTCGACGACGATCGTATCGACCTTCTCCATTCGCTCGAGCGCCTCGGCATTCTTGATCAGGACACCAAGCCCAGCGCCGCGCCCGATACCGACCATGATCGACATCGGAGTCGCAAGCCCCAACGCGCAGGGGCAAGCAATAATCAATACCGCAACGGCCGCAACGAGGCCGTGTGCCAATCGCGGCTCTGGACCCCAGATCGCCCAAATCGCGAAGGAGAGCAGCGCGATGCCGAGCACGGCGGGTACGAACCAGCCAGCGACCTTGTCAGCCATGCGCTGGATCGGAGCGCGCGATCGCTGCGCATCGGCGACCATTTGAACGATCCGCGCCAGCATTGTATCGCGGCCGATCTTGTCGGCGCGCACGATGAGCGATCCCGTCTGGTTCACGGTTCCTGCGACGACAAGGGCCGCGACCGTTTTCGTCACCGGCATCGATTCGCCGGTTACCATCGATTCATCGATGGAGGAGCGGCCCTCCTCGACGATGGCATCTACGGGTACTTTTTCGCCGGGGCGGACCCGCAGTCGGTCGCCGACAGCGATCAGGTCGATCGCGACTTCTTCGTCATTCCCGTCCGCCATAATCCTGCGCGCGGTCTTGGGAGCGAGATTGAGAAGAGCCTTGATCGCGCCCGAGGTGCGCTCGCGAGCGCGCAACTCAAGAACCTGGCCCAGGAGGACAAGGACGGTGATCACGGCAGCCGCCTCGAAATAGATCGCGACCGTGCCGTCCATCATACGAAAAGCTGCAGGGAATATGCCCGGCGCTGCAGTGGCCACCACACTATAAGCCCAGGCCACGCCCGTCCCCATCGCGATCAAGGTAAACATGTTGAGGTTGCGGGTCCGGACAGAGGCCCAACCGCGCTCGAAAAATGGCCAGCCCGCCCAGATCACGACCGGGGTTGCCAAAGCGAACTGGAGCCAGCCCGATATGCGCTCGGAAATGAGGCTGTGCAGCGCTGGGAACAGGTGTCCGCCCATTTCCAGCACGAAGATGGGCACCGTAAGCGCCAAAGCGATCCAAAACCTGCGAGACATATCGAGCAGTTCAGCGCTTGGCCCCGAGTCTGCAGTTACAACCTCCGGTTCGAGGGCCATACCACATATCGGGCATGGCCCGGGATGATCCTGACGGATCCGCGGGTGCATGGGGCAGGTCCAGATGGCGCCGGGCTGGGGCGCCGCCGGCCTGTTACTACCCTCAGACAAATAGCGCTCGGGGTCGGAGGCGAACTTGGCGCGGCACCCCGCACTACAGAAATAATATTCCTTTCCCCCATGCGAGACATGATGAGAGGCGACAGCCGGATCGACCATCATGCCGCACACTGGATCCTTGGCCATCTTCGAGCCCGTGGTGGCATCGTGCTTGCCCGCGCAGCAGCTATGCGCATCAGATTTGCTCTCAGGAATCGGATCAGTCACGGCTCGTCTCCTTATCGACGAATGCAATCTGGGGTCTGACATCATGTCAGGGTCAACCCCGGCTCTCATATATTTTTGCGTGGGCGACCCTCGTTTCCCCGGATCAGCCAGACAATCGATTGTGAATGGAGGTCGCTGCCCTGGCCGCCTGGCCCGCCGCTACTGCGATTTGATCCAGCCCTTCGACCATGTCGCCGGCGGCGAACATACCGCTGATCGTCGTTTGCTGATGCTCATCGACGACGATGCACCCTGACGGGGCCAATTCGGCACCAGCCATCCGCGCCAGTTCCGAGTGAGCGGAGGTCCCAAGAGCAACATATAGGGTGTCGAATTGGAGCGATCGGCCATCGGCTAAATGGGCGAGAAGGTCTTTCTCGTTGACCGACAAATCGCTGACAGGCGCTCGCTCCACCCTAATAGCGTATCGAACCAGATTTGCCTCGTCAGCGTGCGAGAGTTCCGAAGCATCCTGAGTGAGCAGGGTGACGGTATCGCTGTAGTGGCGAACGAAAATCGCTTCGGCCGCGCCGTGGTCGGAACAGCCCAGCACGGCGACTCTCCTGCCGCGGATCTCGTAGGCATCGCAGATCGGACAATAGCGTATCAACCCTTGCGCAACGCCTCGATCGTGCGCTTCCTGCTCTATTCTCGGTCGATGATTTGTCACGCCTTGGGCGAGCAATATGGTTCGTGCCTCAATGGCCTGGGAACCCGTATAGGCGATAAAGCCAGTATCGGCGCGCTCGACGCGCTCGACGACTCCGTTGGCCAATTCGGCACCGTAGCGAGCTGCATGTTGACGCATACGCAAAAGCAAATCCGCGCCAGATATTCCGTCTGGAAATCCAAGGAGGTTATGGGTCGTTGGGATGCGGGCTGCCCGGCCCGGCCCCGCATCGACGACCAGCGTGGCTCGCAGAAACCGGCCCAGATAGGTGGCAGCCGTTAGGCCTGCGGGGCCTCCGCCAATGATAATGCAGTCGTACATGCATGCCTTTCGCTGACGTTGATCGACATTGCTATTACGCGGCACGGGGCATGTGCCCTCGAAAGCAGGCGCTTCTCTGGAGAAAATGCAGATGGGCGCGAGGGGTACGAGCCGTCGATGCGTAAGTCAGATGTAGCCCATCAACCGACAGGATGGACAAATGAGGTGCCCACGGGTCGCAGCGTGGCGCGGGGGCAAGTGGACGTGGGGAAGACGGATCGGAAGCAATGATCGCGCTCCACGCCCCTCGCCCCGCAAGGATCGCTAGGCGCACGTCCTGGCGCCGCGACCCCGTCACCGCGGGAGGCGAATTGGAGACCTACAGTCCTTTTTCGGTTTCGATGGGCCAGGCACTCTGGGTCATCATGATCATCGCCGGGCCTCCGCTCATTTTGATGCTGGTCGTCGGGCTGGTTATTTCCATGGTCCAGGCCGCGACATCGATCAACGAACAGACGGTAAGCTTTGTCCCGAAGCTTCTGGCGTTCATCCTGTTTCTTGCAATCTACGGGGCGACCGTCGGCGATCTCCTGATCGACTATACCCGCGACCTGTTCATGCATATTCCGGACGACATACGATGATCGCAGGCCTTTTATTAGGCCGGGGCAGCTCCCGCAAAATCTGGTGGTCCGCGAAATGGAGTGCTAGCGTCCGAGGAGATTGGGGCGAAGGGGGGAGCAGGGTTTGGCAGACTTTGAATTGCTGGCGCGGCAACTGATCCAGCGATGGAAGGAAGACCCGAACGCGACCTATCAGAGCTGGTTTCTTTGGGACGAGCGCATCAAGAATTTCCGCTCGATCCGACGGGGCCTCGCCCAGGTGGTCGCTGAAATCGAAGCCGGGAGGTTCGGCGTCGCTTATCGCGGATCTTCGCTGGAAACGGTCGTTCATTCGGTCGCCGAGCAACGGCAGATATTCAAAGGTGCGGATCATGCGTTTCTTTGGAAGCCAAAATTGCGCATCCCTGACATCTATGAAAACCCAGCGAACCAGCGCGCTTTTGGCCGGTTGCTGGATCATTGCGCGTGCTGTGATACCGCTGAAGAGATTATCGCGGGAATCCACACCATTGATCGCCTGAACATCAAAGGCCTGGGACCAGCGGTCGCCAATCTCCTCTACTTCCTGCATCCCACGCTGGTCCCGCCGTTCAACACGGCGATCGTCAATGGCTATAACAAGCTGACGGGCGGGAAGGTGAAGCTGGGCAGCTGGCAGCATTTTCTCGCGATGCGCTCGGGCGTCCTTGATCTGAACGAGCAGTTCCGCGATTTGCTGTCGAACGATCTCGGCGCCATTGGGGGGCTGTTGTTTGATATCGGCTCGGGGCGTTATCCTGCGCCACCACGCGACGAGGGCGATCAGGCAGCCGGTTCCTGGGCGGCGCGGCTCGAACAGGCCAGGACCGAGGCGCAAAGTCTCAACAAGGCCCTTCAGAAGCAGGGCGAAAGCGATCGGACCCATTCGGAGATTCAGGCCTGGCTTCGCGACATCGGTCATGCGCTAGGCTATGATGTCTGGATCGCAGCCAACGACCGCGGGCGTCTCCATGATGGGGTGCGTCTTGGTGAGGGATGCCTTGAGTGCCTGCCGGAGTCGATTTCCACTTCGACCGGTGCCGATGCCATCCGTCTTATTGATGTACTGTGGCTGGAGCGGGCGAGCGATCGTGTCGCCGCGGCCTTCGAAGTCGAGCATTCGACTTCGATTTATTCGGGCATCGTCCGGATGCTCGACCTGGCCCTGAGCGGCAGCGAGTTGCACGCCACCGCCGGGCTGTTCCTTGTCGCACCCGATGCCCGCGAGAGCGAGGTGCGGGCGCAACTCGCACGGCCCGCCTTCAGCCGTATCGCAGATCTTGAGATCGCCTATCTTCCCTATGGTGAGCTGGAACGCCACAAGGAAGCGATCTCCCGTTTTGGTTCGGGCCTGAAAGCGATCAAGGCCATATCGCGCGCGCTGCCGTGATGGGCGAATGTCTATACGCCGGAGGCGGGAGGCGCCAATAGTCCGAGCCAGGCAACGAGCGTAAGGATTGCAAGCGCACACCCGCTCTCGACAATCAGACTTCGGCGAAGCGACCGTATCGCGGCTGGTGCGTCACCGCTTTCGACAGCCATCGCCAACGCAGGCGTGAGGAAGAAGCGATTGGCTGCTGCAAGGATGAGCATTGCGCCAAACAGCAGCAATTTCGCTGTCAGCAGCGCACCATAGAGACTTGTGAAAAGCGATCCCAATCTGGACGGCCCCACCAGTATCCAGCTGTTGACCACACCAGAGAGGATGAGGAGGCCGACCACGATTGAGCCGATCCTGGCGAAGCCGTCCAAGGCTCGGTGCGAAAGGTGAATATGGTCCACAGCCATTCGGTCGGCGGGGCGAAATATGAGTAGGCATAGAGCAGCCAACGCCCCGACCCATATCCCTGCTGCCAACAAATGGGTGATATCGGCGCCAAGATGAACCCATCCCAGCAAGCCTTCATCGGCAGCGCCGTGACCGGTCCAGGCCAATGTTGCAAGAGCGATCGCTGCCGTGAACGAAAGTGAACCGAGAGCAAAAGCGGGACGACGCCATCCGACAATCGAAAAATAAAGGACGAGCAAGAGTGCGGCCACTCGTACCTGCCATATCGTTCCGATCGAGGTGCCCGAGATCACCATGTTGATTGTGGCGCGGTCTACCTGATCGACCGACACGCCGCCCATCGAGGCCGCCAAAACCATCATGCCGAGGATCGACAGACCTATGCCGGCCAAGGCGATGGACGCGAGTACGGAGCGGAAGCGCAGGACCGAGCCGGATTCCCGTTCGGTCCCGCGCAATGTGTAGAGCCCGAACATCGGCAGCCCAAAAAGAAGCATCAGGTCAAGATAGAGTCCAAGCCTGACGGCGATTGCCACCATGTCCGGCATGGTCTTACTTGACCTTGAACGTGTATCCGCCCTGGATGCGATGGGTGTCGGTCGAGACGACATGATAATCGAGCTTGTACGTTCCAGCTGTCAGCGGCTTGGCGAGCGTGGCAACGAGTGTCTTGCCGTCGGGAGCCAGCGTTGCCTTGACGCCGTTCATTTTCATCGGCCCCATCTTCATGCCGGGCATTTCGGTCATCGTCAGGTCGATTCCGGAGAACTGCGCGACAAGCGCTTCGGAAAAGACGAGCTGGATCTTCGTCGGGGCGACGACGACGGTGTCGGCGGCTGGCGTGGCACTGCTCAGTTTGGGGTGAGCCTGGACGGCGGTAGCGGCAAAGACAGAAGCCGCCATGGCGACGGCAAAAGCTGTTTTACGAAACATCGATTTCTCCATAGGCGGCGATACTGCCGACACAGCGATTTACGCACCGCAGAGTGCAACCCCTCATCAAACCCGCGAAATTTCTTCGGCGGTTGTATGGAAACCGGCCGGCGCGCGGGATCGGCGTAGGGTTGAGGGGTGAAGGCGCGCCGCGCGTATGATCAATTGGATGGGGTGTGAAATCATCGATCGTCCAAAGACTTTCTGCTGGGGAGGACGCGATGGAAGATTCAAGGAAAGCATGGCTCCGGAGACATTTTCCGAGCGTGGGCTTCGTCGCGGCGGCGGCGCTGGCCGGTGGCGCGCTCGCCGGCATCGTCGTGTATGTCGGCGCTTACGATATTGGCGCTGATGCCCCCCACAGCAAACCAGTCTATTGGCTCGTGGAGCAATTCCGTGATCGCTCGATCGCGGTAAGGTCTCGCGACATCAGCGTCCCGGCAAACCTGATGGATGTGAAACGTCTGCAGAGCGGAGCGGGGCTCTATACCGAGATGTGCAGCGGCTGCCATCTCGCGCCGGGCCTTGAGAAGTCCGAGATCAGCCAGGGCCTCTATCCCAGGGCTCCCGAGCTTTTCCGTGAGCCGCAGAGATCGGCAAAGGAGCAGTTCTGGATCATCAAGCATGGGGTCAAGCTCACAGCGATGCCGGCCTGGGGCAAAACCCATAGCGACGAGCTGATCTGGGACATGGTGGCTTTCGTGCGGCAGATGCCGAAGATGAGTCCTGCGCAATATCAGGCGGTGATTTCCAGTGCGCCTGAAGATCACGATGCGATGATGAAGGATATGCCTGGCATGACAAAGACGATGCCGTAACTATGTGGCACCGTGCCTTGAAGGTCGTCGTTCAGCCCCCCGAAAACCGAGGGGCGCTTTTGACGAACGGGCTGATAGCGGAGGTGGAAAAGACGGGTCTTGCGCCAGCGCGTCGGATGGATTGAAGAAATAGGAATTTGAGATGAATGTAGACTTGGATGGGCTCTTGAGCCGCTTACGCAACGAACCGGGGCATCCCGGTCTGGCCGGTCTTGAAGAGGCAGTGTTCAGGCGCATTGCCGCCAGGACGCAGGTTTCGGCGGGCTCCCAGTTGAGGCTTGGCGCGGTCGCCGCCTTTGGCGCAGTGCTGCTGGGTGTTGCCAGCAACGGGGTTACGACGCCAGTCGAGGCCTCCGTTACGCTCTCGCCTTTTGGGCCATCCAATCCGCTTGCTCCCTCCACGTTGCTCGCAGGTCCGCGATGAAGCCGCGGCTGCTCGTTCTGGTCGCGATTGTCGCCTTTGTCGCAGCCGTCGCGGGCGTGTTTCTGGGCCGTCATTTCCTGCCACATCCTGTGGCTGGCGGCGTCGAACTGCATGACGTATTGCACAGCAAGCTCGACCTGGACGATCGTCAGAAGGCTCAGATCGAGTTGCTTGAGCAGCGGTTTGCCGTGCGCCGACGGGCGCTGGAACTCGAACTGAGAGCCGACAATGCACGGCTTGCCGATGCCATCGAAACTGAACATGGCAACGGTCCGGGTGTCGCTGCGGCCGTCGATCAGTCGCATCAGGCAATGGGTCAGCTCCAAAAGGAGACGCTCGGCCATATCTTCGCCATGCGCCAGATCTTACGTCCGGATCAGGCCAAGACCTTCGACCAGGCGGTAGTACATGCGCTTACCGACGATGCGCGGTGAGTCTGGAGCTCCAGTCGTGCTCCGATGGTGAACTTGCCGCGCTGACGCTCGGTGGCCGGCAAGCGGCATTCGCAGAGATCATGCACCGGCATCAATCCGCGATATTCCGGCTGGTCCGCGGACTCGTAGGCAATGCGGAAGAGGCGCTTGACCTTACCCAGGATTGCTTCGTTTCGGCGTTCAGCCATTTGCGGAAATATGATGGTGCCCGACCGCTGCGCGCTTGGCTGTCGCGGATCGCGATCAACAAATGCCGTGATTGGCGCCGTCGCCAAAGAGTGCGTCAGCTCTTCATCTTCAGTGCCGCCACGTCCGACGACGAAATTGAACAGGTCCCAGACGACGCACCTTCGGCTCATGCCAGCGCAGCTTCGAAGATGGAACTCGAAAAACTCTCGACTGCGATCGCTGCCTTGCCATCTTCGTTGCGAGAGGTTCTGCTGCTCCGCACCGTCGAAGGGTTGAACCAATCGGAAGCTGCGTTGGCACTTTCGATCAGCGGGAAGGCTGTCGAGACGCGGCTGTACCGCGCTCGCGTCCGACTTGCTGAAATCTTGGCCGACATTTGAGGGGTGCGCCGCGCTCGTGCGTAAGGATGAGAGAGATACCGCGCTCGAGCCTCGCTGTGGACAAGAGGGTGCTGAACAATGAACAAGGAGATTATATGCCCCCGGTATTGAACCGCCGCGATCTGTTCCGCGGTGCCGCGCTGACCGGCGGTGGCCTGGCATTGTCGGCCTGGATGCCGGCATGGGCTCAACCCGTCTCGGCGGGTATTGTGAAGCCGCTCCCGACCGTTACCGGCAACGATATTTCCCTCAAGATCGCCCATCAAATGATGATGATCGATGGTCGCGCAAGCCATGCGATCGGCATCAACGGAACCGTGCCGGCGCCTTTGATCCGGTTGCGCCAAGGGCAAACGGTGCGCCTGTCGGTGATCAACGATCTTGAAGAAGACAGTTCGATCCACTGGCACGGGTTACTGGTACCGTTCCAGTTCGATGGCGTACCGGGAATCAGCTTCCCCGGCATCAAACCAAAATCGACCTTCGTCTATGAGTTTCCGATCGTCCAGGCGGGCACCTATTGGTATCATAGCCATTCGGGTTTGCAGGAGCAGATGGGCCATTACGGGCCGATCGTGATCGATCCGGCAGGCGAAGATCCGATCAAGTCGGATCGCGAGCATGTGATCGTGCTGTCCGACCATAGCCAGATGCATCCGCACGCGATTTTCAGAAAGCTCAAGCAGGTGGGCGGGGGCTATTTCAACTATCAGCGCCAGACGCTGGCTGGCCTGATGGCAAAAGAAGATCAACCGCTCAAGGATCGTCTCGACTGGGGCAAAATGCGGATGGACCCCACGGACGTCTCTGATGTCACAGGTTCAACCTACACCTATCTCGTCAACGGCCATGGTCCCCAGGACAATTGGACAGCGCTTTTCCGGCCCGGCGAGCGAGTTCGACTACGTTTTGTCAACGCCTCGGCGATGACGACGTTCAATGTCCGGATTCCAGGACTCAAGCTCACGGTCGTTCAGGCCGATGGTCTAGACGTGCGGCCGGTGGAGGTCGACGAGTTCCAAATTGCGGTGGCGGAAACCTACGACATCATCGTCACCCCGACTGATGACCGTGCCTACACTCTGATCGGCGAATCTGTTGATCGGTCTGGCATGGCGCGCGCAACTCTGGCCCCGCGCGAAGGCATGGCAGCCCAGGTGCCCGCGCTTCGCAAACGTCCCCTTGCCGATATGAAGGATATGGGCATGGGCGAGATGGACATGGGCGGCATGCAAGGCATGGACGCTTCCGGCGGTTCTACGATGGCCGGCATGGACCATGCAGCAATGGGTCATGACATGCCGACAGGCGGCGCCGCTGCTGGTGGCATGGCGGGCATGGACATGGGCTCCGGCGCATCCATGCCGACAACGGACAAGACACCCGGCGGCTCGATGGCGAGCATGCCTGGAATGGGCGCCCCGGCCGGCGACGCTATGGCAGGCATGGCGATGGGCGGGATGGGCGGCATGAATATGCGCGACGGCAGCAAAGCCCCGCAGGTCAAGATGGGGCCTGGCGTCCAGACGATTTCACCTATGCCGATGGATCGCACCGGAGAGCCCGGGCAGGGCCTGGAAGATGTCGGACACCGCGTCCTGGTCTATCGCGACCTCATGGCGGTGGATCGCAACCCCGACGTGCGAGCGCCTGATCGGGCGATGGAAATCCACCTGACCGGCAATATGGAACGCTATATGTGGTCGTTCGACGGCGTGAAGATGAGCGACAAGCGCGAGCCGATTCCATTCCTGGAAAACGAACGGGTGCGTGTGACGCTGGTGAACGACACGATGATGTCGCATCCGATCCATCTTCACGGACATTTTTTCGAGTTGGTTACCGGGCATGGCGAATATTCGCCGCGCAAGCATACGGTCAACGTCGCGCCGGGCGGCAAAGTGAGTTTTGACGTCACCGCCAACGCGATCGGCGACTGGGCCTTCCACTGCCATATGCTTTATCACATGCATGCCGGGATGATGCGCGTCGTCTCTGTCCGGCCTCGGGGAGACGCAGCATGAAGGCATTGCTTCTCCTCATCAGCGTAGCGCCGCTTGCCCTCGCGGCTCCGGCTAACGCGCAATCGATGCAGAATATGCCGGGCATGAACATGCCTGCGGCCAAAGCACCTCCGAAGAAAAAGCCGGCAGCCAAACCCGCGACTCCCGTTAAGCGCAAAACGGCCGCCAAACCGGCTGCTAAACCAACTTCAGCAAAGCGCGGGGCGCCCGTCGCGAAACTTAAAGCGGCCGCCCATGACATGTCGGGAATGGGCGCCATGCCCGGAATGGATATGTCGGGAACGGTAGGAAGCAAGGCGTCTCCGAAGCCCGATCCCCATGCAGGACATGACATGTCGAGCATGCCTGGCATGACAATGCCGGACACGGCGGGTGGCGCCATGAACCACGATATGCCCGGTATGAATATGCCTGCTGGTGGAGGCGGTCAGCCAATGGAGCATGACATGTCGTCCATGCCCGGCATGTCGATGGACGGGCAGATGGCCGGTCATGGGGCAGGGGGCACGAGCCTTGCACCGGGCAATGCACCGGCACCGGCAGCACCAAGCGATCATTATGCCGATCGGATCTATCAGAACGGTGCGATGGTCGATTCACGGTCCATGCTGCACAACGAGCATGGCGCCAGCACCTCCTCGATGATCCTGTTCAATCTGGCGGAATATCAGGTCCGGAATGGTCGGGACGGTTATCGCTGGGATGGCGAAGCGTGGTTCGGCAAGGATCTCGATCGGTTGACAATCAAGTCAGAAGGCGAGGGCGTCCTAGGCGGTCGTAACGGCACCTTTATGGAAACTGCGGAGATTCAGGCGCTCTACAGCCGCGCGCTCGATCCATACTGGAACCTGCAGGCTGGTGTCCGATATGATTTCAAACCCAATCCCTCGCGCACCTACGCTACAGTCGGGATCGAAGGAGTCGCGCCTTACTGGTTCGAAACGGAGGCAGCCTTGTTCCTGTCGAACAAGGGCGAGGTCCTGGGGCGGATCGAGGGCTATTACGATCAGCGCATTACGCAACGTTTGATCCTTCAGCCCCGGGTCGAATTGAATCTATCAGCCCAGGACGTCCCGGAAACCCGCATCGGCGCGGGTATATCGAACGCCGAGTTTGGGCTGCGTCTGCGCTACGAAGTCAGACGCGAATTTGCGCCCTATATTGGCGTCTCCTACGATCGCAAGCTGGGCAAGACCGCGGATTATGCGCGAGCTGATGGCGAAGGTGTCAAGGCGACAAGCTTTGTCATTGGCGTGCGGACCTGGTTCTGAGGAGCAACCGGCTTCGCCTCCATGTCGGGGTTAGCCGGGTGCACCGCTGGCTGGCCCTGATCATCGGCGTCCAGTTATTGCTGTGGTTTGCGAGCGGCCTGATCATGAGTGTGTTGCCCATCGATCGGGTTCGCGGTGAACATATCGTAGATCGCGCATCGCTGGCGACGCTCGATCAGGGCCGTGCCCGGGCGCCGCTCGATATCGTTCTGCGCCAGGTGGCCGCACCTGTCCGCGAGGTGCGGTACCGTATGCTCGCTGGGCGCGAGGTCGCTGAGGTAGAGATGGCTGACGGCTCGGTGCAGATACACGACGCAGAAACGGCGTCGGCCATTCCGCCCGTCAACGCCGCCATGGCGCGCACGGTGGCGGTGCGAGCATATCGTGGGAAGTCGGCGTCGCCGAGCGTCCGTGCCGTTACGTCCGCGAGCACCGAATATAAGGGCGTGCTTCCGGCATGGCGGATCGACTTTCCAGATCAGGATTCGACCCGCGTCTATATTGCGCAAAATAGCGGTCGGATCGTTGCCGTCAGGAACGGCACTTGGCGTCTCTATGACTTCTTCTGGGGCCTCCACATCATGGATTGGAAGAACCACGAAGATTTCAACACGCCCTGGCTGATTGGATTTGCCGGTGGGGGGCTTGCGCTCGCGATCGCGGGTTCTGCTCTTTTGTATTTCCGCTGGCCGCGAAAGCGGCGCCGCAAGAGTTGAACGACCATGGGGGATTCTTGGGCGGGGGCCGAAGGAGACGACCGATGATGAAGAACGCTTATACCAGCCTCGCGCTGCAGACCCTCGTCGGCGGCATTATCATGTATTTGGTGATGTTCGTCATGATCGATAGTCTGGGAAGCTTCTACAATAACCTCAACATGGTCTACATGACACTGATGATGGTCGCACCCATGGTGGTGTTGATGATCCTCGCAATGGGGCATATGTTTCCATCGAAAACCGCGAACGCCGCCCTTTTGATCGGCTCTGTCGCGATATTTGCTGGATCGTTCGCGCTCATCCGGACGCAAACGACGATCGGCGATACCGCGTTCTTGCGGTCGATGATCCCCCACCATTCGGGGGCGATCCTTATGTGTCGTGAGGCATCTCTCAAAGATCCGGAAGTCGTTCGTCTCTGCAGCGGCATCGAGGTATCTCAACGGCGCGAGATCGACGAGATGAAGGCAATTTTGGCCCGTAAATAGCAGCCTGATCCCTAATTCCTGGAAATGTCTGCGTTTCGCGGGGGGGAAAAGCACGCTCGCGCGTATTAACAGTGCGGGGACGATGAGGAGAATATTATGAAGAAAATAATCGCCGTCATGATCGTCGGATTGTTGGCCACGCCCGGTATCGCGCAAATGCAGGGCATGGACCATTCCAAGATGGACATGGGTCAAATGATGAAGCCGACCCCTGCTAACCCCTACCCGTCGGCTGAGATGGAAATGCACCAGAAGATGACGTCCGCGATGGGCGCGGATGCCACCGAAACCTGGGTGCGCAAGATGGTCGAGCATCATCGCGGCGCGATCGCGATGTCGCGCATCGTTTTGCGAGAGACCAAAGATTCAAAGGTTCGGATGATGGCCAACAAAGCCGTCGCCGAGCAGACCCGTGAGGTCGGCGAACTCGAGGGCTGGCTAAAAGCCCACGGCAAGCGGGCGCAGTAGGAGATTTTCCCCGTCCCGCGGGAACCATTGAAGGTTGATATGAAACTCAAAATCGTACTTGCTGCGCTCGGCGCGTCACTCTCCGTCGTCAGCATTGCTGCTGAGCCGATCGTCGTTCACCGGGATCCCGGCTGTGATTGCTGCGAGCAATGGGCGGCCCAGGTCCGTCAACAATTCGGGCGACGCGTGAACATGATCGACGATCGGGGGCGACCCGCCTTTCAGCGGGTACACGGCGTACCGGCTCGGCTATCATCGTGTCACACAGCGATCGTCGATGGCATGGTTTTCGAGGGACACGTCCCCATCGCGGACATGAAGCGCGTTCTTGCGTTGCGTCCGCGTGGTGTGAGCGGTCTCGCCGTAATTGGTATGCCTGTCGGATCACCCGGCATGGAAGTTCCCGGACAGTCCGCCCAACCCTTCAATGTCATTGCCTTTGGCGCGGAACGCGAAACCATCTTTGCACGCCACGGCGGATGAGTATCGCGTTGTCCCTGGATCATGAGTGGTGTATCCGGTTACGTCTGTGAAATGTGCGCTTCATCTCTTTCTCCTGCTTGGAGCCCTGATCGGTCTGCTCGGCCAGGAAGCCGCCTTTGCGTCCGGCCCGCCTGCAGTGTCCGCGCCGGTGGCGATGTCGAGTATGGCCGCTTCAAGCATGTCCGAGGACTGCATGAAGATGATGGCGCAGCAACAACAGCCTGCGCAGAAGCCCTGCAAGGGCATGACCCTTGCCTGCATAGCCGCGATGGGGTGCGTAGTTCCCATGGCCGTTCGCAATGACTCGCCAGCGCTTGCGGCTCGCGAGGCGAATCCAATCTTGGCCTTCTGGCCGACCACCACGGTCCTACGCGGCAGTGACCTTACGCCCGAACCGGAACCACCGACTCTCCTTGGCTGATCGAAACCGGCCGTCAGGCTGACAGGATCGTTGCGCCTTTGCGCACCCAAACATCCCGTCTGATCTGCGGCTACCACGATGTTTTGCCAAAGGATTACAGTCATGAAAAACCGTGTTTTCTATGCCCTGCTCGGCGTAGCCCTTGCCGCACCTGGCGCCGCATTCGCCGGCCAGCCCAACCACAGCCAACAGTCCGGCCACTATGAGTGGAAGTCGGTCCCGCAATATGGCCCGCGTGCCACGGGACCGGCCCAGCGGCGCGTCTGGGTGCCTGATGCCACGCAAGTGGCGACTTGCGACTGCGACATGATGAAGATGAGCAGCACAGACGCTGCTGATTGCATGAAGCAGATGCACAGCATGGCACAGCCTTCGTCGACCCCTTCGGCCGGCTAATACCAACCTCCGATGATACTGACTCACGGGGGGATTCCCAAAGCGGCGAAACTCTGACTCTATGGCTGTCGATTGGAGGGCATGGCCATGGGTGCAGCGATCGGAATGCGGAACG
>NZ_JAFCWU010000018.1:0-29290 GCF_049897725.1 Sphingomonas sp. PSPC2-2 | reverse complement strand
CGCACCGCCCACAGGATCACATCACCCTGGAAATGGCGCCACTTGAAATCCGTCATCGTTCCGTCCGTCCAATCTCCGCCAAGCATGCTCAAGCTTCACGATTTTTGCAACAGAGCCAACGGGCGTCACCGACCATGTTGCCATCCCCGGCACAATCGATGAGGAAAAGCCATGACGCCGCTTCGCCTCGCCCGCGATATCGCAACCGGCGCGCCGATCGACCGCGACACCCGGCGTGCCCGCCTCCTCGCGGCGCGGCGCTATGCGATCAACTCGGTCCCGCGTCGCGGTATCCTCAGCGGTCACTGGGACGCGGGCACCGTGGTCGGCGCGTTCCGCGACGGCAAGGCAGGCTGACCAGGGCTCGGCCCGATGCGCCGATGAAGGAGAGAGGGAGCGGGGAGGGAAGGCGTGACGGACGCCTGAGCCCTTTTCCAGGAGCGCACTCCCATGATTCCCGCCACCATCGCGACCGCGGTCGCCCCCGAGACGATCGCCAAGGTCACGCGCCTGTTCAACAATACCGCGTTCGACGTCATCTGCGAACTCCTCCAGAACGCGCGCCGCGCCGGTGCGACCGGCGTCGCGCTCGCGCTGAACGGCGCCGGCGCCGAGCACTTCCTGCACATCACCGATGACGGCCACGGCATCGCCGATCCGGTGAGCATCGTCACGCTCGGCCGCTCGGGCTGGTCCGACGAGACGCGCCGCGCCGAAGATCCCGCCGGCATGGGCGTGTTCAGCCTCGCAGGCCGCGACGTCATCATCCGCTCCTTCTCGAAACCCGACCGCCAGGGCTGGATGGCGCATATCCCGGCCTCGGCGTGGGAGACGAGCCGCCCGATCGCGATCGAACCCGATCCGATCATGCGCGGCACCGCGATCACCGTGCGCGTGCCCGACGAGTGGCTGAAGACGCTCGAGCGCGACGTGGCCCGCGCCGCCAAACATTATCCGGTTCCCGTGACCTGGAACGGCGCGGTCCTTCCGCAGGAGGACTGGCTGAAGGACGCGGTCCATGTCGAGGAATGGTACGGCGTGCGCATCGGCGTGTTCCAGAAACACCCCTCGCATTATTCCTCGCGCGACGGACGCCTCAACTTCCACGGGCTGACCATCCCGTGCGACCTGCCGTATGTTCAGGAAGTCGACCGGGGCGGCCACTGGATCGCGCGGGTCGACATCTTCGACGCGCCGCAAATCCAGCTCGTCCTCCCGGCGCGCAAGGAAGTGGTCGAGAACACCGGCATCGCCGCCCTGCGCGATGCGGTCCGGCTCGCGATCTACCGCGCGATCGAGGCCGCGGGGACGCACCGGCTGTCGGCGCATGACTGGCGCGAGGCGCGCTCGCTCGGTATCGCACTACCCGAAGCCGAGCCCTATCTGTTCGCATGGACCGCCTATGCGGCCGACAGCTCGCGCAACTACGAGAGCGGCGCACGCGTGACCGACACCGGCATGGTGCTGATGCCCGACTTCGATGCGCTGATCGGCCAACCCGCGCAGGCGGCGATCGCGAAGCATAATCCGTTCGGTGGTCCGCTGGTCGAGGCCCAGGACGCGTTCAAGGGCTATGGCTGGTACGATATCCTCGCCCGTGTCGAGGATATGCGGTTCCGCGTCACCCAGGGCGACCGCACCTTCATCGTCTCCGACAGCCGCGAAGCCCCCGCCGAGGCGGAAAACGGTTGGGTCGAGGCTATCACGCTCGAGGCGACGATGAGCCACGCCGGCGCATTCATCGAGGTATCGACCGACGCGGATGTCGCCTTCGCACCCGACCAATGGTCGTGCAACTCGGTCGACGAGACGTCCGTCTTCGTCCGCCGGGGCAGCGAAATCACCGCGCTCGGCGTCGCCGACATCCTCGAAAGCGCGATCTTCTATGCCAGCGACGACAGCGATGCCGACAGCTACGATACGCAGCTCGAGCGCTTCCAGGCCGATGCCGCCGAACGAATCATCGGCCTGCTCGAAGGCGACGATGCCGCGCTTGAGAACCGCATTCGCGACAAGCTGGCGGGGCATTATTTCCTCGTCCCCGAGGACCGGACGGTCACCGTCGTCATCAATCGCGACCGGCTCGACGTGACGATCACGCCCCGCGCGGTTCCCGCCGCGCCCAAGGCCGCGGCGGAGGACGCGTGACATGGCGCGCTACAACCACGCCTACACGCTCGCCTTCAGCCTCGTCTCGAACGACGACAAGGGCCACGACGTCGATGCGCGCCAGCTGAAGGCGGCGCTGCTCGCACGGATCGAGAATCTCGACGAGGAGGGTAGCTGGATCGAGTCTGCCGGTGCGCCCTATGACACCTATCTAGAACCGGAGGAGGCGCCATGACCGGCGCGCCAGTTCCGGTCGTGCCGCTGGCGCCGCCGCCACCAGTGGTGCTGGCCTACGGCATCGGCGTCGACAGCACCGCGCTGCTGATCGAGAAGCACGCGCGCGGCGAAGCGCCTGACCTCGTGCTGACCGCCGATACCTCGGTCGAGAAACCGGCGACCTACGAATATCTCGACGTGATCCGGCCCTGGATGCGCGACCGCGGTATCCGTTTCGAGCTGGTCAGCTATGTCCCGAAGCGATTCAAGCACTGGCCGCCCTATTACGGCATCCTCGAGATGTGCCTGACCAATGCCACGCTGCCGAGCAAGTCGCTCGGCGGGTCGAGTTGCAGCCTCAAATACAAGAAGGCGCCGCAGGACAAATTCCTGTCGACCTGGCAACCAGCGGTCGACGCTTGGGCGCGCGGGCAGCGCGTCGTTCGCCTGATCGGCTATGACGCCGGACCGCGCGACACCGCGCGCGCCAACCATGCGCTGTCGATCGACGATCCGCTGTACGACTGCGAGTACCCCTTGCGCGAATGGCGATGGGACCGGCCCGACTGCGTCGCCCGCATCCAGGCCGAGGGTCTGCCGGTGCCACCCAAATCGGCGTGCTGGCTGTGCATCGCCAACCATCCGAGCGAAATCCGCGGCCTCCCGCAATGGTGCCTGCGACTCATCGTGCTGGTCGAGGCACGCGCCGCCCCGCGACTGCACACGGTCGAGGGCCTGTGGCGCAGATCGACCCGCGCGCGCCCGGGATCGATGACCGCCTTCATCCGCGACGAGCACCTCCTGCCGGCTGACGAGATCGACCGGATCATCCGCGATGCGCCGCTCGACCTCATCCGGTTCCAGGATGTCGCGGCCGTCATCCCGCTCGGCGAGCGCCCGACGATGGGCGACTGGCTCGACCGCTTCCATGCGGCCTTTCCCGAACGAGGCCGGGGACGAAGCGACGCGCTCGCCGCCTGAAGTCCCCGCCACCATCGCTATCGACCAAACGGAGGATCATCACATGATTTCGACCGCCACCGAAACGCGCCTCGAAGCCGTGGCCAGGCTCAACGACCGTTGCCGCCAGGGGTTCGACCGCACCGCGAAGATCGTCATGACGCGCGCGTGCCTCGGCGCGCTGTCGAACGGCACGCTCGCCTCGGAAGCCGTCGCCCAGGCGCATGTCCTGCAGGCGCTGCGCCGCTACACTTTCCCCGCCGACTGTCCCGAGCGCGATCGCGGCCAGTTCGAGCTGTCAGGCGAGACGATACACTTCCGTATCGATTATTATGACGTGGCGCTGGAATGGGGATCGGAAGACCCCGCCGACGCCAGCATCACGCGCCGTGTTCTCACGCTCATGCTGCGCGAGGATCTGTGATGCGTATTGTCGGAATGGCCGACAGCTATCAGCTAGCTGGCCGCTAGACGATGACGATCGAGATCATCCTCGGCCTGCCGCATCTCGCAAACGGGCCTATCCTTCAGCGCGCGGTCGCGCTGCAAGCACCGGTGCTGATCTCGGCCAATTGTCTGTCGCGCTGGCGCAAGGCCGATGGCTGGCGCGAGTGGTCGGGATGGCGCACCGGAACGCTCGCCAACGCGCGACCGCTCGCCAGCGTCGACCTCGATTCCGCCGGTTACACCATGATGGTCCGCTATGGCGGGCTTCCCTGGAGCATCGCCGATTACATGGGGTGACTACACGAAAGTGACGTATCTGCACGCTAAGGGCGAACAAATCCGGTACGATGCCAGCAGATGCTATTCGCAGGCTTTCCTGCCCCTTTTATGTGGTGCCGCCCTACGGGCGCCGATATGGGAGGGCGGCAATCCGATTGACCAACGATCGAGGTAGAACCCTGCTCGCCAAATATGTGAGCTGGTTGCCCATCCCCGGTATGGCGAAGGATTGCCGATAAACCAGAGCGTGGACTGCATGGGCCGCGCACCGGTCAACGTCCATCAAACCCAACCTCCCCCACTTCAAATCGCTGAGGGCAGCCATGTCTGTGTCGATTCCACCGGGTGCAAAAGACCCAACACTCACTCCCGTCCCGGCAAGCTCCACGGAAAGCGCTCGCATGAGGGTGCTCACATAGGCTTTCGACGCGCCGTAGACCGCTTGGAAGGGCACGGATGTTTCGCCCGCCAGGCTCGACACGGCGATTACTGAGGATTCAAACGGCTGCTCCCTGAAAATCGCAATCAGGCGAGCCAGCAAATCCGTGAAACCGAGTATGTTTGTTTCAATTACCTCGGCATAAGTGTCGGCACGGCCTGCATCAAATGAACCAACGCTCGTCATTCCGGCAACCAACAAAGCGGCTGTTACTTGCAATTCTGCAACCTTAGCCGCGATTTTCTCCCTGCCCTCGATTTCACGTTGATCAGCCACTATAATCTCGCACGGCACATTGAACCGCTCGTCAATTTCGGTCTGTAGCTCCCGCAAGTTGTCGAGCCTTCGTCCAACAATCAGGGGCTTGGCCTGGTACGATGCCGCCAAGCGGAGGGCGGACGCTCTGCCCAAACCGGTCGAAGCCCCTGTGACCAGCACCCACGAGTTCTTGATCGCCAGCGGTTTCACGCGTTTTCCAGAGCCTTGTATAGGGCGGTTTTGCCGATCTTGAGCCGGGCCGCCGCCTCACGAACAGTGAGGCCCGCTGCGATATGCGCCCGCGCTTTACGTAGTTTGTCGGGGGTAACGACAGGCCGGCGACCACCCTTGTTGCCCCGCTCGCGTGCGGCCTTGAGGCCGGCATGAGTGCGTTCACGGATCAGGTCACGCTCGAATTGGGCCAGCGAGCCGAAGATGTTGAACACCAGCATGCCGCCCGAAGTGGTGGTGTCGATATTCTCGGTGAGTGAGCGGAACCCGATGCCGCGCGCCGCAAGCTCGCCGACCTTCTCGATCAGGTGGCTCATCGAGCGGCCGAGGCGGTCGAGTTTCCAGACCACCAGCGTGTCGCCGGGGCGCAAATAGGCGAGCGCTTCGGTTAGGCCAGGCCGATCGGCTTTTGCCCCGGATGCGTGATCGTCGAATATACGGTCGCACCCGGCAGTGTTCAGCGCGTCAAGCTGGAGCGACAGCTTCTGGTCTGCGGTCGAGACGCGCGCATAGCCGATCAGCGCCACATGATGCCCGATCCTGTCCGTTTTCCCGTCATTATGCGATCTTGTCCGAATCGCCGTTACAGGTCCAGAGTTAACGGACATATTCCTGTTGGCCGCCAGAGGACCGTCTGACGGACACGCAAAGCGAAGGAGATGATGCTTGGCGAGACGGCGACTGGTGAGCCTGGAAATCTGGGCGAGGCATTATGGCGCGCCGCTCGATGAGCGCGAGATCGCGCGTCATTATACGCTGACCAGCGACGACCTGGAAATTGTCGGCCGCCGTCGCGGCGATGCCACCCGGCTCGGCTATGCGATGCTCATGCTATATATGAGATGGCCTGGCCGTGCGCTGGAAGCGGGCGAAGTCCCGCCCGCTCCTGTGCTCGCCTATGTGGCGCAGCAACTCGGCGTCGCGCCGGCAGCCTTCGCGGATTATGCCCATCGGGACCAGACCCGTCGCGAGCATCTCGTCGAAATCCGACGATCGCACGGGTTCAGGATTTTTGACCGCAACGCTTTCCGTGAAGTTGTCGCCTTCTCGGTCCCAATCGCGCAGACCATCATACACCCCGGCCAGATGGCAGACGTCATCGTCGATGAACTCCGGCGCCTGCAGATCCTCCTGCCTTCTCCGTCGATTCTCGAAGCGGTGCTGCGGCGGGCGCGCCAGCAAGCCGAACAGCTTACCTATGAAGTGCTCACGAATGGCCTGCTGCCTGACACCCTTCAGGGCCTGGACGATTTGCTGGCCCGACGACCGGGGCAGGTCGCGACATGGCTATCCTGGATGCGCAATGCGCCACAATCGCCGGCAGCGCGCAACATCCTGCGCCTGATCGAACGGCTCGCCTATATCCGCGCGCTGGGCCTCGATCGCGCCCGTGCCGACATGATCCCGGCTTTGACTTTTGACAGGCTGGCGGACGAAGGCAGCCGCATCACACCCCAGCACCTTGGCGAACTCAATGCCCTGCGCCGCCATGCGACGCTGGCGGCAACCGGCATCCGGCTTGAGGAAAGCCTGACCGACGCCACCCTGACGATGTTCGACAAGCTGTTGGGCAGCATGGCGCGCCGCGCCGAGAACCGGACCCGCGACAAAGCCCTCAAGACGGTGCGCGAGTTGCAAGGCCACCTCCGGACGCTCACGGGGTCTTGCCGCCTCCTCATCGACGCGCGCAGCAAGGGCGTGGATTCTCTGGCGCAGATCGAGGCGCTGGACTGGCAGCACTTCGCCGTGGCCGTCGAGCAGGCCGAAGTGCTCGGGCGACCGGAAACCGTCGATCGCACCGCCGAATTGATCGAGCGGCATCGGACGGTGAAGCTCTTTGTCGGCGCTTTTCTCAACGCCTTCGAGTTTCGCGGCGCCGGCGCGGTTCAGGGGCTCCTGTCAGCGCTGGCCATCATCGCGGAGCTATATCGGACCGGCAAACGGCGCTTGCCTGATCGCGTGCCGCTACGCTTTGTGCCGCCCGCATGGCGCCCGTTCGTCCTGCGGGATGGCATCGTTGATCGTGCCGCTTATGAACTATGCGCCTTGTCGCAACTACGCGAGCGGTTGCGAGCCGGGGATATATGGGTCGCGGGAAGCCGGCAGTTTCGCGATTTCGACAGCTATCTCATACCGCCGGCGACCTTTGCGGCGCTGCGCGAGAAGGGGCCGTTGCCGCTCGCCATCGAAACGGATTTCGAGCGCCATATCGAGGAACGGCGCACCAGGCTCGACACGGCGATCGAGCAGGTAACGGTCCTTGCACGGCAAGGGGAGCTGCCCCAGGTTAAGCTTGACGAAAACGGTCTCATCATCTCGCCGCTGAAGGCGGCAACACCGCCCGCCACCGAGATTGCCCGTCGCGCCGCCTATGATCGACTGCCGCGCGTGAAGATCACCGATCTTCTGCTGGAGGTCGATGCCTGGACCGGGTTCAGCGAATGCTTCATCCATCGTCGTTCGGGCCGGGAAGCCGACGATCGCAATGCGCTGCTCACGGTCATCCTCGCCGATGGCATCAATCTCGGCCTCACACGCATGGCGGAAACCTGCCGGGGCGCAAGTCTGCGTCAGCTCGCCCATCTTCACGACTGGCACATCAGCGAAGCCGCCTATGGCGAAGCGTTGGGAAGGCTGATCGACGCCCATCGCGCCATGCCGCTCGCCGCGCTGTGGGGAGACGGCACCACTTCGTCGAGCGACGGACAGCAATTTCATGCCGGGGGCCGTGGGGCCGCGATCGGCGACATCAACGCGCGCAGCGGCAACGAACCAGGCGTTGCCTTCTACACCCATGTCTCGGATCGATATGACCCCTTCGCAAGTCGGGTGATCGCGGCGACCGCTGGCGAAGCGCCCTATGTGCTGGATGGCTTGCTGTATCACCAGACCGGCCTGACGATCGAGGAGCACTACACCGATACGGGCGGGGCATCGGACCATGTGTTCGGCCTCATGCCCTTCTTCGGCTACCGCTTCGCGCCGCGCCTGCGCGACATCAAGGAGCGTCGTTTACACCTCCTTCCCGGCCAAGAATCCGGCCCCTTGCTTGCCGGCATGACGGCCGAACCGATCGCATTGGGTCATGTCGCGGCGCATTGGGACGAACTGCTGCGGTTCGCCACGTCGATCCGCACCGGCACCGTCACTGCTTCGGCAATGCTGCGCCGCTTGTCCGCCTATCCGCGACAGAACGGACTGGCCCTCGCACTACGCGAGCTGGGCCGCCTCGAACGCTCCATTTTCATGCTCGACTGGCTGCGCGACATCGACCTGCGCCGGCGCACCCAGGCGGGCCTCAACAAAGGCGAAGCCCGCAACGCGCTCGCCCGCGCGCTCTTCTTCAACCAGCTCGGCGAACTGCGCGATCGTCGGTTCGAGAACCAGACCTATCGCGCCTCCGGCCTCAACCTGCTCGTCGCCGCCATCATCTTGTGGAACACTCGCTATCTCGAAATGGCGCTGGCGGACATCGGCACAGCCGACGAAATCGCACGCCACATCGCGCCATTGGGCTGGGAGCATATCTCGCTGACCGGTGACTATAGCTGGAATGTTGAAGATCAACCCGATCCGGACGCCTTGCGACCGCTGCGCGCCGTCAACTCCCTACTTGCCGCGTGACGTTCGCTATCCGTTCGCCCTTTCCGTGCAGATACGTCACTTTCGTGTAGTCACCCCTACATGGCGCTCGCCGCGTCATGGCCGTTCCGACGCATCTCGTCGGTCGATTACTGCTGCGAAGAGGGCGTTGCCCACGACCGCGAGGAAGTGCTCGACCGCATCGCGCGCACCACCGCCACCAACCGAGAATGCTTTGCCCGCGCCGACGACTTGGCCATCCGCGACCGGCTGATGCCCGTGCTGCAGGGCCGCGTGCCCGACGACTACGTCCGTTCACTCGACGCGATCGGCGGTCTGATCCTGCCCGGCACCGTCGTCGGCATCGGCAGCATGTGCCGGCGACCGATCCACGGTCCCGAAGGGCTGATCGCCGTCGTCGAGCGGCTGACCCGCATCCTGCCGATCGGCGTCAAGGCGCACCTCTTCGGGGTGAAAGGCGATGCCCTGCCGTACCTCACGCCGTTCGCACGCTGGATCGCCTCGATAGACAGCCAGGGATGGGGCGTAGGCGTGCGACAGCACGCGCTCAGGCATCGCATCGCCAAGACCGACGCGCTCGGCGCCGACTTCATGGAACGCTGGTATCGCACGCAATGCGCGCGAACGCTCGAAACACCGCGACACCTGCCCGAGGCCGCGGCGTCTGCTCCACCGCCACCAACCGCCGACCCCTGGGAACGCGCGATCGCGCAGGCTCGCGCCGAGATCCGCGCCCTGATCGAGAGCGGCGATCTCTTAGGTCCGGTCCTCTGATCTGTCTCATTAGGAACGGATGCGGAGAGGGATCAGGCCGACCGCCGCGCTAACCCAAAGAGCTGGCGGTGGTCGGCCTGATCCCTCGCTTGGCGAGGCGCTCGACTTAAGCGATCGACTGCGATGCCAGATCGGGGGCGGCATCCTGCTTTGCCGCCTCCGCCTTCCGCTCCGAATAGCGGTCGACGAGCTGCACGGCGTGCCCACGGGTGAGCACGGTAAAGCGCACCAGCTCCTCCATCACATCGACGATGCGGTCATAGTAACTGGAGGGCTTCATGCGACCGGCTTCGTCGAACTCCTTGTAGGCCATCGCCACGCTTGACTGGTTGGGGATGGTGAACATCCGCATCCAGCGGCCGAGCAGCCGGAGCGTGTTGACCGCGTTGAACGACTGCGATCCGCCCGACACCTGCATCACCGCCAGCGTGCGGCCCTGGGTCGGGCGCATCCCCTTCATCTCCAGCGGCAGATGGTCGATCTGCGCTTTCATGATACCGGTGATCTGGCCGTGACGCTCCGGGCTGCACCACACCATGCCCTCCGACCACATGGCATGGTCGCGCAGTTCATGGACGGCGGGATGATCGTCGCCCTTCACCTGATCGGGCAACGGCAGGTCGGTCGGATCGAAGATGCGCGTCTCCGCCCCGAAGAACTGGAGCAACCGTGCCGCCTCCTCGACTGCGAAACGCGAGAAGGACCGTTCGCGCAATGAACCATAGAGCAGCAGGATACGCGGCGGTGGATCGCCCGCACCAAGCCCGAACGCGGGCCGCTCATGGACATAGCGGAGATCGAGCGCCGGCAGATGATCCGGGTCGGTCAACTCGCTGATACGGGTCAAGCAGCGGCTCCCTTCTCATACCAGCCGCGTGTCCGCTTCACGATCGCCACGACCGACAGCATCACCGGCACCTCGACCAGCACGCCAACCACCGTGGCGAGCGCGGCGCCGGACTTGAGGCCGAACAGGCTTATTGCGGCGGCCACCGCCAGCTCGAAGAAATTGGACGCGCCGATCAGCGCGGCGGGCGCCGCCACGCACCATGCGACGCCAAAACGGCGGCTCAGCCAATAGGCCAGCCCGGCATTGAAATAGACCTGTACCAGAATCGGCACGGCGATGAGCGCGATCACAAAGGGCTGCGCGACGATTGCCTCGCCCTGGAAGCCGAACAGCAACATCAGCGTCGCCAGCAGGGCGGTGAGCGACACCGGCCCGAGCCGGGCCAGCAGCCGGTCAAGCGCGGCCTGTCCGCCTGATGCCAGCACGGCGCGACGGACGAGCTGCGCGACGATCACCGGCACGACAATGTAGAGGCCGACCGAGAGCAACAGCGTATCCCACGGCACCGTCACCGAGGCGACGCCGAGCAGCAGCCCGACCAGCGGTGCGAAGGCGAACACCATGATGAGGTCGTTCAGCGCCACCTGGCTCAACGTGTAATTGGGTTCGCCGTCGCAGAGGTTCGACCACACGAACACCATTGCCGTGCAGGGCGCAGCCGCCAGCAGGATCAGCCCGGCGATATAGGACGGCGCTTCGCCCGCCGGCAGCAACGGCGCGAACATCCAGCCCAGGAACAGCGTGCCGAGCAGCGCCATCGAGAAAGGCTTGACCGCCCAATTGATGAACAGCGTGACACCGACGCCCTTCCAATGCTGGCGCACCGATCCCAGCGCGCCGAAGTCGATCTTGAGCAGCATCGGCACGATCATCAGCCAGATCAGCACCGCGACGACGAGATTGACCCGCGCCACCTCGGCGGAGGCAATCGCGCCGAACAGGCCGGGCAACATATGGCCGAGCGCGATCCCAGCAACGATGCAGAGCGCCACCCACAGGGTCAGATAGCGCTCGAAGAAGGAGATGCCGGGACGAGCCGGCGTGGCGTCGAGAACGGTCGCCATGCCTCAGATCACCCGCGCGCCGGCCGCATCGACGACCTGTTGGCCGTCCTCCTTGGCGAATGCGCCCTGTTGCGGTGCGGGTAGCAGGTCCAGTACCGCCTCCGAAGGGCGACACAGTTTCACGCCGAGCGGCGAGACGACCAGCGGCCGGTTGATGAGGATCGGGTGCGCCATCATTGCGTCGATCAGGGCTTCATCTGACAGCGAGGGATCGCCCAGGCCTAGTTCGGCATAGGGCGTGCCCTTCTCGCGCAGCAGCTCGCGCGGCGTGATCCCGGCGCGCGCGATGAGCTGGACCAGCAATGGCCGCGACGGTGGGGTCTTCAGATATTCGATGACATGCGGCTCGATCCCGGCATTGCGGATCAGGCCCACCACGTTGCGCGACGTGCCGCACTCCGGGTTGTGATAGACGATGATGTCGGTCACGCCGCATCTCCCCGGCGAGTGGTCGAGCCTTCGGTATGGCCGATCTCGCGCAGCTTGGCGGTCAGCGCCGTGGCTTCGAGCTTGTCGATCGGCAGCGAGATGAACAGCCGGATACGGTTTTCCAGATAGTTCAGCGCCATCACGAAAGCGCGTTCGCGCTCTATGTCACCGCCCTGGACATGGCTTGGATCTTCGATGCCCCAATGGGCCGTCATTGGATGGCCGGGCCATACCGGGCAGACTTCACCGGCTGCGTCGTCGCAGACGGTGAACACGAAATCCATGACCGGCGCACCGGGCCGGGAAAACTCCTCCCAGCTTTTCGAGCGCAGGCCCTCGGTCGGATAGTCGAGCCGTTCCAGCAGTGCGAGCGCGTCGGGGTTAACCGCGCCCTTGGGATAGCTCCCGGCCGAGAAGGCATGGAAGCGACCTTGGCCGAGCTTGTTCATGGCGCTCTCGGCGAGGATCGAGCGTGCCGAATTGCCGGTGCAGAGGAACAGGACGTTGAACACGCGATCGGTGGACATGGCAGTCTCCGTCAGCAGCAGGGGACGAGTTCGGCGACGAGCGGTGCACACAGTTCCGGTTTTCCGGCGCAGCAGTCCTTCACCAGAAAGAGGGTCAGCGCGCGCAGCGCATCGAGGTCGGCGCAGTAGATGATCGACCGGCTTTGCCGCTCGGACTTCAGCAGGCCCGCGCGCGTCAACGCGGCGAGGTGCGCGGACATCGTGTTCTGAGGAACGTCGAGCGCTTTTGCGATCTCGCCGGCGGGCAATCCTTCGGGCTCGTGGCGCACCAGCAACCGAAATGCGTCAAGGCGTGTGCCCTGCGCGAGAGCGGCCAGGGCCGTGATAGCCGAATCAGTATCCATATATCCGAGATAGTGGATATATGGATGAATTGGAACAGGCGTCGTGTCGCCCGGCCCAAAAAGTGCTCGCTCAGCCGACTGTCCGAACTGGAAAGGCCGGGATGATGCTAGAATAACCGCCCTGATCCCGCGTGCGTGAGGCGGAGGTGTGATCCATGGTGACGATCATCCGTGCCGTTCCAGGTGAGCCCGGCATTCCCGCCGGGTTCCCCATCCTGTTCGACGCGAACATGGCCATCATCGAGCCGGCCTTTGCCTATCTGCTCGAACATGCCGAGGTTCATGGCCACTCCCAGGCCTCGGAGACGGTACGGACCTATGGCGAGCACCTGTATGAGTGGTTCGATGCGCTCGAGCAGTCCAACATCAAATGGGATGTCGCTGACGAGCATATACTCGCAGCTTATCGATCCCGAATGCTCGAAGGGCCGAGCCAGCATACCGGGCGGCCGTTTGCCCGCTCCACCATCAATGCCCGGGTTGCCACCGTCTATCGCTTCTATTCCTGGGCCCTCGATCACGACTTCATCCGGCATCGCGCGTTCCCGCGACCGTTGCAGACACGGCAGGGCAGGGGACCGCGTGTTGGGCCACAGATCAGACGCCGTTCGACCGGGAGCCTCACGGTCTCGGTCCCGGAGCAACTGCCACGACCAATGCGCCCCGATGAGCTGGCAAGGCTGTTCGCGCAGCTTGCGCCGACCGCGCGCCTTGCAGGGGAGTGGGCGCTGTGCGCAGGCCTTCGACGCAAGGAACTATGTGCTCTGGCGGTCGATCAGATACCGGATAGCTGGTCGCTTCACCCGGAAGAGACGCCGCTTGTAGGCGTGCCGCTCAGCATCACCAAGGGCGACCGGCCGCGAACGGTCTATCCGCCGGTTCGCCTGCTTGATCGCACGCACTGGTATATCGGAGAGGACCGGGCCCGGATCGTGCGGCGCGCGCGCAATGCCGATCCCCGCTACAGGGCGCCGCCCAATCTTCTCCTGAATGAACATGGCCGTGCGATGACGCGCAAACGCCTGACGGCGCTTCTGTCCGAGGCGTTCGCGGCCGCTGGGTTGCCCGGCACGCTGCATTGGCTCCGTCACACCTTCGCGATGGTGATGCTCACGCGGCTTCAGATCCAGGCTCGTGCCAATCCGGCGCTGAATCCGCTGAAGATCGTCCAGGTTCTGTTGGGCCATGCCTCGATCGCGACGACCGCCATCTACCTGCGCTGCGTCGAGCTGTACGAACCCGATATCAACGAGAGCCTTGCCTGGCTCTACGGCGAAGCGATCAACGATGCTGGCTGAGGGACGGATCGACCGCCGTATCGCGATCGATCGAGCATCGACCGCGCAAGCGCCAGATGATCGACGCTTCTCCTTTCGTGATGAATGGGGACAGGTCGTGCAGACGTTCGATCCGGTCGCCCTCGACATGCCACATGACCTCACCTGCGCCTTTGTCGAGGCGTTCAGGGTTCATGATGCCGGATCTTCGATCTCCACACGACGCGGACGCTGGAGAGTGATCCGGCGCTTCGGTCGCTTCCTACGCACAGAAGGCGTAAGCTGTGCTGCTGATGTGAACGCCGGCACGATCCGGCGCTACATTGATGCGCTGGCACCCTCGATAGAAGGCCGCCAGCTCAGCCGAGCCACGATGGCTCAACGCTTCGCCAGCCTGAAACCATTGCTCGAGCGCATCGAGCAGACCGATCCGGATCTGTTCGGGAGCGCGCTCGCCATCCCCTACAGCCCGTTCCCCAGCACGGGGTGGGCGCCAGAACCCAAAGCCCGGCTCACGGCAGCGGAAATGAAAACGATCCTCGCGGCCGCCTATGAAGAGATCGACATCGCATGGGCGCGGTTCCAGCGCGGCCAGAAGATCATCGCCTCTCCCCAACCCCCGGAGGGAACTGGTCCGAGAGAGGCGCTCGCGCGCTGGGTGTGGAAACTCCACCGGATCGGCGGCGGCATCGCTCCGAGCGGCGAGGCAATCCGCGCTGCCGGGATCAACCCGAACTCGCTCGAGCATCATGGACGTCAGGAGGCGATCGCTCAGCATTATCACCTGACCTCGCACACGATGGGGCCGTTCTTTGTCGCGCTGGCGATCCAGCTTGCCGCCAATCCCCAGCCTCTTCGGGCGATCCGCCGCGACTGCCTCGTGCCCCATCCACTCGATGATCATCGGGTCATGGTGGAATGGCTCAAGCAGCGGGGCGGTCGAACTCCGAAAATGCAGCGTCGGTCCTTCGACCGCCGTAAAATGCGATCCGCACCGCGTCTGATCGAAATGCTGCTGGCGATGACCGAGCCGCTGATCGAGCATGCTCCGCCTGAAGAACGGGAATGTCTGTTCCTGATCCGCTATCTGTCGCGGGCCTATTATCGCAGGCACGACTATCCTGCCGGCCTGATCGCGCCCGACAGCATCCCCGGGTTCATCAATCGCTTCATCGGCCGCACCAACAGGCGGATCGAACGCTGGAACACCGCACATCCGGAGCAACCGAAACCACTGGTGCCCAAGTTCACGGCCTCGCAACTACGCGGCAGCGTCGCCACGGAGCATTATCTGGCTTCTGGCGGCGACCTGCGCGCGGCAGGGACGGTTCTCAATCACGCCAGCCTCGTCACGACCGATCGCTACGTCGAGGGACCGGCCGCACGGAAGCTCGAGCAGGAGACGATCGCGCGCCTTCAGAAGCTCATGGTAGCCTGGGTCTGCGGACCCGACCGGAAGGAGCCCGCCCGCCACGGCCCGGTAACGGCATTGTTCGGGCATCGTTGTCTGGCGCCTGTCGAACAGGGCGCTGACGGAAATCCGCATCTCTGTCCGAGACTGCGAGGTTGCCTTGCCTGTCCGGGGCTGATCGTTCCGCTTGATGTCGAGCGGTTCGCGCGCGTGCTGCAAGCTCGCCGGCATCTTCTCGACGCCCGCGATCAGATCGATCCGGCTCGCTGGGCGTTGTTCTATGCGCCCAGCTTGCAGGTGCTCGAACATGATCTTCTTCCGGCGTTCCCGCCCGACTTGAGGGAGGAGGCAGAACAACGGGCCGCGATGCTCCCCGATCTCCCGGAACTGGAATGAGCGTTCCGCTCCTCGCCTTGCCGCAGGCCTCGCTGCGCGTCTCTCCGCACTCGATGTTCGGCGACGACCATTGGCAGATGGCGACAGGCGTCGTGGGTCAGCGGGACACCACCTTCCGCGTCGACTGGGGGTTCACACTGCCCGACGGAAGCCGGTTCAACGAGCCGCATTGGCGGACGCTGCGCGAGGCGAGCAAGCATCTGCTCTGGTCGTTGCACAGCGATCCACCTCCCGGTCGATCCGCGCTCTCGTTACGTTCGCTTGGAACGCAGGGAACGCTCCAGCGGGTCGTGCTGGAATGGATGGCGGGCCGCGGCCTGGCTCGATGGTCGGAACTGGATGACGAGGCCATCCGGCATCTGTTCGATGATCTCGCCCAGCGCCCGAGAGACAATGGCACGATGGCGCTATCGACCGCGAGCAACTACCGCACGCTGCTGCGGGCGTTTTACCAACAGCGTGAGAAGCTTCCCGACACCCCGAAATCCGCGCCGCCTGCGCTCAATGAGCTGGGCCGTTGGCGCCCGGTCGAGCGGTGGCCCTATACGCCTGATGAAATCGCAATGCCGCTCGTTGCGGGAGCGCTCCATCTCATCGGCGAGCCAGCCGATACCATCCTTCATATGCGTGACGACATACAGGCGCTGCACGATGCGGCTTCCGCAAAAGGGCATGCAAAACCGGGGCGTTCCAGGCGCATACGCCGATACCTGCACGCTGCTCCACCGATCGAGTTTGTTCCTGGGCAGGCTCAGCCGCTGACGGTCCAGCCGATGCTCACCTTCAATGGCATGGTGGCCCGTCTCTACGAGGCTTGCTTCATTGTCCTCGCCTATCTCGTTGGGCCGCGCGCTTCGGAAATCCTATCGCTGGAAGCCGGTTGCATCGAGCGGGTGCAGGGCGAGCAGCAGGAGATGTTCGCCTATCTGACCGGCACGATCCGAAAGGACGCTCCAGGAGACGGAGTGCCGCATCGCTGGATCGCCCCCGAACCCGCCGTTCGCGCCATCGAAGTTCTTGAGCGCCTATCGGCACCATGGCGAGCGATCGACGGCCGACAATATCTCTGGCTGCTCCAGGTCCGCCCGGGGAGCGCGATCCGAACCTCGGCATTGCCGATCGAGCCGCTCACCAGTTCGGCTATGAATATACGCCTGAATGACGGCATTGGGGCCGCGCTTCGCCTTCCCGAAATCAACGGTGAAAGCTGGAGGCTTGCCACCCACCAGGGCCGCAAGACCTTCGCGCGGTTCGTGGGCCGGCGCGACAGGACCGGTCTCGCGGCATTGGCCAAGCATCTCGGGCATGTGACCCGCGCCATGACCGACCGCGCCTATGTCGGCACGGACTTCGAGCTGGTTGAACTGGTCGACGCCCAGGCGGCACGAGAAACCCGCGCCGCGCTCGAAGAGTTGCTGGTCGCGCCTCGCCTGGGCGGCAAGGCGGGGCGCGATCTTGCGGCGCGATCGCCGTTCCGCGGTCGCACGCACGATGGCGACCTCGATGCCTACATCACCCGCCTGTTGGCCGATACCGACATCAGGCTCGGCGTCTGCGACTGGGGCTACTGTCTCTACCGTCGGGAGACGTCTGCCTGCCTCGGGTCCGACAAAGAGCCCAATCCCGTTCTCCGCACGCAGGGCACATGCGTCACTTGCGCGAACTTCGCGGTGAGCGAACGTCACAAGCCGGTCTGGGAAGCCCGCCTGAAACGAAACCTGGCTCTCCTGGAAAGAACCGACCTTGACCCTGAAAGCCGAAATCTGGCGATCACGCGGGTCGAGGAGAGCCGCCGCGTGATCGACGATCTCGATTTGCAGCCCGCCGATGGCAACCTCGGCTGATACGCCCCAAGGGCGTCGCCGCGAGCGGGTCGCTACCCGCCTGCGGGAAGCTCTCGCCGTGTTGCGCGCCGATCCTGAATCCGAAATCTCCGTTGCGGCGCTGGCCCGGCACGCCGGCATCGGACGCAATGCGCTCTACACCAATCATCGCGCTGTGCTTGAAGATCTCCGTGCCCTTCAGGCTGAACGATCTCCGGCTTCGGGTCAGGATGAGGTTCCAAAGCTGGATGGAGGAAAGGGGGAGGCGGAGGTGCGGATCCGGGTGCTGGCCACCGAGAATGCCTCTCTCTTGCGGCGCGCGTTGATCGCGGAGAGCCGCGCGAAGCGGTTGGAGGAGCGCAATGCCGACCTTGTCCGCGAGCTTCGGGACCGACGCAATGTTGCTATGCTGCCGATCGCCCCGCCGAATGCGTCCGAAGAATAGCCGCGCGCGGGGCTAACCAGACGTCCGGTTAGCGAGCGCGCCCGAAAACCCTTCAAGGTCAGCCAACTGGACCTAATCGGACAGGCCGAACCAGACCTAAGATCTTGATCACGATGAGATCACCACCGGATGGATCGAGACCTGGGCGGCCGAGATCTACGCCGACGCGGCCTGACGGAGGTAACCATGCTCACCGACCGCTCCCAGCGCTGGCGCGACCGGCGCAGCTTGTTCGTTGCCGGCGACAGCGTGATCGACCCGCGCCGCTACGCCGTCGATGTCGTCGCCCATGATACTGCCCGCGCATTCCTCGCCGACCATCATTACCTCCCGCGCTATCCCGCCGCCCAGCTCGCCTGCGGGCTGTTCGGTCCGGGCGACCCGGGCAGATCCACGTTGGTCGGTCTCATCGTGTTCGGCGTGCCGGCGACCGGCGCGGTCATCACCCGGCACACCGGCTATGCCGATCCCGCTCGGGGCTGCGTACTGCAACGGCTCATCTGCCTGCCCTCGGTCGCCGCGAACGGCGAAAGCTTCTTCACGTCGCGCGCCTTCCGCCTCCTGCGCCTCGCCAAGCCCCGGATCGACGCTGTCGTCAGCTTCTCCGATCCCGCCTTCGGCCATTGCGGCGTCGTCTATGCCGCGCTGTCGGGCGCCTATCGCGGCCGCACGAGGCCGCGGACGGTGCTGCGCATCGCCGGCGAGACGATCTCGGAGAGAACGCTGTCGAAGATCCGCAACCTCGAATCCGGCCATGCCGGGGCGATCGACCAGCTGGTGCGGCTCGGTGCGCCGAGGCCGGAGGCGCACGAACACCCCGCCGACTGGCTCGCGCGGCTCCGTGCCGACAATCTGCTCCGCCCGCACCGGCAAAGCCCGCTATTCACCTATTGCTTCGAGCTGACGCGCGACGCCCGGCGCACCGCGCGCGATCTGCCCCGGCTTGCCTATCCGCGCCGGAGCGACGCGATCCGCGAAATCCTCGCGGCATGATCCCCGCGCCAGCGGCGCGAGGGAAGGGGAGCGGGAGCGGGCGGCATGTCACCGACATGCCGGAAGGAGCACCGCCCGTGGATATCCATCTCGCCATCGCCAGCGTCCAGGCCGACGCTGCCCGCATCGCGCGCTACACCGATCGACGCGACCGTTTCCTCGATGCGCTGGACTGGTCCGCGCTCGACGAACAGACCGCGCGCGAGGCCGCGATGCTCGACGATCTGCTCGCCGGCGATCTCGCCGACGCCGCGCTCTACATCCTCTGGCTGGAAGAACGCCTCGCCAGCGGCGAAACCGATGTTCCAGGCGTTCTTCGCTTCTACCCGCACCCGCGCCCCTGGCACGGCGAGTGGATCTCGCTGCACTGACCCTGAAAGGATCGCCATGAGCCGCCACCAGTTTCCCGGTATCGAACCCGGCACCAGCGTCAGCATCGGGTGGGACCGCCCGCTTGGCACCTTCTTCGTCCAGGTGCTGCGCCCGCACCCGCATCTCACGGGTGAGGACGAAACCGTCGCATGGCATGGCGCGCACCCCGGCGAGCTGACCACAGCGGCCGCCGCGGTCACCATCGCCTCACGCTGGGCCGATCTTCCCGCCGATCTCGCGATCACGCTCGAGACCGACCGGCTGATGACCCTCGGCCAGTCCGATGGCGAGGCGCAGATCGCCATCAAGCGCCGCTTCTTCGGCGACTGAGTACCCGACAAGAAAGGGGAGGGGGATGGGGCGCGTCGATCAATGACGATCGACGGAGAGCCCCATGCCATATTTTATCGATCTCGGTGCCGGTCCCGCCGAGGAGGATTGCGCGCAACTCGGCCAGTCGCCCAACTTCGACAGCCTCAACCGCCTCGAAATCGCGGTCTACAAGTCCGCGCTGATCGCACGCTACGGCCCGCCGCCCCCGGGATGCCGCCTCGCCGGCCTGTCCAACCGACACGATTTCGGTCGCTATGTCGAACTCGTCCTCCATATCGAGAACGAGCTCGACGAGGCCGTCGCCGACTATGCGACACGCGTCGAGGAGGGACTCGCCACCTGGCGCGAGGCGGGCTTCACCGCGCCGGTCGAGTATAACGGCGAGACGCCCACCATCGTCCATGCCGATCCGGCCGATGCCGTCATCAGCGCGCTGCTGATTACCCGGCCCGGGCCGAACGGTCTTTTCCCGATCCCGGATTTCGCGGTCCTGCACGGCAATCTCACGCAGGCTTACCCCGCCGAGGCCGCGGCCGCCAACGCGCGTCTCGCCGAGGCCGCGGACGCCTGAGCGCGACCGCACAGAGCGATTTCCCATCATTTCGGAGCATTCCCATGGCGAACACCTACACCAAGGCCGCGTTCACGCTGACCATGAGCCACGCCGACGCGGCGTTGCTAACCATTGCCGAACAGGCAGTCGATATCCTCGACACCAACGGCGACGATGCCGACCTCGCCCACGAATATGACGCGCTCGATCCCGCGTTTCACGCCGTGTTCCCGGCGAAGGGGCCGATGAAGTTCGAAAGCTTCCTCGAGATATTCGACGATTGGCATTTCCCTTATCTCGACTGCGCGATCGACATCGACTGGAAAGGCGAAGACGGGAACGCGCGCGTATTCTTCAGCGGCGATCAATTCGGCGTCGAACAGGTCGCCCAGCTCATCTTCCGCGCTTGCAAGTCCGCGCTCCCCTGCGGGTTCGCATGGATCTCCGACTGCGACCGGCTGCGCCCCGGCGAGTTCGGAAGCGGCTGCGTCATCATTACCGACGCGGGGCTGACGTTCCACAGCACCCAGGACATCCTCGATCGCGCCGCGCGCAGCGCCGCAGCCGATCCCGACACCCATGGTCACGAGGGTCGCTTCGGTTTCGTGCTCGCCTCGCGCGACCAGGACGGCCACGCCGTCTTCTGGAACAACGACGACGGCTTCGGGGCACTCGCCAGCGCGACCGTGTTCTCGAAAGCCGAGGCCCGCGCACACGATCCGGTCATCGCCAACGACGAACCCGAGTGGCTGGCGCTGCCAGCGCCGCTCGCGGCCTGAACGGCCATGTTCATCGACATCGGACGCGGCCTGGTCGCCGGCCTTCCGGCCCTCGCCCTGCCGCCCGCCATCCTCGACGCGGTCGAACGCGGCGCATGGATCGTCTTCAACCTCTCGGGCGGCAAGGACAGCTCGGCCGCGATGTTCGCGGTCAACCTGATCCTCGATGCGCTCGGCCATCCGCGCGAGCGGCGTATCGCCATTCACGCCGACCTCGGCCGTGCCGAATGGGACGAAACGCCCGCGACGGTCGAGGATCTCGCGGCCCACGCCGGCGTCCCGCTGACGATCGTCCGGCGCAACGCCGGCGACCTGTTCGACCGCTGGGCCACGCGCTTTGCCAACGGCAAGGCGCGCTACGAGGCACTCGAAACCTATAATCTGATCGGTCCCTGGTCATCCTCGGCGCTGCGCTTCTGCACCTCAGAGATGAAGGCCCATGTCATCGGGCCGCACCTCGCCAGACTGCTGCGCGGCCAGACTATCATCAACGTGCTGGGACTGCGCCGCGACGAGAGCATCGCTCGGTCACGCACACCCGAATGGAAAGCAGACGCGCGCTACGCCGCTGCCGGCAATCCGCACGGCACCGCGATGATGCTGTGGAACCCGATCGCGCACTGGACGACACCACAGGTCTTCGCCGCGCACGATACGCTCGGCATCCCGCTGCACGTCGCCTACACCTGTTACCAGTCGTCACGACTGTCGTGCCGCTTTTGCGTCCTTCAATCGCTCGGCGACGCCCAGGCATCGGCTTCGGCACCGGCGAACCGTCCCGCGCTGCTCCACCTGGTCGGCCTCGAGGCGACCTCAACCTTCTCGTTCCAGCCCGCACGCTGGCTCGCCGACGTCGCACCGCGTCACATACCGGGTAATTTGAGGAACCGGATTTCCCTCGCCAAGGCCGATGCCGCCGAGCGGCGACGGCTCGAAGCCGCGATGCCGCCCGACCTGCGCTACGTCAAAGGCTGGCCGCCGCGCATTCCCACCATCGAGGAGGCCGGCATCATCGCCGCGTCCCGCGCACCGATCCTCTCGCGGCACGGTCTCGCCGATCTCTATCCCAATGCCGGCGCGGTGCGAGACCGCTTTTCCGACCTGATCGCGCTGAAGCGTGCCGCCTGATCCAGAGCAAGGAGCTTTCATCATGCCCGATATCACCGATCTCCCCGTCATGACGCGCGCCGACGCGATCGCCGCGGGCTTCGCCGGCTACAACGACGTGCCGCACAAACCAATCGACGTGCCCGACGGCGCGTTCACGATCACGGCGAAGACCAGCGAGGGTCGCCGCGTCACCTTCTGCTTTCTCGAATCCACTTATGGTGGCCCGCCCCGCTTCATCGACATCCAGTTCCACGACCGCGGCACCACGATCCCCAACGCCGATAACGGGGTATCACCCACCTTCAACGCGTTCGCGATCACGCGTGGCGGCAAGTTCGTCGCCGACAGTCGACCGCTCGACGAAGAGATCAAGCCCTCGATCCTCGTGCTGATGCTCGACAAGGCCGGGGAAGAACCCGCGCGATCCGCGACCAACCCGGCGCCGATGTCGGACATTGACCTCGCTGCGCTGCTGACACGCGCGGCCGAAGTCGTGGCTGCGCCCGACAGCCGGATCGCGTCGCATCGCAACACGCTTGCCGGCCAGCTCATCGCCGAGGCCGCGATCAGGCGGGCGCGCCCGTCATGACCACCCCCTCGCGCAGCGACGGGATGCACGTCGCCCATACCGCAACGGGCTGGGTCGTGTTCGACAACAGCTTGTCACACCCCTCTCGCCTCTCGGGCGCCTATCCGTCGCGCGCCGCGGCGACCGCCCGCAAGCGGGCGCTCGCGCGTGCGCTGCGCCACCAGCGTCCCGACGAAGCACCGGACGTCTGAGGAAGGGGAAGGGGGACCGGCTGTTATGAACCGGGAGGATCATCCGACCCGGTGACAACCGGAGCTGACCCCATGCGCAGCATCCTCGCCTTCTACGAAATCGACCGTGCCTGGGGCGGCCCCGAGGAAGGGGGATGGTGGTACGACACCGGCACCTTCGTCCGCGTGATCGCCCTCCATTACCACGACGAGGCCGCGGTCGCGGCGATGCGCCGCGCCAACCGGCTGCTCGAGCGCCTGCAGCGGCATCGCCCGCCGGTGGATTCGGCTGCCTACACCGGCGGACGCTTCCGCGCCTTCAGCTTCTCCGGCCTCCCGCCCACGCGGTTTCCCGCACGTCGCCCGGAATATTCCTGACCCAGCAGAAAGGGACCAGCCCATGTATCGCGTCCATTATTTCGACACCAGCGAAGCCGCGCATGACGCCTGTCTCGATGACGGTCCCTGCATCGAGGAAGGCGACGTTCTCGCCATCCTGTCGGAGGGCGTCATCGGTCTCGCCTCGACCGATCCGATCGCCGTCACCCTCGACCCCGGCGCACTGCGCATCGTCCGCCCGATGGCGATGGACGTGCTGCTAGCAGAACTCGTCCACGGCGCCTCCCAGATCCGCCGCGCGGTCGCGACCGCCCTCCTGCACCATTTGCCCGTGCAGCCCCATTTCCTCGCCTTCGTCGCGCCGGCGCTGCCCTATCCCTATCCGCAGACCGTCGTCGCGCTCTCGTTCGACGATATCATGCTGACGATCGATGCGATCCACCACCGTATCACGGCGCTCGAACGCCGGTTGGGGACACTCGAATCCGACAGCGCGCACGCCTTCTTCCTGCAACGCTCGATCGATCATCTGTCGGCCGCCCGGAAGCGCCTCATGCGACATCCGCGACCGCCTCGCTGAACGGCACGGCATCGCCTCGCGACGATGCCGGCACCGGCTGCGCCGGAAGGAGAGAGGGACCGGATCGGCATCCTGGACATGGGGTCCGGGCATTTTGCCGAAAGGTCACGATCATGTGCATCGATCCCAACGCCGAGCCCGTCGCCTTCGCGCTCGACACCAAACTCTGCCACCTCCTGCCCACGCTGACCGAGCCGCACCGCGAAGCCATCGCCCAGGATCTCGCGCGCACCGCCATCTTCATGGCGACCGCAATGGCGGCCGACATGGCGCAGGACGCGGTGAACGGCCTCGTGCCGATCCCGAAGATGCCGACGCTCGGCAAGCCGCCCGCACCCGCGCTGGTCCCACAGGCGCAAACGCCGCGCGATACCGTGCTGCTGACCCCCGCGGTCGCGCCCGTCGTCACGATCAAGGCCAAAACGACCGACGTCACCGTCGCCGGCTTCGACCAGCGTCAAGGCTACACGTTCGGGATCGACAACAAGTCCGACCGGCTGATCGACATCCGCCACGCCGGCAAATGCTGGTGCATCGATCCGAGCGACGAGGCGACCGACGTCGTCAGCCGCGCGATCGGCGCGCTCGCCGCGGCGCACGCCGATATCGGCACCGCGCTCACCGACCAGCTCGCCCACTGAGCACCGACATCGTCCGCCTGCCGCACGATCCACCGTCCGCGTGAAGACGCGGTCGGTGAGGGGCGCTCATCGCGCCCTGCCCGGCCGAAGGGCCGGGGAGGGGAGGAGGATTGAAGATCGGTGTCGAGGACATGGGGTCCAGCACGACATCACAGGAGACACGTCATGAACATCGGTCAGATCAAGCAGAACGACGCGGGCATTTTCATGGGCCGCATTTCCACCCTCGCCGTCGCGATGACGATCGCGCTCAAGCCGGTCCAGTCGTCCAACCCGCGCGCGCCGCGCTACGAGATCCACGCGCTCACCCCGGGCCGGACGTGGGTGCAGGTCGGGGCGTTCTTCGAACTCACCTCGAACAACACCGGCGAGGCGTTCCTGAACGGCCGCATCGACGATCCGTCGCTCGCCGCGCCGCTGCAGGTCTCGGCCTTCCGCCAGGACGACGGCTCGTACAACGTCGTGTGGCAGCGCGCCCAGAAGCGCCGCGATGTCGGTGCCGCGCTCGGCGTCAAGGCGGATGACGATCTGTCGCCGCCGTTCGGCGCCGATGGCGGCCCGGTCGGCAACGGCCCCGATCACGATGCGGGCACCACCGACAACGGCCTGGGCGAAACCACCGCCCCGGTCGAGGAGCCGGTCGGCAAGGGCCGCGGTCGCCGCCAGCGCGTCGCCGAGGACGCCTGATCCACCCCCGGTGCCGTGCACTCCCTCACGGCACCGCATGGCGCACGGGCGCGCCCCCTTTCGCTCCCGCACGCCGAAACTCGGGGCAACGCCGGCACACGGCGTCGCCCTTTTTTTGCTTCATGGGCTCCAGTCCCGATTCAACACCGTATCGGATCGATAATTTAGCTATTCCTTCGCTTTATCGCCGTATAAGCACAGGATATCGCAGTTCGAACCTGGGCCACGCTCAAGGGAAGGGGGTGATGAATGGATAGCCGGGCGAATGGTGATGACACCGCTCGCGGGACCGGCACGTCCACTTCATCACGAGGTCCCGACATGGCCGACCGCGTCTCCGTCTCCATTACGATCGGGGGGAAACTTCCCGCCGATCGACTGCCCGAACTGTACAAACTCGCCGATTTCTACGGCCTCTCGACCGAATGGGGGGGAGAACCGCTTGAATCCGTTACATCCGGCGAACCCCTGCGCCTCCATGCTCACGAGGTCCAGAACGGCAATATCGAGGATATCGAGGACTTCTGCTGCACCAACGACCTTCCGTTCAGGACGTGGTCGGGAGGCTCGCCCGGGTCGTTCTCGCCCGAGGTTCGGGTCTGGCCAGGTCATGGTCCGCGCGCGATATTCTCGGCCGACGACAACGAAAGCGTCGTGCTGACGCTTCAGGAATACAATGCTCTAGGTGACCTCGCCGCGATCGGTGAGCACTTCCGGTTGGGTGGCTTCAAACCGCCTGCGCTCTCCATCGTCCCGGGAAAGCCTGAGACCGATAGCTAACAGCGCCATCGGCACATCCTCCTGACCTAGCCCGATCCGCGTCCCGCACGCACCACCGTCCGCGTGAAGAACGCGGTCGGTGAGGGGCGCTCATCGCGCCCTGCCCGGCCGAAGGGCCGGGGAGGGGAGGAGGATTGAAGATCGGTGTCGAGGACATGGGGTCCAGCACGACATCAGGAGACACGTCATGAACATCGGTCAGATCAAGCAGAACGACGCGGGCATCTTCATGGGCCGCATTTCCACCCTCGCGGTCGCGATGACGATCGCGCTGAAGCCGGTCCAGTCGTCCAATCCGCGCGCCCCGCGCTACGAGATCCATGCGCTCACCCCGGGCCGGACGTGGGTGCAGGTCGGCGCGTTCTTTGAACTCACCTCCAACAACACCGGCGAGGCGTTCCTCAACGGCCGCATCGACGATCCGTCGCTCGCCGCGCCGCTCCAGGTCTCGGCCTTCCGCCAGGACGACGGCTCGTACAACGTCGTGTGGCAGCGCGCCCAGAAGCGCCGCGACGTCGGTGCCGCGCTCGGGGTCAAGGCGGACGATGGCGAACCCGCGCTGCCTTTCACCGCCGATGGCCGTGACGTGGCGACCTCGGGCGCAGGCGATGACACCGGAGACGGGCTGGGTGCCAGCACCGCGCCGGTCGACGAGAGGGTCTGACCGGCATCGGGCGGCGCTGACGCGTCGCCCGTATCGCCACCTCGACGGGGATCGCTTCATCGCCGAAGCGGTCCCTGTTGCCGTTAGTGCCTGTTGCAGCCGCGCGGTCCGTGGTGTACGGATTGTCTTCCGTTTTACGGAAGATACGGATTCCCATGTAACAGAAAGATGGCCGTTACAACATTGGCAGGACCAGATGAGGGTCCCATCCTGGAGGGACGCAGGGCTTAATCGATCCCCGGCCGCGTAACGAAAGATGAGGGAAACCATGACCCCTACAATCGAAAAGGCCAGATCGACCGACGTGTCGAAGCGGTTCGGCTTCTATTACGACGAGGCGATGACGCATCCGATCGCAATCGAGCGCAACGGCGCTGCCCGCGTGGTCATGCTACCCGCCTCCGAGTTCGAACGCTTGTCCCGCCTCGATCACCTCGCGCTCTCGCCGCAGGAGTTGAGCGATGAAGCCATCCACGCCATCAGGACCGCGACGCCCAGCGCCGGGTCCGTCCAGAACGATCAGTACGTCGATTGAACCGCAAGCCGGTGACCTGATCTGGTATTTCTACCTCTGGCGGCATGAACATAACCGGGGCGACGAGGACGGCTCGAAACTCCGCCCCTGCATGGTGGTTGGCAGCTATCGCTCAGCCGGAAGGCTCCGTGTCCTGATGGTGCCACTGACGACGCGCGATTATTCACCGGCTGCATCCATCCCTCTGCCGCCGCGATTCATTGAGGCCTTCGGCCTCGATGACCGATCACGCATCGTGTGGGACGACGTGAACGATTTCGCATGGGTCGGACCCGACGTTCGCGCCGGTAACGACGGTAGCACCATCATCGCCGAGGTGCCGAGCCGCATCGTACAACGTGTCGCGGCGCTGATCGTCGAGCATCGGATCACCCCCACCCGGCGAACCGAGTAGGCGATCGATCCTCGCCAACCCGAAGGGCGGCGCCCGCAGACACAGCCCGGTTCGCTGGCCGAGTGGAAAGATCATCACGATCGGCGATGATCCCGCAGCCGGGCGGCGCGTAAAGCCGTCGCTGTTCTGCCAGCGGGTATCGGCAGGCGTTTGCCCCCTATGGCGATGAGGACGCCCAGGTCCGATGCGGTTGCCGGCGATCGCCCTGGCGAGGGTCGGCCGTCGGGCGACCTTGCGGCATCCGGTCTCCTTGCCGGTGCGTCGTCGCCCGGGCGCGGCCGTCCTTGTCGAGCTTCGGAGCGGCACCACGTCGGTCAGCGAGCGACGCTGGCGGCACGCCTGCCTTCGCGCCGGGTCGTTCGGGGGTACGGGTCAGGCGACCGACATGAGCGGTTCACGAGGTTTGTCCATGGCAATGCCTGCGGGAACCTTGGGCTGATCGACGGCCCATCCGCCGTTTCGTGTCACCTGCGCCGCGCCCCGGGGCCTCGCAACCCCTTTGGCAGGGCCGTGTTGCCGCGCTTCGCGCGGCTGCCCGCACCACCCCTGCAAAAGGGGTTCCCCTCCGGTCGACCAGGCCCGCCGCCTGCGCGCCGGCCCAGCTCGCCCTCCGGTGCGACGCCCCGAACCGCGACGCCCTTCAGGTGACACCGGCGGACGGACCGCCGACCAACCCAAGGAGGCAATGCCATGAACAACGTGAACCTCGTCGGCCGCCTGACCCGCACCCCCGAACTGCGCGAAGTCAATCGCGCCACCAGCGTCGCGACCATCTTCGTGGCGACCGATCGCCCGAAGCTCAACAAGGACGGCCACACCTACAAAGGCGACGACGGCTTCACCGTCAAGGAGACCGAATACCACAAGGTCACCTGCTTCAACGGCCTCGCCAAGGCGATCGCCGGCAACCGCAAGAAGGGCGACCTCATCGCCATCGAGGGACGCCTGCACTACACCCGCTGGCAGGACAGCGACGGCAACGACCGCTACGGCTGCGAGATCATCGCCGATCGCGCCGAGTTCTACTGACCGGCCAGCGAACCGGGCGGCGCCTGCGGGCGTCGCCCTTCGCGCATGCTTCATCATCGCCCGCGCAGGACGCCTCGCCCACGGTGCTTCGCACCGCGGCCTTGCGCCAGCGCGCGCTCACCTGAAAGGTCCGGCACCATGACCGTCCAGCGCGACATGTTCGACGGCGACCCGTTCGCGCCCGAGCCGATACCTGCGGCACCGGACCCGGTCGCTCGGGTCGACGAGCCGGCACCCGCCGGCGGCGACCACGACGGCAATGCCGTCGCGCTCGCCCCGCTGGCGGTGCCGTGCGGCTTCCGCAACCGTCGCAATGAACCCTGCCGGCGTCTCGCCGAGCGACCCATCCTGATGAACGGCCAGCCCTTCGTCCATCGTGGTCACCAGCTGCTCCAGTGTCCGCGTTCCTGCTGGCTAGACGATGACAGCGCGGTCGAGCCGGACATTGCTGACCGGATCGGTGAAGATATCCGGTTCGCAACCGAACCGGATATCCAGACCGACCCGCACGGCGAGGACCCCGATGCCAACCGCGATCCAGACGACCCGGGAATCCAGGAGATGCCGGATTACGATGCCGGGGATGACGGTGGCGAGTATGAATGGGACTGATCCTGCTGATCCTGCTGTGCTGGCTGTGGGACGGCCGTAGAGGGGCAGGGCGGGGCGTCCCGCCTTGTGGGCGGGACCGGGCTCTATTCGGCCCTGGCGGGCCTCACGGAGCCCCCTGGCGGGGTCTCCGTAGGGTCGACGCGGAACGCCTCTTTCGAGGATGTTCCAGCGCCTCCCCCCGAACCGTGCTTGCACCTTTCAATGCACACGGCTCTCCATTCCGCTGGTCAACCGACCGCCGTGGAGAT
>NZ_JAFCWU010000017.1:0-31028 GCF_049897725.1 Sphingomonas sp. PSPC2-2 | reverse complement strand
TGGGCCCTCGGCGCTGACGGAGGCCATGGGCATGCTCAACCACCATTTCGCAGCAGCCGCCTGATCGGCGCAGAGCGACAGCCTACCTCTGACTGCCGCCAATCTTTGCAACAGAGCCGGCCGAGCTGCTGGAATACGCGCGAAAGGGAGACACGCTGGCGATCGTCCGGCTCGACCGTCTCGGTCGCTCGCTGGGCGAATTGCTGACAACGGTACACATGCTGCGCGAGCGTGACATTGCGCTGCTCAGCCTGGAGGAGAAGATCGACACGTCGTCCGCGGCCGGCGAGCTGATCTTTCATGTTTTCGGGGCCATCGCGCATTTTGAGCGTCGGCTGATTTCCGAACGGACTCGCGATGGCATCGCTGCCGCGCGGGCGAAGGGGAAACGGCCGGGACGGCAGCCGCTCGACGCCGACAAGGTAAACGCGGCCCTCAAACTTATCGCGGCAAGCGTGTCGCCAGCCGAAGCAGCGCGCCAGCTTGGGATCGGGCGGTCAACCGTCTATCGCGAAATGAAGCGGCTCGGCATCGCTCGACCGACATAGGTCGGCTATATCAGGGCATTGGTCGCGCCAAAGCTATCAGGGGCACCAAATCAATTGCTTGGCTCACTAAGCGCCAGTTTTGGTGGCTGCCGGACGCAAAACCGTACTAGCGTCCGGATCCGCGGGCGCCCTCCCCTTGGCGACGGTTGCTTCTCCTCGACCAGGGTCAGTCCATATTCGGGCAGCGATTGCTGCTCGGCGACCTCGCGCAGGTGTTTCTTGAAATATTCAAGACCGCGCTTGTCGGTTGCACAGCCAACGCGCGCCGCCAGCGCCTCCATATCGACCTCGAAGCCCTCCCCGTCGGCGCAATTGAACTTGGCTAGCTCGTACAGGCGCCGCTCGATCGGCCCGAGCTTGAAGAAGTCGAGATGATAGGCCGCGATCCGGCGATCGGCCAGGATCGCGCGATACAGCCAGTCGCACACCATCACTTCGATCCGCTTCACGCGGCGCTCGCCCGTCGGGAGCTTGGCGTATTTGATGTCGGCCTTGAGCAACCAGGAAAAGGCGCTGTCCGACCCCTCCCCGCCCGTTTCGATATTGGTGATGATCTGCGTACCCTGCAGGCGGTTGAGCGACGCCTTGAGCGACGTGTAGGACCGCGCCGAGGCGTTGGTGCTGGTCACGCGGAACAAATCGTTGGCGGTGAAGCTCATCACGCGGTCGACCTGTTCGCCGCGCTCCATCCGCTCGGCCATCAAACTGGCGATATAGAGCAGGATTTCCTTGTCATAGATGGTGGCGACACCGGTCTTGCTCGGATTGATCTCGATCCGGGCATCGCCGTTTTCGAACACCATCGGCGTCATATGGGCCTTCTTCGACAAAGCGAAGAACGGGAACTCCGCGACGGTCCGCTCCCCCTGGACATCGCCATAAAGGGGGCTGGCCAGCTGGAACAGATCGCCTTGTTTGAGTAATATGTCGTCCATTGCTCTACTCATCTCTGACCCCTTCGAGCATGGGTGGGTGGCGGGGCGGTGTCCACAGCGTTGGCGGCACCGAGCGGGTTTTCCGTGCGAAAGCACGAATATTGGCATCCGTAGGCGCGCACTGGTCGCGTAGCGCCCACAGATCGTGCTCGCAGCGTCGGTTTGATCGATGCGCAGCCGGATATGACCGGTTTTGGCACGGAAAATGGCCGTGCTGCCGAGGCGGCATCGTTTCGGTTCGTGCTTTCACGCGGAAAAGGGCGCTGGCTGCGCTTATGGTACGTGCCGGAGCAACGGGCAGGGCGGTCGCCCCGGCGTACCCTTGCACCGAGAGGTCGCGTTTTTGGCCGCGATTTGCGTGCCGTAGCAGTTTTGCGCCCGCTTCTTTTTACAGTATGCATATCGCTATGGATATCCATATTGATATTGCAATCATATTCATTGGCATTTTAATATGCGTATGGTGTCGATTGCGATATCGACATTTTGCAGCGAGGGCTGTATCCATCGCCGCCTGTATAGGAGCGCATCATGCCAGCAATCTCAGTGGCCAATCCCAAGGGCGGTGCCGGCAAGACCACGTTGACGCTGGTGCTCGCCAGCGAGCTGGCGCGGAGCGGCGCCGCGGTCACCGTGATCGACGCCGACCCCAATGCGATCATCGCCGGCTGGGGCCGCAAGCGCCATGAGCAGGGCAAGGCCTTGCCGTTCGACATTATCGCCAGCCCGAAGGAATCCGAACTGGTCCGCGTCATCGATCAATACACAGCATCGCACGATTTCGTGTTGATCGACCTCGAAGGCACCGCGTCGCGCATGACCTCACGTGCGCTCGCCCGATCGCATCTGGTGTTGATCCCGTTCAACCTTTCCCCGATCGACGCGGAACTTGCCGCCAATGCGGTCGCCCTCGTCCAGGAAGAAGCCGAAGCGCTCGGGCGGTCGATCCCTTTCCGCTTGGTCCGCAGCCGCGACAATGCCGCGATCGAGACCAAGACCGCCAAACGCATCGTCACCGCGATCAACGACGCGGCGCTGCCGCTGCTGACCGCAGCGCTGGTCGAGCGCGCAGCGTATCGCGACATCTTCGATTTCTCGGCAACGCTGGACGAACTGAGCGACAGCCAGACCGCCGGCCTGCCCGCCGCACGCCGCAACGCGCTCGAAGTCGCGCGCGCGGTGGTCGAGGCGGTGCAACAGGAGATGCAGGCATGAGCGGCTACGGGTTCGGGAAGAAGGCGACGGCGCCGACAGGGGCGGGGGATCCGACCAAGCTCGATCTGAGCGGGATCGTCCGCGCGCCGCTAAGCGTGGATCCGGCGCGTGAAGCTGCGGCGATCGCGCGCGGCAACGCGCTGGGCTTTGTCGACCGCGGCGATTCCGTAGAAGGACAGGCAGAAGGGCAGGGGGCAACGCCCGTCCGGCGCCGACGGCAACCGGCCCCGCAGAGCAGCCTGTATATCAAGGGGCCGAAAGAGACGCTCGACTGGTTCATCGACTTCACCAACCAACGCGGCCATCGTTCCTATTGGCAGGCGCTGGCCGAATTCCGGGACCTGGTCGAAGGCACGCGGGGACCGTCGCCCGAGCAACGCTGACGGGCAGGCGACCCGACCGCTACGGTCAACGCGTCATCGGCGTCGTCGCCAGGTCGATCAGGGGCGGGCGGTAGGGCAGCTCGGCGCCCGTCGGAATAGTCGCGGCCTCGCGATCCAGCAGCGCCGCGCGATCTTTCCAGCTGAGATAGATGCGGCTGCGCAAAATGCCGAAATCGAGTTTGCGCCCGGCCCCCCGCCAGAAGCGACCGGCCGAGAACGGATCATAATGGGCATTGGCGAGCAGATAGACGCTCAGCCGGTCCGCCTCGATTTCCGCCTGGCCCATCAAGCGACCGTTTTTGCCGATCTCCGCCAAAATCCCCCAATGCGCCCCCGCAGCCTCGAGCCGGGCCCGATGCCGCAGGATATTGTGCGAGAGTTCATGCGCCAGCACGACCGCGAGCTCGTCATCGCTGAGGCTATCGAGCAACCCCGCATCGATCTGAATGATCGCGCCATCCGCTGCCGAATCGTTCCCGGCGCCGAGCAACACTTCGAACGCCGAGCGGCAGGCGGGCACCGGGGTAATAGCGATGGCCTGCTCCTGTGCGCCGCGCTTGACGCCGAGGGTTAGCGGGGCGGCTTGCGGCAACCGCTCCAATTGCGTCTCGACGCGATCGCGTTCTGCGGTGGAGGGCGGCGCCGTCGCGCCCGGAAGCGCGGCCGACACCGCCGCGCCGTTGATCGAGACCAGCGAATCGCCCGGGCGCACCCCTGCTGCGGCAGCGGTCGATCCCGGCACGACGCCCTCGACCGCGACGCCCGTTTCAAACCCGAACGCCGCGCGCGCAGCGGCGCGCGCATCCACGCCATATTGGCCAAGGCCGTGCAGTTGCAGGCCAAGGCCCGGCTGGTGATCGAGGCAGATCGCCGCATTGGCGGTGGCCAGCCGATAGCCGACCGACGCGACGCGCAGGTCTGCCTGGCGCAACGCTTCAAAGGCGGCAGGGGAGGGCGCTTGTGACGGGGGCGGGGCGGCCGCACCCACCAGAAGCGCCACGAGGGCAAGGCGCAGCCCGGCACGCAGTGTTGAGACCATCGGCAGCCCTTTAACGGTTGTTCAAGAGCAGGTCATCCTCTATCGGCGGCACTCTCGCGCTCGGGGCGCGATATCCAGGGCCCTTCCTGCCGAAATTCGGATATGCTTGAACGCCTTAGAAATATTTTGTCGAAATCCAAGTCCATGCCGCGTCGCCAGATACCAGAGGGGCGACGCGTCTATGCCATTGGCGACATTCACGGTCGGCTCGATCTGCTCGACGATCTGCTCGCCAGGATCGCGGCCGATCATGCCGCGCGCCCGCCCGCCCAGCAGACGCTGATCTTCCTCGGCGACCTGATCGATCGCGGCCCGCACTCCGCCGCCGTCATCGACCGTGTCATCGCCTTGCAGCGCAGCGAAATCGACACCCGCGTGCTGATGGGAAACCACGAAGAAGTGTTCCTCAAAGCCCTGAACGGGAGCGTGGACGCGTTGCGCCTGCTGTGCCGCTTCGGAGGGCGCGAGACGATCTTGAGCTATGGCATGGACGAGGCGGCGTATAATCGGGCCGATTATACCGAAGTGCTGCGCGACCTTTCCCTGCTCGTTCCCGACAGCCACCGTGCCTTTTTGGCACAGCTGGAGGACAGGATCGAGATCGGCGACTATACGTTTGTCCATGCCGGAATTCGGCCCGGCGTGGCGCTCGCCGATCAAAAGGCGAATGATCTCCGTTGGATCAGGGACGACTTCATCAAGTCGAAGGCTGATTTCGGTACCTGCATCGTGCACGGCCATACAATAACGCCAGAGGTGGTCGAGCGGCCGAATCGAATCGGCATCGATACAGGCGCTTATGCGACAGGACGCCTCTCTGCGCTGGCTTTGGCGGCAGGTGAGCGATGGATCCTTTCGACCGAGGGGGCGTTGGGGACTTCAGCAGACGTCGATTAAGGAAATCCACACCGACTTCCGCTATGGGCGACGTGCAGCATTTTTGCTGCACTGCCAGAAAAGATGGCGAGTTTAGGTTTTTTTTGTTTGTTTGAGACGGCGGCTGTGCTAGCCGAAAACCGAGTACTGCAGTGAATGCCTCTCACGAGGTTCATCATTAAGTAAGACAGGGAGTTACCAATGAATCTCGCTAAGATCGCAGCCTCGCTTGCCGCAGTGTCGCTGGTTGCTATGCCAGTTGTGGCATCGGCCCAGAATCCTGCTGCTTCGCTGTCGCTGAGCAAGTCGGTCCGCGTTGGCAAGGCATCGTCGAAGAAGAACGGCATCGCACAGGTCGGCATCATCATCGGCATTCTCGCCGTTGCCGGTGCAGCTGGCGGCATCGCCGCTGCAACCAGCAGCAGCAACTGATCTCCATAACCTTTTGGTTATGGAGTGAGAACGGCGACCTTAACGGTCGCCGTTTTTTTGTATTCTAGTGCTTAGGTATAAATCTCGCGAGATAATAGCGTCTAAAATCAGTACACTACTGATTTTATGGCAAAACAGAGATATCCAAAGGTCTGCGCGATCAGCTTAAGTTGGGATGTTCCTGTTTACGAGAAGCATGGAAAAGGTGTCCGCTTGTCGCTGATCGTAGTGCGCACTGGCTCACCTCAGATCGCGCCTGCCGGACCATCTCGCGCACCATCTGCCGCCAAACTTTGCGCATGCCGCAGACCGGGAACTTCTCGGCGAACACGCATGCGATCTCCGGCTTGAAGGCCACATCTTGCCGCGCCCGCGCCGACAGGCGTGTCGGATCCTGTCGCCGCGCGACGCGCGCTCCTGGTAAGTCGATGGAGCGATCGGCAGGACCCGCCAGATCGGCTCGACACCATAGGCAGCGCGGTAATGGTCAATGAACGCGATCATCGCTTGAATGGGCCGACGAAGTCAGACGGATCTACATCCGGACATACCGACAAGCCGGTGTCGATGCGCAAGAAGGAGACCGCGAGACGAGCCGCAAACCCTCCTTCGCCAATTTGCGTGACCGCCTCCCCCGGTTGTACCGCTCAAATCGGCCGATCCTCTCCAGCAGCAAGCACGCGGGGAGGCAGACACCCCAACGCCCTTCCCTGCCGGCCGCCAGGGCCGCAAGCAGATAGCTGGATCTTCAGCCGCGAGATGCCGTTCGCCATGCATGCACACGCTTCTAAGGCGGCAGGGCCAGAGCCTGCCGGCACCGATGGCCGAGGCGTTCAACGACGTGCTCATTAAGCAAGGTTAGAGCCCGATGGGGGATTGAGCTGGTGCCCTTAACATATCCCGACTTGCGAACAATGTGGTTCATCCGTTAGCGCAATCGCACACGCATGATCGAAAATCACACTACCTCAAAGCGCTCCGACGATCCTGAAGGAATTGAGATGCAGTCGTCTAAATCAAACTTGTCCTTTAATCCCCAAAAGCTTCGGCGAACCGTGCTCGACATGGCTTATGTGGGGCGGACCGCTCATATCGGCTGTGCTTTTTCGATCATCGAGTTGCTTGCGGTTCTGTATCGAAACCATTTACGCTTCTCGCCGACAGATCCCAAGTCACCCGTCCGCGATATGCTTGTGCTCAGCAAGGGTCATGGGGTTATGGCGCAATATGCCTGTATGCACGAAATCGGTTGGATCGACGATGCAGCGATATCCGGCTATTGCGTCGATGGATCGATGCTCAAGGGGCTTTCGGATTCACGTGTTCCCGGTCTCGAGGTAACGTCGGGTTCGCTTGGTCATGGTGTGTCCGTGGCGGTCGGCATGGCGTTCGCCGCGCAACGCGATAATAGTGGCCAGCGCGTGTTTGCGATTGTCGGCGATGGTGAAATGAATGAAGGCCCGATCTGGGAGGCAATGCTTTTCGCAGCCCAGCACAATCTCGACAATCTCGTCATTATCGTCGACGAAAATGGATTTCAAGCGATGGGCAAGACCAGCGATATTCTCTCGCGGGGTAGCCTTTCAGCCAAGTTCGCTGCGTTCGATTTCGACGTCATGGAAATAGATGGCCATGATGAAACCGCTATCGACAATGCGCTCACGACAATGCTGGCAAACGGTTCGAAACGTCCGAAGGCGCTGATTGCGAAGACAATAAAGGGACGGGGGGTACCCTTCATGGAAAATGACAATATCTGGCATTACACGCGCTTGACTGATGAAACCTATCAGACGGCGGTTGCCGCGCTGGGAGAATCCCGGTGAGGCAGACCTTTTCTGATAGTCTGGTTCGCATTGCAGACGCTGATCCACGGGTTATCTTGCTGACAGGCGACCATGGTTATGCATTGTTCGACGCATTTCGCGCAGCACACCCGGACCGATACATCAATGCCGGCATTGCCGAGCAGAACATGGTCGGCATGGCGGCAGGGCTCGCCCGTATGGGCTTCCGGCCCTTTGTTTACGGTTTGAGCGCATTCGTTCCGGTGCGCGTACTTGAGCAGATTAAAATCGACGTCGCGCATGATAATCTTCCCGTAGTGTTTGTCGGCGACGGCGCTGGTTTCGTTTACAGCTACCTTGGCACTAGCCATCAGGCGCTGGAGGATATCGCCTGTGTCCGCGCGGTGCCCGGCATGATGGTGCTTTCCCCTGCCGATCGCCATGAGCTTTCCGCTGCCATGGACCATGCCTATGCAGCACGGTGCTCCGTATATTTGCGCATGGGTAAAGCAGATCGGGGGGATGTGCATAAAGAAGGCGTTGCGATCGACATGGCCAAGCTTCAATGCCTGCGGTCTGGGCGCATCGGTGGTACCACCATCTTGGCAACCGGACCGATCGCTACGACAGCTGTTGCCGTTGCCGAAAGAATCGGCGGCATCGCGGTATGGAGCGCGCCTTCCATTAAGCCTTTCGACACAGCGACCTTGGCAGCCATTTGCGCATCATCCAGCCGCCTGGTCACTATGGAGGAACATTCGGTGATGGGAGGGTTCGGTTCCCTCGTCGCCGAAGAGTCTACTGCGGTTCATCCGCGATCGGTTTTGCGAATTGGCGTGCCGGATCGTTTTTCGGAGCACTGTGGCTCCTACGAATATTTGTTGCGGGAACACGGTCTCGATTTGGAGACGATTGCTACTCGAATCGCGATTTATGATGCTCAGTAACGGGCCCCATGATTTGCGTGGGCGACACATTTTCCTAACCGGCGGAACGGGTTGCGTTGGCAGAACTTTACTAGATTATTTGGCCTGTTGCGAAGCTGCCTATGGTGGATTGCGTGTTTCGGTGCTCACCCGCAATGCCCCGGCCTTTCGGGCCCGTTATCCGGTTCAGAAACAGTATCTTTGGCTGACCACGATAGATGGCAGTCTGTCAAATTTGCCTGATTTGGCCGAAGATACGACCGACGTCATTCACGCGGCTGCGGATACGCATCTAAATATCGGATATGCCGCTTGGATTGACCAAATCGTTAATGGTACACGGACTTTGCTGGACGCATCCTTTCGCGCTGGCGTCCAGCGTTTCCTGCTGGTCAGCTCGGGGGCAGTGTACGGCCCTCAACCGGTATCGCTTTCGCATATCAACGAGGATTATCGGGGGGCACCCGATTCACTATTGCCGGGATCAACATATGGTCAGGCCAAGCGTGTAGCGGAGCAGCTTTGCACCATTGCAAAGCATGAGCATGGACTGGAGACGGTCATTGCCCGCTTGTTTGCGTTTGGGAGTGTCCATTTGCCACACGATGGACGTTATGCACTGGGAAGTTTCGTGCGTGACGCGCTTGCCTGTGGCTCAGGCCCAATCAAGGTCGCTGGCGATGGAAGCGCAGTACGCTCCTATCTAGATGGTCGCGCGATGGCGCACGCACTGGTCGTAGCCCTCGTGTCCGGCAAGGCGGGGTCGGCGTACAATGTCGGGTCTGAGGAAGCGGTGACAATCGCGGAGTTGGCTAAGTTTGTCCGCGACCGCCTTTCGCCCGACCGCGAGATTGTTATCCTCGGCGCAGCAGATAATACTCAGCGATCACGCTACGTGCCCGATGTTTCGCGGATCGCCAAACTCGGCGCGGCATCGCGCTCTGACCTTGGTGCGGTCGTTTCAGATGTCGCGGGTGCGAGGCCGCTCGATAAACGCTATTCGGCTGATGCTCCGGCGTCTGGATGATTTACATCGACTTCGGCAAGGATCGACTGCACCGCATCGGTAAACTGGCGCGCCGAATCGTCCCAGTTGATCCATTGGAAAGCGCGCGCGGCCACGCGATATCCGTCGGGGCTTTCAATGAAGCGAGCGATCACCCTAGCGAATTCGTCAAGGTCGTCAGGAGGAAAAAAGCATCCGGCGTCGCCCGCTACCTCGCGAAAAATCGGAATGTCGGACGCGATCACAGGGACCCCAAGCGCCAGAGATTCGACGATAGGAAGCCCAAATCCTTCAGCCTTTGATGCAATGATGGTCGCACTGGCTCGCATCATCGCATACTGAAGTTCCATATCGTCGACTTCGTGACACAAAAACAGGTTTGTACCGTACCGCGGATGAGAACGCGCCTGCGAGACAAAGTCCTCGATTTCCCAGCCTATTCTGCCGATCATCACCAGGTTCGCGACGGTTCCTGCGTCCCACAGTCTGTCGAACGCAGCGAGCACCGCAGCGTGACGCTTGCGCGGCTCGATCGACCCAATCATGATAAAGGTTGGTCCGCCTTGCCAGGCAATTTCCGGGATGGAAGGCGCAAGGGCGGCGTTGCCGAAGATCGGGATGTCCCGCCCCAAATAGAAGCTGGTGACAGGAGTTCCCGAACGTACAACTGCGTCTTGTCGACGGATTTCATCCGCACTGCTGCGAGAAATCGTTATCAGACCATCCAGTTCCACCGCGAGACGATTGAAGGCGCGCCGGAAGGGGTATGCAGTTGTCGACGGCGTCATCTCGGGATGTTCTAGCGGAATCGCGTCATATACGATCGCAATCGTCGATGCCCCGGCTCGTTTTGCCCGCAATATGGCCTCTACGGACGGGCTGCCATTGCCAAAAGAATCGATCAATATAACGATGGTTTCGTGTTTGGCTGTGATTGGTTCAAGTCCGGCGGTCAAAACCCTCATGCGGCGGTTAACGCTCCGGCGCTGCAGAAATGCATATATTGGGGGGATGGCCTGAACCACTCTTTTCGCGATCCGGGTGAGCGACGATTGCATCACGAGCGCCGCACTTGGACTTCGCGGGGGATCGACTAGGTCGGACACCGCGTCCTTGTCGAGGCGGTAGTAACCCGATCTGGTTGCAACGACAATATCAACATCAAGGTCAAGTAGTTCCCCGATCCATGCGCTACGTCGGACCAGTTCACGCACTACACGCTGAATGCCAGTCGCGAAGCGAGATTCGAACGTCTTCGTAACGTCCAGGAAAAGCGCTTTTCTCACGTATCTTTCCCGGTTGCTGGAATGGTTTGTTTGCACCGGCTACTGGCCACCGACGCGGCGCTGTTCGATACGAGCCTTGACGCTTTTGCGGTACAATGTCCGGGCAACAAGCAATATCCAGGCTGGCGTGATAGCAATGGGTATTGTTCGAAGCCAGAAACGGGGCAAGCGCCAATAATAGGCGATCGACATTGGGATCGCCTCTTTCCAGTATTTCATGCTGGCCCCCTTCAGCTTTGCTCCAAGAAAGTGTGTGCGCACGTAGAAGCTCGCAACGTCACTCATTGCACGTCTATAGGCCCGGTGGCCCCTGCCAAGGGTGTCACCGAAAGCCAGGTCGTAGCCAACGATATCCACCCGGGTGCGTGCAAATTCGTCACGGGCAAGGAAGGATTCATTGCCCAATCGACATCCCACCAGCGTATCCGGCACGCACAGCCAAATGGACTCTTCGCTCAACATTTTGGCTATGAGATACGTGTGCACATAGCCCTTCAGATACGGTTCGATCGGGGCAGCAGCCAGTGCCGCCTCCCAACCGGATCGCCGTACCACGATGCTGGACATATATCCCAGCCACGCACCGATAGTCCCGATTATCTGCGCCCGCCCGATCAATACGGTATCAATAGCGAAATCCGTCGAGATATGGTCGTGGACGAAGGCACGTTTGCTTAGATCATGTGTATAGCCGCGGGATCCCACGCTGATCCCGGTGAGCGTGGGGTGGGTAGCAACGACCCGCTCAATTCGGGCAAAGGCGCTGGCCTCGAAAATGTCGTCACTGCCGAATAGCCAGCAGAAATCGCCGGTCGCGGAAGCGACCGCGTTCAGGATGTTGCGGTCAAAACCCCGGTTCTGCTCAAGCCGACTATACACGATGTTGACGCCCACAGCCGCATATTCGGCCACGACCGCAGGGGTATTGTCGGTCGACGCATTGTCGCTGATGACGATCTCCACGTCGAGGCCGTGCCCGGTCTGGGCGACGATAGTGTCGAGCAGCGGGCGCAGTTCCACCGCACGATTGTAAGTCGGAATGCAGATCGACAGACGCACCATCGTCTCCTCAGGCAGGGGCCGACGCGCGCCGCGCATGCAGCCAGCACCGTAATGGCAGCATCCAGGCGGCGGTCAGGACGAAGCAGGCGATCAGGCCGAAGATCATACCAGGCAATCCAAAATAACGTGCCCCTAGGAATTGGAGGGAAATGCTTAGCAGCGATTGCACCGGCGCGACGAGCCACATCAAGAGCAGGTCATTCATGCTCTGAAGAATCATCGCAAAGGTATCGGTCCATACGCGGATGACGATATAGAGCGTCAGCAGGCCGATGACCGTCAGCGGGATCGGGGTGTTTAGGCCCGGCGCGATAACGTGGACGATCAGTTTATTCGCAAGCGCCACCAGAATACCACACAACAACGTGAAGCCGACACCGAAGGATATATATTTGCGCGAACTGCTGAAAACATTATGCCAGTCGTGCCGGGCAATCGACTCGCTGCAGATCGGCCACAATGCCTGCAGCAGCGCATTGTAAACGAAGAAGATCAACAAGAAGAGCTTAGTGGCAACGCTGTAGACGACAATGTCCCGAACGTTGAGCGCCTTAACCATAATAATGTAATCGACTTGCAATACCGACGCCGCGAGCAGCCCTGATGCCCAGAAACGAAGTGCACGACCTAGGATCGGCTTGACCTGAGATCGGGCAAAACGATGGTGGCCACGCGCTGCCCGAACCGTCGAGGCACACAGTGCGATCATCGGAAGGATCGCAAGCGGCGTATAATAGGCAAGCGTTGCCAAAGCGATCTTCGGTTCCCCCTGAAAATGCTGCAGCACCCAAACGCCGAATGTGCCGATCACAGTTCCTGCCGCAGGTAGCAAGTTTGACAGATAGCCGCGGTGACGTGCGAACCATATCCGGTACATCACCCCGCCCAGCGCCGTGCCGATCGCAGGGAATGCCATTGCGTAAAAGGCGAGCGTACGCCCGGCCGGGGACAGAAAAGAGAACTCGCCAAGCAGAAGCTGCGCCAGCCATGGCCCGAGTAGGAGCAGGATGACGCCCATCAGGCAGGCTGCACCGAGCGAGAGGATAGCGCCGGTTAAGACGATATCCTCGCTGTCGCTAGCCATCGCGCGACGTTCGGAAATATGGTTCTGGACGCTGATGCCGATGCAAAAATCGCTCAGCAATACCCATGTGCTAATGCTCGCGAGTACCGCGAATACGCCGTACCCCTGTGTCCCGATGCTCCCGATCAGGATGCGAACCGCAACAAGCTGCGCCACGACCTGAATGCCGCGACCGATCCAACCACCGCCCGCGACCAGCCAGACCGACGGGATACGAAGCCCGAACGGCCCTGGAAGCACCATGGTGTCGCGTACGCCGGATTGGCTCATCCCAAGAGTCCAGTAGCGACTGGCATACGCTGGTCGCTCATCTGGTCAGGCTTTCTGCGCGGCACTCAGAAGTTCAGCCCGAAGAACTCTTCGAGCTTTTCGGCGACGTAATCGAACTGTTCGGCACCGAGCGCCGGATAGAGGCCGATCCAGAAAGTATTGTTCATTACCCGGTCGGTCTGGGTGAGATCGCCGACCACGCGGTAATTGACGTGCTGGAAATAGGGCTGGCGGGTCAGGTTGCCGGCGAACAGCAGGCGGGTGCCGATCTTGTTCTGGTCGAGGAAGCGAGTCACGTCGACGCGCTTGGCATCGACGCCGTCGCGCAGCATCAGCGGGAAGCCGAACCAGGACGGGTCCGAATTGGGCGTCGCCTCGGGCAGGATGAAAATTTCCTCCAGGCTCTTCAACCGCTCGGTCAGCAGGCCGAAGTTGCGGCGCCGTGCCTCGATGAAACCCTGCGCGCGGTCGAGCTGCGCGAGGCCGCACGCCGCCTGCATGTCGGTGATTTTGAGATTGTAGCCGAGATGCGAATAGACATATTTGTGGTCGTAGCCGAACGGTAACGTGCCATGCTGCTGTCCGAAGCGGATGCCGCAGGTGTTGTCGCAGCCTGGCGCGCAATAGCAATCGCGGCCCCAATCGCGGATCGATTCGATGATCGGCCGAAGCTCTACGCTGTTCGTGAACACCGCGCCCCCTTCGCCCATGGTGATGTGGTGGGCGGGGTAGAAGCTGACGGTCGCGACGTCCCCAAAATTGCCGACTAGCTTGCCGTCATAGGTTGCGCCGAGCGCGTCGCAGCAATCTTCGACCAGCCAAAGGTCGTGTTCGTCGCAGATGCGCCGTACCTCAGCGAGGTTGAATGGGTTGCCGAGCGTGTGGGCAATCATGATTGCGCCAGTTTTCTCGGTGATCGCCGCCTCGATCAGGCTTACGTCGATATTGTAGGTGGGTACCTCGACATCTACGAACACCGGCACCAGCCCATGCTGGATTGATGGGTTGACCGTCGTCGGGAAACCGGCCGCTACGGTGATGACCTCGTCTCCCGGTTTTAGCCGACGATCGCCGAGCTTGTGGCTAGTGAGGCAGGACAGCGCGAGCAAATTCGCCGAGGAACCCGACGTGGTGGTCAACACGAACTGCGCGCCGAGCAACTTGGCGAGCCCGGCTTCGAACTCGGTGTTGAAGCGGCCCGTAGTCAACCAGCCATCGAGCGAAGCCTCGACCATCAACTCGATTTCAGGAGCGCCGATCACCTTGCCGGCGGGTGGAATCATGGTTTCGCCCGGCACGAAGGGCTTAGGGGCGAACTGGGCCTCGGCATATTGGCCGACAAGCTTGCGAATTTCCCTACGAAGGTCGTCAGCGGTCATGTGGAGTCATATCCTATACGGCAGCGAAAAGGCCAACGCGCGCGAAGCGCTCCAGCTCGGAAAGGCAATAAGCGTGCATGTCCGTGCCGGATAACCAAGCACGGTGCCAGTCGGTAATGCGATCCAGCGCCTCGCCCAGCGACCAGCGGGGTTGCCAGCCCAGGCCGGAACGCGCTTTGGAAATGTCGAGCTTGAGGTAACGCGCCTCATGCGGTTGCACGCTCTCGTCGCGAATCCAGTCAGCACCCTCGCCCCAGATGGCGCACATCTTCTCGACGATCCACTCCACTGGCTGCGCGTCGTCGTCCCGTGGGCCGAAATTCCACGCTTGCGCTGTTGCCTGCGGATTCGCCCATAATTGCTGGCACAGTACCAGATAGCCGCTCACCGGCTCCAGCACATGCTGCCAGGGGCGGATCGCGAGCGGATTGCGGATTAGCACCTTTTCGCCGCTTGCGATCGCGCGCAGAATGTCGGGTATCAAGCGATCGACCGCCCAGTCGCCCCCGCCGATGACATTGCCCGCACGACCCGATGCGAGCGCGACCTTGCTGCCCTCGCTGAAGAAGGAGCGACGATAGGCGGATGTCACTAGCTCGGAACAACCTTTCGAGTTCGAATAGGGGTCATAGCCCCCCATCGCCTCATCTTCGCGGTAGCCCCACACCCACTCGCGGTTTTCGTAGCATTTATCGGTCGTGACAATGCAAACAGCGCGCACGCTGACCGCCTTGCGCACGGCCTCCAGCAGGTGAACCGTACCCATGACGTTAGTGGCATAAGTGCCGACCGGGTCATCATAGGAGGCACGCACCAGCGGTTGCGCGGCCATGTGGATTACGATCTCTGGGTCGGCCGCAACCAACGCCTGCTCCAGCACTTCGCGATCGCGGATGTCACCGATAATCGAGGTCATGCCGGCAGCTACACCGGCGACATCGAACAGTGCCGGCTCTGTGGGTGGCGTCAGCGCGAAGCCTGTCAGCTTCGCACCCATCTTCTGCAGCCACAAGGACATCCAGCTGCCCTTAAAGCCGGTGTGGCCGGTCAGAAAGACACGCTTGCCGACCCAGAAAGCAGGTTCGACCTCGCCCCTTACCATATGCGCCATGGAGCCTTGCCGCTGTTCCACAGTGATTCGAGATGCTGTTTATCGCGCAGCGTGTCCATCGGCTGCCAGAAGCCGTGATGTTCATACGCCATCAGCTCGCCGCGTGCGGCCAACGTTTTTAGCGGCTCTTGCTCCCAGGTCGTACTGTCGTCATCGATTAGATCGATCACGCTCGGTGACAGCACGAAAAACCCGCCGTTGATCATACCTCCGTCACCCTGCGGCTTCTCCATGAAGTCGGTGATGCGCCCGCCTTCCATGTGCAACGCACCGAAACGGCCTGGCGGATAGGTGGCGGTCAACGTTGCTGCCTTGCCATGTGAGCGGTGGAACTCCATCGATTTGGTGATGTCGATGTCGCCGACGCCATCGCCATAGGTGAAGAAGAACAGCTCCTCGTCCTTCACATAGTCTGCCACGCGCTTCAATCGACCGCCCGTCATGCTTTCGTCGCCAGTATCGACCAGCGTGACCTTCCACGGTTCCGCCCGCTTGTGGTGGACGATCATCTCGTTCGCTTTCATGTCGAAGGTAATGTCGGACATGTGCAGAAAATAATTGGCAAAATATTCTTTGATCACATAACCCTTATAGCCGCAGCAGATTACGAAATCGGTGATGCCGTGCGCGCCGTAGATTTTAAGGATATGCCACAGAATCGGTCGTCCGCCGATTTCGATCATCGGTTTGGGACGAAGGTTCGTTTCTTCCGCGAAGCGCGTGCCCAGACCGCCGGCGAGAATGACTGCCTTCATTGGTATACCTCAGTTCGAACTGACGAATGCATCGGAGAAGAAGCGTTTGGCCGGAAGGCCACGTCCAGTGAAAGCGTCGTACGCCGAGGCGATCATCGCCTCGGAACCACAAGCGTAAACGACCGTGTCGCCGGGGTCGAACCCCTGGCGGATCGCTGCGTCCTGTACATATCCCCGCTTGCCACCCCAATTTGCGTCTTCGCCCGATAGCAAGCGGTGCAGGCACACGTCGAGCCCCAAATAGACCGGGTCCCAACAAAAGCTCTCGGCAGCGCGGTTTCCCCAGAACACATTGAGCCGGTGCCTAGCGGCGCGTTCCGGGTCCGTCGCAAGCTCCTCCAGCAGGGCCTTGACCGGCGCGATGCCGGTGCCGGTCGCCAGGAAAACAATGTTGATGGGGGCTTCCTCCCGCAAGAAGAAGGTTCCGAACGGTCCTTCTATACGGATCAGATCGTTAGGCTTGGCGCGCTCGAACCAATAGGCGCTCAGCCGCCCGCCTGGATAGCGCTTGATGACCAGTTCCAGCAACCCGTCCGCGCGGAGTGCGTTGGCGAGCGAATAGCTGCGGCGGACATCCTCGACGATCACGTCGACATATTGCCCCGGCAGGAACCGCATTGGCGATGCGGGAGGCGTCTTCAATACCACCTTGACGATATCCGGGGCGAGCCGATCGACCGATACGATCCGGCTCGGCATAGTCTTGGCCTCGAAACCCACAAGACGGTCGAGCGGCTCGATATCCAGCGTCACATCACTAACCGCTGCGCGGCAGCAGGTGAGAATCAACCCGCGTTCGGCTTCTGCGGCGGAAAGGCTCTCCTCATGCCGCAGCGGCCGCGTCTCACCAGCGAGGACGGGCGCCTTGCAGATCCCGCAGCGCCCGGTGCGACAGCTGTATTCGAGGTGGAAACCCTGACTGCGGGCGGAATCGAGGATCGACACGGCTGGGTCTGCCGGAAAGGTGCGGCCGGTGTTGAGCGTGATAATATTCATCCACAGGGCCTGATGTAGATAGGAAGGGGGAGGGGCGAAGCGTCGTCCGATCCGGGTCAGTCCGTCTGTTGTTCCAGCATCCAGCGCAGCGTCGCCGCCAGAGGAATAGGCGTCCAATCGGGCAACGCGGTGCGGAGTTTTGTGTTATCGCCACCCAGCACAGCAATATCGTTGGGACGGACAAAGTCCGGGTTGATAGAGATCGAAATCGCGTTGTCCGTAATATCGGCCAACATAGCTACAATTTCGCGTACAGACGTCAGCATACCTGTGCTGACGTTGAACGTGCCACGCGCGTCCGGCGTGTTAATCAGCTCGACATAGGCGTGGCTCACGCTGCGTACATCACCAAAATCGCGCCTGACATCGATATTCCCTAGTTCGATTGACGCCTCTCCACGCACGAAGTGGTCGACTATCTTAGGAATGAGATACTTTTTATCTTGCCCGACACCCGTGTAGTTGAAAGGCCTGGCAATGATCAGTCGGAGTTTATCACGCCAAAAATCAGCGCCTAATTCCATGGCAAACTTGCTGAGACCGTAGTGATTAGAGGGCTTCGTCTCCGCCTGTTCGTCCAGAAGGCCGGACGAACCAGAAAAGTAAACCTGCGCACTGCTGGCGAGCAATACAGGAATACCCGGGACATGTCGGGCAAGTGCATCAAGCAGATGGAACGATCCAACCTGGTTAATGGCGTAAAATGGATCGAAATCGCTAGTGGCCACGAAAGCCATGGCAGCAAGGTGGATTACCGCATTAGGGCGCAAGGAAGCGATTTCGGCTGCGACCCCCCCGGCATCCCGTAGATCGGCGAGCAACGCAAACGGCTCGTCGCCCCGCGCGTGCAGCACGTTTATCAGGTGCCTCCCGGTAAATCCGGTGGCACCAGTGACGAGTACGCGCATCAGAAAGAATAACCTTGGCGGTTCCGTCGCAAATCCGCCTCGACCATAAGGCCGCAAAGTTCCTCAAGCGTGGTGGTGCTGCTCCACCCCAATTCGGTCTTTGCCTTGGTGGCGTCTCCGATCAGCAATTCCACTTCGGCTGGGCGATAGAATTTCGGGTTGATCCGCACCAGGCAACGCCCCGACTTCGGATCAATGCCGACCTCGTTAACCTCCGATCCCCGCCATACGATATCGATACCGATGTGACGGAAGGCCAGCGAAACGAAATCGCGCACGGTTTCCGTCCGGTTGGTGGCGAGTACGAAGGTGTCCGGCGTATCGTGCTGCAGGATCAGGCGCATGCCCTCCACATAATCCTTGGCATAGCCCCAATCCCGCTTGGCATCGAGATTGCCAAGCTCGATCGTATCAAGCAGTCCGAGCTGAATTTTGGCTACGGAATCGGTGATTTTGCGGGTCACGAACTCCCGGCCGCGCAGCGGGGATTCATGGTTGAACAAAATCCCACTGGATCCAAAAATATTAAAGCTTTCCCGATAATTAACGGTCATCCAGTGAGCATACAACTTGGCAACGCCATAAGGACTGCGAGGGTAAAAGGGCGTGGATTCGCTTTGAGGCACCGCTTGCACCAAGCCGAACATCTCGGATGTTGACGCCTGATAAAAGCGAACCGCAGGGTTGACCGTGCGGATCGCTTCCAGAAAATAAGTGGCACCGAGGCCGGTTATGAGGGATGTCGCAAGCGGCTGGTCGAATGACACGCCGACAAAACTTTGCGCGGCAAGATTATACACTTCGGTCGCACCGGAGGTGTCAAGCAATCGAATTGCCGACCCCATGTCTGTCAGATCGTATTCCACCAGCTTCAGGTTCGGGTGCTTATCGATACCAAGCTCTTCGATGCGCCAGAAATTGACAGAACTGGTACGACGATACGTGCCGTAAACCGTATACCCACGATCAAGAAGGTTTTCGGTAAGATAAGCGCCGTCCTGACCACTTACTCCGGTAATAATCGCCGTTTTGCTCATTTTAATGCCCCAATTTAATTTTAATGTTAACCAAATACATCTAGGCGTTTTTTGCATTTCCTCTGTACGCCGTCGCAAAGCATACCATTATGCAAAAAATAGTTGCTATCAAAGGTGTTCGCAGAGGATAATCTACAATACTTCCCAACATGATAAAAAGTGTCGATACAATCGCAAGTGTTTGTATTTTATCCATTGAAAGTCCGCATTTTTTCAACACTGAGCCACCCATCACGAGCAGCCAGAGCAAGAACAACAAGATTATCATGGCAGACGGAATGCCGCCTGTAATCAGCACCTCCAACGGATCGTTGTGCGCCCGATTAAAAAATCGCTGTGTGAGCATTGCGTCAGGCTCGAACTGCATGAAAAGGCGGTCGAAGGTGCCGAAGCCCGTCCCCCAGGGCAGATAGCGCACCATGATCTCCCAGACGGTAGGCAGGGCCAAGATACGCATGTCTTGGTCGAGCTTGCCGACCGACTGGTCAAGGCGAACGATACTGGATTCCTGTGCAAAATATGCGCCGATCGCGACCATTGCGAACGGTGCCAGAATGACGAGAAAGGTCGGGAGGCGGGTCTGCTGCTTGCGGAGGGCCATCGTGGCTGCTGTCATCGCAAGTGCGCCAAGCAGGAGCATCAGCCCGGTACGAGAGCCCGTCAGAAGGATAACGATCACGAAGATCAGAGTTCCGCCCAGCGCGATGCCTTGCCGAGCCAAATGGTCGCCGATTCGACGCTCCCGCATTCCCCAATGGGCAAGCAGCAGGATCCCAATCACGAGAAAGAGTGCTTGATGGTTCCGGTTGGCAAAGAGGCCTATTGGCATGCCCTGGTCAGAGGGCGTGCTGAAATATAGCGTGCCGGTCGCGAACTGGACGATGCCCAGCAGCGAACTTACACAACAAAGCACGAGGCAGAGGTCGCCTATGACCCACCAGTTACGCCGCGAGATGCCCGCCATGGCAACCACTGTTGTAAACGCTGGCAGCATTGCGAATATGCTGTTGAGTGTCCTTACGGGTATCAAGCTTATTGGGCGCCACGGTTGCGGAATGCCTGCGATATCGGCCGCTGCGAGATACGGCGCGCGCGCCGGAAGCGCCGCCCAGATCGTCGGGGGCAGTGGCACGAGCTGGATCAAAATCGTCAGCGTGAAGGCTGCCAGAAACGCTGCGGGGATCCGCAGTCCGCGCCAGTCCCAGGTTCCGGGCGCGACGAAAAGGGCCCCGATCGTCAGCACGGCCGCAGGGCGTATATAAATGAGCGGGAAAGCGTCGACCCGGGCAATCCCGCCCCCGCACGCACAGAGGAGAAGGAAGCATAGGAAAATAATGAGTCTTGGTTCTTTGATTGCCGCAATCCTGCGGGGCCGGGCTGATCCCATAGCTTGATGCCTGGTCCTGTCGGCGCGACTTTCTCTTCGGAACAAATCACGACCTCTTAATCTGACGTGCCGCTGCCCACGTGGGTTACACGGGTTGACTAGCTCTCAGTCCCGGACCGGAAAGCTTCATCCATTGCGATTGCTTCAGCTTGCCGCGCTGATGCAGCACGATCCGGTCATTTTCAACCGTTACCTGCACGATGTCGTCGGGAGCCGCTTGTAGGATGCCCGGGCCGACGACCTTCCACGTGTTCTTACCTCTGACAATTCTGAAATCGAGCCTGGCTGTGGCGGAAAACAAGCTATACGCGCCGGATTGCGCAATCGGGACGTCTCGCTCATTCATTGGTGCCCCGACTTTTACGAAACTGCTGTCTGGAGACAGGAGCAGCGCTGCCGCATTTGCCGCAACAGGCAGGCTGATTTGCAGCGGAGCATGCCCAACTACCGCAGAAAAGTGATTATTGTCATAGACGAGAGATATGCCCGGCTCGCCATCGGAGGGCATGAGTTGTGCCGATACAAGCCAGATTTCGTCCCGAAGATTACCGATACCGGCGTTGTTGGCGATGACACAGCGTATCGGTGTGGTGTTATAACAGTTGAACACCCGCACACACCGCGTGATTTCGACTCCGGTAGTGCTGCATTCGATGCGCCTGTAGGGTCGTCCGTCGAAGTTCCAATTGTCTCCGGTTGCAAAACCGTCGATCACGCCGCCTTTGACGATGATGTTGCCCACCGCACCGGACTTTAGGTCGCCGCTACCCGTCGGTGTTATTGGATTCGCGTCGGTGCCGTTGACCGAATTGGCACGGGCTGTGCAGTCTATGCGTCTGATACCGCTTTGTCCCCAGTAAAAGGCGCTTCTGCGCACTGGTCCGCGAACGACGATGTCCCGGAATTCGGTCTCGCTTTGCCAGGACGCTCCTTCCCATTGCGGTGTAACGGCGACGCCGTCATAATCTTTATGCTGATTAGCATAGGGCTGATTGTCCACAAGCACCCCTTTCCAGAGGTTCCGCTTGCCGTCACGCTGTAACAGCGCGGGATTTGTGCTGTTGCTCACGTAACCGCCGCTTACCTGGCACTCGAAACAATGATAACCAAGCTCAATCCCGGTATCGCCGGCATCGGAGCAGGTCGGATCGGAGATGGTGATGGCGAAAACTGTTTCTCCGTTCTCCGTACTGCCTTCGCTTGCCGTGACAAAGATGTTGTTCTGTAAAGTGGTGCGTCGGCAGACTGGGCTCGTCACACGGATGTCCCGGGTCGATCCGTTGCAGATTATCAAGTTATTCTGATAGGCATCGGTCAGCACTGGGCGGACGATATCAACAGTGTTTGCGCGATCGATCCGTAAATTGCTCCCGGCCGCGCCCAGCACGGCAAGGTCGACGATGACAATCCGGCTTCCCGTTACCTTCACCATGTCGTTTTGGTGACCGCGCGCGCGCATCGGGGCCGTCCCGTTCAGGCGTAGCCCCCGCAGTACGATTCCCTTTCCGGATACTAGCAGGCCAATGCCGTCGCGTTCGGGTAGTCGCCGCAACACACCGCCCGTGCCGACGATGCACTGCCCCGAGTTGCGTAGTTCAATCGCGTCGCCAGCTATAGGATAGATTCCGGCGGGTATGACGAAGTTCAATCCGGTTTCGACCGCGTCGCGCAGGGCCGGTGACAGGTCCACTTCGCAATGTCCGGCTTGCGCTGCGGCCCGGATACGTGGCGGTAAGGCATCGAGAAGCGATGGCCAGCCGCGGGTGTCGATGGAGGCGTCAGCATCGATATCAAGCCCGGACGCTGCGGCCCCAAGGCCTGCGATTCCCGCCAAGACGTTGCGTCGTGTCCACATTTTCGGTTCTGCTGCTTATGCCCGCCTACCCGCCATAACCGACAAGCGCCATCGTTTCACGTCTTGCTTTGGAATAGGATGTCGGGGCATAAGGCAACGAGGCGCAGATAATAATTTCATCAAAACGATAGCGCAACCAGGGCCATTTTCAGGAAAATTCATGCGATCTTCTGCGTTGATCCTTTCGCTCGCGCTAATGCTTTTGGGGGGCTGCGCCACTCCCAAGTTTGTCGGCCGCCCTGACCTTAAACTCGTTTCGTCGAGCGAACTCCCGCCGCCTACGCGTAAGGACCTTCTGCTCCAGCAACGTTCCTATCTGATCGGCCCGCTCGATAAAGTTACGATCGATGTCTATGGTGTAGCGGAGTTGAGCCGTACGGTTCAGGTCGCGGCGGACGGCACGCTTTCGCTGCCACTGCTGGGAACGATTTCGGCCATGGGCCTGTCCTCAACCGAGTTGGCGCAGAAGATCGGCAATGGTCTGCGCGGACGCTATGTCCGCGATCCCCAGGTCACCGTGGGGGTGGATACGGTCAGCCAGACCATCACCGTCGATGGTGAGGTGTCGAAGCCAGGCCTGTACCCCGTAACCGGACGACTGACTCTCGTTCGTGCGATCGCGCAGGCGGAAGGGGCGGGAGAATTTGCCAATCTGACCTACGTTGCCGTGTTTCGTCAGGTTGACGATAAGCAGATGGTCGCGCTTTATGACGTCCGGGCTATTCGCCAAGGCATTTACCCCGATCCCGAAGTGTACGCCAACGATCTCATCTCGGTTGGGGAAGACCGGGGTGCTCGCTCGTTCCGGACATTCATTCAGGCCTCGGGGCTTCTGGTAGCGCCCCTGGTAGCGCTTATTCAGCGTTATTGAGCGAGCACAATAAAATGCAAATAATTGATCGGCCGCAAAGCGTGACAACGCCTGCTTCGTCCATGCTGGCCTCCGACGCGGGGCTACCCTCTGCCCCGTCGGCCAAGCTTATAACCCAGCTTCTTACATTGGTGCGCCGCCGATATGTGACGATTTTGGCGGTCACGGGTGCTGCGCTCCTTGTCGGCGTGACCTACGCGCTGCTCACTACCAAGCAATATGCGGCCGAGGCTTTGGTCGAGATTAAGCGCGAGAACGAAAGCCTGGTCTCGGTTGGGGCTTCCCAGTCCCAGCAGATGATCGTCGATCAGGAGTTTTACGAGACCCAATATGGCCTTCTGCGCTCCCAGTCATTGGCAGAGCGGGTGGCTAGCGACCTGCGCCTATACGATAACCGGGAGTTCTTTAAGGAATTCGGGGCTTTAGATTCGGATTGGTCGCAAGGTGAGCGCTTCCTTCCGACTTCGCGCGCCAGCCGGATTCGTAGTGCCGGATCGGTCCTGCTGAAGCATATCTCCGTGAGCAGCGAGCGTCTGTCGCGCCTTGTGCGCCTGCGCTTTGTAAGCCCGGATCCGATGCTTTCGAAGCGCGTCGTTGATGCCTGGGCGCAGGGTTTTATTAAGACAACCTTGGAGCGGCGCTACGAAGCGACGTCATACGCGCGCAACTTTTTGGAAGGGCGCCTGTCCCAACTTCGGCAGCGTATTAATGAATCAGAGCGCGAGCTTGTCCGCTACGCGGGTGAGCAGGGAATCGTGAACCTTCCCGGAGTGGCGGGAGGGAGCAATGCAGCGGGCACCCACGAACGATCCCTTGCCGATACCGATCTCGAAACACTGAACGAGGAACTGGCGAAAGCCACCGCCGACCGCATTTCGGCCCAGAGCCGTAGAAATACGCCGGCTGAACAGGCGAGCGAAAGTCTTACCAACCAAGCTATTTCTCTGCTCCGACAGGAGCGAGCGACGCGCGCGGCTGACTATGCTAAGTTGATGACGCAATTCGAGCCTGACTATCCGCCCGCTAAGCAGGTCAAAGCACAAATCGATCAGCTCGATCGTTCTATCGCTGTCGAAGAACACCGGATCAGCGGCACAATCGACAAGACGTACCAAGCCGCCCTGGCGCGCGAAAACCTCCTGCAGACTCGGGTTCAGTCGCTGAAATCGGGTGTGCTCGACAACCGGCGGCGTAGCATTCAGTATAATATATATCTGCGCGATGTCGATACCAACCGGCAACTATACGATGCACTATTGCAGCGATATAAAGAAATTGGTGTTGCCGGTGGCGTCGGTTCAAACAACATCTCGATTGTCGACAACGCGGAATTGCCGCTGAAGCCAACGTGGCCAAACACGCTTATTATTTTGTTTGGTGCCATTTTCGGCGGTGCTGTACTCGGTTTTGGTATAGCACTTCTGCAGGAGCAGCTCGACAACGCCATCTCCGACCCGCAGCAAGTCCCCGATGAGCTTGGCGTGCCGCTGCTCGGCACGATTCCGACAGTGCGGCGGGATATACGCCCGGCAGATGAGCTACGGGATCGAAAATCGGCGATTACCGAGGCTTACAACTCGACGCGAATGGCCTTGTCGCTGGCGCGGGAGCATGGCTTTCCCAAAGTCATTTCGGTCACCAGCACGCGTGCTTCCGAGGGGAAGACCACAACGTCTTACGCGCTCGCAAGCCTGCTCGCGCGGTCTTTGAACCGGGTGCTCCTAGTCGACGGCGACATGCGGCGTCCATCAGTGCACAGTTTGTTTGGCATTGCCAATCAAGCCGGTCTGAGTAACTTCCTGGCAGGAGAAGATCTCAAGGACCTCATTCGGACCACCGATATTCCCGGGCTGCAGATCATCACTGCCGGCCCCAATCCGCCGAGTGCGCCAGACCTGCTTGAGACGGATAGGCTTGCTACTCTGATTGCGGAGATGAAGAAACATTTCGACTATATCATCATCGATGCTCCACCATTGCTGGGTCTGGCTGACGCCCCGCTGATCGGCAGTCAGGTTGAAGGTGTGGTTTTCGTAGTTCAGGCCCATAGCAGCCAGAAGAACATGGCCCAGATTGCGATTAGCAGGTTGAGAGCCGCTAATGTCTCTATTCTCGGTGTTGTTCTCACGAAGTTTGACTTGCGCAAAGCAGATTACGGCTATTTGTATAGTTACGGATACAGCTACGGCAATGAAGACGCATCCGGTAAGAACGCTGCGTAATCACCGATGGAGCGGTGGCGAATACCCTTGCACTCCCCGGTTGTGAGAGCCCTGCTGCTCGCACCGCCGATATTGATTGGAATGATTCTGACTTTCGTTGTTACGAGCGGGCTGGTCTTCGTGCGCTCCGACCCGGAACTGGCACTACGGTTCGACGCGCACAACAGTCAGGCGTTGGAGCGGGTCGCCATGGCCCTAGCCGTAAAGGGGACACCAGGCTCGGCGCGGATGGCCGAACGTCTGGCAGTCCGCTCGCTACTGGAAAGCCCGATGAGCGGCGAGGGCGCATCCGCACTGGGGTTTGCCCGATCTATCCTGACCCCGGCCAGAGACGAGAGCAGCACATTTAAATATAGTGCACAGATAACGCGCCGCGACGTTGAAACTCAGATGTGGCTGGTCGAGCACTATGTCGCACTTGGCGATATCGCTAAGGCTTTGGAAACGTACGATCATATCTTCCGCATCAGCGACGAGTACCGTGCGAAGCTTCTCCCGATCCTGTTGCAAGCAAGTGCTCAACCGCAGGTCGCGCATGCCATCGCCGCAGTTCTTGCCTCGAATCCGCCGTGGAAGGCTGAATTTTTCGGCGGCCTGCTTGGTGCCTTTCCCGGCGCTGAAAACTTCAACCTGCTTGTCAATGCGATGCGTTTCAGTCGCACCGACCCGGACGACCGGAACCGCGTATCGCTGGCCATGGCGCAATTGGTCGAGCATGGGCGGCCGGATTTCGCCTTTGCGCTATATCGGCGCTTCACCGGCAACGTATCCTCGTCGGCGATCCGCAATCCGCGATTTGATCAGGCTGGTGGCCTGACACCGTTTGAGTGGTCCCTTTCCGAAAATGATTCACTCTCGGCTCAACCGGGGGTTAACGACGCCAATGCGCCGGTTCTTCTCCTCATCAACCGAGGCGGCCAATCAGGGGATTTTGCCCGCCAGCTCCTAGTGCTGCGTGCAGGCACCTACCGCCTCGCGTTCACGACCGGAAATATAACGGGCTCCGTGACGGAGCGCCCGAAAATAGAGCTTCGCTGCAACTCTGATACGAGGACGCTCACGTCTACTGCGCTCCCCGCTTCACCCGCACTCGGCGGCATCCGGAGCATCATTCCCTTTACCGTGCCATCCTCGTGCCCCGCCCAATGGCTGTCGATCGTGGCCGGTAATCAGATCGACCGGCAAAGCAATAACCCGTGGGTGACAGACATCGCGGTTGACGCATCTTCCCCCTCTGCGCGGCGCTAATTTTTATGTCAGTACGCATCGCATCAAAAGAGCCAGCCAAAATGGCTCTGAAGATATTTCTCTTCGTACTCATAGCATTGAACCTTATGGACAATGCTGCCGGTGCTTGGCTGCATACTCAATTTTCAAGCAGCGCAGCAGCCATTCAGATTATTTACGCAAAATATGCAGTATTTATTATTTTATTTATTGGATTTTGCTTAGAATTTTCAACAGGAATGAAGATAAAGAGATACGAATGGTTTGGTATTTATTACCTTGTTGCCACTGTTTTAATGGCTATTGCTATTTTGGCCGCCCATCCTGGTGAGAAAGCGCTCGCACGAGTCTATATCTATGTATTTCCTGTAATTATATATTTTTCTGGTCTCTATGTCGGAAACAAATCTGACTTTGGTATAAGATATTTAATTTCTAGTTTCGCAATATCTTATATATTAATATCGATTATATTCGCTGCGTTGAATGTATTACTTGGTTCCGTAGAACTTTGGGGTCACTATCTCAATTACGCAAGCTTTATTCTGGACGTAAAAGGATTCAGCGACGATGTCGTAGACGGTCTGCATGGTAATTTTTACTATACCTATCAAGGAATATCCTTCGTTCGGTTCGTCGGTTCGTTCGGAGATCCTCTCGCTTTGGCCTATGCCGGCATGACCGCTGTCGTTCCTGCTTATTATTTACTGCCTAAATACCGTGCATTGATCGTCATACTTTTTGCGTGCATCATCGGAGCATCCTTCACGCGTGCGGTGTTTTTAATATTACCGATAGCCGTCGCGATTTATTATCGGATGAAAAAAACTGGATTCGGTGTCGCGTTGATAATTTCAGTACTCGGACTATCTTTTACGCTCATATTTGGTGATTTTATTTCTGATGTATCGGAAAATAGTTCTACAGCAGCGCACGTTCTTTCTGTATCAAAGATATTCGAATTCCTCGATCCAGCTACGATCATTTCTGGAGCGCTTGTGAGCGGGAAAATTCCGGAGTTCGAACCAGCAATGTTAAATGTTCTATTCCTTTTTGGACTAGGTCCTACGATACTTTTCATTATGTTCATGAGAGGTATATATATTGATAACAGTCGCGAAAATTCGCCTACAGTATCAATAGCAATTTTGATGATTGCGGCCATTATCAGCCTTTCCATCATCTCTGGTGTGTTTTTTGCAACGACTTCATCTTGGTTTGCTTGGTTTCTGGCAGGATTCGCAAGTAAAAGATCAATTTCATACATTTCAAATACACCGCCCTATCCAGAGGGTAAGCCTGTGGTAAATTTGCAATGAACAGAAATATTTCTAGATCGTTAACGATGTTCGATCTCCGTTTTTCAGCGGTTACGCTATCACAGGCAACCGAAGAGGTGATTGGGCTCATAGGGCTGGGCAGGCGCGAGTTGGTGGTAACACCGAATGTGGATCACGTGGTTTCCATGGTGCACGATACGGAAATGGGTATTGTCTTCCGCGAGGCGCGCTATCGTTTTGCGGACGGTATGCCTTTAGTATGGTTGAGTCGGCTGCGATATCGCGAAGGATTGCCCAAGCGCGTGACCGGAGCGGACCTGCTCTTTTCGGTTTCGGCGGGGGCGGCGCAGCGCGGCGCGTCGATTTTCCTGCTGGGCGGGCGCGAGGGGGTCGCGGCTTTGGCGGCCGATAAGCTGCAAGCCGGTGCTCCCGGTCTTGAGGTAAGCGGAGTCTATTCACCACCCTTCGGATTTGAACATGACGAGCGGGTGTCTCGAGATATTGTCGAAATGATCAATGCGACGCAGCCAAATATTTTGTTCATTGGAGTGGGTACGCCGAAGCAGGAAAAATGGGCTTATCGCTGGCGTTCGGAATTGCAGTGCGATGTCATCCTCGGGGTTGGTGCCGCGTTCGACTTTGCGGCGGGTACGGCGCGGCGAGCCCCGCGCTTTGTTCAGCAAAGCGGCTTGGAATGGCTGTGGCGGATGATGAACGACCCCGTTCGCCTCATTCCGCGCTATATTTTCAAGGATTACAAATTTCTCGGTCTTGCGGTCCGTGAACTCGCAAAGGGCGTTCGCGGATCCCGCACTGATGGCTGAACGACCTCGCTATGTAGTACACGATCTCATATTCGCGACAAGGTTGGCGAGACCTACCGGCGTCGAACGCGTGGCCATCAATACTTTCATCGCTTCCGCGCACAACAATGCGAATGCCATTGCCCTTGTTGCTGATCGCAGCCGCGTTCCAGCGGGATTGCCGGTCATAGCGGTCGGCCATTACTTGCCGGGGTGGAGCACAGCCTATTGGCGCTTGCCCCGGGAAGTCCGGAGAACCGGCGTGATGATCTGTGGCAGTGCGCCTGCGTCACCGTCGATGCGAATGAACAACATGCCGCTGGCACGCATCATCGCAGATGACTTCCCCTGGAAGCGCAGTAAGCAGATGTCCCTCCAAGGACGGTTGCTGTTTCGCGACTATGAAAGCTGGATGCTCGATCGTTACGATCTGATTTTTACGATCAGTGACGTCGCGCGGGTAGACTTGCAGCAGACGCTCGGACGCGAGGTTTTGCTTGCCGGATGTGCCACGGGTCTGGAAATGTCAGCGCACGATGTGCGTCCAGAAGGAATTGCCGACGATCGCCCGATCCTGCTTCTGGTCGGCACGGTTGAGCCACGCAAAAATTACGAGGCACTGGAAAGGATCGTGACCCCAGCGTTGCTGGCCGATTGGCAGGTTATCGTTGCCGGTCGGCCGGGATGGCAGGGCGCGCTGGCAGTGCTTGACGGCTTGACCGCGCGGGGCGTCACATGGCTGCAGAAAGCCAGCGATGCTAATTTGCGTTGGTTGTACCGCAATGCCGGGATTTTTTTGACCTTGTCTCACGCGGAAGGCTTCAACATGCCGCTGGTGGAGGCAGGCTCCTACGGGCTGCCAGTCATCTGCTCGGACTTGCCCATCCATCGTAGCGTCGCGCCGCCTTGGGCACGCTTCACCTCCACCGATGTGGATGCAGAGGTGCTAAGGCTATTGCTGAATGGTGCCGCGGCCCGGCCAGAGCCAGAAGCTATTACGCGTTACGGCGAGCGTTTCTCGTGGGCGACGGTTTGCGACAATATTGAGCGCCCGCTCCTCGCAATCCGTTCCGCGTAGGTTAAATCTTGGTGATTTGGAGCCCAATCGACATTCAGCATCAGAAGCAGGAGACCCGCAAAAGCCCATGGCCCCTTTTGACCTGCCGCCCGTTTCCTGGACCGTTTTGAGCTGGAAAATTCCAGTTTAGGATTGAGGGTCAGGCGATGGAGTGAGCGATGAAAAGATCGAAGTTCAGCGAGGTGCCGATCGCGTTTGTGTTGAAGCAGGCCGAGGACGGCACGACGATCGGCGAGGTGTGCCGCAAAGCCGGGATCAGCGATATGACATTCTATGCCTGGCGCAAGAAATACGCCGGTTTGATGCCATCGGAGATGCGGCGATTACGCCAGCTCGAGGATGAGAATGCGAAGCTCAAGCGGTTGGTGGCCGACCTGAGTCTCGACAAGGCGATGTTGCAGGATGTCGTCTCGCGAAAGCTCTGAGGCCTGATCGGCGGCGTCAGCTCGTCGACGACATCCGGGGCATCTGGTCCGTCAGTATCCGACGGGCGTGCAGCGTGCTTCGGGCGGAGCGATCGAGCTACCACTATCGTGGACGCCGCGCGGATCAGGCCGACCTGAAGAAGCGGATGCAGGAGATCGCTGAAACGCGCGTGCGTTACGGTTATCGCCGGATCCATGTGCTGCTCCGGCGGGAGGGTTGGGACGTGAACGCGAAGCGTGTTTATCGGCTTTACAAGGAGTTGGGACTGCAGCTGCGACAAAAGCCACCGAAGCGCCGGGTGAAAGCGAAACTGAGAGAAGGACGCTGCGCGGCGTCGTGTTCGAATGAAGAATGCGTTCATCGAGTCCTTCAACGGCAAGTTTCGGGCGGAGTGCCTGAACCAGCACTGGTTCATGAGCCTCGACGACGCGGTCGGAAAATGCGAGATTTGGCGTAGAGACTATAACGAGGTGCGACCACATAGCGCGATCGGCAATAAGCCGCCGATATCGCTGATGAACCGGTCAGCGGCACATGGCCCGCCCTGGCCGGCAGGAACTGGATGACGCCCAGCCGGGTGGTCCAAGAATGGGTAGCAGCTCAGGTCGCCGCCATGCCGTCGATCGCCTGCCGCTTCCACGTCGCGATCATCGTCGGGTGGATGCCGTACGTCGTCGCTAACTTCGCCAGTGTCAGGTCGCCCCAAATCGCCTCCAGCGCCACCTTGGGGACCGGTGAGAAAAGGCCCAAAAACGTACGCTAAGCATCACGTCCAGCCTCAGCGGCTGCGGTGGCCAATGCTTCCCCCTCCGGCCGCCACCAGTGCGACGACACCCGACAGGAT
>NZ_JAFCWU010000016.1:0-53207 GCF_049897725.1 Sphingomonas sp. PSPC2-2 | reverse complement strand
ATCTGGAGTGAAATCATGGAAAACCGAAGGAAACCTGCGTCTCTCGCCGCCACGCTCGACATAAACTGCGACTGCAAAGAAGCCGTGTAATGTGGAGCTCCACATTACACATATTCGCGGGGCGTGATGTCGACGCGAATGTCATTCCACTCCTCGGTCGGAACTTCGGCCAAGCGCCGTTCCATCAGCGCCTCGCCGGTCGAGACGATCTGGATGACCGCGGAATGCCCGGCCTCCAGGTCCGCCGCGATCGAGCGGATCAACGTCGGCGTCTTCATCGATGTTAGCAGATGACCGAAGAAACGCTGCTTGGCGCTTTCGAAGGCGGAGCGCGCGGCGGATTTGGCCTGGCGGTTCAACGTCCCGGTCGAGCCGGTGATGTTGGCCGCCTGCATGGCCGCATCGAGATGGTTGTGGATGATGGCGAAGGCGCCGGCATAAGCATCGTAGATGCGCCGCTGCTCGGCGGTCAGCTCGTGCTCGACCAGCTCATATTCGACGCCGTCGAACGACAGCGATCGGGCGGTGTAGAGGCCGAGCGCGCGAAGGTCGCGGGCAAGCACCTCCATCGCCGCGACGCCGCCGGCCTCGATCGCCTCGACAAACTCGGCGCGGGTCGAGAAGGGAAAATCGTCGCCACCCCACAGACCGAGGCGCTGCGCGTAGGCAAGGTTCTGGACCGTGGTGGCGCCGGTGGCGGAGACATAGACGACGCGGGCATTGGGCAAGGCGTGCTGCAGGCGAAGCCCCGCGCGCCCTTGCTGCGAGGGCGTGACATCGCCCCGTTCTCCCTTGCCGCCGCCAGCGTTCTGCATCGCGTGCGCCTCGTCGAAAATGATCACTCCGTCGAAATCGGAGCCCAACCATTCGACGATCTGCTTGACCCGCGAAACCTTCTCGCCGCGGTCGTCGGAACGCAGCGTGGCATAGGTTGTAAATAGGACGCCTTCCGGCAGAGCGATCGGCTTGCCCCGCGGGAAGCGCGAGAGCGGCGTGACCAGCAGGCGCTCCATGCCGAGTGCGGACCAGTCGCGCTGCGCATCCTCAATCAGCTTGTCGGATTTGGAGATCCAGACCGCCTTGCGCCGGCCCTGCATCCAGTTGTCGAGCACGATGCTGGCCGACTCGCGCCCCTTTCCGACGCCGGTGCCGTCGCCGATGAAGAAGCCGCGGCGGAAGCGGACGACGCCGTTTGCATCATCGGCGGCGGCCGCCACGACATCGAAAGTGTCGTCGATGGTCCAGGAACCTGCGAGAAAATCGGAATGGGCTTCGCCCGCGAAGATCAGGGTTTCGAGCTGGGAGTCTGAGAGCGAGTCCATGATGGTCGCTGGCAGCGTCGGCCGATAGCTCGGCTTGGGCGGGGCGACCGAGGCCATGGCGGCGGATTGCACGAGCTTGGTGGGATGGGCCTGAGAGCCGGGAATACGGATCGTCTGCAATCCGTATTGCTCGTAGATCGCGTCGCTGAGGCGGGCGCCCTCGGCCGGGGTCCAGTCGACGGTCTCATAGGCGAGCGGCACGCCCTCGGGATCGGCGAGGCCCACGCGGGTCGCCGATGTCGCCGCGGTGCGCGCGAGATAGCCGCGAACGGTGCGCGGCGTGGCGCCGGTCGGCATGACCTGAACAGCAGGCGCGACAGCCAGGCGCGGCGGCACATGCTCGGCGATCCACGTCATCAGCGTGGCGATGTCGGGAGCGGTGCCGGGGGACGCCGGAAATGCGGATGGCTCGTCGGCCGGGATCTTGTCGATCACGGTCAGCCGGGTTTCGACGGTCGTGCCGTGCTTGGCATAGACTGAGCCATGGACGGCGGCGGTGAACACGACGCGGCCCCTCTCCTGCAGGCGGACGAAGGCGTCGCGCCAGGCCGGTATGTCGGGGCCGAAATTCGCGCCGGTGATCGCGACCAGGCGCCCGCCATCGGCGAGCCGCGCGAGCGCGGATGCGAGATGGCGATAGGCTGCGTCGGCGACACGCCCCTCGACATTGGCGAGGACCGAGAATGGCGGGTTCATCACCACGATTGTTGGGACGGTCGCCGGGTCGAGATGATCGTCGATCTGGGCTGCGTCGAAGCGGGTCACGGGAATGGCCGGAAAGAGGGAGGAGATGAGTGCGGCCCGGGTTTCGGCGAGTTCGTTGAGGACAAGCGTGCCGCCGGCGATCTCGGCGAGGATGGCGAGCAGGCCGGTGCCGGCCGATGGTTCGAGCACGCGATCGGCGGGTGTGATGGCGGCCGCAGTGATCGCGGCCAGGCCGAGCGGGATCGGCGTCGAGAATTGCTGGAAGGCCTGCGCCTCCTCGGAGCGGCGCGTGTGGGTGGGCAGAAGTCCCGCGATCTTGCCGAACAGAGGAACCGCCGCAGCCGGAGACCCGGCTTTGCGCAAAAGCGCCTTTCCGTATTTGCGGAGCATGAGGACGGTTGCGGCTTCGCAGGCGTCATAGGCGTCCTTCCAGTCCCAGGCGCCGGCAGTATCGGACGCGCCGAAGGCGGTCTCCATGGCGGTGCGCAAGACCGCGGCGTCGATGCGCTCGCCGCGCTCGATGTGAGGAAGGAGGAGAAGTGCCGCGGCATGGATGGCGGCAGCGTCGGTCGGCTGATCGGCGGCGGTCGGCAGCGCCGCCGCAAGGGTGTGAGCATTCATGGGAGACGTCCTCGGGAGAGCGGAGCGGGAAAGCCCGCCGGCGCTCTCTCTCGGACCGGACGGGCTCAAACCCGTCCCGGCCTTCCTCTCGCTCTCAAGGGGCGCGGCCCGGCCGCGCCATCAAGCGACAGACAATGGTCTCGATGATGTCAGGCACCATCGCCGCCATCGATCACCTCGGCGAGCCAACCGTTGGTATAGATCCACGCCACAGTTTCGCCGGTCGCGAGATCGAGGACATGCGCGCCGCCACCGAAGCCATCGAGACGCGGCCGGGAGCAGGTGTTGGCGTACTGAAAGCCCCATCGGCCGGTGAGGTGGAATTCGGCGGCGCAGCGTATGACGAACTGGATCAGCCGTTCGGGATCGCCGGTGACATCGTCGCGCATCCAGAGTTTGGAGCCGCCATGCTCGGGCTGGATGGACAGGAGGAAGCCATCGGACGGCGGTTCCTCGGATGCTCCGTCCTCGGACAGTTGGTTGTAGAGATCGAGCGCGCGGGCTGCGGTCTCGGGCGTGCCGACATCGAGCAGGCATGAGAAATGGGTGAAATAGTCGGCCATGAGGCCACTCCCGGAGAGCAGGGAACGGGAGAGCCGGCAGGCGCTCTCTCCTCCATGTCCGGCTCGCCACGTCCGGGCCAAACTCTCCCTCTCGATCGGCGCGCATGAAAAAAGCCCGACGCCCCCGAAGGGACGCCGGGCTCGTCAAGTCAGATGAGGACCGCCGTCACTCCGCGGCGGCGAGGTGCCGTTCCTCCTCATCATCGGTGTTGGTCTCCTCGTCATCGCCGTCGAGGAAGTCCGGCAACGCCTCGTCGCCCTCGCCAGAGTCCGCCTCGGTGCTTTCGGCATCGGCGCCGGAATTGCGCAGCGGTTCGGGCAGCCAGCCCGTCTCGGCGAGGAGACGTTCGGCTTCGGTCGCCATGTCGCCCTTCTTCAGATGTGCGATGAGTTGGGCGGCGCGCTCGCCGGCGCCTTCACGCACCGCTTCGAGGATGCGGGGCTTGGTGACGCGGCCGAGATAGTTGGCGACGGTCGGCCGCCACCCGGCTTCGGCCATGTCGAGCCCGACCGCCAGCGACAGGCGATCGGCTTCGGCGATGCGCTGTTCGACACTATGCGCCGAGACACGGCCACCGTAGCGATCGGCCCGCTCATAAAGCGCATTGACGCCGAACGAAGCGCAATGGGCGAAGAGTTCGGCCTGTTCGGGGCCAGTCAGTGCGGCCAGCCCATCCCAGAGATCAGCGACTTTGGCCGGGAGCCGTTTGCGCCAGCTATCGTGCCGGGCCTCGATCGCCTTGGCATAGACGCTGTCACGAAGCCCTTCGGGCTGCGAATGGAAGGTCGTGCCCCGCACGCTGACCTCCATCGCGAAGCCGTACTGGCTGCCGCCGTAGAACACGTCCTGGCAGAACTTGTGCAGGACGGCGACGAAGGCGACCGAGGGATCGGTGGCGAGCTTGTCGCGGAGCGCGAGGGTGCGATCGGCGGTCAGCTCCGTGATCAGTCGATCGGGGAGCGGCTTGATCGTGTCGTCCTCGTCCTCCTCCTCGGGCTCGGCAGGTTTGCCGCAGATGGTGATGACCGCGCGCTGGACCGAAGGCGACGCCGGATAGTCAGCGTCATCGTCGCCGCCATCCTGCTCTTCACCCTCGCCATCGCCCGCCTGGTTGGCGATCTCGTCCTCGGGTCGGACATAGCCGCGGTCGATCGACAGCGTGCCGTCGGCGTCCAGGCTGACGAAGACCCCGGCGATCGCGATGTCGGCGGGTTCGTAGTGGACCGGCCGCTCGTCGAAGCTGGCGAGCGCGGTTTCGATTTCGCCAAGGCGCTGATCGATCTCGTCCGGCAACTCGTCGGCGTTCTCATATTCGGCCTCCAGCTTGGCGCACTCGGCGTTGAGCGCCTCGATGGTCGCCTGTTCGTCAGCCGTCAGGTCGAGCGGCGTGCCCACGATCTCGCGCAGGCCGTGGGTGGCGCCATAGGGGAAGCTCATCGCCACCTCGATCCATTTCCAGCCTTCGCCGGCGATCGCTTCGGCGGAGGCTTTCAGCTTGTCGGCGACCAGGCGATCGAGCAGCGCAGGATCCTGCAGCCAGCCGCCGTCGTCATCCTGGAAGAGATCGCGCAGCACGCAGCCGCCGTTGGTTTCATAGGCATCGATGCCGACGAATACGGCCCGCTTGTCGGATGCGCGGACGGCGGTCTCGGTCAGCATGCGCCGGATCTGGTAGGGTTCCCTCTGCCAGCTATTGCGAACCGACTCCCAGACCTGCTCCTGACGCGCATGATCGTTGGTGACGGTGAAGGCCATGAGCTGTTCGAGCGTGATGCCGTCCTCGGCATAGATATCGAGCAATGACGGCGAGACGGCCGCGAGGCGAAGCCGCTGCTTCACGACCTGGACGGACGCGAAGAATGCAGCCGCAATCGCCTCCTCGGTCATGCCCTTCTCGCGCATCGCCTGGAACGCGCGGAACTGGTCGAGAGGATGCAGCGGGGCGCGTTCGATATTCTCGGCCAGCGACACCTCGTCGACGAGGATGTCGGCATTGGCGTCCGACACCACGCACGGCACCTTGGAGGTCTTGGTGAGGCGCTTCTGCTTGACGAGGAGCTGCAGCGCGCGGAAGCGACGCCCGCCCGCCGGCACTTCGTACATGCCGGTTTCCTGGCCGTCGGCATCGAGCACCGGCCGGACGTGGAGGGACTGGATGAGACCGCGCCGGGTGATCGACTCGGCCAGCTCGTCGATCGAGACGCCAGCCTTGACGCGGCGGACGTTCGACTGGCTCAGCACCAGCTTGTTGAAGGGGATGTCCTGCGCCGACGACAGGGTGATCTTCTGAATGGCAGTTGCCATGAGACTTACTCCGCGACGGGCGCCGAAAGCCTCTCTCTCGACCCTAAACCCGTCACGAAGCGAAGCACCGCCCTCTCACTCTAGGAGGGCAGCGACACCATCAAACGCCATCGGTAAGGTCACTGCCAGAACCGGCGATGATCCCGCGCCAGTCCTTCGTATTCGCCCATGACGGCTTGATGCCGCCCTAGAAATTCGAGCGCGGTTCGATGCCGAGGAAGCGGATCATGTTGTCGGGCGCGACGAAGTTGACACCCGAACCCAAGCTGCGGTCGCCTGTTGCGACGAGGCGGCGGAAAATCGCTACCTTGTCAGGATGCATGGGGGCGCCGCCCCACACAGCGTCCTGTACATATCGCGCGATGAAACCGGCGAGGACGTCGGCGACCTGAATGCCGATAGAATCGTGCGATCGCTGGAATTGCAGGTCGGCCGCCTGCGAGAATTCGAAGTCGGCCGTCTGCAGGGGCAATTTCACGCCAAGCTGCGCCAGGTCCTCTGCGAGCTTCTTGTTGTGCAGAAGAATGTCTCCGAACTGCAATTGCTCGTCGTGGAACAGCGTCACGCCGGAAACCTGCTTTCGCGCGAAGCGATTGATCCGGGCGTAGATGTTGGTGAACGATGTCAGGTTCGGCAGAACCCAGAGCAGCTTCCCGGCGGGATTCTTGTCGGGAATCGGTAATGCCCGCTCGACGGCCTTGGCTTTCGGCAGCTTGCGGAAGTCCTTCAAGCTGTCGCGCGCAAAACGGATGATCCCCGCCGCCACGTCAGTAGGCGGAACTCCGCTTCCCTGCGCCCACCGAATTATTTGCTTGTAAAGTTCGCGTATTTCCGCGTGGTCTCTGCTTTGGCAACATGCGGCAAAGGCGTGAGCCAGCTCGGGAGGTGCATATAGCGCCATGTAGTTCGCCATAACGCCCTTCATCCAAAGGGCGCCAGGTTGAGTGTCGCATTCCCCCACATAGGGCACCACCATTCGCTCGATGATGTTCACGACAACGAAGAAGTGCTTGTCGACAAGCTCGATAAAGATTGGGGCGCGGCGCGTCTCAAGGAGGTCCAGAAGATCAAAGATGAAGCGCGGCTTGTCATAAGCCTGTTTTGATTTGAGCTCCGACGACTGGATGCGGTGCGCCTTTTTTAGTGCGCCCAATTTATCGGTGAAGTCCTGGTCGAGCGTGCAGCCGAATGCAGCCAAGGCGAACATGCGCTGTTCGACGAAGTAGGAGTCGATTTTGACCGTGCTCAGGTCGCCGGTATTGCCGCTTTCATCGATGTAATATTCCGCAGGCGCCTGCTCTAGCATTCTGTATCCAGTCGCTCGTTTGGCGATTGTGCTCCATGCCGCACCACTGAATAGGTGACCTGGATCTGGGCCACAAGACAGCCCGGAAACAGTATGGCTAGGGGACGCAAAGCCGGAGACACGGACAACCGCATCTCCGGCATTGCGGGGATCAGGCGGCGCGATCGAGCAGCTTCTTGGCCTTGCCTTCGAGCTCGAGCCGCGCGTCCTGGTGGGGCTTGTCGCGCGCGACGGCGGTGATGCCCTGGACGAAATCGAAGATGCTTTCCGGCGGGCGGCCTTCCTCGGCCAGCACCGCGTCGATGATTTTGCCCGTCTCGGCTTTCGAGAAGCCGCGGCGGCGCAGGAATTCGGTGCGCTCTTCGTCCTTGTGCGCGACGATGCGTTCGCGCGCCGCCTTGATGCCGGTGATGAACGGCTGCGGTGAGGAGTCCGCGAAGCTGAGCAAGGCCGGCGCCGCCTCATGGGCGAAGCGCGAAGCGGCGTATTTGGAATGGCGGATGGAGATCTCCTCGAAATCTTCGACGCCCCACAAATTGCGATTCTGGCACACGGCCCTGAGATAGAAGGACGCGATACCAAGGGTCTTGGCGCCCACTTCGCTGTTCCAGGCATAGAAGCCCCTGAAATAGAGATCGGGCGATCCATCCGCGAGCTTGCCGGCTTCGATCGGATTCAGATCGTCGACGAGGAAAAGGAAGACGTCGCGATCGGAAGCGTAGAGCGTCGTGGTGTCCTTGGTGATGTCGACGCGCGGATTATAGACGCCGGTCGACCAGTCGAGGACACCGGGCACTTTCCAACGGGTGTCGCCGGTGCCGTTGCCGGCGATGCGCTGCACGGCTTCGACCAGCTCGTGGTCGTAGATCCGGCCGTAGTCGGGGCCGGTCACGGCGCGCAGCTCGACGCGGCCGTCGTCGGTCTCGAGGGTCTTGATCTGCTCGGCGCGGTGGGCGGTCAGCCCATATTGCAGGTTGATGCCGGCGAGCGCGGCGGGGAGCTGCCGCAGATAGGCGGCCGGCGCGCCGACCTGGCTCGCGAGCTGACCGAAACTCCAGTGCGTCGGAGCGATGGGCTTGTCGGCGCCTGGTAGGATCAGGGCAAGCCGTTCGGGATCGGTGCGGCTGGCTTCGACATGGATAAGCGCGGATTCGACAACGCGCGTTCGGCTGCGCTCGGTGCGCTCGCGGACGGTCCGGCCGAGTTCGGCGAGCGAGAGATAGCGCTCGTCGTCGGGTCGCGAGAACCACTCCGAGGAAACCCGACCGATGCGCTCGCCGCGGTTGATGTCCACCTTCCAGCCGCCACTCACGTCGCGCCGGGCATCGAGAACCTGCATGTTCATGGGATCAAACTCCATGACGGGCGCCGGAAGACTCTCTCCCGACCCTCAACCCGTCACGGAAATCCGGTCCACACTCTCACTCTAATGAGGGCGTTGCGGGGTCTCCCCGCAGAAGGGGTCGGCCGAGACCCTGGGCTCGGCCGCAGGGGAAGGCTTTCCCCTCCAGGCCCCCTCTCAATCGCTGGCCCTTCCAGTCGGTTTGGGGGAGATTGAAAACTGTCAGAAAACCGCATATATTTCTGACAGGAGAAGTGCCGTGCAACGACTGACCGAACAGATTCTGGCGCACACCGAGGGCTTGCCCGAGGGCGCTCCGATCGCGGCGAAGAGCCTGCTCCATCTCGGCAATCGCGCCGCGGTGGATCAAGCCTTGTCGCGACTGGCTGAACGTGGCCGGCTGATGCGTGCCGGGCGCGGCGTCTATCTGCGCCCGGTTTCGAGTCGGTTCGGCGTCCGCGCGCCCTCCGTCGAGAAGGCCGTCGAAGCCCTCGCGCTCCAGCGCGGCGAAACCATCGTGTCGAACGGTGCCGCGGCCGCTAACGCGCTCGGCCTCACGACACAGGTGCCGGTCCGGTCGGTCTATCTGACATCGGGCCGTAGCCGGACGATGAATCTGGGCCAGCAGGTCGTCGAGCTGCGGCATGCGCCGCGCTGGCAGTTGGCGCTGGCCGATCGGCCCGCCGGACAGGCGGTGCGAGCGCTCGCCTGGCTGGGGCCGGAAAAGGCAGAAGCCGCCTTGATGACGTTGAAGCGCAAGTTGCCGTCTTCCACGTTCGGCGAACTCGTCGCGGTCGCGCCCCAGCTACCGAGCTGGCTCGCCAGGACGGTCGGCAAAGTTGCATACGGCCGAAGGAGCCATTCTCAGGTGGGCGGCCTACCTATTTAGATTGTCCGAAATTTGTATATTTATTTCGGACAATCCACTTGGTTCGCGTCCGAAAAAGGACTACAATTTTCGGACATGAACACCGACTCGCCCGATCTGAAGAAAGCCATGCTCGAGCGCATCCGTGCGGATGCGCCACGCAAGGTCTGGACGCCCAGTGACTTCGTCGATCTCGCCTCGCGGGACGCGGTCGATAAGGCGTTGCAGCGGCTGACGAAGGTCGAAATCCTTAGGCGGATTGATCGTGGGCTCTACGATCAGCCTGGCTTCAACAAACTCACCCAGAAACCCAATCCGCCTGATCCGCGCTCAGTCATCGACGCCGTCGGGCGACGTGACCAAACCCGGATGCTTGTCGACGGCATGACCGCGGCGAACGATCTGGGCCTAACTGACGCCGTCCCCGCCAAAATCGTGGTGCACACCGACGCTCGGCGCCGCGCGATCAAGCTCGGCAACGTAACGATCACCTTCCGTCCAACCGCGGCCAGCAAGCTATTCTGGGCCGGACGACCAGCGATGCGCGTCGTCCAAGCGCTTCACTGGCTGCGCGATCTCCTGGTTCGTGAAGGAGAAAGTGATCAGGTTAGGCGCAAGCTCGCCAATCTTTTCGAAGATCCCACGGTGGGACCGCCCCTCAAAGCGGATCTCACTGCCGGTATGACAGCTCTTCCGACATGGATGTGGGTGTTTCTCAAGCCGCTCGTTGAAAGCGACGCCGGCGTTCGTCGTCGGCACGTCGATGATGATCGTGATGATGCTGATCATGATCGTCATCAACAAAGAACGGCGGACGATGCCGATGATCAGCGTCATGCTGCCGTCGCCCGGCCCAAGCGAAAGCCGCTCTCCCCGCAGAAGGCACAAACTGCCAAGCGCGGTGCAGCCCGGGCGGTGAAGACATGAATCCGGCTTTCGACGAGGTTCTCGCGGCCGGGTCGGACGCGATGTTGAGCGCCTTCGATACGACGGCGCTACGCCTCGGCACGGCGTCTCAGAATATCGAGAAGGACTTCTGGGTCTGCTGGACGCTGGATGCCTTGTTCAATGGCTTGAAAGAGGGCGGACCCCGCCTCCTCTTCAAAGGTGGAACCTCCCTGTCCAAAGGGTTTGGTTTGATCAATCGCTTCTCCGAAGACATTGATGTCACGGTGTTTCGGGACGACATCGGCGAGCCGGCGACCATCGAGGAGCTCGAAGCGCTGAGTAGCAAAAAGCGCCGGGCGCGCCTCGATGCGATCAAGGACGCCTGCCAAGCCTACATCAACGGCCCGCTGCGGGCTGAGTTGACGCAGATCCTGCAGGACCGGCTTCAGGCTGCCGGCCTCGATGCCGGCGCGGCCCGAGTGGAAGCCGATGACGCTGATCCCGACGGGCAGACGCTTCTGATCTGGTATCCCGCGGCGACGCCGCGATCGGATTATGTGCGGGCAGCGATCAAGATCGAGTCGGGCGCGAAATCCGCGCTCGATCCGAACAGCGAAGTGCCGATCAAACCCTATGTCGATGATGATCTGCCGGCGCTCGACCTGACCGTGCCGGCCGTCCGCACGGTCGATCCGGAACGTACCTTCTGGGACAAGGTTGTCATCCTCCATGGGCTGCGGCGCTGGTTCGACAAGCGCGGCGAGCTGCGCGGGGGCGGCCAACGCGTTTCCCGTCACTATTATGACCTGCACCAGCTCGCCGCGGCCCGCGTCGGCGCCGCCGCCATCGCTGATCCGGCGCTCGGTGCGGATTGCGTCGCGCACGCCCGGATGTTCTTCAATCGACCGGACTTCGATCTCGCGAGCGCTGCGCCTGGCTCGTTTGCACTCGCCCCGCATGACGCGATGATCGAGCAACTGCGCGTCGACTACAGGGCCATGCAGGGCATGATCTTTGGCGATCCACCGGATTTCGAGGCGGTGCTCGACAGCATCGGCTCGCTCGAGACGCGTCTCAACAAGAAGGGCGATACGGGAGGCGGGGCCGCGCGATGAACCAGTTGGAGGGAGCTTTCGACACCGGGCAAAAGGCAGACGCGCGTGGCGCGGGCGAAGCGATCGTAACCCCGCTGCGCAAACGCCGCCTCAGCGGCGAACTCTACGAGCGCGACCCGAAGATAGAAGCCCTCATCGCCGAATTGGCAGTCCTGCCGCGTGATGGCTTGATCGCCAGGGCGGAAATCACCAAGCGCTCGGACCCGGGCTACGTCCCGAGCGAATGTCTCGTTTACTTCATTCGCGCGAGCCGTCGCGACAACAACGAGGTGTGGTTCGAGCGCCTCTATCGGATCTTGACCGAACGGGTGCTGCGCAGTTTGCCCAGGGCGGAAAGCTCCGATGGAAAGACGGAATCGCTGACGCGCGGGGTCGTGCGCGACAAGGTGTTCGGCCGGTTCGTCGAGCTCTTTTCGGCGGACCGCGCCGCCTACGACGAAAAGGTCGACTACTTCGAGGTGCGCTTCGATGGCGCGCTAGCGAGCCTGCGGCGCGATGCGCAGGAAAAGGCCTGGCGCGACGAAAACCGTTCCCAGCCCCTCGAATATGACGAGGAGAGCGGAGAACTGTCACCGGAGGTCGAGGCGGCCGCAGGGACCCACGATCCCTTCGCCGTGTCGGATTTCGACGACCCGTCTTACCGGTCGCGCCTGGATGCAGCGATTGAAGCTCTACCGACAGAACAAAGCAGGATCATTCACATGTTGAGACAGGGCTTCCCCATCGACTCCAAGGAGCCGGACGTCATGACCATCGCCAAGGCTTTGGGCCGCTCCGAAAAGACCGTCCGAACCTACCGCGACAAGGCCTTCGCCGCCCTGCGAGCTGCCATGGCCGACGGAGACGAGCGGTGAGCCCCGGCGGCGGACGTCCATCCCGCGAGGCCGTGCTCGACGCGTTCGCGGTCGAGAGCGAGCCTGGCCGGTCGACCTTGGAACGCTATCTGCGGCTATACCCGGAATATGCCGGGGAGCTCATCGACCTCTCGCGCGAACTCAGCCGCGAGGCTTATGAAGATGCCGCACCCCTCTCTGCTACCGATCGGGCGCTGATCGACGCTGCCTGGTCGCAACACGCGAAGGTTATGCCGGCGGCAGCAGCCGACCCTTTCGCGGCGCTGACGGTCGATGACTGGCGCGCCGTCGCGCAGCGTCTGGACGTGCCCCGGCAGGTCGTGACCGCACTGCGCGAACGGCGGGTCTCTCTCGTCAGTATCCCGCGACGCTTCCTGGCGATATTGGCGGATGCGATGCGCAGCTCTGTCGCACAGTTGGAGTCGTCCTGGGGGCCAGCGCACCTGATTGTCGCGCGCAGCTATAAGGCCGACAGCAAACCGGTGGCCGGCGAGCAGGTCACCTTCGAGCAAGTGCTGATCGATGCCGGCGTCCCGGCCGAGAAGCGCGCCCGGCTGTTGGCGGAGGCGGACTGACATGGACAGTGTGGAGCTCGCCAGGCAAGTCGCCGCCGAGCTTCACGCTCGCCTCGTTGCATCCGGCGCCGATCCCTGGTCGCCCTATGACTTTGCTGTCGCCGAGGCCAAGCGGCGGGGGATTGATGTCGAACGGACTGCCGCCGGCGCAGCCGTCCTCAATGGCGGCCGCGCGACTTTCGTCGCCGCCGACGATCTGATTCTTCACGAGAATATGGGCTCTCCGTTCGAGCAAGCTTTCCTCGTGGCGCATGAGATCGGCCATGTCGAGCTGGGCGACGATCCTGGTGGCGAAGCGGCGCCGATGATTGATCCGGCACGCCCGGCCGAGCCCTCACCAGTCGGAATGGATCGGGTTGTCGATTATGGACGCCGGCAACGCCGCGAAGTCCAGATGGACCTGTTCGCGCGCGAACTGCTGCTTCCGCGCACCGTCGCGCGGGCGCTCCATGTCGACCAAGGGCTCGCCGCGTCCGCCATCGCCGCGAAGCTCGGCGCGCCGTTCGAGGTCGTCGCGCAGCAGTTGTTCGATGCTTTGCTGCTGCCGCCCGTGCCTCCCGCCGCGACTGCGGCGCATGTCGAACGGCCGCTCAATCCGCTGCAAGCGGCCGCTGCGGCGCATCGCGGCGAAGCCTATCTGCTTGAGGCGGGGCCTGGCACCGGCAAGACGCAGACGCTGATCGCGCGCGTCGAGGGCCTTCTAGGCGAGGGCGTCGATCCACGGCGCATACTGCTGTTGACCTTTTCGAACAAGGCAGCGGGCGAGATGGCCGAGCGGATCGCGCGCAAGCGGCCCGAGGCTGCGGCCGCGATGTGGATCGGCACGTTCCATGCCTTCGGCCTCGATATCATCCGTCGTTTCCATGCGGAGCTCGGCCTGCCGAAGGACCCGCGGATGATGGACCGGACCGAAGCGGTCGAACTCCTCGAGGGGGAGTTCCCGCGGCTTAGGCTCGCGTACTACCGCAATCTTTACGATCCGACCCAGATCATTGCCGACATGTTGGCCGCCGTATCGCGGGCGAAGGATGAGGTGGTCGACGCCGAAACCTACGCCGCGCTCGCCGACGCCATGCAGGCGAAAGCCCAGGACTCGGATGCGCGCGAGGCGGCGGAACGCGCCGGCGAGGTTGCCCGCGTCTACGCGGCCTACGAACAGCTCAAGCGCAACGCGCATTGCATCGACTTCGGCGATCTTGTCGCCTTGCCGGTGCAACTGCTCGAAAAGGAGGCGGCCATCTGCGCGGCGCTGCAGGCGCAATATGATCATGTCCTGGTGGATGAGTATCAGGACGTGAACCGCAGCAGCGTGCGGCTGCTGAGCGCACTGCGGCCCGACGGCCGCAATCTCTGGATGGTCGGCGACGCCAAGCAGTCGATCTACCGGTTTCGCGGTGCCTCATCCTTCAACATAACCCGGTTCGGCAAGGAGGACTTCGCCGGTGGCAATCGCGGTCGATTGAAGCGTAATTATCGTTCGGTGCCGGAGATTGTCGCCAGCTTCTCCAGTTTCGCGATCACGATGCGCGCCGGCGATGCGGATAGTGGCCTCGACGCGGACCGCGACGCCAATGGACATAGGCCCGAGTTGCGCACGGTCCAGCGCGCCGAGCAGCAGCAGGTCGCCCTGGCCGACGCTATCGAGGAGCTGCGGCGTGACGGCTACGCCTATCGTGACCAGGCGGTCCTGTGCACCGGCAACGAAAAGCTGTCGACGATCGGGCAGGACCTGGAACGGCTCGGCGTGCCGGTCCTCTTCCTGGGAAGTCTGTTCGAGCGGGGTGAGGTCAAGGATCTCCTGGCTCTCCTCTCGATCCTGGTCGATCGGCGCGCCATGGGCCTGGTGCGCATTGCCTGCTGGCGAGACTTCGCCACCTCCTTTGCCGATGTGGTCGCGGTCTTCGACCATCTGCGGGCGGCCGAGCACGCGCCGGCGGGCTGGCTGCGGCATGGCGAGGCGATCCCCGGTTTGAGCGACAGGGGGCGGCAGACCGTTGCCAAGCTCGCGACTGCGCTCGATGGTTTCGATCAGACGGCCTCGCCCTGGACCGTGCTCGCGACGCTGTTGCTCGATCGCACACGCATCGCCGCGCGCCTGGGCGCGTCGGAGGATCTCGCCGACCGCACACGGGGCATCGCGATCTGGCAATTCCTCAACTTTGTGCGGGTACAACCGGCCGGACGCGGGCTGCCCATCACGCGCCTGCTCGATCGTGTGCGCAGGCTCGTGCGGCTCGGCGACGACCGCGACCTGCGCCAATTGCCGGCGGCCGCCCAGCATCTCGACGCCGTGCGGCTGATGACCATCCATGGCGCCAAGGGCCTAGAGTTCGGTGGCGTCCATATTCCTGGGCTTAACAGCGACACGATCCCACGCACGCCGCCGGCGCCGCCCTGTCCGGCGCCCGACGGGATGATCGCGGGGGCGGAGGGCAGTGCGCTGGAGGCGTTCCGCGCAGGTCAGGCCGAGGAGCAGGAGTGCCTATTTTACGTGGCGCAGTCGCGCGCCCGCGATCGCCTGATCCTTTATGCGCCGACCGAGAAGAGTAACGGCCACAACCGACCGCTTTCGCCATTCCTCGACCGTCTCGGGGCGACCTTAACACGCCGTTCGCTCGTGCCGGCACGGCCGCTTCCCGTGGCCGCGGAAGCTCGGGATATCGATTTGGTGGTCGACGGACGGCTGCGGTTAGGCGCCCCGCAGATCGCTCTTTATGAATCCTGCCCGCGTCGCTTCTTCTACACGCATGTCCTGCAGGTCGGCGGCCGGCGAACCGCGACCGCCTTCATGCATCTGCATGAGGCGGTTCGCGTGGTGGTCGAGGCGGTGATCGCGTCGGATGGACCCGTGTCCGAGCAGGCGCTGCAAGATCGCATCGATGCGGCGCTCGCCGGCGAGGGGCTCGGCGAGCACGGCTATCGCGCGGAATTCCGCGATCTGGCGCTGGCAATGCTGCGCTTCTTCCTGGCGAACCGCGCCGAAGCAGTCCCCGAAGCGCCGGTCGCGCTCAGCCTCAGTTTCGGCGGCGAGGAGATCATCGTTCGGCCGGACGAGGTGCTGGTGCGGCCGGACGGCATCCGCGCCGTGCGCCGCATTCGCACGGGTCACATGCGGTCGGCCGAGGGCAAGGATGTCGGCGCGGCGGCGCTGATGCTGGCGGTCAGGCAGTCCTTTCCCGGCGCGGTCGCAGAGCTCGTCCATCTTTCCGACGGCGAGGCACATGCGCTTGCCTTGTCCGATCGGGAGCTGAAGGGGCGCAAGGACAAGCTCGCAAAGTTTCTCGGCGACATCCGCGCCGGACGGTTTCCGGCCGAGGTTTCGTCGCGCACCTGCCCGAACTGCCCGGCCTTCTTCATCTGCGGGCAGACCCCCGACGGCCCCTTGCAAAAAAAGTTCGTCTGACCTTACCGGTCGGCCTCCCTCGCTCCGATTGGACCCTTAGAGCCGCGGCGCTGCCTCGGCCGAACCTAAGGACCCAATCTTATGAACACCGAAGAACTTCTTGATTACGACGATCTCGGCAACGCCCTGCGCGAAGGCCGGGCGTTGCGTCCGGCGCGGGGGTATCGCTTTCTCCTCGCGCAGGGCGATCTCAACTTCCAGTCCCGTGTGGTGAGCGATCCCGTGCCGCTCGGCCGCCAGTTGCTGGAAGCCGCGGCACTCGACCCGCGGGACGGTTACAGCCTCATCGCGATCCTGCCCTCGGGCGATTTCGAGGATGTGAGGCTCAACGAGCCGTTCGACCTGCGTGAGCGCGGCGCCGAGCGGTTCATCGCCTTCCAGACCGACCGCGACTTCAAGCTGACCCTCAACGACCACGAGCTGCTCTGGGGCAAGCCGGTCATCAGCGGCACGGTGCTCTACGGCCTCGCCAAGCCCGGCGAGGGGGAGGCCGTCTTCCTCGAGGTTCCCGGCGGTGAAGATCGCCTGATCGAGCATGGCGAGCTGATCGATCTGGTCCAGCCCCGCATCGAGCGGTTCATCACCGCGCGGCTGACGTTCGAGATCATCGTCAATTCGCGGCCGCGCACGGTGAACGCCCGCACGGTGACGTTCGAACAGATCGTCCAGCTCGCCTTCCCGGGCCAGCACGAACCCAACGTCGTCTTCTCGATGACCTATCGGCACGCGGCGTCGACGCCGCCCGCCGGTGAGCTCGGGGTTGGCGGCTCCGTCGACGTCAAGAAGAAGGGCACGGTGTTCAATGTCACGCGCACTGTTCAGTCGTAATCCGGACCTCAAGCGGCTGCGGGACGAAGGCTACTTCGTCCAGCAGCAGGGCGGGTATCTCGTTATGCGCGAGGTGCCGTATGTCGATGCGCGCCGGGAGGTGCGCATCGGCACCCTCATCTCCAGCCTCACGCTGGCCGGAGATCAGACGCGCCCGCCCGACACCCATGTCATCCACTGGGACGGCGATTTCCCGTGCCACGCCGACGGCAGGCCCATCCAGGGCATCTCGCATGCGGCCGGCGCCTTCGATCTCGGCCACGGCCTGAAGGCGACGCACAGCTTCTCCAGCAAGCCAGACGGCGGCTACTCGGACTACCACCACAAGATGACGAGCTACGCGAATATCCTCGCGGGCCCGGCCGCAGTGCTGAAGTCCGGCGCGACGCCTCGCACCTTCCGCGAACCGGAAGAGGAGGAGGACAGCGTCTTCAACTATGTCGAGACCGCCTCCGACCGTGTCGGGATCGGCGTCCTGACCGAGCGACTCGTCAACGAGCGGGTCGCCATCATCGGCGTCGGGGGGACCGGCGGCTACATCCTGGATTTCGTCGCCAAGACGCCTGTCCGGGAAATCCGGCTGTTCGACAGCGACGAGTTCCTGACCCATAACGCGTTTCGCGCGCCGGGCGCTCCGAGCCTGGAGGAATTGCGGGAAGCGCCCAAGAAGGTCGAATACCTGAAGCGCATCTACAGCCGGATGCACCGGAACATCGTGGCGCACGATGTCGCGCTCGGCGTCGACAACATTCACCTTCTCGACGGCGTCACCTTCGCGTTCCTGTCCCTCGATGCGGGTGACGCTAAGCGGCTGATCGTAGAGAAGCTCGAGGCGATCGGCGCCGCGTTCGTCGATGTTGGCATGGGGCTCGAGCTCGACGAGGGGTCGCTGGGCGGCATCCTGCGCGTCACCGCCAGTACGCCGGAGAAGCGCGATCACGCGCGGCAGCGCATTTCCTTCGTCGGCGGCGGCGCCAAGGACATCTACGCCTCCAACATCCAGGTCGCGGATCTCAACGCCCTGAATGCTGTCCTCGCGGTCGTCAAGTGGAAGAAGATTCGCGGCTTCTACCGCGACCTCGAGCGCGAGCATCACTGCACCTACACCACCGACGGCAACATGCTGATCAACGGGGATCTCGCGTGATACGGCACAAGCGACTCGAACATCGTTTCGTCGAACACATCCCTGAGCGCCTTGAGGCAGGCATTCTCTATGTTTCGATGGAATATGCCACATCAGCCCACAGCTGCTGCTGCGGTTGCGGCGAGGAGGTCGTCGCCCCCTTCACGCCGACGGACTGGAAGATGACGTTCGATGGCGAGACCGTCTCCCTTCGGCCGTCGATCGGCAATTGGACGCTGAAATGCCGGTCACACTATGTGATCGACCGCAGCAAGGTGATCGAGGCCGGCCCCTGGAGTGACGAGCAGGTCGAAGCCGAGCGTCGTCGTGACCGCGCTGCCAAAGCGCGCTTCTACGGGCAGACGCCAGCGATCGAACTTGCCGTTCAGCCCGCTCCCGTCAAGGCGGCTCCCGGCTTCTGGCGCCGCGCCTGGCGTTGGCTATCTGGCAGATCGTGACGATAGGCCCGACGGCAGGTTGCCGTCGGGCTATCCCGCTTCGGAACGCAGCGCAGCCCTAAGAGACAAATCAAGAACATCTATCAGGAGCTTACACGGTCTTCGCCGAAATCCTTGTGCAAGGAATGACCGACACACCATATATTGATGTTAGGCATGGGGCGATCTCCTAGCACGTGCGCGTCTCCACTCATGGTGGTGGGGACGTGGGCGAGCTTCTTGCGACCTCCTCCGGTGCCTGGCGAGGACAGATAGGCATCGAGAAGGAGCGTGGAGAATGGATGCTACCGAATTCAAGCCCGGCGATCTTGTGCGGGTGAAGTCAGGCGGGCCGATCATGACGGTCGAGCAGGTCGGGAAGACGGCCATGCTGGAGGAGGATGCCGTCTGGTGTGTCTGGTTCGAGAAGGTGGGCAACAAGCAGGTCGCGCGGAAAGACACGTTCGCGCCGGTCGTGCTGGAGAAGGCTGAGAAGCCACGAGCCGCGTTCTCCGTCGGCGTCGTTCGGGCGTAGCGTGGTGCCTCATGCCGTTTCGCGGCCTGTTCATCGGCATCGACCGTTATAGCTCGACCGGCATTGATGAGCTGACCTGCGCGCGTCGCGACGCGACGGCGCTGGAGGCACTGTTCTTCGACACGCTGGGCGGCAGCACAGTCTTGCTGGCAGATGCGGAGGCCACGCGGCAGCGGATTGAGGACGCATTTGCCGACCTGGCCGGCTGCGGCCCCGAGGATACGGTGGTGATCGCGTTCTCCGGCCATGGGTCGGAGACACATGAGCTCGTCACCCACGACGCGAATCCAGATGATCTCGCCGGCTCCGCGATCCCGCTCGAGCTGTTGCAGGAATGGTTCTCGCGGATACCGGCAAAGCGCCTGATCCTGTTCCTCGACTGTTGTTTTTCCGGCGGCATTGGGGCGAAGGTTCTGCACGTCGATGCGAAGCCGCGCAGCCTTTTGTCCGCCGAAGCGCGCCTGGCTCAGCTTGGCGGCGCTGGTCGGATCATCTTCACCGCCTCCGCGGCGACCGAGCCCGCCTATGAGCACCGCCGGTTCGGGCACGGCTTTCTGACCCACTTTCTGCTTGAGGCGCTATGTGGCGCCGAGGAAGTCGTGAGCGGCGGCAAGCTCTCGCTCTACCGCCTCCTCGAGCATGTCACGAGCCGCGTCCGGGCGGCCGCGCTGCAGGGCGGCAAAGAGCAGAACCCGACCATGCGCGGGAGCATCGACGGCGATGTCGCGTGGCCCGTGTTCGTGCCGGGCGCTAAGTATCGGGCGGCCTTCCCGGCGCGTCTGCCTGCCAAGGTGACGTCCGATCTTGCCAGCCTCTCGTCGGCCGGTTTCCCCGACGCGCTTGTCACCGCCTGGGCTGGAGCGATCCCGTCCTTGAATGCGCTTCAGATCTCCGCCATCACCGACTTCGGCGTGCTGGACGGCGAGAACCTGGTGGTGTCGGCCCCGACATCCTCGGGCAAGACGATGGTGGGCGAGCTCGCGGCGCTCCGGAACGTGCTGGATCGCAAACGGGCTTTGTTTCTGCTGCCGCTTAAGGCCCTTGTGGCAGACAAGCGGCGGCACTTCGAGAGCGTCTATGGCGGTTTCGGGGTCCGCACGGTGGAAGCGACGGGCGAGACGGACGACATCGCGCCTCTGCTGCGGGGCCAATACGATGTCGGTCTCCTGACCTATGAGAAGTTCGCCGCGATCGCGCTGACATTCCCTCATGTGCTGGCGCAGGTCGGCGCGATCGTGATCGACGAAGCGCAGATGATCGCCGACCGTGGCCGCGGCGCGAATCTGGAGTTCATTTTGACGCTCATCCGGATGCGCCGGCGTGAGGGGATCGAGCCCCAACTGATCGCGCTTTCGGCTGTGATCGGGGACACGAACGGCCTTGAGCAATGGCTCGGCGCGCGGCTCTTGCGGCGCACGGAGCGGCCCGTTCCGCTTGAGGAGGGCTTGTTGCTCGGCACCGGGCATTTCCGCTTTCTTGACCCGGAGAATGGCAATGAGCAGGTTGAGGGGCCGCTCGTTCGGCGTCTTGTCGGCGGCAAAGGATCCAGCCAGGATTGGATCATCCCGCTGGTGCGCAAGCTTGTCGCCGAAGGCCAGCAGGTGATCGTGTTTCGCGAAACCAAGGGCGAAGCCCGCGGCTGCGCCAACTATCTCGCAGAGTCGCTCGGATTGCCTCCGGCTGCCGAGGCGCTGACGCAGATGCCCGGCGGCGATCCCTCGCAGGCCAGCGCCGACTTGCGGAGCGCGCTGGGGCGCGGCGTCGCTTTCCACAACTCGGATCTCGACCGCGAAGAGCGGCGCGTCATCGAGGAAGAATTTCGCCGTAGCGGCTCGGGCCTGCGCGTCATCGCAGCCACGACGACGCTGGCGATGGGCGTGAACACGCCCGCGTCATCGGTCATCATCGCCGGCTTGAATCATCCCGGCGACGAGCCCTATTCGGTAGCCGAATACAAGAACCTAGTCGGTCGCGCGGGAAGGCTTGGCTTCGCCGAGAAGGGAGCTTCGTATCTGCTGGCGCTCGATCCGCGCGCCGAGCATGATCTGTGGTCGCGATACGTGACCGCGGAGCCGGAAGACTTGGTGTCCCGCTTCCTCGACGGTACAACCGACCCACGCTCCCTGATTATCCGCGTCCTAGTCGCGGCACAACGAGCGGCCGGCGAAGGCGTGCCGAGCGAGGAGATTGTCGAATTTCTGGAATCGAGCTTCGGCGCGTTCCAAGCCCGGCGCGCCCATAGCGCGTGGCAGTGGAGCCGGCCGGATCTGCTTTCGGCCCTAGCGGATTTGGAACGCCACGGCCTGGTGCAGAAGAACGCTACAGGCGCGTATGAATTGACCAAGCTGGGCCGTCTCGCTGGCGAAAGCGCGGCAGAGGTCGGGTCCATCGTCGCGCTCGTAGATTGCCTCGGCTCGCTTCAGCCCCAAGAAATCAGCGATCCCGTCCTGATTGCCGCAGCTCAAACGACGGTCGAGGTCGATCAACTCCTTTTTCCGATCAACCGAAAAAGCACGCAGAAAGAGCCTCAGCTATGGCCCAACGAGCTGCAGAGGCAGAATGTGCCGTGGCACGTCCTGAACGCGCTTCAGCGCGGGACAACAGAAGATCATCAGGCGACCCTGCGTGCGAAGAAGGCGGTCGCTTGTCTTTTGTTCGTGTCCGGTCGTGCCATGAGCGAGATCGAGCGCGTGCTGACGCAGTTCGGTGGTGCGTTTGGCGGCGCCGCCGGCCCCATACGCGCGGTCGCAGCGCGGACTTGCGATCTGATGCCGGTCGCGGCTCGCGTCGCCGAGATCCTGCACCCCACGCTCGATCTCGGTGACCGTGTGAGACGTCTGGCGATCCGGTTGACATATGGCGTGCCCAGCGCCGCCGTCGACCTCGCCCAATTCGCTGGAGCCGATTTGCTGCGGGGCGACTATTGCCGCTTGGCCGCCGCGCAGCTCTGTGAGCCCGAACAGATCGACGCCGCAACTGATGACCAAATTCTGGCATGCGTGGACAAGGACAGGCGCAAGCTTGCACTTGTCCGCGATGCGGCGAAGCGCGTTGCCAAGCGTCGGGCCGAAGCGGTGGCGCCTTCCGCCCCGATCCTTGAAGTATATGTGCCCTAAATTGCGCGCAACGGGGGCGTGAGGCGATTGCGTCAGATGCCCCCTCTGCGAGACGTTCCTGCCTCAGAAAGTCTCCAATGCTGGCGGAGCCAATGCGGCAGCGGGCGATCAAGCGGTCGAACGAGACAACGCGCCGCTACGGCTGCGCTCGGTGTGCAGGAGTGTCAGGATGGTCTGCCGGTTCGGAGCAAATGACCTGGTCGCCGATGGCGCCAAACCGAAGATCGTCGATTTCTTCAAAAAGCTTTTTCGACTGCATCGTGGGCGGCGATGAATTGCTCGCCGACCAGTGGCTGATCGCAAGCCTCAAGCTGCCAAGCGACGCTCCTCGTCCTCGGCTTCGTTCCCCGGCTCTCCAACCGCTTTGGTCAGGAAGAGGTCAAGCGCAGCTCGACGAGAATCACGATCCAATGCGTAGGCCGTCTGTTTGAATTCGATCCCCTCGAGTAGCCCTTGGATGTAACCGGAGATCGTGTCGGCGGCCATGATGAGCGCAGTGTCGAGCGTGTGAATGTATTTGCTCGTCACCGAGCCCTTGGAGTGGCCGACGAGCGCCGCGATGGTCACCTCGGTGAAACCGAGATCGTTGGCGATGCTGGCAAAGCTGTGACGCAGGACATGCGGGGTGACGCCGGCGAGCGGACTGTCGCTGAAAATCTGTTCCCAATGGTTCGGGAAGCTGCCGAACGCATGGTCCTCGCCCTGACCTGGGAAGACATAGGTGCCCGCTGCGGTCTTGCGCCGTTCCTCCAGATACTCGACGACGGGCAATCCGATTGGACGAATGGACTCACCTTCCTTGCTGTCCACCAGGCGCATGCAGCTCGCGTCGGTGTCAGCTTCGATCCACATTAGCGAGATCATTTCCGAGCGGCGGCAGCCGGTGAGCGCGATCTGCCGGATGATGTCCACGGTCATGGCGTATTTTTCGTTCGCCGCGGCATCGCGAAGCATTTGCCCGAGGGTGCGATACTCCGCCTCGGTCAGCCTACGATTCCGAACATTGTCCTTGGGCTTCTTGATGCCGTGCGCCGGATTGACCTCTATAATCCCAGCATCGACAGCGTAGGTGAGGATTCCGCCCAATAGGCCGACGGTGCGCGTGGCGGTGCCCGCGCCACCACGAACAATGGCCTTTCCTCGCAGCTTTTTCGTCTTGACGGCGACGCGCGTCTTGCCGGCCATGATGTCCTTCAAGACCTTGTTGATGTCGGCCTTGGTGAGATCCTTGACCCGGCGCGCGCCGATCAGCGGGATGATGTGCCGCTCGATACGGCCAGTGTCGGTGACGATGGTGGTGGGCTTTTTCGGTCGCCCGCCCTTACCCAGAATGAGGCCCGCGTTCAGATCAGCGGTATAGAGGGCGCAAAGCTCCTTGACCGTGATGGCCTTGTGATCGAGCTGACGTTCTTCGGAAGGGTTGTCGCCGCGCGCGACGCGCCCGAGTTGGACCTTCGCTTCTTGCCGGGCTGTCTCCGGCGTCCACACGCCATGCAGGCCGATGGTGTAGCGTCGCGTGCGTCCAACAGCGCGATATTGGATGAGGTAGCTGCGCTTGCCGGAGGCGAACACGCGGAGGCCGAAACCGGGCAGTTCGTCGTCCCAGATAAAATAGTCCTTCTCGCGAACATCGGCAGCGTCCACGATCCGCTTGGTCAGCTTTGCCATGAGGTGTTCCCCTCGCTAGTGAGGGGCTGCTTCCGCGGAAGCACCACGGAAGCAACCGGATGGATATCGGAGCGAAATTCTGGATAGACAGTTCGGCGCGGAAATACGAATTGTCTAGTATCTTCAGTTACATATCGCATTGTAGCGTGCCCTGTCGTGCATTTAGGATAGGCAGGCTAAATTGCTCCGAAGGCACGTCTCAAGCGCCAGAGCGGGTAAAAAGTACCAGAAAGTCATACGTTTAGGAAGATTGAAAAACGGACTCGAAGAAAAACTCACCAGAAACTCACCGCGATTTTCCAAGGTGGATTGATCTTTCCGAGACCCCCAAATAGGTCAGTTACCCAAGGCACCCGTAGCTCAGCTGGATAGAGCGTCGCCCTCCGAAGGCGAAGGCCACTGGTTCGAATCCAGTCGGGTGCACCAATTTTCTCTTGAAAATCAGTGCTTTGTGCCGTCGAAGTCGGCCGAAGCGCGACCTCGCGTAAGCGCAATTCTCACCATAATCTCAGGCCTGCTTCCTTAAGCAATTGAAAGTGCGAAGAAATATCGCGCACCGCTTCTCACCAGCGTCAAACGAAGCGACATCGGGCTGTCGATGCTGGGCGATCTACGCCATCACCTGTATTTCTGCGCCGGACTGCTACGACGCTAAATCCTTGTTGAACTTCACCTTTTTCTGCGTCTCTTAATCATCCCCATCGCGGCGGGCGCTTGGACCCGCCGCCGAATTGGGAATGTATATGGGCGCGGAGCCGATCCGATCGGAAGCCATCGTCAGGGGCGCACGGATGCTGCGCACCGCGATGGGCACCTCGATTGCGCGCTGGCTCGCCGAGCCCGCAGTGATCGAGGTGATGCTCAATCCCGATGGCCGGCTCTGGGTCGACCGGCTCGGTGGCGGCATCGCCGATAGCGGTGAGCGTTTGACGCCAGCGGACGGTGAGCGCATTATCCGTCTGGTCGCGCACCATGTCGGGGCCGAAGTCCACGCCCGCGCGCCACGCGTGTCGGCCGAGCTGCCCGAAACCGGAGAGCGGTTCGAGGGGCTGCTGCCGCCCGTGGTCACCGCGCCGGCCTTCGCGATCCGCAAGCCTGCGGTCGCAGTATTCACGCTCGACGATTATGCGCAGGCCGGGATCATGTCCCGCTTCCAAGCGACGGTCCTGTGCAGCGGCGTCGCGACCCGCGCCAACATTCTCGTCGCCGGCGGCACCGGCACCGGCAAGACGACGCTCACCAACGCGCTGCTGGCCGAGGTCGCCAAGACCACCGACCGCGTAGTGCTGATCGAGGACACGCGCGAGTTGCAATGCGCCGCGCCCAACCTTGTCGCAATGCGGACCAAGGACGGCGTCGCGTCGCTATCTGAGCTGGTCCGATCAAGCCTGCGCCTGCGTCCCGATCGAATCCCGATCGGTGAGGTTCGAGGAAGCGAGGCGCTTGACCTGCTGAAGGCCTGGGGCACCGGACATCCCGGCGGCGTCGGCACTATCCATGCAGGAAGCGCGATCGGCGCGCTCCGGCGGATGGAGCAACTCATCCAGGAAGCGGTGGTGACGGTGCCGCGGGCGCTCATCGCCGAGACCATCAACCTCATCGCCGTGCTGGTCCGCGACGGCGCCGGCCGGCGGCTCGCTGAGCTGGCGCGGGTCGACGGCCTCGATCCCGTGACCGGCGACTACCGCCTGACCACTCTTTCCGCCCCCAACAATGGAGAACCCCAATGACCGCAGCTTTTCGGCGCCTCCTTCGGCGCGCCTGCCATACCGGCGTCGGCCTGGCCCTGAGCCTGCCGCTGCTCACCAGCCCGGCTTATGCTTCCGGCTCCTCGATGCCGTGGGAAACGCCGCTCAATTCGATTCTTCAATCGATCGAAGGGCCGGTCGCCAAGATCGTCGCGGTAATAATCATCATCGTGACCGGACTTAGCCTCGCGTTCGGCGAGACGTCGGGCGGCTTTCGTCGGCTGATCCAGATCGTGTTCGGCCTGTCGATCGCATTCGCCGCGTCATCCTTCTTTCTGTCCTTCTTTTCGTTCGGCGGTGGGGCGCTCATCTGATGAGCGACAGCGGCGATATCGTGCTGGGCTATTATGCGCCGGTCCACCGGGCGCTCAGCGAACCGATCCTGCTCGGCGGCGCGCCGCGCGCGGTTGCGATCCTCACCGGCACGCTAGCCGGCGCGGTCGGTCTAGGCCTGCGGCTGTGGTTCGCCGGGCTGGCGATTTGGGCGATCGGTCACGCGCTCGGCGTATGGGCGGCGCGGCGCGATCCACAGTTCGTCGACGTCGCTCGCCGGCACCTTCGCTATCCGACGTGGATGCGGCCATGATGAGCCTGCGCGAATATCGCGGGCATGCGGCCTGCCTTGCCGACTTCCTGCCTTGGGCCGCGCTGGTCGCGCCGGGCGTGGTGCTCAACAAAGATGCGAGCTTCCAGCGTACCGCGCGCTTTCGCGGTCCGGATCTCGATAGCGCGACGCCGGCCGAGTTGGTGGCGGTGACCGGCCGCCTCAACAATGCCCTGCGCAGGCTGGGCACCGGCTGGGCGGTGTTCGTCGAAGCACAGCGCACGGCGGCACTCGATTATGCGGACTCAGTCTTTCCCGATGCCGCCTCGGAACTGGTCGATCTCGAACGGCGCGAGCAATTCCGTGAGGAAGGCGCACATTTCGAGAGCCGCTATTACCTGACGTTACTGTGGATGCCGCCTGCCGAAGACGCCGCACGCGCGGAAAGCTGGCTCTATGAAGGCTGCTCCGGCAACGGCGTCGATCCGAACGCGCTGCTCAAGGGGTTCGTCGACCGAACCGACCGCGTTCTACATCTGGTCGAGGGCTTCATGCCCGAGGTCGCCTGGCTCGATGATGGCGAGACGCTGACCTATCTGCACAGCACGGTCTCGACCAAGCGCCAGCGCGTGCGCGTGCCCGAGACGCCGGTCTATCTCGACGCGCTGCTGACCGATGAGCCGCTGACTGGCGGCCTCGAACCGAAGCTGGGCGCGCATCATTTGCGCACGCTCACCATCACCGGCTTTCCGACCGAGACCTTTCCCGGCCTGCTCGATGAACTGAACCGGCTGGCGTTCCCCTACCGCTGGTCGACCCGCGCGATCATGCTCGACAAGACCGACGCGACCAAGCTGCTGGGCAAGATCCGGCGGCAATGGTTCGCCAAGCGCAAGAGCGTCGCGGCGATCCTCAAGGAGGTGATGACCAATGAGGCATCGGTGCTGACCGACAGCGACGCGGCGAACAAGGCGGCGGATGCCGACCTGGCGCTGCAAGAGCTGGGCGCCGACCATGCCGGCATCGCCTATGTGACCGCGACCGTGACGGTTTGGGACCGCGATCCGGCACTGGCGTCGGAGAAACTCCGGCTGGTCGAAAAGGTCATCCAGGGCCGCGATTTCACTTGCATGATCGAGGGGCTGAATGCGGTCGAAGCCTGGCTCGGCAGCCTGCCGGGTCACACCTATGCCAATGTTCGCCAACCGCCCATTTCCACGCTCAATCTCGCCCACCTGATCCCCCTGTCAGCGGTATGGGCGGGGGCGGAACGGGACGAGCATTTCGATCTGCCCCCCTTGCTGCATGCAAGGACCGAAGGCTCCACCCCGTTCCGCTTTTCCCTTCACGTCGGCGATGTCGGCCATAGCCTGATCGTCGGCCCGACCGGCGCGGGCAAGTCGGTGTTGCTCGCCCTGATGGCGCTGCAATTTCGGCGTTATCCTGACAATCAGATCTTCGCCTTCGACTTTGGCGGCTCAATCCGCGCCGCGACCATCGCCATGGGCGGCGACTGGCAGGATCTCGGCCATGCGCTGCACGATGCCGATCTCGGCGAGGCCGTCACCTTGCAGCCGCTGGCGCGGATCGACGAAGCTGGTGAGCGCGCTTGGGCAGCGGAGTGGCTGGCAGCGATTCTCGCGAACGAAGGTGTCGTGATCGACCCGCAGGCCAAGGAGCATCTCTGGTCCGCGCTGACCTCACTGGCCTCGGCGCCGATCCCTGAGCGAACCCTGACCGGGCTCGCCGTCCTCCTGCAATCCTACGCGCTCAAACAGGGGCTGGCATCATATTGCGTCGGCGGCCCCTGGGGCCGTCTTCTCGACGCAGAGACCGAGTTTCTGGGCGAGGCGTCGGTCCAGGCGTTTGAGACGGAAGGTCTGGTTGGCGCTGCCTCCGCAGCCGCGGTGCTCGCTTATCTCTTCCACCGCATCGAAGGCCGGCTCGACGGGCGGCCGACGATGATCATCATCGACGAAGGTTGGCTGGTGCTCGACAGCCCGGCATTCGCCGCCCAACTCCGCGAATGGCTCAAGACGCTGCGCAAGAAGAATGCGAGCGTGATTTTCGCGACGCAGAGTCTGGCCGATATCGAGACCAGCTCGATCGCCCCGGCGATCATCGAAAGCTGCCCGACGCGTATCTTCCTGCCCAACGAGCGCGCGGCCGAACCACAGATCGCGCGCATCTATGAGCGGTTCGGCCTCAATGCCCGGCAAATCGACATCCTCGCGCGCGCGACACCGAAGCGGGATTATTATTGCCAGTCGCGGCACGGCAATCGCCTGTTCGATCTTGGACTTGGCGAAGTGGCGCTGGCCTTTGCCGCCGCCTCCTCGAAATCCGATCAGCTTCGCATCGCTGAGCTGGTGGCAACCCATGGCCGCGATGGCTTCGCCCGCGCCTGGCTACGGCATCGCGGTCTCGAATGGGCGGCGGGTCTGCTCGCTGACTCGGAGCCGGCACCGCCCAGCGCATCCCCAGACTTCACCCCAGAGGAGAATGTATCATGATCCAGTTTCGCATGCGGCGGCTGAAGGCCGCAGCTCTTGCCCTTTCGGCACTGCTCGCTGTCGCGGTCAGCGTGCCGGCACACGCCCAGTTCGGCGGCATCGTCTATGATCCGAGCAACTACGCGCAAAATGTTCTGACGGCGGCGCGCAGCCTCCAGCAGGTCAACAATCAGATCCAGCAGATCCAGAACCAGGCGACCTCGCTGATCAATCAAGCGAGGAATCTGGCCAGCCTGCCGATTTCAACGCTGTCGACCTTGCAGGCCCAGGTCCAGCAGACCCGACAGCTTCTCGCCCAGGCGCAACGCATCGCCTACAGCGTGCAAGACATCCAACAGGCGTTCACGACGCGTTATAACGGCGCCAACCTGACGGCGCCGCAGGCGCAGATGGTCACGAACGCCAATGACCGCTGGCAGGACAGTGTCGGCGCGCTGCAAGATGCGCTCAAGGTGCAGGCCGGCGTGGTGGGCAATATCGACGGCGCACGCAGCTCGATCGATACGCTAGTGACAGCGAGCCAGTCGGCAAGCGGCGCCCTCCAGGCGACGCAGGCGGGAAACCAGCTTCTCGCGCTGCAATCCCAGCAGCTCGCTGACCTGACTGCGGCTGTCGCGTCGCAAGGCCGCGCCCAGGCGCTCGAAGCAGCGCGCAACGCAGCGACCGAGGCCGAGGGGCGCGAGCGCTTCAAGCGGTTTCGCGGCAATTGAGATGCGGCCGGTGGCGAAGATCGCGGTTGGCGGTGGCATCGGCGGGCTAATGCTCGCTGTCGCGATTGCGTCGGCGCTGCGCGGGCCGCCGCGGCCCGTCGCGTTCCCGGCGCCGCAGGAAATCGCGCCCAGGCAGGCTGACTCAACACCCGCACGCTGCCGAACGATCACCATGCCTGACAGCGGGTGCGATGCGGCGTGGGAAGCACGCCGGCGGCATTTCTTCGGTGAGGATCAAGCCCGATGAACGACACCGGCGTCATCGACAATTTCCTGTCGGTCTTCACCAGCTATATCGAGAGCGGTTTCGGCCTGCTCGGCGGCGAGGTCGGCTTCCTGTCCTCGACATTGATCGCGATCGACGTGACGATCGCTGCCCTGTTCTGGGCATGGGGAACCGACGAGGATGTCCTACAGCGCCTTGTGAAGAAGACGCTCTATATCGGCGTCTTCGCCTATATCATCGGCAACTTTTCCAACCTCGCCAACATCCTGTTCCAAAGCTTCGCCGGGATAGGCCTCAAGGCATCCGGCAGCGCGATGGCGGTGGGGGACTTCCTGAAGCCCGGCACGGTCGCCGCGACGGGGCTCGATGCGGCTAAGCCGCTGCTCGATGCGACCGCCGACCTGCTGGGACCGATCGGACTGTTCACCAACTTCGCGCAGATCGTGATCCTGCTATTGGCCTGGGTGATCGTCGTACTCGCCTTCTTCGTGCTGGCGATCCAGGTCTTTATTACGGTCATCGAGTTTAAGCTGGTGACGCTGGCCGGCTTCATCCTGCTGCCGTTCGCCTTCTTCGGCCGCACCGCCTTCATGGCGGAGCGGGTGCTGGGCCACATCATCTCGTCGGGCATCAAGCTGATGACGCTGGCGGTGATCACCGGCATCGGCACGACGCTGTTCAGCCAGTTCACCAATGCCGGCCTCGGGGCTACGCCGACCGTCGAGCAGGCGATGGCGATCGCGCTCGCCGCGCTCACCTTGCTTGGACTCGGGATCTTCGGACCAGGCATCGCCAATGGCATCGTGAGCGGTGGGCCTCAGCTCGGCGCCGGTGCGGCGGCGGGGACCGCCCTCGCGGCCGGGGCGACCATCGCAGGCGGTGCAGCCGTCGCGGGTCTTGCCGGTGGCGCGGCTGCGGGCGCGATCGGCGGGGCCGCCATGGGCAGCGCGCGAACGGCCGGCGCCGCTTCGACCGCCTATCAGGCTGGGGCTGCCGGAAAAAGCGGCGGCTCGGCAGTGGCGGGCGGGCTCGCCAATGTCGGCAAGAGTGCCGGTAACGCCGCCATGTCACCGCTGCGCAAAGCCGCCAGCTCGATCCGCGAGAGCTTTGCGTCGGGAGGCGGCGGCGCATCCGGCGCTGCCACTACCGCTTCGTCTGCCGCCACGAAAAGCACCGACGGCCCGCCGGCCTGGGCGAAGGCGATGAAGCGGCGCCAGACGGTCACGCATGGCGTGAGCGTCGCCAGCCACACCCTCAAATCGGGCGACAGCCATGGCGGCGGCGCCGGACCCGACATCACGCAAAAGGATTAAAACCCATGTTTCGACGGCCCTCGATCCGGTACGGGCAGACACCCGAGCCCGTCACGCCTTACCAGCGCGCGCAACAGGTCTGGGACGACCGGATCGGATCGGCGCGTGTCCAGGCAAAGAACTGGCGGCTGGCCTTTTTCGGTTGCCTTGCCTTGTCCGGCGGCCTCGCGGGCGGTCTGGTCTGGCAGTCGGCACGCGGCACGATCGTTCCCTGGGTGGTGCAGGTCGACAAGCTCGGCGAGGCGCAGGCGGTAGCACCAGCGTCGGCGGACTATCGGCCGACCGATCCTCAGATCGCGTTCCACCTCGCGCGCTTCATCGAGAATGTGCGCTCGATCCCTGCCGATCCGATCGTGCTGCGTCAGGATTGGCTGCGCGCTTATGATTTTGCGACCGATAGGGGCGCGCTCGCGCTCAACGACTATGCGCGCAGCAACGATCCCTTCGCGCAGGCTGGCAAGGTGCAGGTCGCCGTCGATGTGTCGAGCGTGATCCGCGCGTCGCCGGACAGCTTTCGGGTGGCCTGGACCGAGCGGCGCTATCAGGACGGCTCGCTCGCCGAGACCGCGCGCTGGTCGGCGATCCTGACCATCGCGATCCAGACACCGCGCACGCCTGATGGCCTGCGCAAGAACCCCCTGGGCGTCTTTGTCGATGCCCTCAACTGGTCGAAGGAACTCAGCCAATGACAACGCCCAAGATGGCCGGCGTGCGCCGGCTCGTTACCCCCTGTCTGATCGCAGTGACACTGCTGGCCGCCGCCGCAGCGCCCGCCTGGGCACAGGATGGCGGGCCACCAGCGCCGTCAGCCAGGTCTGCCGGACAGCCCGCCCAGCCGGTGGAGATCGTCGCAATCCCCACGCCCCTTCCGCTTCCCGGCCAGTTGAAGCCGATCGAGCCAGCGCAGTCGCAAGGCGATCCGAAGGAGCGGGTCGGCCGGGCCAATGCGACCGCGCGGATCGAGCCGGATCACAGCGCGTGGCTCAACGCGATCCAGCAATATCCCTATGCCGATGGCGCGCTCTATCAGGTCTATGCCGCCCCTGGGCGCGTCACTGACATAACACTTCAGGCCGGCGAGGAGCTGGCCGGTCCCGGGCCGGTCGCAGCGGGTGATACCGTGCGCTGGATCATCGGCGACACGGTGAGCGGCGCCGGCGCGAGCAAGCAGGTCCATATCCTCGTCAAGCCGACGCGCGCCGATCTGGTGACGAACCTCGTCATCAACACGGACCGGCGGACCTATCATCTGGAACTGCGGGCAACGCCTGCGACCTATATGGCCGCGATCTCGTGGACGTACCCGCAGGACATGCTGGTGGCGCTGCGCGTGAGCCGAGCCGAGGCCGATCGTGTCGCGCCGGTCGCCGCGGGCATCGATCCCGCCGCTCTCAATTTCCGCTATCGGATCAACGGCGACAAAGCGGCGTGGCGTCCGGTACGTGCATTCGACGATGGCCGGCAGACCTATGTCGAGTTCGCCGAGGGGATCGCGACAGCCGAGATGCCGCCTCTGTTCGTGCTCGGTGCTGACGGCAATGCAGAGCTGGTCAACTACCGCGTGCAGGGCCGCTACATGATCGTGGACCGACTGTTCTCGGCGGCCGAGCTGCGGCTTGGCGGCAAGAAGCAGGCGCAACGCGTCCGGATCGTCCGCGACGAACCTCGGCGTCGGGGGCGGTCATGAGCGACGAGCCCAACGAAGCGCCGCCGCGGGAAGAGCCAGCTCCGCCCGAGGCACCGGTGCCAAGCAGCGCCGGGGATTTCCGCCTGCGCGGCGCGCCGCCGCGCGTGACCCGGCTGTCGCGCAAGGCGCTGGCAGTGGTCGGCGTCATCGCCGGACTCGGCATCGGCGGATCGCTGATCTATGCGCTGCAACCGCGCGGACCGGCCGCGCCGCCGCAGAATCTCTACGGCAGCGACCACGGCGCAAAGGCCGATGTGGTGACCGCCGCGCCGGCCGACTATTCCAAGGTGCCCAAGCTCGGACGACCGCTGCCTGGCGATCTCGGTGGCCCGATCCTCAGTGCGCAGGCGAACGGTCAGGCCGTTCCGGTGCCGCCGATGGGCGCACAGGCCGCGCAGCCGCCTGACCCGCGCGTGGCAGCAGCGGAGCAGGCACGCCAGCGGGTCGCGCAGGAGCGGGATTCGGCCCGCACCAGCAATCTGTTTCTCGGTGGCGCCAATACCAGCGGGTCGGGTGGCGCAGCAACGCCGCAACCATCGACAGGCACCCAGACAACAGCGATTTCGAGCGATGCGGCAACGGCAGCGACCGCGTCAGCCGCGTCGGGACAGTCAGCCAACCGGGCTTTCCTTCAGGTCGCCGCGAACAGGACGACGGCGAGCAGCGAGCGGATCACCGCCCCAGTGTCACCCTATGTCGTGCAAGCTGGCAGCATCATTCCGGCAGCGCTCATCACCGGCATCCGCTCGGACCTTCCCGGCCAGATCACTGCCCAGGTGACCCAGAATGTTTATGATAGTCCGACCGGCAAGATACTGCTCATCCCGCAGGGGTCGCGCCTGATCGGCGAGTATGACAGCGACGTCTCGGCCGGACAGAATCGGGTGCTGCTCGCGTGGGATCGGCTCATCCTCCCCGGCGGTCGATCGATCCTGCTCGACCGCCAGCCTGGTGCCGACGCGGCCGGCATGGCGGGATTGCAGGACCGGACCAATTACCACTGGGGCAATATGCTCAAGGCTGCTCTCGTTTCGACATTGCTCGGCGTGGGCAGCGAGTTCGCGACCGATGGCGACGACAGGCTGACGCGCGCGCTGCGCTACGGCACCCAGAACACGGTCAACCAGTCCGGCCAGCAGCTCGTCCAGCGTGAGATCGATGTGCCGCCGACCCTGACCGTTCGGCCGGGCTATCCGCTGCGGGTGATTGTGACGCGCGATTTGGTGCTCGAGGCGGAGGGAGGCAAGCCATGACGAAACTGCGTCTGGGCCGGATCGAGGACGACAAGCCCGTCAAGCTGACGGTCGAGCTGCCGGGCACGGTGCATCGCGATCTTGCCCGCTATGCCGAGGCCCATGCTCGGGAAACCGGCCTTGAGCGGCCCTTTCCGCCCGAACGGCTGATCCCGCCGATGCTTGAGCGGTTCATGGCCGCAGACCGGGCTTTTGTCCGCAAGCGGCCGACATAGCCCGGCTGATCTCTCCATTTTGGATCAGTGCGGAATCGATAATGCTTGTCATTATCTCATAAATTTTGGAAACTCTTTCGGCGCTCCCCCTCTGGTTGCGCGTGACCGGGTCCTGGCGCGTATGTCCAGGCTTTCCGCTAAAGGTGCCAGTGCGCGCTCCCAACGCGCGTTTCCCAATGCTCGGTCACTTGCGCGAAATAAATCCGTCGTCTGCAATACGGCGAGTTCGTCGCGGCACATTATAATCGGATTATAAAGTGGAACGGTGGCGGACCATCGGTGAACATTTGATTGCGGCAAGTGAGTCGCAGCTCAGAGGAACCGATGGAGGTTATTATGACGGATCGTGAAGACCGCAACGACGACGTGATCGATCTCGGCCGCATGGTCGACGAGACGAAGGGCGGCGGCGTCAGAAATGACGACGGGCTCGGCCTGGAGCAAATCCAGGCGGGGCTGTCCGACGATTGATCACGAGCGCGTGCGGACCTGACAGTCCGCACGCCATCGTCGCTGGGGGATATCCTATGAGCTACGCCCTTCGCGATGGTCTTGCCTATTGTATCCCTGGCGATCGGACCGTCTTTCTCGACATTCCTGCGGGGCGATATTTTTCACTATCCGAATCGAAGGATCTGGCGCTGCAGCGATGGCTCGATGCGCAAGCATTGGACGAGGAAGATTTCGCGCATCTCGCCGCACTGCTGCGCCAAGGGGTCTTAGTTGCCGCGCCCCGCGATCCGATAGGTCCGCGTAGGCGCCAGCCATTGATCGCGCCGGCCAGCACGCAACTCGACATTCCGCCAGTTCGGGCGTCCAGCGTTGGTGTTCTTCGGGCGGTCGGAGCCCAGCTCATCTGGGCACGGCGCACCGAGAGTTGGCCGATAGCGCGGGTCATCAAGGCGCTTCGATCGACGAGGCCTCGCCCTAAGAACCGTGAGCCGCAGCATGGCCTCGACAGGCTGGCGACGCTCGTGCGAGATTTTGACAGCGCCGATTTCTTGCTTGGAAGTCATGACCGGTGTCTGGTTCGTTCGTTCGCGTTCGCGGCAATGGCGCGCAAACGATCGATTCAGGTCTCAGTCGTCCTTGGTGTGCAATCAGATCCTTTCGCCGCGCATTGCTGGGTTCAGCACGGTGACGTCGTGGTCAACGACCGCCACGAGCGCATTCGACCGTTTACGCCAATCATGGTTATCTGATGCGCCCGCGCTACCTACTCTTGGCGCACCCGCGGCGGACAGTATCAACCGAATGGCTGGATCTTCTCAGCGGTCGCACGGGGCTCAAGCTCGCGTTTCAGGACAAGGGCATAGCGCTGCTGGTCAGCGACACAACCGACCTGATCGCACTTCCCGGGCAAAATGGCGTCATCGTCGGAACGCTGTTTCACCGCTACGGCCTTCCCGAACGAATTCGAGTGTTCCCGCCGGACAGTGCGAACAGCGTCACCGCCACTGCTGGCCGACACTTGGTCGAGCGTTTCTGGGGCGGCTATGTCGCAGCGATTGCGACGACCGACGGGATATGCGTCTTGCGCGACCCCTCTGCTATGGTGCCCTGCTATCACAGCGGTTGCGAGAACGGGGTTGCCTTCGCTTCTGACGCGCCACTGTTGGTCGATGCCGGACTGGTCACGCCGACGATCGATTGGGATGCGGCTGGACGGGTGCTTTATGAGCATGACCTTCCATCAGCGGGGACCGCCATCGCCGGCATCGGCCAGGTGCGCGCAGGCTTTGCGCGCGTGGTGAAGGCGGATGACGTTCGGGACGAGGAATACTGGACCCCATGGGATCACGTTAGGAGCGGCTACGGCCGATCCGCGGAAGAGAATGTGGAGGTGCTAGGGCGCGCTGTCCGTCAGGTGATCGCAGCCTGGGCGTCTTGCTATGATAACGTCCTTGCCGGGCTTTCAGGCGGGCTGGACTCGTCGATTATCGCGGTGTGTCTTGCTGCCTCGAAAGCAAACCTCACTTGCCTGACGCTCGTTACCGAAGACCCAGTCGGCGATGAGCGGGATTTTGCGCGAGCAATTTGCGAAAGCATCGGCGCCGAACTGATCGAGAAGCAATATGCAATGCCAAGCGTCGATCTTGGTCGTTCCGTCGCCGCTGATGTTCCCTGCCCCAATGGCAAGGTACACGAGGAGGCCTATAATTCAGCAGTGCGGCGGGTCGCCGACCGTCACGGGGTCGACGCTTTTTTCACGGGACTCGGGGGCGACAGCGTCTTTTATCTGACCCATTCCTCCCGACCGCTTGTGGATCGGTATATGGAGGACGGCTGGTCGATCGGCCTTTGGAGCACCGCGCAGGATATCTGTTCGATTACCGGTGCGAGCGTCTGGCAGGTATTGCGCGAGGCCAGGCGGGTTCATCGGATTCGTCGCGCGGGATACCAATGGCATCTGTTTGAGGATTTTTTGCACGCCGACTTTGTTGCGGCCGAACGAAAACGTCCCGTGTCGCACCCTTGGCTGGATCGGTCCGGAGAAATGCCGCCCGGCAAACAAGGTCACCTGGCGACATTGTTACGGGCGATCAACCACATGGAGCATCGCGATAAGGCTCTTGCCGTTCCGCTCGTCAGCCCGCTGATGTCGCAGCCCATCATCGAGGCGGCCCTGGGGATTCCATCGTGGGAGTTCTGCAGAGGCGGAGTCGATCGCGCAGTGGCGCGGCAGGCCTTTGCTCGCCGGCTTCCCCCGAAAATCGTCAATCGGAGGGGCAAAGGCGGGCCGGATGGATTTGTAGCGCAGATCATCCACCGCCATCGCGCCGAAATCCGCGAACGGCTTCTGGAGGGTAGGCTGGTGCGGCATGGCCTGCTGGATCGGGCAGCGCTTGATCACACGCTTCAGTTCGGGACGCGGCTACGCCCACAAGACTACCCGCGCATCATGGCGTTGCTTGATACTGAGGCCTGGGCGAGCCATTGGGCAGATCGCTCGGCTGGCCCATTATCCGCGGCAATGAGCGGTTAAGGCCGCGGCTCGGTCCCAGGTTGCGATCGGCCGCGCTCCTCAAGCCGAGATGCGTGCTGCCCGCGCATTGTCGCCCATCTCGCTGCCTCGGCCTGCCCGTGCGGCCCGCTCGGAAGCAATCCGCGCAGCCAAAAATCAAACCAGGCCATATTGCGCCGATAGACTGCCAGCCGATGAGCCGGTTGCCATTTGACGTGGTCCTCGCCGGCGAAGATGAACAGATCGACCGGCACGCCTGCACGCAAAAGGGCAGTGTAGCTTTGCAGCGCGAAGAGATATTCGTTGTCGGCGGCTTGCATGAGAATGGGGAACGCCACCCGGCCGGCGTTGCGCGACAATGACATGCGCGACCAGAATTCGGTCGCCTCATCATTGATAGCGGGCCAGCCGACCGCATGGAAATGGTCCGCGATGACCGGGCCGATCAGGCCATCCTGAGTCGGTTCCCAGCAGCACCCTGTTGCGGAGCCCGCGGCAAACAAGGTGCTGTTGAGCGCAGCGAACTGGACCGTTGAAGACCCGTCGCTTAGGCCGGTAATTCCGATGCGGTGGTCATCGACCAACCCGCGCGCAATCAGGGTTCGTACAGCCTGCTCGATCGAGGACAGCACGCCGGCCCGCCCGACGAAGTCGCGATTGAAAGCCTGTGCCGTCTCGACCTGGGTTCTGTGTCGCCCCACGATCGCCTCATAGCTCGGGTTTTCGACGCTCAAGACGAAATAACCTCGGTTGGCGAAGGCCTGGATCGGGAACTCGTCGCCTACCCCGCCGCGCAGAAATCCCCTGGTGCGATATTGCACCACGATGAGCGGGTAATGACGTCCCTGCTGGAAACCGACGGGATAGACGAGATCACCATAGGCCTCGGCGCCAGTGGCGGTCGACCAATGGAGTCGTTCCACGTTGCCGAGCCTAAGGCTGGAGAATTCCGGGTTAGGATCGAAAAGGACGCTCGCGCGGCCGCTGGAAAGGTCGATCCGCACGAAGTGGCGCGGTCTGCGGGACTGTTCGCGCAGGCAAATCAGATCGTCCTTGATCGGGTGGCATTCGATCAGCGCGTCCTCGGTGCGATAGAGGCGCCGCGGTGCCGCGGCGCCGGGAATCCATTCGTAGATAGCGGTTTTGCTCTCGCCCCAGCCTTCGCGGCGGAGGTAGCGCAGCTTCCTGCCATCGGCGGACCACCAGGTCATCGACGACGAATCGACTACACAGTTCTCGAACGCGCAGAAGACGCGACGATCGCCGCTGAGCCGGGCAACGACGCGCGATTGCGGCGGCGACCATTGGGTGTCCGCTGGCTCGACCCACGCCATGCGTCCGTTCGGCGTCATCGACACGCCCGTTGCGCGCGTGGGAATCGCCGGTATCGGACCGAATTGGGCGGCCTCTTGAGGTGTTGCAGGACGTTGATCGCCGGTCGCGACGTCGACCGCAAAATACTGGACCGGCGCCGTATCGGGGGTCTGGGGGCGCGCGCCCCGCACCGGGTAAGCCCGCGCATCGAAGTGCCAGCCGCCAAGGCTTTCCCGGTCGATCGCCGCTTCTGCCGCGGCCAATCCGGGCCGCGCGGCAAAGAGGATCGTTCGCCCGTCGCCGGCAAATCTAAAATCCTCGACATCGCCGCCGCTGCGCGTGATTTGTCTGCCCTTGCTTCCCGACAGATCGGCGCGCCAGACTTGGGTCGATCCATGCTCGCGTTTGAGGAAAGCGATCCAGCGTCCTTCCGGTGCCCAATGGGGTGAGATCGGCATCGGCATTCCCGATGGAAGCGCCGCCCAGCCATATTGGCGAAAGGTGGCGGGGATCAATTCCCCGCCAAGATCCAGCAGTTGTGGAGTGCGATCATCAACACGTGCGATCGGGAGCGCGGCGAGCGCCACGCAATAGTCGTTCGTGTCGGGGTTTGCCCGATGGATTTCGAAAGCGAGCCATTGCCCATCCGGCGAAATCGAGAAGAGGTTGCGGTCGGACCCGGCGGGATATTGAGGTCCGATATCGCGCAGCCCTGCCAGATCTTCGGCGGTCAGCCCGCGCGGGCTGGCGATCTGCGTTCCTGCGGGCGGCAGACTGCCACATTGTTCACCCTGCGCCAGCGCGTTCGTTGATGCGCAAGCTGCGCACAGAAAGCCAAATGTGACTGGTGCGATCGCCTTGGACAGCGACATCTCACCACGCCTTTGTGAGCGTAAAGCTGATTGACCGGCCCAATGTTGGATAGTTGATCGAGTCGTAGCGAAGACCGAGCGGATCAGTGTTGCGGACCGCCGAAGGGCGTCGATTGAACAGATTCAAAACGGCGATCGACCAATCGAGATTGGCGAGCAGCCCGCTGGTCGCGGTCGTGCGGATGCGAGCGATCGCATCGATATCGGCGAAGGAATCGATGCCGACGACGGGCGCGGTGCGGCTGTCCTGCGTCCCGCCGATATAGTTGCCGACCGCTGTGAGCGTGACATTGTCTTTCTCCCAGCTCGCGCTCATCCGCGCGCGCCAGTGCGGCGGATTAAAGATGGTCCCGGCGATTTCCTGCCACGGCAATGTCGGAGTGATCTGACGGTTGCTGGTGAAATAGGTCGCCGACCCCTTGATGGTCAGGCGATTGCTTTCACCGAAGTGGCGAAGGTACTGGGCCGAAATATCGACGCCGCTTGCGTTCAGCACCGAGACGTTTTGAAGCGTGTCGTTCACGATCGCCGAGACCGAACCGGGATCGAGCGCGCCGGACGTTAGGTTCGTGAAGTTGCCGGTGACGCCGTTGATCGCCGCCAACACGTCCTGGGCACTGGGATTGCGCTGCACGAAGTTGCCGTAGATGCCCTGGAATGCGCCGCTGGTTGACAGAAGCGGTGCGGCGACCCGATCGCGATAGCGAATATTGAAGTAGCTGGCCTCGAATTGGAAACCGGCAAGGAATGGCGGCGTGATCTTGCCTGAGATCGTCCAGGTCGTCGCGCGCTCCGGAGAGAGATTCTGGTTGCCGCCATAAAGGTATAGGACCGGCGAAGCGCTTGGGGGTGCCGGTATGAAGGTGGTGCTGTTGATCAATTGCGCATTCGAGGTCTGGCCGGTCTGGTACAGTGTCGGCGCCTTGAAGGATCGACCCCAGCTTGCCTTGAGTTCGAGGATGGGGTCGGGCGAATAAACGAGCCCCAGTTTCGGCGTGGTCACGGCGCCGAGATGGCGGTAGTTCTCATAACGGATGGCACCGACGAGCTGAAGCTTGTCGATGAACGGTATTCGATTGGATGGCGAGACGATCGGGACAAATAACTCGCCATACCCGAAGCCGATATCTTGGGTTTGGGCAAAGACATTGATGACCGATACGACGCCGCCAGTCACACGGCGGGAGTCGACGACAAGTCTATTGGACCGAAAGCCGGCTCCGAGCGCCAGCCGGACGTCGCCGCCTGGCAGCGTGAACAGCGGGCCTTCGCCGCTCAGTTCTATATTTTTGAGCGTGTTGTAATATTTGGGAAGAGCGATGGTGACGTTTTTCCCGCCAGCATAGACGCTGGTGGCGATTGAGGTGTCGCTCTTGCTATACGTCCCAGCCAACTTGGCAGACCAACCACCGGCTATCTCCGCGACCAGCGACGGCGTCGCGGAAAAACTGTCAACCTTCGTCGCGATCGTGTTGCCCTGAAAACGGCAGTCGGCCGTCGCTGTGGTCGTCAAACAGCGCTCGGACGTGCGGTGCAGATAATTGCCATCCACTTCGACCCGGATCGTGTCAGTAATTCGTTGATGCCCCGCCACCACGGCGCTGACCTGCTTCTGCGCCGGGATGAGGGTGTAGGTCGGATAGATATTGGCGGTGTAGGCGCGTTGGCCGGCGGTGATCTGCGTCGACCTCTGATAATTGGCCGCGACCATGAACCCGCCGGTCTGCCACTTGTGCCCTGTCACAGCATCATATTGCTGCGTGACGGCGCCGCCGTCAGTCGCGGTTCCGAGACGCGCGGAGGTGGTCAGGCCGTCAAAATCCCGGCGCAGGATGATATTCGCAACGCCAGCGACAGCATCGGATCCGTAAAGGGCTGAAGCGCCATCAGCCACCACATCCACCCGTTCGATCGCCGCTAGGGGAATTGCCGAAATGTCGATGCCCTGGCTGATCGCGTCGAACGCCACCCGGTGGCCATTAAACAGGGTCAAAGTCGCGTCAGGCCCGAGTCCCCGCAGGTTGATCGTGGACGACGCGCTGACGTTGGTGAAGCCGCCTTGCCCACCGCCCGCGATGGTTGGGTTTTGGCCTCCGGAGAAGTTTTGCGGCAGGTCGCGAATGACTTGGCCGAGATCAGATTGGCCCGACCGTTCGGCCTCGCCACGACTGACGGTCGTCAGGGGAGAAATCGAGGGCGCGCCTCGAACCCGCGAACCGGTCACAACGATATCGTCGCCTTCGGCTCCGCTCCCCGCGAGCGTTGCCGTTTCCGATCGCCCCCGGATGATCACCGCCCCTTTGGTGAAGCGCACGGAGAGAGTTGTGCCGGCGAGGAGTTGCTCAATGGCCTGGCGAGCGGTCAGCGCGCCTTGCAGGTGAGGCGCTTCGATCCCGTTGATGTCATCGGCGGATGCGTAGAGTTCCCATCCGGCACGCGCCGCGACCGCCCGAAGCGCATCGCCGAGATTCTGTGCCGGTAGATCGAACTGATAGACTTCCCGGTCCTGGGCCAAGGCGACGCTGGGTAACCCAACTCCCGCCACGCCCGCCAGCAGCGCCATGACCAATACACGCCGTCCCGCCATTCAAAGCCCCCTTTTTGGCTGAGGCGAGCCAGAAGGGTTCGCCATTGAAGGGGCGTTGACGCTGGATTTCGGACGACCTTAGTCGTCAGGCGAAATAATTATCGTCGGCCGAGATGAATGCCGTCCGAGCGATGCTTGACAGAAAGGTCGAGCGCTTCGGCTATCCGAGACACGAAGGCATCTGTGTCGGTCAGCTTGAACCGTCCGCTCGCCGACATATTGCCTACCGCCGGATCATCGATAACAATGGGCTGGTCGGAATAGCGATTGGCCTGCGCGACAAGGTCTCGGAGCGTGATTGAGCGGTACTCGACCCAGCCATCGGGCCAGTCGCGGGTATCCGCAGGGGCGTCGTCCGCTTGCGGGGTAAAGGCATCGACAGGATAGAAGACCGGCCTGCCGGGCTGAAGCGGCCTGTCGGGAACTGTATAGACGGCGGACTGGATCAGCCCGCGCATATTGGCACGACCGGCAATCAGATTGACGGTTACCCGGTCGCTCCGGTCGAAGGCCATATCGAACACCGCCTGGTCCGCCGTGACGGCGCCGACCGCAGCCTCGACGATGAAGGGTCTCCGTTCGCGCGCCACCGAAAAGCGCGCTTTGCCTTGTCGCAGCCGCAAACGGCGCTCCTTGTTCGTCATCGCCACTTCGACGCGGCTGTCGGCGTCGAGAGTCACGCTCGATCCATCGGGGAGCTGCCAAGTGCGGATTTCTCGCGCAGCCGTCACCAACGGCTTGGCCATGTCATCGGACGCAATGCTCGTATTGTCGATCGAGACGGTGCGGCTGACCTGCATCCCGAACGCGAGCACCAGCACGGCGGCCGCGGCCGCGCCGGCCATCAGCCAGTGAAGCGGTCTATGGTGCCACGCTGTTTCGAGCTTACTCGATTCCCTGACCACAGCAGACGCGCCGAAATGCGCTTCGGCCCAATGATAGGCGCGCTGATGCTCAGGTGACGCAGTGTACCAGGCGTCGAAATCGGCTTTCATGCCATGATCCACGTCGCCGCGCATCTTGACGAACCAGGCGATTGCCTCATCCTCGATCACGGTCTTGGGGTCGGTTGGCTCCTCACGATAATCGTTCATCGAGCGGCATCCACGGCTCGCGCGATATGCGCGAGCGCCTTGATCATGTGATATTCCACGGTCGCGATGCTGATGCCCAATTTCTTGTGAATCTCTCGATAGCTGAGTTCATCGACACGATGGAGGAGAAAGACACGTCGGGTCTTGTGGGGCAAGCCGTCGATCGCCGATTCATAGAGTTTGAGGAGGTCAGCGACCTCGATTCCCCACTCCTGCTCGGCAGGGCTCGCAGTATCGCGTTCCTCTTCAAACGGAAAGACGACGACATTGTCGCGGGCGCGCCTCCGGGAGCGGTCGATCAGGAGATTGCGAGCGATGCGTTGCAGAAACGCGGCGGGGTTCGCCAGACGCCGCGACTGTCCGCTGCCGATGGCGCGCAAGAATACCTCCTGAACAAGATCGGGAGCCGCGTCTTGGCCGGCGCGGCGCCCGAGATACTGGAGCAATCGCGACCGCTCGGTGACGAAGGCGTCTTCGAGACCGGCATCACGTGGGGCTTCGCTTTCGAGCGGCGGCCCGAACACGGTGACGGGGCTGTTATGGCAGCCGGACGAGACCGATAGCGGCGGACGTTCGATCGCGAATGGTGGAATGCGCGAAGATGACACGGGCGGTTCCGAGCAGGCAATACCAAAGAGACCGGAATTGACCGGCCTTATTGGTTCCCAGCGCTATGCCGCCGTTTAGCCGCCAATCTGACGCCTTTGCCCGGTTCGGCCGCCTGTCCCTCGCGGACCGGCGTTCTTGATGCCTGGCGGATATCTCCACGCCGCGAGGGCCAGAATATTCGCGGCGCGGGACGATGATGACGAGAAGGAAAGCCGGTGGCAAGACGGGCGGCGCCGGAATCAACTAGCGCTGCGCTGAGCTTCCCGCTCAAGCTGAGCGATGCGCTCAATACAGATCGCGTGAACGATCTGGCCAAGCTCTTCGACCCGCTCCACGATCCATTCGAGCTGCTCGACGCTGATCTTGTAGTGCTTGGAGTAGCGCGCCTTTACATAGGCTTCCTTGAGCTTCTCGAAAATCGCTTGCTCCGCGCGCTTCTCACGCGGCCAGGCCTCGATCAGGCTCCGGTCGAGCCGCTCCGCCTGGGTGCGCAGAAAACCGAGATTGTGAACGTGGGGCGTGTAGAAGGTCACCACGAGCAAGACACAATGATAAAGTGACTCGGTCGATTGATGGAGCAGGAAAGCAGCCTTCTTGTTCCATCCGCGTTGGATCGCGAATTTTGCGGTTTCAAGGAATTGCTCCCCGCCAGGCAACCATTCCTCGAAATAGTCGCGAGCCATCGTTAGCGCCTGTTCGGCCGTCTTCGGCTTAGGCTCGTGCAGCTCGTCATCTACCGCCTGATAGAGCGCAATCCCGTCGCGCCGGACGTCCATGAAGAAGTAGCGACCGTGGGCGAGCCCATCGTTCACTTCCTGCAAAGTATGGACGATAAAGTTCACCGGCGTCTTCAGCACCTTGGTGATCGCCAACTCGCGATTGAGATGGTCTTCAAGTTTCAGCCAATAATCGACACGGTCGGTCAGGCGTTTGTCGTTGACGATGATAAGCAGGTCAAAATCGGACTGATAGCCCTTGGCTGTATGCGGCTCGTCGACCCAGCCGCCGCGCGCATAGCTGCCATAGAGGATGATCTTTTCGATCCGCCCGCGCTTCTTCCACTCGTGCTTGGCAAGAGCGAGCGCGTCCTCGAATTCCTCGAACACGATCTGCACGACGCGCTCCAGCTCGCGGCGCTTTTGCGGGGGGAGATGATCGAGGTCGCTGCGCACGCCCGGCTTTCGCGTCACTGGCCTGGGGCGTCGGGAGCGCCCCAGGGGTTGATCAGACTGACACCGGTCCCAGCGAAATCATCGACGTTGCGCGTGACGACCGTCATATCATGGACCAGCGCCGTGGCCGCGATCCAACTGTCGCGCTCGCTGCGCGGATCCGGCACATGGAGGCGCGCGCATTGGATCGCCACCTCGGCCGACATCGGCACTATCCGCCCTTCGAAGGCAGGATGGACGGTTTCGACGAGCCATCGGCGCAGCATGGCACCCTGGACCCGATCGCGCCTTTCCATGAGCAGGACGCCATGTTCGAGTTCGAAGAGTGTGATCGCCGATATATGGGTCAAGGCCGGTTCGCTCGCCGACATCCAGGCAACGACATTCGGATCGGCGCGGCCGGTCGCCAGCTTGCGGCTTTCGGAAACGACATTCGTATCCAGCAAGTACATCAGTCGGAGAGATCCGCTTCACGGAGCGTCAGATTCGACCGCGGCGGCTCCCAATCGAAATCGAGCGCAACCTTGGGCGTGAGCAGTTCGGCAAGCGAGCGCCCCCGGGCCGCCATCTGTTCGAGCGCTTGCTCGATCACCTCGGCCTGGCTGCGGCCTGGCCCAACCAGCGTGCGCAACAATTCGACCGCTCGTGCGGAGCGGATTGTGATCGGTGGCTGTTGGCGTCGGGCCGTGCTGCCCATCGAGTCCTCCTGCGGATGCGGACGGAATATAGTCCCGTGCAAGCACGCATACAAGCACGGAATGGATTGTCGTGCGCGCACAGCCCTCCATCGAACCGATCCGGACAGTTAGTGGCGGTTCGATGGAGCGCGGGAGTCACTTGCCGCGAAACCGCTTGAACCGCTCCCTGGCGTCGGCCTCCTGCACGGCGGCGTCCGCATTGGCGCATTCCTCGCCGCCCGCCGCGCTACTCTTGCAATCAGCTACCACCTTGCGCGCCTCGTCCAAATGCGCAGCGAAATAGGTCGTGGCGCGAGGCTCGTGCTTGCCGCAGCCAGCCAGCAGCACTGTCAGGGCAAGCGCGGTCGCGATCGGCGTGAATTTCATGATTTTCCCTTTCCTGCGATGATCCTGATGTAGCGCCCGGCTCCAAGCCTGCGAGCGAGATGATAGCGCGTGAGGAGATCGCGGCCATTGCTTCGCCATTGGCCTGAGGAAAATGACGCGCGCAGATCGTCCAGCTCTTCCAAGGCCTCGGGCAGGAAGCTCTCATCAAGCTGGCGGAGCTGGTGCAGGCGGTCGTTCAGGGATTCCACGGCCGCGACAACTTCGCCATTTCCCGCGAGACTGGCGATCGCGAGGAACAGCGATGCGATTGCCGTAGCGTGATCCATTTCACCATCTGGAGACATCGCGAACGGGATCGCGTCAGCGTCAATCGCTCCGAGAAGAAGGAGCAGATTGAAATCGAACATCTCGCGCAAGCCTTGCTCGGACAGGCTCGGGACGCGGAAGCCTTCGCCCGGTATCGTATCGACCAATCGTTCACCGGCCAGACGATAGAGGCTATCCCTGACCGGCGTGATGCTGACCCCCAGATCACCGGCAAGGCGGACGGCTTCGAGACGAAAGCCCATCGGCCAGTCGCCGACGACAAGCCGGCGCTTGATCGCTTCATATGTCGGCTCAAGAACATGGGCGGGGCTCATCGTCCACACTCACCGGGCTTCGTCAAAGCCGGCAAGCATGGCCTCCTGGTCAGGGCGGAGGGCATCGACGGCGCCGATATGCGCCGGCACGTTGTCGCGCAGTAGTATCGATGGACATTGACCTTCGTAGTTGCCGAGATTCGGGCGATGCTGCGCATAGCCCGCGAGCGCTGCCAGCTCCGGCGTGAAACTCCGGGCCACGTCGGGCGGATAGGCGAGCCACAGATTCTCGTAAGGCTTTAGCCAGCCGAGGCTATAACCGATGACCACGCCGCGCCGGACCTTGCTCGTGCGATTGGCGCCTGCACCGTGGGCGGTCGAGCCAAGAAAGCAGATCGCAGAGCCGGGTTCGCACGCTGCGACGATTGGATCGCCGGGGTCATCCTTACCAAGCCCGGCAGCGCCGTGGCTGGCTGGGTAGATTTGGGTCGCGCCGTTTTGCTCCGTGAAGGATGTGAGTGGCCAGATCACGTTCAGGAGATATTCGTGTGCCCCTTTTGCACCAGCCCACATATCATGATCACGATGCGGAAATTGGCGAACTTCCCCGGGGTGAATTTCGATCGCCTGGGCGACGTTGAGCTGAATGCGATCGCAGGCCGAGCCCAATATGGTCTCCGCCATATCGAGAATGACCGGGTCCAGCACTAGTGCCTCGGCATGCTGGGATCGTCTGAGCAAGCTGCCGAACCTTTTGGTGCGAAAGCCGTAAAAGCGTCCCTGGCCGAATGGAGTGGCGGCGAAGACGGGGTCGAGATCAGCATTCAATGCCGCGATCGAGGCGCTCGGTGCGGCATTGGGTATGATGCAGTAACCCTGGCGAAGGAGCTGGTCGGTCCAACCAGCGAAGGTCGTGCTGGTCATGCCCGTGCACCATCGACAAGCCGTAATGCGAGAGGCTCGTACACGCCGGTGCGCCTGAGCCCGTCAATGGTGAGGTCGTCGATCTCAATTTGCAGAGCGGCTAACGGGCGTCCACTTTCGAGCACCGCGGCTCCGAGCGGTGCGCAGCGCCAACCGAAACACAATATCTGCCGGAACCAGCTCAGCTCGGCGACGCCCGTATAGATCGTGATACCTTGGGCCAGAGCATATTCGGCGAGCGCCGTGATCAGTTGGTTACGCGCCGAACGCCGTTCCAAGACCGTCTGGTGACGATCGAGACAGAATCGGGTAATTTCGCGGGTTGAGGGGCCGCTCGGCACCGGGCCATCGCACAGGAAGGGATAGAGGTCGGCGAGCAGATGGGGGCGATCGGTCTTGAGCAGTCTTGCCGACGCACGATGTCTCCCGTCCTCATCGACCAGGATTAGATACTCCGCGTCGGGATCGTCGAACTGGTCCAGTTCGTATTCTCCGGCGAGAACCGGCAAGTCCCATTTCAGCAGGTCAACAAACACCTGTTTGCGCGCAGCGAACATGGCGCGCAGAGCAACGTCGCCGGGCACCACTGGTGCCCGTTCGAGAAGATCGATCATGATTGACGGCTCCTTCGAGTTTTGAAGTTCCGCCTACCCGATCATTTTTCGGCCGATCCCGGCATCCCAAGAAAGGGGGATGGCTACGCCCTCACCCTTGCCAGGCTCAGTTGAAATACCACCAGCGCCGGATGTCGGCGAAGCTGATCAACCCGTCGAACAGGGAGCATAGGATGAGAGCGTGGCGAGAATGGACATCGTAGCGTTCGCGCGCGGTCCTGAGATGCTGAACCACCGTATCTTCGCCGATGCCAAGAATCGCAGCCGTTTCGGCGGCAGTCTTGCCGCGGGCTGACCAGAGCACGCATTCACGTTGGCGCGGGCTCAGCGAAGGTCGGCGAGCGACCAGCATATCGCCGGCGATGCGCCTCGCAGCCGTCAGCGCAAAGGCGCCTACGACCTCTGCGACGTGCAGCATTGCCGAGGGCAGTACCCTGTCGGGGCGCGTGGCAAATGTGCAGGAGCCGCTGGCATGTCCCGGCAGATGGCGCGGGACGGTATAGCCATCGCCAATACCGTTGGCGCTTCCAACGGAAAGCATCCGATGATCGCCCTTGGTTAATGGCACAAGCTGTTCGAGCTCGCGCCACGCAAAACCCTTCATGCTTCGTTCGCAAGCGCGCCGAACCGGATCGTTCCCTGAGAGATCGAATTCCGTATAGGTCTTGGCCCAAGGCTCTGGGTAGTCGTGGATGAGCACACCGGCCCTGGTGGTGCTTAACGTGTGGTGCTCGTAGCTCAGGGCGAAATGATCGAAATCCATAAGGCGCGCGGCGCGGCTCATGGACTCTGTGAGTTGATCGCTAGAGTTGGCGTTGGAGACTTCCATCGCCAGTTCGTCGATAAGATGGAGACGCATGGGTTTACTCGATCGCCAGGGCATTCCCAGCCTGCATCCAAGCCGATCGTCCTTGAGGTGTCCAAAAACAGTTCCCATCTGTTTTCAGACGACAGTAGATCCAATTGTGATCGATTAGCTGCCTGGCATCCGTATTTCTTGAATGCCGGCCCTTTCGTCGCCGGTCACGACGGATGATCGTGCGATGCGTCCATAGCGTTCCTCCTAGCTAGGGGCGGAGCCGCCCGGAACTTCCAGTTGCCGGCGGTCCTGTTCAAATGCCTATATGCTGCTTCCCCCGATATTGGCATGATTCGCGCTCAGGGTCCGGGATCTACTTCAGTGGCGATCTCGTTCCTGAGCCGGGGACCCGACTCCATTCGGCGAGTGAGGCTTTCGACGAACCGTTCCCAGCGCTCCTTTCCCATCGCCTGGGCCGCCTTCATCGCGGTGTCAGGGAGTGGCGCCGTGGTGGTCAGCCAAAAGCGAATGAACAAGGCTAACGTCTCGTTCGACAATTCGACGTGCCATTCGAGCCGGTCGAGCTGGCGGGAGATACGATCGAGGCGTCGACTGACTGCCGCCTCGAGCCGCTCGGCGCCGTCGGGCGACAGGTAGGAGGCCAGCGCCGCCTCAACGATAGCGGTCCGCGATACATGCTTGGTTCGTGCGTACCCGTCCAGTTGGCGGATCAATTCGGGCGGGAGCCGGAAGCTGCCCTTCTCGCGCGCGCTGGTCATAAGGCGACTCCGTCGTCGGGATCGAGCGAGGCGGCGCGCGCATTGCGCGCCATCAGGCGATCAGCCTGGCGCCGACTCTGCGCCGCCTCGTTTTCGATCTCCTCAGCGTCGAACTCGAATTCTTTCGCGGGCGCGCGGGGCAATGGCACGACTTCTTCGTGGTCGCCCAGCTCGGGCTCGCGACGGATGCCCGCATTGGCAGTGTCGGATGTGTCTGCGGGGGTGGGATCATCGGCCAGTGTCGGTGGTTGCTCGGATGATGCCGCTGACGGTGCCGCCGGCGTCGGAGGTTCGGGGGCCGCGATCGGGGCCATCGCGGTCCAGTCGTCCCCAGGACGCTTCCTTGCGTCGAGAGGCGCGGTTTCGGGCGGCGGCAAGAGCCGCGCGGTCAGCCGGGGATCGACATAGTAGCGCGCCTTCTGCCCCCGGATCGGCAGCACGCCGGCGGTCATCACGATCTCCTCATGCGGCGGGAGTTGCATGATCTCGCCAGGCGTGAGCAGCGGCCGGGCGGCTTCGCTGCGCGACACCATCAGATGCCCGAGCCAGGGGCTGAGCCGGTGTCCGGCATAATTCTTCATGGCGCGCAGCTCGGTCGCGGTGCCGAGTGCATCGGAGATCCGCTTGGCGGTGCGCTCGTCATTGGTCGCGAACGCGACGCGCACATGGCAATTGTCGAGGATCGCGTTGTTCTGGCCGTAAGCCTTCTCGATCTGGTTGAGGCTCTGCGCGATCAGGAAGGCCTTGATGCCGTAGCCGGCCATGAACGCGAGCGCGGACTCGAAGAAGTCGAGTCGACCGAGCGCGGGAAATTCGTCGAGCATCAACAGCAGCCGGTGCGGCCGATCCCTGGCGTTCAACTCCTCGGTCAAGCGCCGGCCGATCTGGTTGAGAATGAGCCGGATGAGCGGCTTGGTCCGGCTGATGTCGCTGGGCGGCACGACCAGATAGAGCGAGACCGGGCTGGCGCCGCCCACCAACTCGCTGATCCGCCAGTCGCAGGCGCGCGTCACGCGCGCCACGACGGGATCGCGATAGAGGCCGAGGAACGACATGGCGGTCGAGAGCACGCCCGAGCGTTCATTCTCCGACTTGTTGAGCAGTTCGCGCGCCGCCGACGCCACGACCGGGTGAACGCCGGCCTCGCCCAAATGCGGCGTCGTCATCATCGCGCGTAGCGTGGTCTCGATCGGGCGGCGCGGATCGGAGAGGAAAGCGGCGACCCCGGCGAGCGTTTTGTCCGCCTCGGCATAAAGGACGTGAAGGATCGCACCGACCAGCAAGGCATGGCTGGTTTTCTCCCAGTGATTGCGCTTCTCCAGGCTCCCTTCAGGATCGACCAGCACGTCGGCGACATTCTGGACATCGCGCACCTCCCATTCGCCCTTCCTGACTTCGAGCAGGGGGTTGTAAGCGGACGACGAAGGATTGGTCGGATCGAATAGGAGGACGCGGCCATGGGCCGCCCGAAAGCCCGCGGTGAGCTGCCAGTTCTCGCCCTTGATGTCATGGACGATGACCGAACCCGGCCAGGTCAGCAGCGACGGCACGACCAGACCGACGCCCTTGCCTGACCGCGTCGGCGCGAAGCATAGCACATGCTCCGGTCCGTCATGACGCAGGTAATGCGCGCCATGGCAGCCGAGCACGACACCGTCCTCGCTCAGTAATCCAGCACGCTCGATCTCTTGGCGGTTCGCCCAGCGGGCCGACCCGAAGGTCTCCGCCTTCTTCGCTTCGCGCGCGCGCCAGACCGACATGCCGATCGCGACGATGACCGAGAGAATGCCACCCGACGCCGCGATATAGGCGCCGGTCAGGAAGATGTCGGGCGCGTAAGCGTCAAAGCTGAAAAACCACCAGAAGAAGGCCGGCGGCGGATAGACCGGGAAGCCCGCCAGCCAGAACCAGGGGCGACCAAGCTCGGGTTGATAGGCGAGTGCATGGGCGGTCCACTGGGTCGCGGTCCAGATCGCTGCGAGGATGATGGCGAAGACCGTGATGACCTGGCCCCAGAGGATTTTCGTGGCGTTCATTGGAAAGGACTCCCGATCGAGCGAAAATGGATCACAAGCCGAGCCCCCGGCCGCGGCCAAGTGACCAGTCGACAACCCCGCTGCGTCCCATTGTGCCGCTGATGTGGTTGCCGAGATGCGGGTCGAGCGCCGGCCGCCAGGGGACGAGCTGAAAGCCCATGCCGTCGTCGATCATGGCGAAGCGGCCCGAAGCGAGCGTGATCCGCTCGCGATAGACGCCACTCACATAGTCGCCCTCGGTCGATGGACGGTGCGCGAGTCCCGAGCGCTGCGCGATCGCATCCGTGGCCTCGCCGATCTCGCGCGACCGCAGGGTCTCGATCAAGTTGCGTTCGAAGCGGTATCCGCCGCCTTGCCGACGCGCCAGGCCGACCGCTTCGAGTTCGCGCGAGCGCGCCTCCATCGCATCGCGGATCTCGGTGCCGAAGCCGTTGCCGGTCGCGACGGGATCGCGCGCAATGAGCTGGCGATCAAGCCAGGTCGCGCCGGATGCCGTGACTTGCCGGTCGAGCGGCAGATCGCACCGGGTCGCGAGCGACTGGCGGGCGTTGCCACTGGCGTCACCCCAGGAGCGCAGTTCGACGATCGCGCCAGGCCGGGCATCGCCCGTCATTCCCAGATCGTCGAAACGAACGTGGTGGGTGCGGCCGTCCGCGCCGTCGATCACCGCATAGGCCGTGCCTTCCAGCTCGTCATGGAGGCCGCGTTCGACCAAGCGGCCGACGATCGGATCAGTTGGTGTCGCGCCATGGAGCGCGAAGGCTCCAACGTCGGGCGTGTGCCCGTCCTGGCTCATCGCGCGGTGCATGGTCCTGATGATATCGGTGCGGATCGAAAGGTCGCGCAGCGTCTGCTCGGCGTCGGCGCGGATCGTCCAAAGCCCCGGCGCCTGTTCCTCGGCGAGCCCCAGGCGCTCCAGCTTGTCGGCGCGCCCGCACAGCAGGCGGCTGTCCTCGTCGCTGCCGCCGGGGCGCAGGTCTACCGTGCCGGTGAGTGCGTTGGCTCGATCCTTCAACCGCTGGTCGAGACTGGTCCAGCGATCGGCATCGACTTCCCGTTGGAGTGCGGCGTGGATGTCGCGCTCGCTGCGCGGCCCAAGCTCAAGAGTGGCGCGTTCCTCGGCGCGGCCGCGCACGCCGTCCTGAATATACTCGCCATCGATGACGAGATCGGAACCGTCGCCGACGCGGCCTCGGACGAGGACATGGATATGCGGGTTGTCGGTGTTCCAATGATCGACTGCGACCCAATCGAGGTCGGTGCCGAGGTCACGCGCCATGTCGTCCATCAGCTCGCGGGTGAACGCGCGCAGGTCCGCCATGTCGCCGGCGTCCTCGGGCGAGACGATGAAGCGAAAATGATGGCGATCATCCGCGCAGCGCTCGGCGAAGGCATCCCCGTCGGCATGATCTGATCGCGCATCGAACAGCTCGGCATGGCGCCCATCGCGCGTCACACCGTCGCGCTTGAGATAGGCGATGTGACGGCCGAGCGGCGCCGCCCGAAAGCGCGCGCCCTTGTGCCGCACCACGCGGGCCACCACCGCGACCCGCCGGGCGTTGGCCGGTCGGCTGATCCGCAAGAGGGCATTGCGACCGCGCCCGCGCGCACCGGGGCGCCGAGTGCGTCCAGCCGTCCGCAGCGATCGGCCTCGGCCCGAGCGTGCCGCCGCGCGCCGAACCTGGGCGGCAAGGCTCTTGGCCTTGCCGCCAGAGGCGTGACCTGAGTCCCGGTTCCTTCCCGGCCGAACCCGGAAATCCTCGTCGTCGCTGCTCACGATGAGGCCCTTGGGAGGGGCGTCCGACAGATTGTCCGCGCAAAACGGCGGATAGCGTGATGGAACGTCCGACGCCCGGCGCGGCCGTCGGACAGGTAAGCTATTCTTCTACAACCACAAAAGCGTCGATGCCCGACGCGCCTTTTATCTTGCGTTCTTAATTGGGCTCTTCCTGTTCGCCGTCTCTACCATCGTCGTTCTCCTACCATATTTGCGAAGCGCGCCACAGCCGCCCGCGCTGCTGGTCCCTGTCGGCATTCGAGGTCTGGTACG
>NZ_JAFCWU010000015.1:0-60272 GCF_049897725.1 Sphingomonas sp. PSPC2-2 | reverse complement strand
AGCGCACCGCCCACAGGATCACATCACCCTGGAAATGGCGCCACTTGAAATCCGTCATCGTTCCGTCCGTCCAATCTCCGCCAAGCATGCTCAAGCTTCACGATTTTTGCAACAGAGCCGGCGGGACCGCCTTCGCATCGCGCCTGTGTTCGCTATCGCGCCTGATCGGGGCAGGGATGATCGTCGCGGGCGGAATGGTGCTCGCCGCGCCAGCCTTTGCCGACGAGCATGTGCTGGCGAAGGACAACAGCGAGGTCGCCTGCACGATGTCGAAGTCGGGGCTGACCCGCGTCAGCCTCAAGGACGATCGCTTCGCCAGCGTCTCGAAGCTGACCACCGGGGTCGATACCGACGATTTCACCGTGGTCAACGAACCGACCCGGGGCGACATCTATGTGTCGGTCCCGGAAGCCTATTCTCGGCCGAACGTGTCGTTCTTCGGCACCACGTCGAAGGGCTATGTCTACAAATTCTCGTGCCGCCTCGCCGGTGACGACGCGCAGCAGGTGTTCGTCGAGAATAAGGATATCGGTGGCGCCGCGGAAACGCAGGTCGCGGCCGTCGCGGCATCGCCGCAGGAGGCGTCCGCCACGCTGGTCCAGGCGATGTTCCAGTCCGCGCCGCTCGAAGGGTTCGAGGTCAGGCCCGCGGTCACCGACCCGGTGATGATTGGCTCGCTCAAGGTCCAGATGGTCGCCGAGTATCGCGGCGCCAGCCTCGCAGGCCGCACGCTCAGGATCGAGAACCGGGGCAAGGTTCCGGTCGCGCTGGGCGAGGGAACGATCGCACCGTCGAACGCGATCGCGGTCTCGGTCGCCAACCCCAACCTCAAGCCCGGTGAAGCCACCACCGCCTATATCGTCACGCCTTCGGGCCTCGCCAACGGAGTGCGGCCATGAGCCTCAAGGACATCTTCCAGCGTAACCGTGCCAAGCAGCTCGATACCGAGCCGGAGGAGGGCGGGGACAGCGAGCTGATGGCCGGCAACGATGCCGTCCGCAAGAAGCAGCTGCTCTACCTCGGCTGTGGTGGCGCCGTCGCGCTGGTGCTGGGCTCCTGGTACGTCATGGGCGACGATGCCAAGCTGAAGCCGGTCGGCACCGACGGGAAGGAGGTGAAGATCACCACCGACGACATGGTCAACCGGAACATGTCGCAGCGTGAATGGCAGGCCGCATCCGAAGCGCAGATGCAGTCGATCAACAATCAGCTGAAGGGCGTCGACGGCCAGCGCGCGCAGATGGAGCAGTTGCAGGCGCAGATCGCCGCGCTCCAGGGCGAGAAGCAGTCGATGGCGAGCGATGGCCAGCGGGTCATGAGCGCCTATCAGCAGGAGAACGACCAGCTTCGCCAGCAGATCGCGCAGCGTAACGCCGCGCCGGCCGCGCCGGCTCCGACGCAGATGTATGGCCCCGGCCAGCCCAATTACCGCACTCCCGGCGCGCCGATGACGGCGGGCGAGGCGGCAGCGGCTGCGGTGTCGCAGTCGCGCTCGATCAAGCTGGTGTCGTTCGAGGGCGGCCCCTCGGGCACCGCGACTCGGATCTCGGGTGGCACGACCAGCTACACCGACAGCCCCAATTACCTGCCGCCCAACTCGATCGCGAAGGCGAAGGTCATCGTCGGCGTCGACGCCTCGGCGGGGGTGCAGTCGCAGACCGATCCGCTGCCGGTGATCCTGCGCATCACCGGCCCGGCGCGCTCGGTCTACCAGAACGGCAAGCTGCTCACGACGCGGATCGAAGGCTGCGTCATCAACGGCGCGGCGCGCGGCGATCTCTCTTCCGAGAAGGTCTATGTGAAGCTGCAGCGGATGACCTGTCCGCAGGCCAATGGCCGGTTCGCGGTGTCGGACGTGAAGGGCTTCATCAGCTTCGCCGGCAAGACCGGCGTGCGCGGCCGTGTCGTCAGTCGCGAGGGCTCCTTGGCGATGCAAGCTTTCTTTGCCGGGCTTGTAGGTGGTGCAGGCAATGCGCTGAACACTGCCTTCAACCAGCCACTCGCAACCTTCGAGACAGACGGCAAAGGAGGGATCAATCGCACCCCGAGCATCGGCAACGTCGGTTTGCGCGCTTTGGGCGGCGGCGCCGACGAGAGCGGTCGAACAGTTTCCAAATACCTGATCGAGCGCGCCGAACAGTACCAGCCCATCATCGAGATGCCGACCGGCATCGATGTCGAGATCGTCTTCCTCGAAGGCGTCTTCATCCAGAACTGAGCCCGGAAGGAGGCGGTCACATGGCAAATACTATCATGATCGGCGCGATGGCGGGGGCGGCGATGCTGCTGACCGGCTCGGCCGAAGCGCCGATCGGCGCGCAGGTCCAGGTCGCGCTGCAGAAGCGGCTTCCCAAGACCAAGGTCGATGCGATCGACTGCTCCAAGGTCGACGGGCTGTGCGAGGTCGTGGCGGGTGCGAACTTGTTCTACGTCGACAAGTCGGCGCGCTATCTCGTCATCGGCCGCGTCTATGACATGGAGACGCGGCAGGATCTGACCGCCGCCAAGCTGCTCGCGCTCAATCCCGATATGCTGGTGGGCGGCGCGGCGAAGGCCAATGCCACGCCCGATGCGCCCGAGGCCGGCGCGGCGCGGGCGGGTGCGCGAGTCACGACCCAGCCCGCCGTCGCCCGCACGCTCGATGTGACGCGGCTGTCGAGCAAGGGTGCGATCGTGTGGGGTTCGGGCACGCAGACGGTCACCGTCTTCTCCGATTTCCACTGCGGCTACTGCCGCGCGCTCAGTCAGGCGCTCGAGACGATGAACGTGCGCGTCATCGAGCGCCCGATCTCGGTGCTGGGAAGCCGCGAGATCGCCAACCAGGTGCTGTGCGCCCGCGATCGTCATGCGGCGGTCCGCGCGGCCTATGCGCAGAACCCGGTCCCGGCAGGCCCGAAGTGCGACACCAGCGGTCTCGATGAGAACGAGGCGTTCGCCAAGGCGCACGGCATCAACGGGACGCCCGTCATCGTCCGCTCCGACGGGGCGGTGATCGAGGGTTTCAGGCCCAAGGCCCAGCTCGTCGAATGGTTGAAGGGAGCCAAGTCGTGACCCGATCCGTGATCCGCCTGCCGGCCTGCCCGGTTTCCGACTATCGCCCGCACGCCCGCGCGAAGCGTATTGCGGCGCTGGCGACGACCGCGAGCCTGGGACTGCTCGCCAGCTGCACCACGCTGGGGACCAACATCTCGGGCAAGTTCGCGTGCGGCGCGCCCGAGGGCGGCAGCTGCTCGCCGGCGACCGTCATCGATGACAAGGCGCTGGCCGAGATCACCGGCGACAGCGGCTATCATCCGGCAGGCCCGTACCAGGCACCCGCGCGCAACAGCGGGGGAACGCAGCGGATCGCCTATGCCTCGACGCCGGTGCCGGCGCAGGCGGCGGGGGTCGGGCCGCAGAAGGTGTTGCGGATCGTGTTCCCCTCGCATGTCGACGCGGCTGGGCGCTTCCACGAGACCGCGGTCGTGCAGGCGGTGGTCGACAACGGCCAGTGGCTGGCGGCGACCGACGGCCACGGTTCGGCGCTTGCCGCGACGCAGACGCTCAACGTCAGCCCCGAGATCCTCTCGCAGCTCGGCGCGCCGATCGCCGCGCTTCCCCCGGTGCCCGCCGAGGTCGCGCAGGTCGCCGCCCCGGCAGCGGCCGCAGGTGCGGCGAGCGCGGTCGGCGCACCAAGTGCGGCAGCGGTCGCGGCCGCGCGGGCCAGGGCGCGCGACGCGGCTGCTGGCAAGGGTGTGCCGATCGCCGCGACGCAGAAGCCGGCTTCGCCCGAACTCGCGTCGAGCACGCCGGGTAACCGCCCAGCGACCTTCTCGCCGCGCGTGGAGGACTGATCGTCATGGCGAAGACCGGCTTCATAGCCCGCCTGCTCGGCGATACGCGCGCACCCGACCAGGGAACACCCTCGCATGGCGCGCCGATGCTGTCGCAGTGGCTGCCGTATCGCAGCTACGACGCGCGGCACGACCTGTTCTACCAGACCGACAGCATCGCGTTCGCGCTGGAACTCGCGCCGCTCATGGGTGCGGACGAGCGCACCGGGGAGATCATCGCGCAGATGCTGTCCGAGAGCGTCCCGCCCAGCGCGCGGGTCCAGCTGCTCGCATTCCAGAGCCCGCGTGTGGGCGCGCTGATCGCGCAATATGCGCTGCCGCGCTACAAGGCGGGCGGCATCCATCGCAAGATCGCCGAGCGGCGGTCGGCGTTCCTGCGTCACGGCGCATGGGTATCGATGTCGAAGGACGGACCGTTCCACGTCCGCAACCATCGCATCTTCCTGTCGGTCTCGATCCGTAGCGGGAAGGCGACACCGGAGGAGCTGACCGGCGTCCGCGACAGCATCGTCTCGACGCTGCAGTCGATCGACATGCCGGCAACCCGGCTGAAGCCGGTCGATCTGATCGCGCTGATCGACGACATCACCGCGCCGGCGTTCGACGTCTCCGACCACGTCTCGGAATATTCAGAACTCGATCCGATCGCCGACCAATGCGTGCGGCGCGACGTCCAGACCGTCGTCCAGGCCGACCGCCTGCTGGTATCGGTCGAGCCGCTGCGCGCGGTGACGAACCTGTCGGGCGAGACGCAGTATCAGGAGATCCGGCCCGACACGTTCGACTATCGCTTCTTCTCGGTCAGGAACCTGCCGAACCGCTGGGCGCCGTGGGACGTGCAGAAGCTGATCGGCGACATGTTCTCCGACAAGCTGCGCCCGGGGTGCCCGACTCTCACGTCGCTATGCCTGTGCTACCAGGACGAACAGGCCGCCTCGTCTAAGGCCGGTTACAAGTTCATGCGTACGTCGAGCCTGGCGGACTCGAAGTCGGCGCGGCTGCTCCCGCAGCTGAAGGACCAGAGCCGCGAATGGGAGCATGTCACCCAGGAGCTGCGTCTCGGCAAGAAGCTGGTGCAGGCCTATTATGCGGTAGGCATCATCAGCCCGAAGGGGCAGGGGGACGCTAACGAGCGCACCGTCAAGTCGATGTACAAGGCGGCCGGGTGGGACCTGCTCGACGAGCGGTTCCTCCAGATCATGGCGTTCATGTCGTGTCTGCCGATGACGCTCGGCAACGGGCTCGACAGCGACCTGAAGCGCATGAAGCGGCTGCGCACGATGCTGACCTCGACCGCGGCGAATATGCTGCCGATCCAGGGCGAGTATCTCGGCGGGCATCTGCCGCACCTGATGTTCATCGGGCGGCGCGGCCAGCCCTTCTTCTGGTCGCCGTTCGAGAACAAGGCCGGCAACCACAATGTCGCGGTGTTCGGCAAGTCCGGCTCGGGCAAGTCGGTCGCGCTGCAAGAGCTGTGCGCGGCGTTCGCCGGCGTGGGCGCCAAGATCATCGTGATCGATGACGGCCGCTCGTTCGAGCATATGGCCAAGAGCCTGGGCGGCAACTTCGTCGAGTTTCGCCTGCGCGACGGGTTCAGCCTCAATCCGTTCTCGATGATCGACGAGACGCTGGTGGCGCAGGACGAGGATTATCTCGTCGACGCGCTGGCGATGCTCAAGTCGATCATCGGGCAGATGGGCCGTCACATCGACAAGCTCAACGACACCGAGCGCGGTCTGATCGATCGTGCGGTCAACCAGGTGTGGGAGGCCAAGGGCAGGGGAGGGTGCGTCGACGACGTGATCGAGGCGCTCGGCTCCGACGGCTCTGTGCAGGGGACGGATCTCGCGATCGCGATGTTCCCGTTCTCGGGAAAGGGCACCTACGGCAGCTTCTTCACCGGTGAGGCGTCGGTGGACATGTCGAACGCGCTAACGGTGTTCGAACTCTCGGACCTGTCGAGCCGCGAGGAACTGCGCTCGGTCGTGCTGACCGCGATCATGTTCATGTCGTCGCAGACGATGCGCCGGATGGACCGCCAGATCCCCAAGGCGCTGCTGATCGACGAGGCGTGGCAGATGCTGCGCGGTGGGTCGATGGCCGATTTCGTCGAGACCTACAGCCGAACCTGCCGCAAATATGGCGCCTCGCTCATCACCGCGACGCAGAGCCTCAACGACTATTACAAGTCGGAAGGGAGCCTCGCGGCGCTGGAGAACTCCGACTGGTCGGTCATCCTGATGCAGAAGCCCGACACGATCTCGGACTTCCAGAAGCACGGCCGCTTCGACATGGACCCCTACACCGAAAGCCTGCTGCGTTCGCTGAAGCGCAACGGCGCGGAATATTCCGACATCCTCATCAAGGGGCCGGAATCGATGGCGGTCGGGCGGCTCGTCCTCGATAAATATTCGGCGACGCTCTATTCCTCCAGCCCGCAGACCTTCGCCGATATCGAGCATCTGATCGACCTCGGCTGTTCGATGGACGAGGCGATCGAACGCGTCGCCTTCCCCGAGGAATATCGCGACAATCCTCCGGGCGAGCCCTGGGTGGAGGCGGCGGAATGAACGCCTTCACGCACGAGCGCGACTGGCGTACGCCGACCGCGACCGACTGGAAACGCACGGGCACGCGCGCGATCGGCGACGCCTGCTACATCCTGTTGCGGGTGTCGGGCTGGATGGCGATGACGCTGCTCGCGACCTTCGGCGTCGCGATCCTGTTCTTCCTGATGCTAGGCGACTTCACCGCGCTCGGCTTCTTCTCGCAGGTCGCCAACCTCGGCACGCGCTTCGTCGCGGCCGACCAGGCACGCCGCGCGGCGTTCGGCGACCAGCTGTTCGTCGTGTGGCTGGTCGCGTTCGGCATCGTCGCCGTGACCCGCGTGCGCCTGCTCGGCGCGATCATCACTTCCACGAAAGGCCCCCGTCATGGTTGATGTTCTCGATCGTCCCGAGGTCGCGTCCGCGGCGGTGCAACCGTCCGCTCCGGCCCCGGCACCCCGTGATGACGCTGCCGGTGCGGCACCGCGCCGTCCGGTCGCGGACAAGGTGGATCGCCGCAAGCCGCAGGGCCTGCCCGTCATCGCCTATGTCGCGGTCGCGCTGGCGGTCGCGGTACTGCTCTGGGGGGCGTGGGTGACCAAGCATCTCCTTGCCCCGCCCGCGACCGTGCCGATGGCGAGCGTCCGGCTCGAAGGCATCGTCTCGGAATATGTCCAGGCGCAGAGCCACAGTAACGGCCAGCCCCAACAGGTGGCCGCGCAGACCCAGGCCTTCATGTCCGCGCTCGACGACGAGATGAAGAAGGTCGGCGCGAGCGGCACCACCGTCCTCGTCGGCGAGGCGGTCCTCTCGAAGAACGTCCCCGATATCACCGACCAGATCCGCCGCGCGGTCTTCGCGCGCGTGCCGCTCCCCGCGGCCGCGCCGAACACCCCGGCCGGTCCCGCGGTCGGTGCGATGCTTCCCCAAGCCTCCGGGAACGTCGCGCCGGCCGCGCCAGGGGCGGCGGTCCCGACCGCTTCGCCGTTCGGGCCTGCGCCGGTCTCGCCGGTCGAGGCGACGGTCACCCAGTCCGCGCCGGGAGGGGTCGATGGCAGCGGCAACTGAGGCGCTGGCGCGGGTCGGTCATGCGGCTCCCACGGCGGTTGACGTCGCCGGGGACCGCGCGGCCCGCAAGGCGCTGATCGTCAAGCGGGTCCGCCAGTGGAGCGCGGTCGCGCTGCTCGGGATCGTGTGGGGCGGCTACAACTCGATCGCCGCGTGGCGCGAGACGCACGCCTTCATGATAAACGCGAGCGAGAGCCTCCCCAACTGGGCGTTCTTCATCCAGCGCGGCCGCGTGCCCGCCAAGGGCGACTATGTGTTCTTCGCGCCGCCCGAGGGCGAGCTGGTGCGCCGCCACTTCGGACCGGATTCGGGACCGTTCGGCAAGCGCGTGATCGGCGAGGCCGGGGCGCTGGTCGAGCATCGCGGGAAATGGGTCTATGTCGACGGCGTCCGCGTCGCGCACATGAAGCCGCGCTCGCGCTTCGGCGAGGTGCTGACGCCGGGACCGGTCGGGCGCGTTCCCGAGGGCTGCTATTATGTCGGCACCGCACACCCCGACGGGTTCGACAGCCGCTACGGCGAGATCGGCTTTGCCTGCGCGAAGCAGATCATCGGCACCGGGACGCCGATCCTGTGATCCGGCGCGCGGGCCTTTTCGGCGGAACCCTGGGCGTGGCGCTGGTCGCCTCGTCGTCCTGGCCGATCGTGCAGGGCGCGCTCGCAAAGGATCACGGCGTGATGGGCCAGACCTGGGCGATCGCCGAGCCGGATCTGCTGGCGACGATCGATACCCGGCTGAAGACGCTGCAGGCCAATGGCGGCATCGAGCGCATGCAGACGGCGCTGCGTGAAAAAACCGAGGAACGTGTCCGCAACCCGATCCCCGTCGCCGGCATCGGCGCGGTGCGCGAGAGCCGCAGCTGGACGTTCGACCCGACGATCGTGCTCGATCAGGACATCCAGGACCAGAAGGGCCGGCTCGTCGCGCGCGCCGGGCAGCGGGTCAATCCGCTGTCGTTCGTCGCGATGAAGACCGACCTCGTGTTTATCGACGGCCGCGACGATGCGCAGGTCGACTGGGCGCTGAAGCGGTGGACCGCGCAGAATGCCAAGATCATCTTCGTCGCCGGCTCGCCGTTCAACCGCATGGGCGAGAAGAAGCGCCGCTTCTTCTTCGACCAGCAGGGCAAGCTCACCAGCCATTTCGGGATCGCGCGCGTCCCCGCCGTGGTCGAACCGGCGGGCCAGGTGCTCAAGATCAGCGAGATCGAGATGTCGGGAGCGGGCGCATGATGTGGCTCGATATTCTCAGGACGCCGATGGCCGCGCCCGAGACGCCGGCCCTCAAGGCGATGCGGCTCGCGATCCTGTGGTCGGCGATCGGGCTGGCGATCGCCATCTGCGCGTTGCAGCCGCTGCGCGCGGTGCTCGGCGCCGGGGCAGGGGGCGCGCTTGCCGGACTGGTGCTGGCGCTGGTCGTGCTGGTGCCGGTGTATGTGATCGCCAAGAACCGGGCCGATAACGCTTTCCTTGACGCAAGCCTCGCGGCGCAGCCGGACGGGGAGGGCAGGGCATGACGACTGAGCGCATCAGCCTGATCGCGCGCTACGCGCTTCTGTGTGTCGCGGCAGTCGGCTTCGGGTGGACATATGTTCTCGCCATATTCGCGCTGTTCCCGGCCTGGATGTTCTTTCCCGTCGTCGCCTTGTCGATGGTCGTATCGATCGCGACCGTGGCGTTGCTCTCGAGCGTCCCTGCGCTGCTGTTCCTGTCCCGCGTGCATTGCGAGATCGAGTCCCTCGTACGAAGGCTTCTCGGGGGCCGTGCCGATCCGGTGACCGCCGCGTCGATCGGAAACGAAATCGATGTCGTCCTTGCCGAAAGCGGGCGGACGATATCGGTTGGCAAACGCCGTGCGCTGGTGCGCGCGCTGGCCGATCAGTCGATAAGCTTCGATGGACGCGACCGCGCCCGGATGGTGCCCCTGGTCATCGCTTTCTCCGAGGAGCCCGGCGCATGATCCGCCGCCTGCTCACCCTGCTCGGCATGATCGCCGCGTTCGCGCTGCTGCCGGCGCCGGCGAGCGCGCTCCCGGCCAACTGCACCGGCAAGTTCGTCAACCCGATCACCGACGTCTGCTGGTCGTGCCTGTTCCCGCTGTCGGTGGGCGGCGCGCACATCTGGCCGGGGAGCCGACCCGATACCAAGAACCCAAGCCTGCCGGTCTGTGCGTGCGGTTCGCCGATCCCGCGCATCGGCATCTCGATCGGCTTCTGGGAACCGGCGCGGCTCGTCGATGTGACCACCAAGCCGTGGTGCTTCCCGAATCTCGGCGGACTTCGCCTCAATCCGGGGCTCGATATCGGGCAGGGCCAGTATACCGGGCCGAAGATCGCGGGCGGTACGACCCAGAACAGCGCCAACTGGCAGGCGCATTATTACGTCTACCCGCTGCTCTACTGGATGGAGATCCTGACCGACTTCCTGTGTTTCGAGCAAGCCTCGTTCGACGTCGCCTATATGACCGAGATCGATCCGCTCTGGAACGACGACGTGCTGACCACGCTCATCAATCCCGAGGTCGCGCTGTTCAACAATCCGATCGCGGTCGCCGCCTGCGCGGCCGACTGCGTCGCGGCGAGCGCGAAGCTGCCGATCGACCCGATGTTCTGGTGCTCGGGCTGCAACGGCTCGATGTTCCCGATGAACGGCAATATCGCGGCGCATAATTCGCCGGTCCAGTCCTCGCGCCTCGCGGCCGAGCGGCTCCTGTTCAAGATGCACCGGCAGGGGCTGGCCTGGGGCACCGCTGGATCGAAGGCGCTCTGCAACAAGTACGTCATGCCGATCCTGAAGAAGTCGCAATACCGCATCCAGATGACCAACCCGACGCCCACGGTGAGCGGCAAATATGCCTGCTCGCCGATCGGCGCGACGACGCTCCCGCCCGACGCGGGCCGGGCCTTCCCCGTCAAGGGCGAGGACTTCGGCTACCTGCTCTGGCGCAAGCGCAACTGCTGCATGCTGTGAGGACCTGACATGAAGAAGCTCCTCCTTTCCGCGCTGGCCATCGCCTCGATCGGCACCGGCTGCGCCGTTCTCGCCCAGACCGTCGAGGGGCTCGATCTCGACGCGATCCGCGCGCGATCGGCCAAGTCCGAACAGGACGCGACCGCGCTAGTGAACGAGGTGGAGCGGCGCGGCGACGCGTTCCGCAAGGATGCGCAGACCGTGCAGGCGGTCGCGCTGGAGCAGATGCGCACGATCGACAAGGCGAGCCTGCCCAGGGGGCCGGCGGGTGCGGTCGACTTCGACGAGATGATCCACGCCGCGTCCGCCAACCTCAAGGAGAACCAGGGCACTGCGCCGCAGTTCATGGTGTTCGTGTCCACCTCGATGCCCGAACAGGCGCTGAAGCGGATCATCGCCGATACCTCGGCCGCTGGCGGTGTCGTGGTGTTCCGGGGCTTCCCCGGTAATTCGGGGAAGGCGTTCATCGCCGCGCTCTCCAGGGTGGTCGAGAAGGACCAGCAGTTCGCCTCGATCGGGATCGACCCGCGCCTGTTCCGCGCGTTCGACGTGACCGCGGTCCCGACGATGGTGGTCTCGTCGAGCGATTTCACGCCGTGCGACGGCCTCACATGCAAGACGACGCCGCCTCCGTTCGATCGCATCGAGGGCAATGTCACGGTGCGCTACGCGCTGGAGACGTTCGCGGGCGAGAACGGTCCCGGCGCGCTGGTCGCGCGGACCGCGCTCGCCAACCTCGGCCGGAATCCCTGAACCATGCGGGGGGGCCGCATCCTGATCGGTCTTCTGGCGCCGGTTCTGGCAGCGCAGGCGCTCGCCCAGGTCCAGTCCACCCAGCAGGCCCAGCAGGGCGTCGGCGACTTCTACGGCCTGGGCGATTACACCTACTTCAGCGACACGACCCCCAAGCCCACCCCGACCCCCACACCCACATCCGCGCCGGTCGCCAAGACGACGGTGACCAGCGTCCCCGAGCCGAGCGCGGCTGTCGCGCGGACAACCGCCAGCTCGGCCCGCACGGCGCAGCCCGCGGCATCGAGCAATGCGGCAGCGGCCGAGCCGAGCGCGCAGTCGAGCAGTTCAACCTACACTTACCCCAAGGGGGATATGGCGGGTGCACGCGCCGAGGCGAAGGCCCTCGCGACGCCGGCGCGTCAGGCTTCGGGCGGCATCATCTCCTCGACCGATTTGCCCTCCACCATCCCGGGCTTCAGCAGCGGCCCGCAGCCCGGCGAAGCCTATGCCGACGATCCCGATGCGCTGATCGCCGCGGGCGGGTCGGCTGCAGGCGCGAACGAGGCGTGGCAGCTCGTCACCGATCCGGGCCGCAAAGTCGTGACTGTGCCTGCCGGCGATCTCACGCGCGCGCAGGACGTCGAGAAGGACCCGAACAGCTATCTCGCCGGTCAGTCGGTGGGCGGCACGGAAAGCAGCTGCAAGCCGCTGCCACCCAATGGCACCACCGATTATTACGAGGCGACCTGCAACAAAGGCGCGAAGCTCGAGGAAACCCCGGCGACCTGCACGGGCAGGATGGACCCGGTAATCGTCGATACATTGCGGTACTTCTACTACGGCGTGCGCGACCAGAACGAGGGCAACGGGTTCGCCCGCAACAGCGTGATGCAGGCCAAGGTCAGTGCCGGCATTTGCCGGGTCGAGGCGGGGACGCCGCATATCTGCGATGCGCAGATCGAATTGGGGGCGGGCGGCGGCAACGTCGAAGACTATCGTCGCTGGTGCAAGAGCCTGTCCTCAATGCGCACCACCGCGCAGCTTTATTCGTGCTCGGCCGAAATCCCCCAGGCGGAGATCCCGGCGCACCAGAATTACGCGACCGGCACAGTGTATCTCAGGAAGGAAGGTACGCGCGAGATCACGCTAAAGCGCAACGAGGGAAGCTGTCCGGCGCTGGTGGCCGACACCGCCTGCACCGCGACGGGACCGGAGGTCTGCTCCGAGGGGCCTGAGACGCGGATCATTGACGGTGTGTCGGTCACGGCATCGTGCTGGGCGTGGTCGCGCCCGTTCACCTGCCAGCGCATCACCCAGGCGTCCGATTGCAGCGATCTGGAGAACGGCGGAAAATGCACGTTCCTGCGTGACGAGTGCCTCGACGATCCGCAGGTTGGTGCGTGCCAGGTAACCACGAAGGTCTACAAATGTCCGGTTCCGTCGCCTCCGACGAACGATCCAAAGCAATATATCTGTGGTGACGACGTCTACTGCATCGACGGTGAGTGTGAGCCGGTCGAGCGCGAGGCATCGACCGAGTTCAAGGACGCCGTGGTCGGGCTGCACGCGCTGGGCCAGGCCAATGCCGAATTCGACCCTGATACGCTGACGCTGTTTTCGGGCAAGCGGCAGACCTGCCACAAGCCGGTGTTCGGGCTGGTCAACTGCTGCGCTGGCAAGGCGTCGGGCCTCATCACCACGGCTGCCGGCGCGGCCGCGATCGCGGGCGGGCCGGTGGCGATCGCCGCGCTCGCGACGCCATTCCTCACCATGTTTATGTGCTCGAACGACGAGAAGCTTCTCGACGTGCAGGACCGCATGGGGATGTGCCACAAGCTGGGCGACTATTGCTCGGACAAGGTGCTGGGCATCTGCACATCGAAATCGACGGCCTATTGCTGCTTCGAAAGCAAGCTGTCGCGCATCCTGCAGGAACAGGGACGCCCGCAGATCAACAAGCCGTGGGGCAGCGCCAAGAAGGAAACCTGCAAGGGGTTCACGCTCGACGAATTCTCGCGGCTCGACCTGTCGGTGATGGATTTCACCGAGGTCTATGCCGAGTTCGTCGACGCCGCGAAGCTGCCCGACGAGATCGAAACCTCGCGCCAGATCCAGGAGCGGATCAAGGCCTATTACGACGCGAAGAAGAGCAAATGACCGGCGTGACGCAACTGTCGGACCATCGTCCCTTTCCCGACCTGTCGGTCGCGGAATTTGCGGTCCTGATCGCGCTCCTGCGCGCCGGACCGCACCCGGCCGGGTTCCTTATCCCGACGCTCGACAGCTGGTTCGATACGAAGCTGTGCGTGGCCGATCTCGAACCGACGATCGCGCGGCTGATCCGCGCCAACCTCATCCTGCGCCGGGGCGAGACGCTCTACCCGCGCCGGCACGCCCGCAACCTCATCATCGGGGTGTACGGCAACCTGTTCCGCATCCTCGCAGACGACATGGCGCAGCTCGTGTCGCTTCAGGAGCCGTCGCTCCTCGGGACGCTCAAATCCTACCTCACCCGCCGCGAACAGGAAGATCGCGAAAAGCAGAAACAGAAGGACGACTGACATGCGCAAGGCCCTGACCCTCGCTCTCATCCTCTCGGTCGCGTCGCCCGTGCTGACGCCGGCGACGGCGCAGGACCTGACGCCGCTGCCGGATTCGGTGTCCTCCACCCGCGATGCCGGTGACGACGGCCGCGATGGCGGCCAGGACAGCTATGGCAGCGCGGACGATCTGGGATCGGCCGACCGCGTCGCGGCGCAGACCGGGGACGACTTCTACTGCCGCGAGCGGCGGCTCGGCACCTGGTTCTATTGCGACAAGCCGAAGGCCAGGCCCGCCGAGCAGCGATCGGCGCAGCCCGCGCGGTCCTCGGCCGAGCAGCTTGCGGCGATCTCGAAGCAGCTGGAGGAGCTGAAGGCGCGGGCGATCCTCGAGCCGACGCCCGAGAACATCAGCCATTATATCGCTTTCCAGCGCGAGCAGCTTGATCGTGCCTCCTCTTTCGCGGACATGTGGCAGCGTACGATCTGGCAGAACCCGGACCTCGACTACACGCTCCAGCGCCCGGTCAACCAGCTGGGCAAGCGGACCTGGCTCGATAGCCGTAATGCGGATCGAGAGCGCGTGCTGTCGCGGATCTCGCAGCGGTACGGCGTGTTCTATTTCTACTCGTCGGCCTGTGCTGCGTGCGAAACCTTCGGGCCGATCATGCGCAGTGTGTCGGATCGCTTCGGCCTGACCGTCATGGCAATCTCGCTCGATGGCGGGCCGACCCGCGCCTTCCCGAACTATACGGTCGACACCGGCCAGTACAAGGCGATGGGCATGCGCGGCCAGCAGGTGCCCGCGCTTGTGCTGTTCGACACTGTCACCAAGCAGCCCATGCCGATCGGCTACGGCGTGATGGCGGCCGACGAAGTGATGAACCGCATCTTCACACTGACCAGCGTCAAGCCCGGGAGTGACTTCTGATGGTCCGCTCGATCGTCCGCTTCTGCGCCGCGGTTCTCGCGCAGGCCAGCATGATCCTCGCGATTGGAGGTCTCGTCGCTACGCCGGCGATGGCCGACGTCCAGGGCGAGATGAACAGCTATTTCAACAAGTCGGGCGCGGCCGCGAACGTGACCGGCCCGACCGCTTTCCAGGGTCAGTCGGCGGGCTATTATTCGGGTGGTTCGCTGTGGAGCCGCTTTCCGCAGAAGTCGATCAACCCGGTCAGCGTCGCGCTTCCCAGCGCGCGTGGCGGCTGTGGCGGCATCGACCTGTTCGCGGGGTCGTTCTCGTTCATCAACGCCGATGAGATCGTGGCGATGCTGAAGGCGACCGCCAACAACGCGATCGGCTTCGCGTTCCAGCTCGCGATCGACAGCATCTCCGCGCAGATCGGCGGGGTGATGAAGGACATGAGCCAGCGCGTGCAGCAGCTGAACGCGTTCAACATGTCCTCTTGCGAGGCGGCGCAGCAGGCGATCGGCTCGCTGTGGCCGGCGATGGACGGGGCGTCCTCGACGATCTGTCAGCAGGTCGGCGGGGCGAAGGGCTTCTTCTCCGACGCGGCCGCGGCGCGTCACGGCTGCACCAACAAGGGCGAGCGGGAGTCGACGATCGCCAAGGCCGGTGACGATGCCGAGCTGGTCCAGTCGAAGAACTACACCTGGTATGCGCTGAACGCCAAGAGCGCGACCAAGCCGTCCCGCGAATATGCCGAGTTCCTCATGACGATGGTCGGTACGATCATCTACGATGCGACCAAGGCCAAGGACAGCATGGGCGCGTTCCAGTTCATCGCGCCGGCCAGCTGGGACACCTATCAGGCGCTGCTCGACGGCACCGCCTCGGCGCCGACTGACGTGTGGCAGTGCGACACCACTGACGACAAGGGGTGTCTGAAGCCCACGCCTACCAAGCTGAGCATCTCGACCAACGAGGCGCTGCGTACGCGCGTCCTCAAGGCGATGGACAGCATGTCGGGCAAGATCCGGTCAAATGCCGCGCTGTCGGGCGATGAGATCGCGCTGTTGGGCATGACCTCGATCCCGCTCTACAAGATCCTTGTCGTCAACGAGGCGGCGCACATGGGCCTGTCGGGCGGCGATCGCGCGACGCTCGCCGAGATGGTCGCGATCGACATGCTGATGTCGATGCTCGACCGGATGCTGGACACGATCTCGCAGGCGCAGGCGGGCGCGAAGTTCGTCTCGACCGACGAATTCAAGGCGTGGCGCGCCCAGGTCGACAGCGTGAAGACCGAGCTGTCGCGGCGCAGCGAGAAGATGGCCGGGCAGATCTCCAATACCTACCGGGTGATCCAATACACCCAGTTCATGGAATCCACCCTCAAGAACACCATGAGCCCGCAGCTGTCGGCATCGCTCCGGTTCGGACGCGGGCTCAGCGCTCAGGGCTTGCGGTAACGCGGCGGCAAGGGAGCGACGGCGATGCTCGAAGTCTTCACGATCGGCGGGGGCGAATATATCGTCAACGTCTTCAACGCGGTCGCGGCATGGACCGGGGGCGGGGGCTATCGCTCGATGCTCCAGGTTGTGATGGTGATGGGCTTCATCTACTCGCTGTTCGTCGTCGCCTTCTCGCTCGACTGGCGGGCGTGGTTCAACTGGTTCCTGCAGTCGACGCTCATCTACATGATGCTGATGGTCCCGACCGTCACGGTGAAGGTGACCGACCGGATCAACCCCGCGCTCGCGCCGGCGGTGGTGGACAATGTGCCGCTGGGTCTGGGAGTGATGGCCTCCTTCACCAGCCAGGTCGGCGACTGGATGACGCGCTCGGCCGAGACCGTGTTCGTGATGCCGAACGCGCTCGCGCTGACCAACAACGGCATGATCTACGGCGCGCGGTTGATGGACAAGGCGCGCACGTTCCAGATTACCGACAGCGTGTTCCGCGCGAACCTCGACGAGCACCTGAAGCAGTGCACTTTCTATGATGTGCTGCTCGGCTTCAAGGCGATGGACGATCTCACCAAGACGAACAATCTGTGGCAATCGATCGGACCTGGGTCGCCGGCGCGCAGCCAGCGGTGGATTACCTCGACCGGTCCGGGCACCACCGAAAACTCGATCATCCCGTGCAACGAAGCCTATTCGCGGATGGATGGTCAGTGGCAGGCTGCCTACGACAAGGATCTGCTGCCGTTCGCGAAGAGTGCATATCCCGGGATCGCCGATACGGTCGCGGCCCAGCGCATCCGCGATGACCTGCCGATCGTGGCGGCGCAGATGCACGGGTCGCCGACCGACGCCTATTCCTACCTGAAGCAGATCTCGATGATCGACGCGTTCCTGGCCGCGCGCGAGAGTTTCTCGGATGCCGGTTGGGATGCCTATGCGTCGCAGCGCGCGGACGCACAGGCCAAGAACACCTACACCTCGATCGCGACGCAGGCGATGACCTGGGTGCCGCTCCTCGGCATCGTCCTGACGGTCGTGTTCTACGCGATGTTCCCGGTGCTGTTTCCGCTGTTCCTGTTCCCCAGGACGGGCCTGCAGACGCTCAAGGGCTATGCGACCGGGTTCTTCTACCTCGCGTCGTGGGGGCCGCTCTACGTGATCCTGCACATGTTCGTGATGAGCAGGGCGGCGAGCCTCTATCATGCAGCATCGCCGACCGGGCCGACGCTGCTGGTCTCCGACGGAATGGCGAGCGTCAATGAATCGATCTCGACGCTCGCCGGCTTCCTGATGATGAGCGTGCCGTTCATCGCGGGCGGCATGGCGCGCGGGGCGATGGCGATCGCGGGGCATGCGACCTCGATGCTGCAACCGGCGCACAGCGCGGCCGAGCAGGCGGCGACCGAGCGCACCACCGGCAACTATTCGTATGGCAACACCTCGTTCCAGAACCTCACGTCGGGCATGACCCAGGCGAACAAGTTCGACGATCAGCCCAAGTTCAATTCGGGCTATTCGGTCGGCACGTTCACCAACGCCGACGGTGGCGTGACCTACGGTTTCGCGGACGGGACCAATGCGTTCGACACGCGCCAGGGCATCTCGAACCTCGCGTTCACGCCGACGCGCACCGCAGGGTTCGACAGCAGCATGAGCCGCGCGCTCTCGGACGGGCAGACGCACACTCAGTCGCTTCGTAGCGCCGCCTCGCAGTCGTGGAACGCGACGGCGACGACGGCGACGGATCTGCTGTCGGCCGCTGAGCATCGTCGGGGAAGTTCGACCGAGACGGGGTCTGGGTTCAATAACAGTGTCGCTCGAATGACTGATCTATCGAGGAGTCTTTCGCACGGCCTTACGAGCCGCTTTGGTTTTAGTGAGGCCGATAGCCAGCAAGTGGCGCGGATATCGCAAACCACAGGCGACGGTCATGCAGGAATCGATTATCTGATCAAAAAGTGGGGACTGTCTGGCAAGGCTGGTCTGGGACTGAAGCTTTCGTCCATGTCAGCTGAAAATACTGGCAGAACAGTTTCTAGCGACCAAGCGTTGGGCGAATTGCAAGAGTATCTTACCAAAGAAACGAATACGACGCAGGCTCGTTCAGCTCGCGATGAATTCATGCGCGAAACCAGCACGAGCGGAGATAGCGAGGTTCGGTCGCTGTCGCAGAAGCTGGGCGTAAGCGTCGGGGAATCGCGGTCGGCGTCGTTGGAAGCAACTCGAGCCGAAGAGACGTTCCAGCGCGTCAGCAATGATGTCAGGGAGGCCTCGGCGCGGGGTTGGTCGCTCAACCGGAACGAGAGCCAGGAGTTTGTAGTGTACGCTCAGGAGCGGTTGCTAGGCGACGATACGCTGTCGCAGTTCGGGTGGACGCCGGGGATGGTGATGCCCCGCACCCCGCAACAGGAACAGGTGCGCGATATCCTGCTTGGTGAGTTCATGGAGCGCCGCGTTGCATCGGTCCGCGACGAATTGGGTGTAAGCGTGCCTGAGCGCCTGTCCGGGCAGCTGCATGGCCCTGCATCGGCGACACCGGGTGCAGTACAACAATGGGGTAATGAGCGCGCCGCCGGCGTCAGGGCGCAAGGGCCGGATGTATCGATCCGCGAGAGTTCGCGCGATCTCGATCTGGCCGGCAATGTCGCTGACGCGATTCCGAACGCATCAGCGCGCATCACGCGCGGCGCGTTCGAGGTCGGCAACGGCGTCGACGACGCGAGAGGGACGGCGGGTCAGCTCGGTGACCATGTCCGGGAGCGCAACGACGCGTGGATCACGACGACACTTCCCGGTGTCGAGGGCGCGCGCAACTGGGTCCGTGACAACCTCGGTATAGGCGCTGGCACCAGCCATGTATACGAAGTCCCCCGCGGTGAGCGGGCAATGTTGCCGATCTCTGGGCGGCTGAGTTCAGGAATGGGTGGTCGGATTGACCCGGTCACCGGCGAGCCGGGACGGCATCACCGTGGCGTGGATATTGCAGCACCAGCAGGGACAGAAATCCGTGCGCCAGCCTCGGGTCAGGTCATACGAAACGACTTCCAGGCCAACGGCGCCGGCAATTATGTAGTCCTGCAGCATGGCGACGGCTCACAGAGCAAATACTTCCACATGCAGGATCGGTCGGCTTTTCAGGTTGGAAGTACCGTCCAGGCTGGGGCGGTGATCGGGCGTGTTGGCAGCACCGGAAAATCGACCGGGTCGCATCTTCACTACGAACTGTGGAAAGATGGCGCTCCGGTCGACCCGCGTAGATTTCAGCTTAGGAACTGAAAGGTGAGAGAAAAAATCCGCAGATAATAAGCGCCGCGATCAAGAACAAAGGCCACGCAGGACCGTCAGCATTGGGGAAAGATATATCGTCGCTGTCAGTGCTGGTAGAACCCTCGGTGATTAGCTCCCGCCCACGGTGCGTCATTGGATCGAGTAAATTATCAGGGTTGAAGTATAGCGAATGGTTGGCAGTGCTGCCCCAGTCCATCTGGCCAGTTTCGTGGTTCAACATGGCCGCTCCTTCCTCAATCCGTGGCTGACCGTGATGGTCAGAATTAGGCTTGCAAAGTCTAGCATATCGGATTGAGTTTGGCGAGGATTTTCACCCGTACTGACGGAGTGGGCACGGTGGAGCAGGACGGCGAAAACCCGCGCACGATCGAACGCTACGAGGCGCTGCTGCGCGAGCATCTGCTGTTCTACGATGCGCTGCGTTTGCGCGAGCGTCGGCCGAGGAGCGCGGCGCAGCGCCAGTTCCAGGACGTGGCGTGGGGGAAGGCCGCGCCGGTCACCGATCACGAGCTCGCCTATGTCTGGCACTTGAAGGCGCGTAGGATCGCGCCGTTCAACATTCCGGTGCCGGCACCGCATATCGACGACGTGATGGCCGGATTCGACGTCGGCGCGCGGCCGGTGAGTGGCGACGTTGGCACGAAATGGGATAATGCCTGGCGCGAGTATCGCGGTGGCCGGGAGTTCTTCTAGCCTGGGCACGATGAAGGAGCCGGACCGATCTGCAACCGATATCGGCTGAGCGCCAAACAGGCCGCGGTGACGCGGGCGGTCGGTTTCGAGCCGCCTTATCCCGAGGACGAGACCTACCCGGTGCCGCGCGAGATCTTCCCGACGGGCAAGAAGACAGCGCGCTACGGACTGGTCGTCAGGCGGGCAGGGGAGGGTAACCGCCCGCTTGAGCCGATCGCGATGGAATGGGGCTTCCCGACCAAGGTAGCGAGCAAGCGCGACCCGGCGGTCAAGCTGGACAAGTTCGTCACCAATGCGCGGTATCTCTCATCGTCGATGTGGAAGCCGTCGATCGCCAATCCCGATCGGCGCTGCCTGGTCCCGTTCACGCACTTCGCCGAGCCGCATCCCGAGGGCGGGAAGGGCGACGATGGCAAACCCCGCCAGATGTGGTTTTCGCTGCCCGACCAGCCCATCGCCTTCTTCGCCGGTCTGTGGCGGCCGACCGAGCGCGGCGATGCCTATGCCTTCTGCACCACCTCTCCCAACGCCACCGTCGATCCCTGGCATCCCAAGGCAATGCCGGCGATCCTTCACCCTCGCGATTTCACGGCATGGCTCGACGGCAGCTATGAAGACGCCCTGAAGCTCGTCCGCCCCTATGAGGGCGAGATGAGCGCGCAGGAGGCAACTCCCGATGGCGGCGCGACGTGAACCGGGCTAAGGCCGGTCCAATCATTCACCACCGGGACGTGTTCATGACGACGACATCCGATCTGGCCGAACAGCTCTCCAATACCCATGGCCTCGCAAAGGCGGACGCCAGGAAGGTCATCGATGCGATCCTTGCGAACATCACCGCGGCTGTCGCGACCGGCGAGGAAGTCAGCCTCAACGGGTTCGGCAAGTTCAAGCTGAAGGACACCCCAGAGCGCCAGGGGCGCAACCCGTCGACGGGCGAGGCGATCACGATCGCGGCGTCACGCAAGCTGACGTTCGCGCCGGCGAAGGCGGTCCGCGATCGGATGAACGGCAAGTGATAAACGGGCCAGGGTTTTAGAACGCTGGCCTAAACTGAGGGGACTTCATGGCCGATACCGCAGCCGACTACCGCGCGAGGGCAGCGGCCGATCTTGCCGAGGCGCAGCAGCTCGTTCTCCCCCATGCTCGGGACCGTATGCTGCATTCGGCCGATCGCTGGTCGAAGATGGCTGATGCGGCCGATCGCCGTGTCCGGTAAGGAAAGCACGACGGTCGCGCTCGACGTGGCTAACTGGTCAGCGGTCCAGGCAATGGTCGAGCGTCTCGACGACAGGGCTGTGATAGCGATCTACGAGCTGGCCGAAGGCGCTGGTCCGGTCGCGGACCTCGCGGCCGCACAGATGGAAAAACGCAACCTCGACTATTGAGCCAAGTTAAGAGTTCGGCCGCTGGTTAAGCCGCTGTTGCCGACCCGGCACAAGCCACGTTCCTGTTGTTGCTGCCACTTAGAGAAGACACATTCGTCGCCAGATAGAACTGACACACCGTTGGTAGCAGCGGGGGCAGCGTGGAGCCATCCACAAGCGCAGCGCTGACCCCGCTGATGCGGTGAGTTCTGAGAGGGCTACGGACCCGCTGCGCCAGCAGCGGGCCCGGTCACGCTAGAACAGCAGGCAGTGAGGCAGGTTCCTGAGGCGGCGTGTTCCGATCTCGGCCCGCGTATTCGGCCAGTCCACGCGCGACGAGTTCCGTGTTGGGAAGGCGCGGTCCACGCTTCAGCTTGGGCGTGCAGAGCGTGCGGCGATCCACCTTCGATGCAGTCGGAGCAGCCGAGGCGGCGAACATACCGCCAGTCTGGGCGGTCCGCGCCGGCTCGTTGTTGTTCCGCTTGCGGTGGTGTGGTGCCGTTTCCTGCAGGAGCCGCGCCATCGCCAGCGCCGCGTCGAGATGCTTGTTGTCGACCACCGCTGCCTGGTTCACCCGCTGCATCTTGTCGAACACGCGATAGGGCAAGGCCTGCCCGTCGTTGAGAACGGCGGTGGAATAGTCGGCCACGGTAGCGGCGGGATAGGTCCGCTGCGGGCGGCGTAAAAGTCGTCCACCTTGAAGCCTTTCTGCTTGGCAGGGAGGACTGGGGATTTTCAGCGTGGAACTCTATCTGAAGGTACGTCTGGCTTGCGCGGAAGGGCTGAGCCAGCGGAGCGCGGCGAAGCGTTTCAATGTGTCGCGCGACACGGTTCGCAAGATGCTGTCGTTTTCAGCGCCGCCCGGTTACCGGCGCCAGGCAGCGCCTTGCCGTCCGAAGCTGGACGGGTTTGTAGCGATCATCGATGGCTGGCTTGACGGGGACCGGGGCGTTCCGCGCAAGCAGCGCCATACGGCGAAGCGAGTGTTCGACCGGCTTCGCAAAGAGCATGGTTTCACGGGCGGCTATACGATCATCAAGGATTACATCCGGGAGCGAGAGCAGCGCAGCCGGGAGATGTTCGTGCCGCTGGCGCACCCGGCGGGAGATGCGCAGGCCGATTTCGGGGAGGCGCTGGTGGAGATTGGCGGGGTGGAGCAGAAGGCCTACTTCTTCGCGCTCGATCTGCCGCACAGTGACGCTTGCTATGTGCGGGCCTATCCGGCGGCGGTGGCGGAAGCCTGGGTGGACGGACACGTCCATGCCTTCGCGTTCTTCGGCGCGGTGCCGCGCTCTATCGTCTACGACAACGATCGCTGTCTTGTTGCGAAGATCCTGCCCGACGGCACGCGGCAGCGTGCAACGCTGTTCAGTGGCTTCCTGTCGCATTACGTGATCCGCGACCGCTATGCCCGCCCGGGCAAGGGGAACGAGAAAGGCAATGTGGAAGGGCTGGTAGGCTATTGCCGGCGCAACTTCATGGTTCCGATCCCGAAGTTTCCGACATGGGAGGCGTTCAACCTTTGGCTCGAGGACCAGTGCCGCAAGCGCCAGCAGGACAAGGTGCGCGGGGAGAGCGAGACGATCGGCGAGCGGCTGCAGCGAGATCTCGCGGCCATGCAGCCTCTGCCCGCCACCCCCTTCGAGGCCTGCGATCAGACGAGCGGACGGGTCTCTTCGCAATCTCTGGTCCGCTACAAAACCAACGATTACTCGGTTCCGGTGGCCTGGGGCCATCAGGAGGCCTGGATCAGGGCTTATGTCGATGAGGTGGTGATCGGATGCCGCAGCGAGGTCATCGCCCGTCATCCTCGTTGCTATGCGCGCGAGGAGGTCATCTTCGACCCGCTCCATTATCTCCCGCTGATCGAGCAGAAGATCAACGCATTCGACCAGGCCGCCCCTTTGCAGGGCTGGAACCTGCCTGAAGCGTTCGGGACGCTGCAGCGGTTGATGGAAGGACGCATGCACAAACATGGCAGGCGCGAATATGTACAGGTGCTGCGCCTGCTGGAAACGTTCACCATCGCGGATCTCCAGGCGGCAGTGGAACAGGCCATCGAACTTGGCGCCATCGGCTTCGATGCCGTCAAGCACCTCGTCCTGTGCCGGGTCGAACGCGTGCCGCCCAGGCTGGACCTGGACGTCTATCCCTTCCTGCCACGCACCACGGTCGAGAAGACCGTTGCCAGAGCCTATATGAGCCTGCTGTCCGACAGGCAGGAGGCCGCATGAGCGATCAGGCCCCGGAGATCCTTCTCGCTCACCATCTCAAGGCACTCAAGCTGCCTACGTGCCTGCGAGAGCATCACAAGCTCGCCCGGCAATGTGCCGCTGAAGGCGTCGATCATATCCGCTTCCTCGCCCGTCTCGTCGAGATGGAGATGATCGACAGGGAGCGTCGCATGGTCGAGCGGCGCATCAAGGCCGCGCGCTTCCCCGCCGTCAAAAGCCTCGACAGCTTCGACTTCGCCGCCATCCCCAGGCTCAACAAGATGCAGGTGCTCGAGATGGCGCGGTGCGAGTGGATCGAGCGGCGTGAGAACGCCATCGCTCTGGGGCCATCGGGCACCGGAAAGACGCACGTAGCTCTGGGGCTCGGACTTGCAGCATGCCAGAAAGGACTGTCGGTCGGCTTCACTACCGCGGCGGCGCTGGTCAGCGAGATGATGGAAGCGCGCGACGAGCGGCGTCTCCTGCGCTTCCAGAAGCAGATGGCCGGATACAAGCTGCTCATCATCGACGAACTGGGCTTCGTGCCGCTCTCAAAGACTGGTGCCGAACTGCTGTTCGAGCTGATCTCCCAGCGTTACGAACGCGGCTCCACCTTCATTACCAGCAACCTGCCCTTCGACGAATGGACCGAAACCTTCGGATCCGAACGTCTCACCGGCGCGCTCCTCGACCGGCTGACCCATCACGTCAGCATCCTGGAGATGAATGGCGAAAGCTACCGTCTCGTCCATAGCCGCGCGCGCAAGTCCAAAACCAACCCCTGAAAATCGAGCCAACGCCCGGGGGAGTGGCCCTCGGGCTACGCCCTCACGCCACTCCCCCGGGCGCGCGCCACACTGGCCTGGTTTTACTCCGCCCCGTGGCCGACTTTTGCGCCGCCGTTGACATTATTGTTTGTGGAGCAATCTGCATCGCACAAGCTTCAGGGGCCGGCATTAGACCCCTGAAGGAAGAGCAAAAATACTTTACTGTTTTTCCGGATCAAATTGCTTTTCACGAATGAACAGCGCGGGAATGACGCCGCAGATGAAATAGGCACCGCCCATTACGAGAAAGCCCAGACCGATCGATGACTGGCTCGCGAAGAACCCGACTGCTATTGGTGCAATGGCAGCACCGATACGACCGATATTGTATGCGCCCCCGACAGCTGTACCACGATATCTCGCCTCGAAACTCTCCGTCATATAGGTCGCGTTGACGCCATAAGGGATGCCATACAGGAAGCCGAAGACAATAAGCATCCAGAGGATCGTATCCGGGCTATGGTAAAGTACGATAACCGGGAGGAAGACTGCGGTTCCCAGTGCACCCAATGCGAAGACCGCTCGACGTCCCAGCCAGTCAGCAGCGATGCCCGCGAGGATCTTGCCAAGGATCATTGCCGTGTAGCTGCCAACCATATAGGCCGTCATGGATTTGAATTGCATTCCCATTTCGGTTTCAAGGTACGAGGGAAGCCAGTTGTTCACACCGTAGTAGCCGAACTGGAGGAAGCCGGCGGTTAGAGCCCATAGAAAAAACATGCTGCGGGCTTGAGGACTGTTGAATATGGCCTTGAACGCCCCCTCCTGCCTGACCGCTTGCGGCTGGGCCGACGCGGAATCAGATCGTTCACGCATGGCCTTCGCTTTGACCCAGCTTTCAGGCTCCGGCACCGCTTTGTGCATGATTAAGGCAATAATCACCGGAATGATCGCGACGTAAAAGAGATACCTCCAGCCATAGGTCGGCAATAGCCAACCGGCAAGTAGCGTCGCAACGATGTATCCGACTGACCACCCAGCCTGAAGCGTGCCGAGGGCTGTAGTTCGATATTTCGTCGGCACATATTCGGCCATAAGGGTGTTGCAAGCAACGTAGAGTGCTCCGAGACCCAGAGATGAGATAAAGCGTGCGGCGGCAAATTGCAGATAGCTGTGCGTCATGCCCAGTACGGCCGTACCTACAGAAAAAACAACAATCGTCCAGGAGACGGTTTTTACGCGCCCGAACCGATCACAGGCCCAACCGCCATAGATGCCACCGATCGCCATGCCTGCGAGTGTAATACTGCCGAGGCTACCAGCCTCGACGCTTGTGAGGCCAAACTCGGCCTTGATGCTGGTCAGGCTGTAGGACAGCAGCATCAGATCAGCCCCATCAATCATCAACCCGAGAAAGCTGAAGATGAAAACAAGAATCCAGATCTTGCCTTGTTCAGTTTCCGCAGCCTTTACCGTATTATCCATGTCGCTCTTCCCGTTTTCTGTCGCGCTGTCGCGCGTATTCTCCTCAAGGCAAGCCTCCGCCAAGCGGGCTAACGCGTCTTGGTTAGCCCGGCGGAAAACGAATTTTGATGAATGAAAAATTCAGCGCATTGCTTCGCGTATCATGTTGCGAGCGATGACAATCTGCTGGATCTGTGTCGTCCCCTCGTAGATTCGGAATAACCGGACGTCGCGGTAGAAGCGCTCGATCGCGTACTCGCTCACATATCCGGCGCCGCCGTGAATTTGCACACAGCGATCGGCGACGCGACCGCACATCTCGGTCGCGAACATCTTGGCGCAAGACGCTTCAGTGCTGACATTCAAGCCTTCATCACGCTTGCGCGCGGCGTCGAGAACCATACATTTCGCGGCATAGATTTCCGCCTTGCTGTCGGCGAGCATCGCCTGGATGAGCTGGAAATCAGCGATTGGCTTGCCGAACTGCTTGCGTTCCAGAGCGTAAGCCAGGGCATCGGCGAGCATGCGTTCTGATGCTCCGACGCTCAGGGCAGCGATGTGCAGTCTGCCCTTGTCCAGTACCTTCATCGCGGTTTTGAACCCGACACCCTCGACGCCGCCGATTAACTGGCCTGCGGGAACGCGGACATTATCGAGGATGACATCGCAAGTCAGCGCGCCTTTCTGGCCCATCTTGTGATCGGGTTTGCCAAATGAAAGTCCGGCGGTGCCACGTTCGACAACAAATGCGCTGATACCGCTGGCACCCTTGATGTCGGTGGAGGTGCGCGCCATGACCGTGAAAACACTGGCCAGTGGTGCATTGGTGATGAAGCGTTTGGTGCCGTTCAGCACATAGTCATCGCCGTCGCGGATCGCCGTGGTCTTGAGCGAGGCGGCGTCGGAACCGGCGTCGGGTTCGGTGAGGCAGAACGAACTGAGAAGCTCGCCGCTTGCGAGCCGCGGCAGATAGCTATCTTTCTGCGCTTCGGTGCCGTCGATCAATATGCCGATCGAGCCGATGCCGTTATTCGTGCCGATATGAGAGCGGAAGGCCGGCGAAGTCCGTCCGAGTTCGAACACGACGTTCACCTCCTCCTCCATAGTGAGGCCAAGTCCGCCGTATTGTTCGGGAATCGTCAGTCCGAAGAAACCGAGTTCCTTCATCTGTTGAATGATGTCGACGGGGATCGCATCCGTTTCAGCGACTTCATTTTCCCGCGGGATAAGGGTTTCCGAAACAAACTGGCGAACGGTATCTACCAGCATCTGAAGGGTTTCCGGCTCGCGGATCATGCACTCTCCTAGCGGCAGGGTTGCCCCGCCATGTCGAGGCCCTGCCGCCCGGAAAGATTACGGGACGGCAGAACCGATGTTGTGAACCATAGTAATCAGCCGGGGACCGATATCGTCCTCCAGCTTTTCTTGCGGCAGCTGAAAGCTCCGGCCTCCGCAATTGAACGCAACGACCCCGTATTGCTTGTGAACCAGCGGCACCGCCACCGAGTTGACGTCCTTGTGCCATTCTCCGATCGACAGGCAGTAGCCATAGTCCTCATAATCGCGAAACGCCCGCTCAAGCCCGCGGCGCACCAAAGGCCAGGCTTCCGGGTCGCGATTGCGGATATGTTCCATGAGGAACGCCCGCTCGCTCTCTGGCATGGCAGCAAGACATGCGCGGCCAACCGAACTTTGTGCCAAAGGCAGGTAGCTGCCCACCTGACGGCGCATAGTCATGTTTCCGCCTCCTTGCACCACGTCGACATAGACCATTTGAAGTCGATCGCGTGCCGCCAGGGCAACGGCTGCCTTGGCATAGTCAGCCAGGTCCATCATCAATGGCGCGGCAACCGTGCGGATTGTCATGTTCGAAAGCATTGCATAACCGAGCCCCAAAACACCGACGTCCAGCTGGTATCGTCCCGAACCCGTATCCTGTTTCAGGTAACCAAGGCGCGTTAGCGTATGAGTCAGGCGTGAAACGGTCGGCTTCGGCAGACTCGTCTTGCGGGCGATCTCCTGATTTCCGAGCGTGTTGTCTTTAGGCGTGAAACAGCGCAGGATTTCCAGCCCTCGGGCCAGCGCTGTTACGAACTGACGATCCTCCTCCTCATTCTCCACGCTCAAGGGAGCCGGCGCAGACTTTTCCATCTCCCGACCTCCGCCTTGCGGTTCTCCCTGTCGGTAGCGTTCAAGTTCGTCTTGATGCGTGACATTAGAAATCTGCCTTTCGGGTTTGTCAATACGCGAAATCATATTTCGCATAGCGAAACTATGAAGGAAGCGGAACAGGAAGACAAGACCGAAATTCGCTTTTATGTTCTGAATGTTGATGGATTTTTCAAGCCCTGGTTGGCAACCGGCTTTACAATCGATGTTTTGGCCTTCTATTATAAAAATAACGAAATTGAGTTTCGCCATGCGGAATTTCAGTTCTGGGAGGATAAAATTGACAGCCCCGCAAGACAGCTTCGTTTCTGTCGAACGCCACGATAACGGCGTCGCGACAGTGCGCATCAATCGCCCTGAGGCACGGAACGCCCTAAGCATGGCTATCCGTCGCGATCTGGCTGATATGTTCAATCGCCTATCCGTCGATGCGGGGGTCCGTGCCATCATACTCACAGGTGGGGAAACCTGCTTCGTTGCCGGAGCAGATATCCGGGAATTCGCCGGAGCAGGCCCGGTCGAAATGTATCTGCGGCATACGGAAGTTCTCTGGGATGCGATAGGCCGGTGCCCAAAGCCAGTGATTGCGGCAGTCAACGGATTTGCCCTGGGCGGAGGCTGCGAACTGGCGATGCACTGCGATATCATCGTTGCCGGAGAGAGTGCCAAGTTCGCGCAACCCGAAATCAAGCTCGGCCTGATGCCCGGGGCTGGCGGAACACAACGGCTTGTTCGCGCAGTAGGCAAGTTCCAGGCCATGCGCATCGCCCTGACAGGCTGCACGGTTCGCGCATCTGAGGCACTTGCAATGGGCCTCGCCAGCGAAGTGGTGCCGGATGATCGGACGATTGCACGGGCACAGGAACTCGCCGCCGAGATCGCAGCCTTGCCGCCCATCGCAGTGGCGCAGATCAAAGAGGTCATCCTGGCCGGTGCCGATTTGCCGCTCGATAGCGCGTTGATGCTGGAGCGCAAGGCGTTCCAGCTCCTGTTCGATAGCAAGGATCAGAAGGAAGGGGCTGTCGCGTTTTTCGAGAAGCGGTCCCCGGTTTTCGAGGGTAAGTGATAATGGCCCGATCAATCGACTGCATGGGTGTCGTCGGCACAGGTGTAATGGGAAGCGGTATTGCGCAGATCGCAGCGCAGGCCGGTCTTTCAGTGATACTTTTTGACGCCCGCGACGGAGCGGCTGCCCTGGCGAAGGACAACCTCGCCGCGACATTCGCAAAGCTGGCCGACAAGGGCAAGATCAGCGCTGACGCCGCTCAGGCTGCCTTGTCACGCCTGACGGTTGCAGATCGCCTCGACGATCTTGCGCAATGCGATCTGGTCGTAGAAGCCATCGTCGAGAGGATCGAGGCAAAGCAGGAGCTTTTGGGCAAGCTGGAAGGCATCGTTGCAGCCGATTGCATTTTGGCGACCAACACCTCCTCTCTTTCGGTGACGGCCATAGCAAGCGCCAGCGATCATCCCGAACGGGTCGCCGGATTCCACTTCTTCAACCCCGTGCCTCTCATGAAGGTCGTCGAGGTGATCGACGGGCTTGCCGGCGATCCTGCTGTGGGCGATGCGCTGCTGGCACTTGCCGCGCGGATGGGGCATCGCGGGGTCCGCACCAAGGATACTCCGGGTTTCATCGTCAACCATGCCGGGCGTGCCTATGGCACGGAAGCGCTCAAGATCTTGAACGAATGCGTGGCGCCTGTCGGCGAAATCGACACGATCCTGCGCGAGACCTGCGGCTTCCGTATGGGACCGCTCGAACTCTTCGACCTGACGGGACTCGATGTCTCTCATCCCGTCATGGAATCCATCTACAACCAGTTCTACCAGGAGCCGCGCTACCGTCCCTCCGCCCTCACGCGCCTCATGTTGGCCGGTGGCCGTATCGGGCGCAAGGCGGGCGAAGGATTTTACCGATACCGCGCCGGCCAAAAGATCGATCCGCCGTCGCCCCGACCGGTGCCCGATGTTGTCAAGCTACCGCCGGTCTGGATCGGCGCGGAGCAGGATGAAGATCGCAACACGCTCGTCGCGCTCATGAAGAAACTTGGCGCGCAGGTCGAAGCCGGTGCAACGCCAACCAATGATGCCCTGTGCCTGCTTGCGCCTTACGGCTACGACACGACGATGGCGTGCGAACTGGCAGGGACACCGCCGCAAAGGACAGTCTGCATCGATATGTTCGCGGGTATCGCCCGTCATCGGACACTGATGACGTGCCCCGCCACGGACGCGGCCTATCGCGATGCCGCGCATGCGCTTTTTGCCCGCGACGGTGTCGGCGTTACTCTCATTCGTGACAGCGTCGGTTTCGTCGCTCAGCGAACCCTGGCCGCCATCGTCAATCTGGCCTGCGACATTGCCCAGCAAGGTATCGCCAGTGTCGACGATATCGACGATGCCGTTCGGCTTGGTCTCGGCTACCCGCAGGGACCGCTTGCCTGGGGCGACGCGCTTGGCCCGGCAAAACTCGCGCTGATCCTGTCCCGCATGTTGGAGGTAACAGGCGACCCGCGCTACCGGCCCAGTCCGTGGTTGCGCCGCAGGGCGGCGCTTGGACTGTCATTGCGCCAGCCGGAAAACGCCTGATCAGAGGAAGAAGAAATGGGTGCTTTAACTGGATACCGCGTGCTCGATATGAGCCGCGTCCTGGCCGGACCGTGGTGCAGTCAGGTTCTCGCCGATCTCGGAGCGGAAGTCATCAAGATCGAACGTCCGCGCAGCGGTGACGACACGCGGGACTGGGGGCCGCCGTGGATGAAGGACGATGAGGGCAATCCCACCCGTGAGGCGTCCTATTACCAGTCCGCAAATCGGGGAAAATTTTCCGTCGCGCTCAACATCGCCTCTCCGGAAGGGCAGGATCTACTGCGCCGGATGGTCGCCGAATGTGATATTCTCATCGAGAACTACAAGGCGGGCTCGCTCGCCAAATACGGACTCGACTACGAGACGCTTTCTGCCATCAATCCCGGTCTTGTCTATTGTTCGATCACCGGCTTCGGACAAACCGGTCCCCGCGCGGCCGAACCCGGTTATGATTTCATCATTCAGGGTATCGGCGGATTGATGAGTATCACCGGCGAAAAGGACGACAAGCCGGGTGGTGGCCCGCAGAAGGTGGGCGTTGCCGTTGCTGACCTGATGACCGGCCTTTATTCGACGATCGCCATCGAAGCAGCGCTGCTCAGCCGGGCAAAGACCGGCAAGGGACAGTACATCGACATGGCGCTGCTCGACGTTCAGGTCGCAACCCTTTGCAACCAGACCCAGAACTATCTCGCATCTGGCAAGCCTCCGGGGCGCTTTGGCAATGCCCATGCCAATATCGTGCCCTATCAGGTGTTCCGGGCAAGCGATCGCGAGTTCATCATCGCCTGTGGCAATGACTCGCAATTCGCTTCGCTATGCGCGGCGATCGGCCTTCCTGATTTGCCGAAGGATCCCCGGTTCACACGCAATTCGGACCGGGTGGTTCATCGTGATGAAATCGGCGCTATTCTATCCGCACATTTCTTGACCGGTACAACGGATGAATGGATCAGCAAGATCCATCCGAGCGGCGTACCCGTCGGCGCGATCAACGATATTGCCCATGCGCTCGACGAGCCGCAGGTCAGAGCGCGCAACATGCTGGTAAACATACCACACGCTCTAAACCGCGACTTCATGACGGTCGGAAGTCCGATTAATCTGTCGGACACGCCGGTGGAATATCCACGCGCCGCGCCCATGCTCGGCGAGCATACGGATGATTTGCTCAGGCGGCTGGCCGGCATGGACGATGCCGCGCTCGACGCGCTCAAGGCCCGCGGAATTGTCGAACAACACGAGCAGGGTTGAGCGAACCCGGGAAGGGCAATCTGTCCCTCCCCAAGCTGCTCTGCACATTCCTTTGACCTTCACGGAGATTGTCATGACCGAAGTCTTCATTTGCGATTACATTCGCACGCCTGTCGGCCGCTACGGCGGCTCGCTTTCCTCCGTGCGTGCCGATGATCTCGGCGCCATCCCGCTCAAGGCGCTCGTCCAACGTAACAGTGCGGTTGACTGGGAAGCCGTCGATGACGTGGTCTTCGGCTGTGCAAACCAGGCTGGAGAGGATAACCGCAACGTCGCGCGCATGTCGCTGCTTCTGGCCGGGCTCCCTGTCTCGATCTCCGGCACAACCATCAACCGCCTGTGTGGTTCCGGCATGGATGCCGTCATCACGGCTGCCCGCGCCATCAAGTCCGGCGAAGCGGAACTGATGATCGCCGGAGGCGTCGAAAGGGCTCTGTTGCAAACTCTGATGCGGTTGCCAACGTTGGGCCTTGTCTTGGTAAGGTCGGTTGTGATGGACGATTTCAAAGGGCGGCATTTTACCGGAGAAGTCATCCTATGGGCGGTCCGCTGGTACTGCCGGTACGGTATCAGCTACCGTGATCTCGAGGAAATGCTGGCGGAACGTGGCATCGATGTCGATCACACGACCATCTATCGCTGGGTGCAGCGCTACGCGCCGGAGATGGAGAAGCGGTTGCGCTGGTTCTGGCGGCGCGGCTTTGATCCGAGCTGGCGTCTCGATGAGACTTACGTGAAGGTGCGGGGCAAATGGACCTACCTCTACCGGGCGGTCGACAAACGGGGCGACACGATTGATTTCTACCTGTCGCCGACCCGCGGCGCCAAAGCTGCGAAGCGCTTTCTTGGCAAAACCCTTCGCGGTCTGAAGGACTGGGAAAAGCCGACGAAACTCAACACCGACAAGGCGCCAAGCTACGGCGCCGCAATCGCCGAGTTGAAACGAGAAGGAAAGCTCGCCCCAGAAACCGAACACCGGCAGGTGAAATACCTGAACAACGTGCTCGAGGCCGACCACGGCAAGCTCAAGATGCTGATCAAGCCCGTGCGTGGTTTCAAATCGATGCCGACAGCCTACGCCACGATCAAGGGCTTCGAGGTGATGCGCGCCCTGCGCAAAGGGCAGGCCCGGGCATGGTGCCTGCAGCCAGGGATCAGGGGAGAGGTGCGTCTGATCGAAAGATCATTTGGCATTGGCCCCTCGGCCATGACCGAGGCCATGGCCATGCTCAATCAGCATTTCAACAAAGCGGCCTGATCCCAACAAAGGCGCGGTGCCGCTCGGCGGTCCCGAATGTTTGCAACAGAGCCGGTTCGACAACCCCTTATACAAACATCATACCGCGCCGGAGCGCCTCCTCGAGGCGTGTGGCTCGACCGCCGACCTGAACAAAGTCCGGGCGCACCCGTCCAGCTTCCCGGACATCGAAGGCGGCCCGGAAATCGTGTCGCGGGGCGTGGTCTTCCATCCCGACCAGTTCATGTGCGAATATATCGGCGCCGCGCCCGAGATCGGTTACGATCTCTACGATGCTCCGTTTCATGCACTGTTGCTTCAAGCCGGGCGCACGATCGACTGGGTCATAGAGCGCGTGATTCAAATGTTACGTCCGCCAGGGGTGGCAACGTCATGAGCTTTGCCATCAAGGGCGTTCCAGACGCCGACAACCTGCTGATGAGCCTTCGTCCGACGGAGGTGCTGAGTTGGCTCCGTGAGGGGTTTGCCCATCTCGAGAGCGACGATGTGCAAAAGCGTCGCGATGCGTTTCCGCCTCTGGAACTGGCACCTGATCGAGACTTGCTGGCGCAACTTGCGACGGCGCTCCGCGAAGCAGAGCAGCACAGGCTGAAATGCACCAAGCGCGTGCGAAGCATCCTGCGCGAACGCCTGAAGATGCCTACTGTGTGGATGCGAGAGACAGCTGAGTGCCTGATCGATTTTTGGCGGCTGCTCGGCGGTATCAACTGCCCGGCTGATATTTTCGCGGACGCTCGAGGGTTCCTGAAGGAACTACTGCACCATCAGGCTTCATCGGCAGCGCTTGGCGAGGATGAACTGCGCTCGCTGGTTGACGCCGTCGTCGCCTGCGTTCTCGCATCGAAGCCGGCATCGTCGGCGCAGGTTAGCTTCATGCGTTTCCTGCGAAGCGAGCGTCAGTTGTGGTCGGATCGCTTCGTCGATTCGTTCATCGACTGCGCTTTCTCCGAGCTCGACGGGCGCCGGATCTCCTCTGACGTGATCGATGATCGACGTATGGAAACCTGGTGCAACACGCGCGAGGCGCTCGGCGCCGACCTCGAGCTACGCGCCGACCCGACGTCTCCCACTGGCCGTGCCCTAATCAGAAGCGTGGCGCGCTATCTCGGCGTGCCGGCTTCTCATGCCACCAGCGTCGAGGAGGTGATCGTCCTTCGCGACAAGGTGTGGGGAATGGAGTGTCCGACCGGTTACCCAACCGATGACTTTTCGCGCAAGGAGACCTTGGGGGAGCTTCTCGATGAGTGGGCCTAGCCACAGCGACTATTTTCGCGCTGCCCGCGATCTGCGCGACGCGCTCAGGCAGAATCGCGAAGACTCCGAATTCGGTCGGATCGTCTATCTGGTCGACACAAACATCGCGGTGACATTTCTCACGGGAAAGCAGCGCGGCAAGATTTCGTCGGTGCGTAGCCTCATGAGCCGCGACGCTGTCGAGCTGAGCGAAGCCCTCACCTATCAATACATCTTTTCCGGTGGCCTGCCGGGCATGGCCGTCGGAGATACCGCGCTTATCAGCCAGCCCCACTGGGACGAACTGATCAAGGTCATTCGTCGCACGGCGAGCGAAATAGAAGCCGATCTCAAGGCTCTTCCGCGCCTGACCGATGCCCAGCGAGACGAGCTTCGGGCGGTCCGGAATCACCCCGACCAGTTGATGGATCGGGCAACCGACATCGGCATCGATCGGATCATCGGGCAATTCAAAGCGGCGACGCGATACCGGAAAAGGGTTTCGGCGATCCTGTCCGGTCCCACGCGCCGGATGGTCCCCCTGGACGAGAGCGACCTTTGGAAGCGTATCGACGGTTGCGTGTCGAACAATGATTTTCGCGACTGGTCGGACCTGATCACGGAGGCGAAGCCGGCCGAGGAGAAGGATGACACCGACAATATCGAGGCGGATGCAAAGACGCTCGCAGCGATCGAGGCGCTATATGTGGATCGGCGTGGAAAAGGGACCCCGGTAGCGGGGTGATCGGCGTCGAAAAAGGACCCCTCATCCCGGTGGTCTAGGCTGCTCGCTTGGCGGTGTGTCAGGCGGCGAGATCGGGATGCTGGTATTGGAGACGGTGTTGAGGATCCGGCGCGAGCACGCGTCGGGGAAGGCCATCAAGGCGATAGCGCGGGACCTGCACCTGTCGCGCAAGGTGGTGCGCAAGGCGATCCGGGCGCCGGAGGCGGACATGGGCTACCGGCGGGAGGTGCAGCCGCTGCCGAAGCTGGGGCCGTTTCAGACGCGACTGGATGCGTTGCTGGAGGAAGACGAGGCACGGCCGCGGCGCGAGAAGCTGCGCCTCACGCGTATCCACGACCTGCTGCTGCGCGAGGGGTTCGACGGCTCGTACGACGCGGTGCGCCGCTATGCGGCTCGCTGGCGGCAGGCGCGGCGTCGCGATGTGATGAATGCGCCGGCCTTCATCCCGCTGCTGTTCCGGCCGGGCGAGGCTTACCAGTTCGACTGGAGCCACGAGGACGTCGAGATCTCGGGCAAGCCGATGCGCGTGAAGGTCGCGCATGTGCGGCTGTGCGCGTCGCGGGCCATGTATGTGCGAGCCTATCCGCGCGAGACACAGGAGATGGTGTTCGACGCCCATGCGCGGGCGTTCGCCTTCTTCGGGGGCGTGCCGACGCGCGGCATCTACGACAACATGAAGACGGCGGTGACGAGCGTGTTCACCGGCAAGGAGCGGGTCTTCAACCGGCGCTTCCTGGTGATGGCGAACCACTACATGGTCGAGCCGACGGCCTGCTCGCCGGCGTCGGGCTGGGAGAAGGGGCAGGTCGAGAACCAGGTGCAGACCGCGCGTGGCCGCTTCTTCCAGCCGCGGCTGCGCTTTGCCAGCATCGAGGAGTTGAACGGCTGGCTGGAGGCGGAGTGTCGCCGCTGGGCCGACATGCACCAGCATCCCGAGCAGAAGGAGCTGACGGTCGCGCAGGCATGGGCTGCCGAGCGCGGTGTGCTCCAGCCGGTTGTCGCCCCCTTCGACGGCTTCCACGAGAGCGAGCACGCGGTGAGCGGCACGTGCCTCATCAGCTTCGACCGCAACCGCTATTCCGTCTCCGCCAGGGTGGTGCGGCGTACCGTCCAGGTCCGTGCCTATGCCGACCGCATCGTCGTGCGCTGCGACGGCCAGGTCGTCGCCGACCACCCCCGGTTCTTCGGGCGCGACCGGACCATCTACGACCCGTGGCATTACCTGCCGGTGCTGGTGACCAAGCCGGGCGCCCTGCGCAATGGCGCGCCGTTCCAGGGCTGGGAGCTGCCGCCTGCGCTGTCACGACTGCGGCGCAAGCTCGGCGCCGGGGATGATGCCGACCGGCGGTTCGTGCGCGTGCTGGCAGCGGTGCTCGACGACGGGCTGGAGGCGGTCGAAGCGGCCGTACGCGAAGCGCTGCTGGCCGGCACCGCCAGCGACGACGTCATCGTCAACATCCTGGCCCGCCGACGCGAGCCGCCCCGGCCGCTAGCCATCGTCACGCCCGAGGACCTGGCGCTGCGCCACCCGCCGCGTGCCGACTGCACCCGCTATGACAGCCTGCGAGGCCTCCATGCAGCGGCATGAGATGATGACGGCCATGGCGGACCTTGGCCTCAAGGGCATGGCTGGCGCCTTCGACGAGGCCGTCACCACCGGGCTGCAGCGCAAGCGCACGACCATGGAGGTCCTGACCGACCTGCTGCGTGCCGAGGCGACGCACCGTCATGCGGCGTCCGTCCGCTACCGGATGTCGGCCGCCAGGCTGCCTGCGGTGAAGGACCTCGACGCCTTCGTCTTCAACGACACCCCCATCAACGAAGGGCTGGTGCGCTCCCTGCACAGCGGCTCGTTCCTCCCCGGCCGGCGCAACGTCGTGCTGGTCGGTGGAACGGGCACCGGCAAGACGCACCTTGCCACCGCCATTACCGCCAACGTGGTGCGGGCCGGCGCCCGCGGGCGCTACTTCAACACAGTCGATCTGGTGAACCGGCTCGAGGAGGAAACGCGCCTCGGCAAGGCCGGCACGCTGGCGGCCCAGCTCTCCCGGCTCGACCTCGTGGTGCTCGATGAGCTCGGCTACCTGCCCTTTGCCCGCTCGGGCGGTCAGCTGCTCTTCCACCTCGTCAGCAAGCTCTATGAGCAGACCTCCGTCATCGTCACGACGAACCTCGCCTTTGGTGAGTGGCCGACGGTCTTTGGCGACCCCAAGATGACCACCGCGCTGCTCGACCGCATTACCCACCATTGCGACATCGTCGAAACCGGCAACGACAGCTGGCGCTTCAAACACCGAAGCTGACGCCCGGGGCACCCGCAGAGAACGCTTCGCGCTGGTTGCGCCTCCGGTCGGGCTACGCCCGCCCTACGCCGCAACCAGCGCGAACGGTGCGACCCCCATACCCGTCACGCTGCTTGACGAAGGGGGTCCCTTTTGCACGCCGATAGGGGGTCCTTTTTGGACGCCGATTGACACGCTATATCGAGAAAGCGACAATGCGATCGGTGACAATGCGAGCATCCGCTACATTTTCATCACCTCCGACTCTGCCATCCTGAAGGCATATGGAGAGCGGCGGAAGGAGCTCGCACAGCTCGGTATTCCTGACTTTATCCGCCACCCTCTCGTGTACCACCCTTTGCTGAACTTCTCGTCGATGCACCGCGCGTCGACCTCGTTCGACAAGGTGGGCGGTGAAATCCGGCGCGTATTCCTTGACGTGGAGAATGCGGTCGAAGCACTCTTTCCGCAGGACGATCAGATTGGCGGGAGCGAGACCTCCGATCTGCGGTGGGCCCGACATTGGAACCTTAGAGACAATATCGACCGATGGTCCAACGCTGCGGAGCGTATCGCGATCGCGAACGTCAGCATGTTCGGGAAGGAAGCCGATCTCGAACCTTCCGATGAGGAGATCGCACGATATTTCGAAAGCGATGACCTGGCTCTGGCCGTGTACAAGACGGTCCATCGCACAATCAGCGGTATCGAGGAGGATCACGCCCGGCATATCGCCATTCAGAGCTTCGATCGGCTGGTCGAGATGCTGCAAAATGGCGGAATAGGTCGCGAGCGAAGGGCGCCATTGAGCTTCCCGCCCGGATTGGATGTGCTTCAGCGAGTCCGTCGCCGAGATGCCCAGTATTTTCGTCAGATCCAAACCTTGGACGACCTCCTCGATCATCTCGGGCGGGTGAACGGCACAGCCTCTCCGGTGGCCAAGCGCATATCCGAGGCGCTCCGGGAGGACTGGAAAGAACCGAGCACCCAGCTCTTGGCCGCGGTTATCTATATGGTCATGGGCTCATGGGAGTTGGCGATCTCGTGCGCGCAAATCTGCATCCGGACCGCAACTCGCAAGGACCCTCGATCCGAGGTCGCTCGCGAAGCTCGCTACTGCAAGGCAGTCTGCCTTCGCATGCAGCTTCGATCCGAGCGAGAAATCGCCATCGCTCGCGATGAGCTCAACGCAAATCTGGCCTATCGGCACCGCGACAGCCTTATCCTCGAGCGGGACTCTATCGAGCGTGCGACGCTTATTCTGTCCGCGTGCATCGTCCAGATGGTCGATCAGTTCAGCATCGTCGCGTCGACCCGCAAAAGTCGCCGCCGCAAACCGCTGGTTCCCGAGGACGACGTCAAGAGTGCCTTTGACAGCCAGACTCAAGAGCTCGACGCCAGCCTGGAAGTCCTGATCAACAACTATCTGAGCAGTGGCGAGGTCCAGCCGCTCGTCGCCGCGATTGCAGGTCAGGCAGCGATCAACCGCCTGGGTGCAGAACTTTTCAGGCACTATTTCGAGGAGGAGGTCTCGGACTCTCCGCCGCGCCTCGCCGAGGTGTTCGACCGCGTTTCCGATGTCCTGGGGGATATCCGCGAGAGCTATCAGTTGCCTTTGATGGGCCGGATTTATGAAGGCGTTGCAAAGGTGGAATTGGGCCGGGGCGGCGACGCGCAGTCTGTGATCGACGAAATCGACCGTCGGCACGAGATTACGAAACTGGCGCGCGGAGACGACCACGAATACGACTATCTTCGCGCCCAGATGGCCTCGCACGCGAGCGCGGAGAATCGCGCCGCTTGATCCACGCATAGGCGTTAGCTCAATCCAACCGCCCGCTCTGGTCGAGGCGATAGCTGATGTCAGATCGTCCGAGTTCGCTCGGCTGGCGGCACATCGACCGGGAGGCCGGGCCAAACGAACGAACAAATGCTGTAGATCTCGATCAGTATCTCGCGCGCCGACCGACGGGCATTGGCTGCCCTCGTGCGTTCGAGGCGCGGTGCGGAGGCGCTCCTCCCTATCCACATCATCACATCATCGACAAAGCGGATTTGACCGACTCAAGCCGGCGGCGCCCGGTCCCGGCACCCCCATTTCTGGGAATACCGCGAGCATCCCCTACTGTGGACTGCGGATGCTTGGCCTCAATCTTTTGAAAGAGGCACGATGATCGGTTTGTTCGATAGTATGGCGTCCGCGCCCTGTGACACGGCGTTCAGGAACATGTTCGCGGCGCGAAAAGAGGTGTTCGTCGATCTGCTCGGCTGGGATGTCCCGGTCCTGGAGATGCTCGATCCGGGCAGCCACCTCGCTGCCCGACACCACGCCACGTAGCGTCGTGGCCACGTTCCTGTGCGTGGCGCATCCAGTGTTTGACCTTGGCGAACAGTTGCTCGATCGGATTGAGGTCAGGGCTATAGGGCGGCAGGAAGATCAGATGTGCGCCGCGCGCGGACGGCGGTCCTGGCTGGCTTGCCTTTGTGCGAGCCGAGATTGTCGAGCACCACGATATCGCCTGGTGCCAGCGTTGGCGCGAGGAACTGCTCGACATAGGCCGTGAAGAGCATGCCGTTGATCGGTCCGTCGATCACGCAAGGTGCATCGACCCGATCATGGCGCAGGCCTGCGATGAACGTCAGCGTTTGCCAACGCCCGTACGGCGCCTTGGCGCAAAGTCGCTGCCTTTTTTGGTGCCCAGCCTCTGAGCGGCGCCATGTTGGTCTTGACCCATGTCTCGTCGATGAAGACGAGGCGCCTGGGGTCGATCCTGCCCTGATGAGCCTTCCAGCGCTGGCGCAGCCTCGCAACGTCAGGCCGATCCTGCTCGGCCGGAAGCACTGTTTTTTTTGAAGCTCAGCCCCCCTGTGTGGAGGAACGTCCATACCGCCCGACGATCCGTCTTGATCCCCCGCGCGACAAGCTCGGCTGTCAACTGGCGCGTGGTGAACGGACCCGCCTTGGTCCGCTCTCGAAGCCACTGTGCCGTATCCCCGCTCAGCGTCCGCTTCTTGTGGCCGTTCATCTTCCCCGGCTTGAGCGCGCCTGTCTCACGGCGGAGCTTGCGCCATTTCGACAAGCACGACGGCGCTATCTGAAGCGCCTCGGCAATCGACCGGTCCGCCTCACCCGCGTCCGAACGCGCCAGCGCACGCTTCCGCAAATCTTCCGAATAAGGTCGTGTCATCCGCGCCTCCAGCACGGACGTTGAATCATATCAGTCCAAACAAGGGAATCCCGATTCCACCAAACAACAGCATGCTCTAGGCCGGTCTTCTTGTCCAAGCCGCGTGTCCTTGTCAGTGGCCACGGCTGCGTCGGCGCGGATCAGTGCACAGCCAGCGCCTGTTCAAGCCGGTCCAACCCTTCCAGCAGCACGTCGTCCGAAACGGTCAAGGGCATCAACAGCCGCACAGTCTCGCCATGGATGCCACAGGATATAACCACCAGGCCAAGCTGGAATGCCCGGGCGACCACGTTGCGCGCCGCCTCCGGGTCCGGCGCATCGGATCCACGGGCCTTGACGAGGTCGAACGCCATCATCGCGCCGAGCCCCCGCACATGGCCGATCGGCATCAGGTCTTCTCGGCCAGTCCATGCCTCGAAACGCGCGCGCAGCTTTCCGCCGATCGCGTTGGCACGCTCGATCAGCCCTTCCTCCTCGATGACATCGAGCACGGCGAGAGCGGCCGCGCAGCTGGTCGGCGCACCGCCGAACGTCGAACCGAGCCCACCGCCGTGCACGCTGTCCATCAGGTCCGCCCGGCCGGTAACCGCCGCGATCGGGAAGCCGCCGCCCAGCGCCTTGGCCATGGTCACGATATCCGGCGCGATACCGCTATGCTCGACCGCGAACAGCTTGCCTGTACGGGCGAAGCCAGTCTGCACCTCGTCGCAGATCAGCAGGATGCCATGCTCGGAGCAGATCGCGCGTAGCGCCCGCAGCAGTTCGGGCGGCGTGACGTGGAAGCCGCCTTCCCCCTGCACCGGCTCGATGATGATCGCGGCAATCGAGCCAGGATCGGCATCGGTGCGAAACAGGGTGTGGAGGGCATCGAGGCTGTCCTGCACGGAAACGCCATAGTGAGCGATCGGGAATGGGACCCGCCAGACATCTCCGGGCAGGGTGCCGAAGCCGCGCTTGTAGGGCATCGCCTTGCCGGTGAGCGCCGTCGTCATCAGCGTGCGGCCGTGAAACGCGCCGGCAAAGGCCACTACGCCGCTACGGGCGGTGGCGTGGCGGGCGATCTTGACGGCATTCTCAACTGCCTCCGCGCCGCTGTTGAAAAAGAGGGTCTTCGCCGCTCCGTCGATCGGCACCAGCGCGTTCAGCCGTTCGGCGAGCGCGACATAGGGCGCATAGGGCAGCACCTGGAAGGAGGTGTGGGTGAAGCGCTCCAGCTGGTCCTGCACAGCGGCGATCACCCTGGGATGGCAGTGGCCGGTGCTGCACACGGCGATGCCGGCGACGAAATCGATATAGCGATTGCCGTCGACGTCCCAGACTTCGGCATTGCGCGCGCGGGCGGCATAGGCCGGCGTTGCGCTGACGATACCGTTCGGCACCGCAGCAGCCCGCCGGACCGCGAGACCGGCATTGTCGGACGCAAGCTCCGAGGCATGGAGAGATGCGGTCGCCATCAGATGCCTCCCAGGGCAAGATATTTGATTTCCACGAAATCCTCGAGGCCGTAGCGCGAGCCTTCGCGGCCCAGGCCGGATTCCTTGACCCCGCCGAACGGAGTCGCCGGGTTCGAGGTCAGCGTCTCGTTGACCGCCACCATGCCATATTCGAGCGCCTCGCCGACACGGAAGACGCGGCCGATGTCGCGGGTCCAGAGGAATGCCGCCAGGCCGTAAGGCGTGTCGTTCGCCGCGGCGATCACCTCGGCCTCGGTCTCGAAGCCATAGACGGCGGCGACCGGGCCGAAGATCTCCGTGCTGGCGATCGCCATGTCCGCCCGCACGTCGACGAGCAGGGTCGGCGCGAAGAACAGGCCGCCGCGCGGATGCGGCGTGCCGCCGAGCACCGCCTCGGCCCCCTTGCCGAGCGCATCCCCGACCAGTTCCTGGACCTTGGCAACCGCCGCCGGGTTGATCAGCGGGCCGATCCTGGTGTCGGCTTCCAGCCCGGGCCCGACCGGCAGATCCTCCATCGCCGCCCGGAGCTTCTCGACGAAGGCGGCGCGCACGCCGGACTGCACATAGATGCGGTTGGTGGCGACGCAGGCCTGGCCGGCGTTGCGGAACTTGGTCGCCATCGCGCCCGCCACCGCCGCATCGAGATCGGCATCGTCGAACACGATGAACGGCGAATTCCCGCCCAGTTCGAGCGACAGCTTCTTCACCGTATCCGCACATTGCCGCATCAGGATCTTGCCGACCCGGGTCGAGCCGGTGAAGGAAAGCTTTCGCACGTCCGGGCTCGCGGTGAGCACTCCGGCAACGGCTTCGGCGCGCTTCGCGGTGACGATGTTCATCACGCCTTCCGGGAAACCCGCCTCCTCGGCCAGCAGCTGAAGCGCGATCGCCGAAAGCGGTGTGTCCTCGGCCGGCTTGACGACGATCGTGCAGCCCGCCGCGAGCGCGGGCGAGACCTTGCGCGTGATCATCGAACTCGGGAAGTTCCACGGGGTGATCGCGCCGACGACGCCGATCGGCTGCTTGAGCACCAGGCAGCGCTTGTCCGGCGCATGGGTGGGCACGATGTCGCCATAGAGGCGCTTGCCCTCTTCGGCGAACCATTCGATGAAATTGGCGCCGAACACGATCTCGCCCAGCGCCTCAGCGCGCGGCTTGCCCTGTTCGAGCGTCAGGATCTCCGCCAGCGCCTCCTGGTTCTCCAGGATCAGCCGGAACCACGCGCGCAATATGTCCGCGCGCTCGCGTGCCGTCCGCGCCGCCCAGGCCGGGAATGCCGCCTTGGCCGCGTCGATCGCCCGCTGGGTCTCCGGGGCGCCCATATCGGCCACGTCGCCGATGAAGCTCCCGTCAGCGGGATTGTGGACCGCGAAGGTGGCGGCGACATCGGCCCGCTTGCCATAGGCCAGGGTGCGGGCGAGCAGCGCGTTGCCCGCGGGAGAAAGATCGGGGTGCATCGTCATCTCACATCAACCCCAGCGTCCGCGCCGTGCCGTCGAGTGCGCGCGTGAGGATTTCCATCAGTTCGTCCACTTCGCCGCGGGTGATCACCAAAGGCGGGCTCAACACCATCGACTGGCCGACCGCCCGGGCGATCAGCCCATCGGCGTAACAGGCCTCGCGCGTCAGGATCGCGGCATTGTCTTCCATCGTGCAGACGGTGCGTGTCGCCTTGTCGCGGACGAGCTGTAGTGCAGCCATCAGCCCCACCCCGCGCCGCTCGCCGACCAGCGGATGCCGATCGGCCAGCGCCTGAAGGCTCGCCTGGAAATAGGGCCCGATATCGTCGCGCACCCGCTCGACCAGCCCTTCGCCGGCGATGATCTCGATATTGGCGAGCGCCACGGCGCAGGAGACCGGATGCCCCGAATAGGTATAGCCGTGCGGCCATAGGCCGCCCTTGGCGATCACGTCGAAGATTCGGTCGTGCAGCGCCACCGCCGCAATCGGCAGGTAACCGGAGGAAATGCCCTTCGCCATCGGCATGAAGTCGGGCTCGATGCCGAAGGTCTGCGAACCGAACCAGGCGCCGGTACGTCCGAAGCCACAGATCACTTCGTCGGCGATCAGCAGCACGTCGTACGCGCGGCAGATACGCTGCACTTCGGGCCAATAGGTCTCGGGCGGCACGATCACGCCGCCTGCGCCCTGCACGGGCTCCGCGATGAACGCGGCGACATTGTCCGGCCCGAGTTCGAGGATCTTCTCCTCGATCGCGCGGGCCGCCTTGAGGCCATAGTCGGCGGGCGCGAGATCCCCGCCGTTCACATACCAGTGGGGATGCTCGACATGCGCGAATTCGGGCAAGGTGCCGTTGTCCATGCCGTGCATCGCCGGCATACCGCCCAGGCTGACGCCCGCGACGGTGGAGCCGTGATAGGCGAGCGTGCGGCTGATGATCGTGCGCTTGCCCGGCTTGCCCAGCAGCTTCCAATAGTAACGCGCGAGACGGACGATCACGTCATTCGCCTCGGAGCCCGAATTGGCGAAGGTGAAATGATCGAGCCCCGCCGGGGTGAGGCCGGCCAGCCGCTCGGCCAGCTCGATCATCGCCGGCACCGCGCTCTGGAAGTGATTGTTGTAATAGGGAAGCCTGTCCATCTGCGCCTTGGCGGCGTCGGACAGTTCGGTGCGGCCATAGCCGATGTTGACGCACCACAGCCCGGCCATGCCGTCCAGGATCTTGCGGCCGTCGCTGTCCCAGACATGCGAGCCCTCGCCCCGCACGATGATGCGCGAGCCCTGTTCGAGGATCAGCCCGGGATCGGTGAAGGAGTGAAGGTGATGGCGGGCATCGCGTGCCTGCCATTGCGCCGTGCTGTTCATCTTGATCTCAGTCATGGGCGGTCAGGGCCTCCACCGCGGAATTGAAGAAGTCGTTGTCGAGGATCACCTCGGATCCGCGCGGCTTGGCGCGCGAGCTCAGCACGGCGATCAGCAGGTCGCGCTTCGGATTGATGTACACATACTGGCCGAAGATGCCGCGCGCGGAGAAGGCGCCGTCGGCGAGCGAGCCCGACGCATCGGGTACGATCCACCACATATAGCCATAATCGCGCCGTTCGCCGCCGACGATGCGCGCGCTACCCGCTTCGGCCATCCAGCCCTCGGGAAGGATGCGTTCCCCCGCGATCGTGCCGTCTCCCATCGCGAACCGCCCGAAGCGGGCGTAGTCGCGCAGCGTCGCGCTGATACCGCTGCCGGCGACTTCGAGTCCGCCGGGGGATTCGAGCCACCAGCAGGCATCCTGCTCCATGCCGAGACGGGACCAGAGTCGTTCGGAAAGATAGTCCGACAGCCACTTGCCCGTCGCCGCGCGAACGAGCGCGCCGACGACATGGGTTTCTCCCGTCGAATAATTCCAGCGGGTGCCAGGCTCGGCAACGCGCGGCAGCCCGGCCATGTAGCGCAGGATCGCGCCCGGCTGCTGGGCGATCTGCAGCTTCAGCATGTGCCGCCGCTCGGACTGGGGATCGACATGCTCGTCGTCCCAGCGGACCCCCGAGGTCATCTGCAGCAGGTGGCGGATCGAGACGCCGTCATAGCCGCCGCCCTTCAACTCGGGCAGGTAATCGGTCAGCATGTCCTCCACGCCGCCGATATGCCCGTCCTGGATTGCGGCCCCGACAAGCGTGGTCGCGATCGACTTGGCCATCGACATCGACACCCAGCGCGTATCGGGCTGCAATCCGAGTTCGTAGCGCTCGTGAATCACTTCACCGCGCCGCTGGATGAACAGGCCGGCCACCCGGTTGCGGAAGACATAATCATAGAGATCATATTCGCGGCCATTGGCCCGGATCGTGAAATCCTCGACCGGCGCCTGCGCATAGACGAAGGGCGCGACCGTATCGCCGCGACGGATGGTCCGCACCGGAAACGCGCGGTGCGTGTTGCGCAACGCTTCTACCTGCGCGCCGGGCATCAGCTTGCCCGCATAGAGCGGCGTCATGCGGTCCGCATAGCCGCTCGAACCGGCGAACCCCGACGTCAGGCCCAGCGGCTCTGCAGCCGGTGCATCAGAGACGTTCAACCAAGCCCCCTAACCCTTTTGTTGTTCGGCCAAAGAGCTAATCCGCCACGGCGCGCCAGCTAAGGTGCCAAGGATGGGAGGGGTGTTGCGCCTCGCGCACCAGCCCCGCGCCGATCGGAAATATCCTTTGCGATCGGCTATTTGCCGGCAAGGAGGACGCGACCCGCGACGTGCGGCTTCGCCACGTCGCGCGCGAGTTCGGCGGTAAACCAGCGCAGGTAGCGGCGCACCAGCGGGGTATCCTTCCGGTCGGCACCGACCAGTACATAATATTTGCCGAAACTATAGGGCTGGAACGCCGGTTCGCCTCGCCCGATCTCGACCAGCTCGCCCGAATCGAGAAAGGCCTGTCCGACCAGCCCGTTGACCAGCGCAACCCCGCGTCCGTGCAGCGCGGCATCAAGGGTCAGGTGGCCCTGCGACAGCCGCGGCCCGGTCAGGTCGAGATCGTCATAGACGCCGTGCACCGCCAGCCAATGCGCCCAGCCATCGAAATCATGCTCGTGCAGCAGCCGCTGGCCGATCAGGTCGCCGGGGGTCCGGATCGGTGCAGCATCGGCGAGATAGGCCGGGCTGGCGACGGCGACGACCGCGACGCTCGCCACTTCCTCGCAATGCACCCCCGCGGGGACCTTCATGCTGGTACGGTAGGCCGGGACGAAGCGGATCTCGATATCCGATTCATAGGGGGCCACCGAGATGTTGCGGTCGAGCGAGCGCAGCTCGATCTCGACATCGGGGTGCAGCTTCTCGAACAGCCCCACCCGCCGGGACATCCAGTGCAGCGCGAAGCCCGGCGCGCAGGAAACGTAGAGGTGATTGTGATAGCCGCGCCGCATCAGATCGATGGTGGAAGCGGCGATTGCGTCCATCGCGGCGGCGATCTCGCGGTGATAGCGCCGCGCGTCCTTGGTCAGCGCCACGCCGCGCGCCGTTCGCTCGATCAGCCGGGCTCCGGTCCATTGCTCGAGCGTCTTCAAGTGGCGGCTGATCACCGCATGATCGCGCCCGAGGCTGCGCGCCGCCTGGCGGACGCCGCCAAGCCGGGCCACCGCATCGAAGGCACGCAACGCTTCGAACGGCGGAATCGTCTTGCGCGAAGGCGGATTATAGGCGGCGACAGGGCGATCTTCGTCAGGCGTTTCCAAGTCGAGCGGCTCCCGCAACGGCACGGGCCGCCGCTTCGGGATGGGCATCGCCGAACCGCCGGCTGAAGGGGCGATACAGCAGCCCGATACAGATCGTGCCACCAACGCCTATGCCGGCATGTAACAACCAGAAGGCGGGCGGTTGCAAGGGCTCGTAGAAGCGGCCCAGCCATCCCGCGAATATCCCGGCGATGAACAGGCCGATATAATAGCCGCCGACCATCATCGAACGGACCTGCACCGGCGCCACCCGGGCGACCAGTGCGAGCGCCACCGGCGCGTAGAGCAGGTAGCCCAGCCCGATCACGAAATGGAACAGGACGGGCCAGACGATCGCCACCCTGCCCGCGCCTGCGCTCCACTGCCCGAGGCTGAGCAGCACGCAGCCCAAACCGAAGATCGAGCAGCCAAGCGCCAGCTTGGCGAGTTCGCCGGGCTCTCCACCCCGCCTGGCGCGGACACGCCAATAGCGCATCAGCACGGGTGCCAGCACCAGAACCGTGACGGCATCGAGCGACTGGAACCAGGTGACCGGTACGTGCAAGCCGAAGCCGATCCCAAGATCGACATGATCGCGCACCCAGACCGGATAGGTGTTCCAAATCTGCGATTGAACCGTCCAGAAACTCGCGGTGATGAGGATCAGCACCGAAAGCGCCAGCACGGTGCGCCATTCGTCCGCGGTGAGCGGCACCGTGGCCACGCCGCCGCGATCGCCGGCCGGCTCGCGGAGATAGCGCATTCCGCGAAGATAGATGGCGATGCCCAACAGCATGCCGAAGCCGGCGGCCGTGAAGCCATAGTGCCAGCCATAGAGCTCGCCCAGCGTGCCGCACACCAGCGGCGCGAGGAAGGCGCCGACCGCCACCGAAGTGACGTAGAGCGTGTAGCCGTCATCGTGCCGCCGGTCGCCTTCGGCATAGAGCGCCCCGACCTGCGCGGCGAGATTGCCCTTGAGCAGCCCCGCCCCGGCGATGATCGCGCCGAGCGCCGGCAGGAAAGCCTGTTCGATCGCCATCAGGAAGTGCCCGCAGGCGAGCAATCCGCCGCCCAGCAGCACGGCGCGGGTCCGTCCGGTCACCCGGTCGCCGATCAGCCCGCCGACGATCGGGCCGAAATAGACCAGCGCGACATAGATGCCGAACAGCTGCGCGGCGAGCGCCTGGCTCGTGAGCGGGCCGGTCACCGCCTCCAGCCCGGCGCGCAGCCCAGCAAAACCCCAGACATGTTCGACGACGCCGGGCTGGAGCAGATGCCCGGTCATGTAGAGCATGAGCAGCGCCTGCATGCCGTAGAAGGAAAAGCGCTCCCACATTTCGGTGGCGGCGATATAGGTTAGGCCGCGCGGATGGCCGAACAGGTCGGTGCCGGCAACGGGCAGCGCGGCCCCCGTCTCGGCAGTTTCAAATGCTGGGGCCATCCGGATGCTCCGACAGAGAAAAGGCCCGCCCCGGAGTGGAGGCGGGCCTGACAGAAAAGAACCTCAGAAGTCGTGTGACAAGGCGATGCCGACCGTTCGCGGCTTCGTCCGCGAGGATTGCTGCCACGCCTGGTACGGATCGACCTGCCGGTTCTCATTGGTGAGGTTGGTGGCATAGAGCTCCACCTTCACCCGGGAGAAAGTCGCGCCGATGCGGGCGTTGAGGAGCGGTACGGTGTCCGAACACTGAATGCGCGGGACCAGAACCGAGCTGTCCGAGGCGCAGGTCTTGTCCCGGTAGCTGAAATCGGCATGGGCGAAGCCGGCGATGTTCGATGCGAGGGCGACATCATAGTCGGCCGCAACGCTGAACGTGACCTCCGGGGCGTAGTCGCCGGGGTCGCCGACTTCGACATTGGTGGATTCGCCGCTCTGGATCGCCAGCTTGGTCACTTCGCTGTGCGTCAGCGCGGCCATGCCGCTGAGATGGAAGTTCGGCGTCACCGCCCAGGTCGCGCTAGCCTCCAGACCGTATATCTCCAAGTCGCCGATATTGCGGGTGAGCGAGACGTATCCGCCGCCCCCGTCGAAGTTGAAGAACTGCCCGGTTCGCAGGGCGTCGTCATATTTGGAATAGAAGGCGTCGATGTCGAATTGCAGCGCGCCGCCCGCGGTCACGCCCTTGGTGCCCAGCTCGTAATTGGTCAGCTTCTCCGGCCTGTAGGGCGGTAGCCCCGCCGTGTTGAAACCGCCCGAGCGGAAGCCACGCGAGACGTTGCCGTACAGGTTCCATTTCGGGCCGAGGGCGTAGGTGAAATAGACGCGCGGGTCGGTCGACTTGAAGTTCGCCTTCTGGGTCGTGGTGCCGCCGTTCCACTGGGTCACGTCGTCGCTGAAGGTGCGGACGCCGGCGCCCAGCGTCAGCCGCTGCGTGAGCCGGTAGGACAGGTCGGCGAAGCCCGACCAGGACTTGGAGGTGTCGAGATCCTCATAGACGAACGGATAGGTGCCGCCGGCATAATAGGAGATGCCGGTGTCGTAGAGGTCCGAGCGGGCGTCGCGGTAATAGACGCCGACCGTATATTGCAGCGGACCGCTTCCCGCCGAGGTCAACCGCAGTTCCTGGGTGAACTGGCGGGCGCGGTCGTGGATGCCGTCAAAGCCCTCGTTCTGCACCGTATAGGGAGTGCCAGGCCCGGCTATATAGGTGCTGTAATAGTCGCGGTTGAGCCGGACATAGCTGCTCGAACTGGTGAGCGTGGCGAAATCGAAGTGATAGTTGGCGGTGAGATTGTAGATCCAGGCCCGGTCCTTGCGGCTGGGGAGGAGATCATAGTCGGGGCTCACGGGCACCGGGCGGGTGCGATCCGGATTCTCATAGTCCAGACCGAAACGACTGCTCATCCGATACAGGCCGATCGTCCCGGTCAGGTCGAAGTCGCTGCTCGGCTTGAACAGGATCTTGCCGCGGAAATTGCGGATGTTCTGGTTGTTGCCGTCCTTGATCCCGGTCCCTGGCTGGTCGATCCAACCGCCACCGTCCTCGAGGTTGCCGGCGACGCGGATGGCAAGCACGTCGGTAACGACGGGCAGGCTCAACGCGCCCGACAGGCGCAGATTGTCGCTGCCCTGGTCGATCAGCGAATAATCCGCCCTGGCGAAGCCATGAATCTCCGTGAGATCCGGGTTCTTGGTGACGAAGCGCACGGTGCCCGTCATCGCGCCCTGGCCGTAGAGCGTGCCCTGAGGCCCCTTCAGCACTTCGATACGGTCGATATCGAGCATGCGCAGATCGACCTGGCGGAACCCGCCGGTCAGCGTCACCGGCACTTCGTCCATATAGGTCGCGACCATCGCGTCGGAGCCGCGGATGTTCGCCGCGCCGCGCAGGAACACCTGGCTCGAACCGGGGCCTTCATAGCGCAGGACCAGCCCGGGCACGGCATAGGAGAATTGCTGCAGATCGGTGATCCCGCGATCGGCGATGGCGTCTCCGCTCATCGTGTTGATCGCGACCGGCACGTCGATCAGCCGCTGCTTGCGCTTCTGCGCGGTGACCACGATTTCATTGTCGATATTGCTCCGGCCGGCATCCGTTGCAGAAGCCTGGCTATTCGCCTCCTGGGCGAAGGCCGGGGCCGCGGCGATCGCCAACGCAAGGCTGGACACGGTACAAAGGCGGCGACCCAGATTGTTCAGTCTCATCGCAAATCCCCCAAGCTCTGTTGCAGTACGGAGACTGTTGCGCGCTCCGGAAGGTGAAAAGGCGCGTAGAGGGTCCGCCGTGGTGCGCGGGACGCACCATGGCGGACGGCGGCGTCGCGCGATCAGCGTCCGGCCTGTTTGATGCCGGTCTGCGCCCACTCCCCGGGGTTGATCACCAGCTTGCCCTTCGTCGCAAAGTCGAGGACCATCGGGTAGCGCCCCGGCACGGCGAACCGGCCGCCATCATAGGGAAGCAGCTCGACCGGCTTGTCCATCGGCACGTTGAAAGCGTTGCGCCCGACCGCCTGGCCGAACAGCTTGCCGTCCTGCGCGGTGATGTTCACCGTCACGAAATTCGAGAAGCGATACTTGCCTGCATAGGATGCCAGCGTTCTGGCGGGCACCGCCGGCTGCGGCGACATCACCGGCAAGGCCGGCTGCGGCGGCACAGATGCGAGCACCGCGTCCCAGGCCAGTTCGCTGGCGATCGAGCCGATCTCGACGCCGTTGAGCGCGCCCGGCGTGCTCGGATCGGGCGCATCGATTTCGCCGGTGGTGATGGCATAGAGCGTATCGCCGTCCGATGCCGTGGCGAAAGGCTGGATACTGCGCCCCATCGCGGTATGGACCTGGATCGCCAGCCGCTGGAGTTCGGCCGGCTCCATCTTCTGGTTGATTGCGACCAGCGTGACCGTGGTGTTGCGCATCCTGCCGCTCTCGGCGCCCCAGCCGGCCTTGCGGCTGTCGGGAAGGTTGCGCAGCAGATCGTCGACGCGAACATCCTTGGGCCAGCTCGGATCACGGTAACAGGCGGCGGGGCGGCCTTCCCGATCGGTCACCAGCCCATAGGCGTTGACCACCGAGAAGACGGCGATCTTGAGCGCGCCGATCTGCTTGAACGCGCCGCCCTGGCCCGAATGCGCCTTGCAGCCGAAGAAATCGCCGGTGCGGGTCATGCTCCCGGCTCCGGCGGCGCCATTGCGGAACACGCCCGGGATCCGAGCGCGATAGGCCGCCTGGGCGAGCTTCTTGTCGGGGTATATCTCGTTCAGTCGGCGATCGCCATAATCGAAGATGACCGCCCCGACCGCCACCGCGATCGAATCCCATCGCCCGGTATTGCGGCCATCGTCCTTGAGCGCGGTCGCGACGGCGGTCGTCGCTTCGAGCCCATAGGCCGCGCCGCCCGCGAACACGACGGTGTCGATGTCGTAGCTCGAATATCCGAGGCGGACGAGGTCGGTATTGATGGTGGCCGGCGCCCCGCCGCGCACGTCCACCGCCGCCAGCACCTTCTTGTCGAAGCTGAAGACCGTCACCCCGGTGGGGCCCTCACGATAGGAGGCGCTGCCGATCTTGAGCGCGGGCCAATCGAAGCGCAACTCGCTGCCGCCGCCATTGAGCACCGGAACGAGGTCCGCCTGTGAATCCGGCGGGCTGGGCGCCGCCGTTTGGGCCGATCCGGCCGAGGCACCCATCAGCAGGCAAGTGACAAGGGCGGCGACGCCGGTGCGATGCTTCATATGTTTCGACCCTTTCCGTTGATCTCCGACCCGGCAGTATGCGTCAGAAATCGCGGTGCCACATATGCAAAAAATGTTCTCGCTGGTGCGCCGGCCGCACCATGCACCCGGACGGCAAAGCTGGTGCAACCCGAACACCAGCGGCAGCGATATTGGCACTTTTGGACGCCCCCGCGGATGCTAGGCTTCTGCGCTCCGGACCGATCGAGGACATGATGGCCGATACCCCAGCGCCGGCAGCGCCCACCCTATACCGCCCCGATGCCTATGCCGCACTCGAGCCGGAGCGGATCGTGGACGACTATCCGTTCGCCACGCTGCTTTCGCCCGAGCTTCATGCGACGACCACGCCGATGCTGTTCGAGCGGAGCGATCGGGCCACGCTCATCGGTCACCTCGCGCGGCGGGGCAGCCATGCCCAGGCGATGCGGACGGGCGACCGGGGGCTCTGTTGCAAACTCTGATGCGGTTGCCAACGTTGGGCCTTGTCTTGGTAAGGTCGGTTGTGATGGACGATTTCAAAGGGCGGCATTTTACCGGAGAAGTCATCCTATGGGCGGTCCGCTGGTACTGCCGGTACGGTATCAGCTACCGTGATCTCGAGGAAATGCTGGCGGAACGTGGCATCGATGTCGATCACACGACCATCTATCGCTGGGTGCAGCGCTACGCGCCGGAGATGGAGAAGCGGTTGCGCTGGTTCTGGCGGCGCGGCTTTGATCCGAGCTGGCGTCTCGATGAGACTTACGTGAAGGTGCGGGGCAAATGGACCTACCTCTACCGGGCGGTCGACAAACGGGGCGACACGATTGATTTCTACCTGTCGCCGACCCGCGGCGCCAAAGCTGCGAAGCGCTTTCTTGGCAAAACCCTTCGCGGTCTGAAGGACTGGGAAAAGCCGACGAAACTCAACACCGACAAGGCGCCAAGCTACGGCGCCGCAATCGCCGAGTTGAAACGAGAAGGAAAGCTCGCCCCAGAAACCGAACACCGGCAGGTGAAATACCTGAACAACGTGCTCGAGGCCGACCACGGCAAGCTCAAGATGCTGATCAAGCCCGTGCGTGGTTTCAAATCGATGCCGACAGCCTACGCCACGATCAAGGGCTTCGAGGTGATGCGCGCCCTGCGCAAAGGGCAGGCCCGGGCATGGTGCCTGCAGCCAGGGATCAGGGGAGAGGTGCGTCTGATCGAAAGATCATTTGGCATTGGCCCCTCGGCCATGACCGAGGCCATGGCCATGCTCAATCAGCATTTCAACAAAGCGGCCTGATCCCAACAAAGGCGCGGTGCCGCTCGGCGGTCCCGAATGTTTGCAACAGAGCCCTCGCGATCGCGGCACTGTTGGATCCGTTGCCGCTGGCCAGCTCCAGCACCCGTCCGACCGGTCGGTGACCTATCGCGTGCAGGATCGCGGCACGCTTCACCGCCTCGTCACGGGCGGTGAAGGTGCGCCAGGGATCGTCGTCGCCGGCGAACTTGGCGGCGAACCCGGCAAGATCGATCGGGCTCGTCACTTCGAACCCGGCCGGTAGCGCTCGACCGGACGAGCAAAGGCCGCAAGCTCGTGTCTCGCGATCGTGAAGCCTGCTGGGTCATCGGAAACGGCGCCGAGCTGCGTCCGGTAGACGCGGATCAGGGACCGTTTCACCGAAACTCCCCCGGGCACAGCGATGCGCCATGCCGGTCCGGACCTGTCCGGGCGAGGCGGCCACACGCGGTAGGTCAGCCGACTGGCGCCACCCGGGCATCCGGCTACGGCCGCGGCTACGGCGCGGTGATCGGGATGGTCGTCATCGCAGGCCGGTCCGACGATGAGATCGAGATCCCGGCATCGTGCGACCTGGCGGCGCAGCGCGCGATAACAGCGCCCCGGGATCGAGGGCAACTGGCCATCGGGCAAATTGAGGAACGAGACGTCGCCAGCAACGATGCCGAGACGACGTAGCGCATGAAGGCTCTCACGCTGGCGAGCCGCGACCAGTCGCGTCCTCGGCCATTTTCGGCTGCCCCGGTGAGATGCGGCACCATCGGTCACGACCGCAACCCGGACCCGAGCTCCATGGCGGCGAAGCCGCGCAATGAGGCCGGCCGCGCCGATGACCTCGTCATCCGGGTGCGGGGCGATCACCAGCGCGACACGCACGTTTCGCAGCGCGATCCTCACAGGATGGGGTCGAGGATGTGCTCGGCGACAGCCTGGCCGACGCGAAGGCGATGCGCATCGGGCGCAGGCTGGCGCAGGTACACCATGAGATCGGCGATCTTTGCCGCGAGCGGATGCGACAGGAACAACCCCTGCAGCCCCACCGCCTCCTGCGCGATCGTCAGGGCGCGCTCGGCAAAACCGGCGATCGATAGCCGCGCAGCGGACACCCGGGCGAGGCGTTCCGCATCCGTCCCGCTGAACCAGGCGCCCGCCGTGTCGCGGATGCTCGCCGCTGCACCCTGGGCAAGCAGGAACAGGTCGGCGAGGCGCGATGCCTGGAACGGATCGGAAGCGCGCTCGTGGGTGGTCAGGTGGTCACGCACTGCATCGAGCAGGCCGGCGATGCCCCCGGCATGAACCGCGGCGAAGCGCAGCGCGCCTCCGCTGAAGAACGGCTCCCGCGCATAGCTGCCGGGCTCGCCGATACGGCCGTCTTCACGGATCACAGAGCCGGACCAGCGCACCAGATGTGTCTCCGAGCGCTGCATGCCGATCGTCTGCCACCACTCCCGATCGATGGCAGGCGGATCGGCATCCAGGTCGAGCAGGAGCAGCTGCGGCCCGCGTTCGCTATCCGCGGTTACCAGCGCGTGAGTCAGTATCCCCGCCCCCGATGCATAGCCCTTGCCGCCGGTCAGCCGTCCGCCGGTAAGCACCAGCGACTCACCCGGCAGGCCCGCATTCCACACACCCAGCATCGCTCCCGCAGCGATCCGCGCCCGCAACGCAGCGACCTGGGACGACGTGCCGTATCGAAACACGATTTGCACCGCATCGACATGCCCCTCCAGCAGGCGCCCGATGGGGAGATCCCGGCGTCCCGCAGCGTAAAGAGGGCGGAGCAGGTCCAGATATGCCTCGGGCGTCGTCGGATCGCCGGCGGGGTCGGTCACCCACCCTGCCGCGACGATCGCATGGCGCAGAGCTTTGGTCGTCGTCATACCGCCTGCTCGCAAAGCTGGTGCTCGAGCGTTGCCAGGGCATGCTCGGCCTCGGCGAGGGTGACGTCGGGTATATCGGGCAGCGCCGGCACGACACGCATGGCGAACGCCTCTGCGTTGGGGCAGTCGCGCGCGACGCCGATCACATGGTCACCGGTCAATCCGATACGGTCGCCGAAGCGAGCTGCGACAAAGGAATCGGGGAGCCCGGCCCAAATGCGGCGCGCCTCCGCCTGCTGTCGGTATTGCCATGCCGCCCCTCGGGGATGCGGCATTGAGGGTGCCCCGTGATGGTCGATGGCACTGAGCGCAGCCGCCATGCCGCCCGGCGCCCGGCCGAGCCGCCGTGAGGAGGTCGCAACCACCATGCCGGGATCGCGGCGCACGCGAAACCCGGCGCGCCCGGCATCGTCGAGCAGGGCGGCGTCCTCGCCGCATGGCACCGGCTGGAAGCCACCCAGCGCCTGATAGGCTCCGGGTCGGAAGGCCATGTTGGCGCCTCCCGAGCAGTGGGAGCCGGTCGGACTGTCCCACGGAACGGGGTCGACCGATCGTCGGTAGGCGTGAAGCCGATCGAGGTAGCGCTCGACCCTCCCCTGCACCGGATCCCGCTCCGCTGCGATCCGGACGATTCGCCCGGCGACAAGGTCGGCCGAGGCCAGGCCCTGCAGTGCCGCCCTGACCCAATCGGCACGGGGCTGGCTGTCGGCGTCGGTCGTCAGGAGAATACCGTGGGGCGTGCTCGCCGCATGATGCAGGCCGAGGGCGATGGCGGCCCGGCGTGCACGACCGGCATTGGCATCAGGGGACGGGTCTCCCTGAGCCACCGTGAACGGAAGGGCCATGCGACCAGCATGCTCGAGTATTACCTGCTCGCTCGCATCCGAGCAATTATCAAGGAGGAAGAACACGGCAGCCTCGACGTCGCCCAGGTCCAGTCGCTCGATCGCCTCCAGCAACTTCGGTAACGCAGTCTCCTCGTTGCGGACCGGAACACAGATCGCAGCTGACACAGGTCGCAACGGCACCCCCACCATCGGTTTCGCAGGACCGGCGACCCTGTCTTGCAGGACTGTAGGTGATAAACGCCGGTTTCGATAGCTGCTCGCGGTGATGCAAGATGCCAGATCGTCATGCAGGACTATAGGTTTGCCCGGTTTCAACCGAGATATCGGCGTCGGGTAGGTAGCCGTCGAAGTTCGCGCCGCGCACCTACAAGCTGCTGTTCGACATGGCAGGCTACCCGGATGCGAAGGCGGTGCCATTCTTCCCCGAGATCGATCCCGTGTTCCGCGTCACCGACCCTGCCGCGCACTACCATGTGCCGGTCTGAGCTGCCCCCTTCTGAGTGGTCCATCGACTATTACAGTCTGGACCAAGGAAGGGACGACGAATGCCTGCGAAGAAGCACAAGCCCGAGGAGATTATCGGGAAGCTACGTGAGGTTGAGATCATGCTGGGTCAGCACCGGTCGACGCAGCGCAAGGTGCCGTTCGGGGCAGATGACGAAGAGGCGCTGACCGAGGATATCATCGCCCTTGCCAGGCAGTACGGGCGCTACGGCTATCGCCGGGTGACGGCGCTGCTGCATGCGGCGGGTTGGTCGGTGAACCACATGGCGTAATCAGGAGCGGTGCTCGTTGGGATAGCCTGTCGTCCCCTGAAGAGGAGGACGGAAGATGACCTGCTATGTTGGCCTAGATGTGTCGATGAAGGAGACCGCGATCTGCGTCGTGGACGAAACGGGCGATCGCATATGGGACGGTAAGTCGCGAACGGACCCGGACGCTATTGCGGCCGTGCTGGCGCGGAGGGCCGCAGGAGCCGTGAGGATCGGTATCGAGACGGGCCCGATGACCGTGTGGTTGTGGCACGCATTGACCGAGCGAGAGCTGCCGGTGGTGTGTCTTCATGCCAGGCATGCTGCGGCAGCGCTGAAGCTGCAGATGAACAAGACGGACCGCAACGACGCGTTTGGGTTGGCACGGCTGGTCCGCTCGGGCTGGTACCGGCCGGTCGCTGTTCGCTCGATGGATACGCACCGGTTGCGTGCGCTCCTGATCACGCGAGACCAGCTGGTCGGCATGAGCACCGCGCTCATCAACAAGATACGCGGCCTGGCGAAGACTTTCGGCATTCTGGTCGGACCCGGGAAGGGTGGCACCTTCGAACGTCAGGTCCGGGCAACGCTGCCGGACGATCCGGTGGTCGCCGCACTGTTCGAGAGCCTACTGGCGATGCTGAGCACATTGCGGGAGCAACAGCTTGCCATTGCCAAGCAGCTCGCCCGGGTTGCCCGGCAAAGCGGCGCCTGCCGCTTGATGATGACGATGCCCGGCGTCGGACCGCTGACGGCCGTCAGCTTTATGACCACCATCGAGGATCCTCACCGGTTCCGACGCTCGCAGGATGTCGGCGCCTATCTCGGTCTCACTCCGCGTCGCTACCAGTCGGGCGAGGTCGACATCAACGGCCGCATCTCCAAGTGCGGAGATCGTCTCACCCGCAAGCTGCTGTTCGAAGCGGCCAATGTCATGCTGTCGCGGACCTCGCAGGCGTCGGCGCTGAAGGACTGGGCTGCCGCCATCGGCCGGAGATCGGGCTTCTGGAAGGCGCGCGTTGCGCTGGCCCGCAAGCTGGCGGTGATCCTCCACCGGATGTGGATCGACGGGCGAGGCTTTGACCCAAAGGTGACTGCCATGGCCTGATATCTGCTTTCCGAGCTGCCGCCCCGCCAGGGTGCGGCCACGGCCATCTCGTGACCCGCTTCGTGACCATCTGGAACACGGGAACCACATCGAGAGGCCGGCGATCTGGCGCCATGCTGAGGCTGGACCCGTCCTGACCTCGAAGACGACAACGATGCGCAAAAGAAGATCGACTACGAGCACCTTGGCAAACGGCTTGACCGATTAGACGATAAACGGGTGGAACGGATCTGGCGACGCGAGGGGCTGAAGGTGCCGCAGCGCCAGCCGAAACGCGGCCGGTTATGGCTGAACGATGGCTCGTGCATCCGGTTGCGGCCGGAGTATCCGGGGCATGTCTGGGCTTACGACTTCGTCGAGGAACGCACCCATGACGGACGCAAGTTCCGCATCCTTACCATTATCGACGAGGCGAGCAGGGAGTGCCTGGCACTCGTCGTCGCGCGCCAGCTCAAACACGAAGACGTACTGGCAGCGCTGGCCGAGTTGTTCATCGAGCGTGGTCCGCCCGCGCATATCAGGTCGGACAATGGCAGCGAGTTCATCGCCGCCGCCGTCCAGACCTGGCTCAGGCAGATCGGCGTGAAGACGCTCTACATCGCCCCGGGCTCGCCATGGGAGAACGGCTACAACGAGAGCTTCAACGGCTCGCTGCGGGATGAGCTGCTGAACGGCGAGATCTTCTACACCCTCGCTGAAGCCAGGGTGCTGATCGAGGCGTGGCGGCGTCACTACAACACTGTCCGACCGCACAGCAGCCTCGGCTATCGACCACCCGCCCCGGAAGCGGCGACACCGCCATTGCCGGCCTCCGGTTCCGCTTCGCTCCACCTCCGACCGGCAATGGCGGCGGAGACGACAATGCACTAACTATCAACCCGGACCACCCGGTGGGGGCTGCTCATAATCACCACTCCTCGGCGGTCACCCCCTTTCCCTCAAACGATGGTATTCCGGGATAGGAGCGTTCTCCCAGGTACCCCTCGCCTGCGGAAATCAGGAACTAAGCCGATCAATCTCTGACAGCACGTATCGAGGGTCAAAAGGTTTGGCGACGAAGAAAGAGTGTTCCGGCAGGTCAGCTTGTGAAGGACGGACGTTACCGGAGACAACCGCGATCAGCATTGGCGGGTACCTATCACGAACGTAGCGTGCAAGTCGCAGACCATCCATCGATCCCTTCATCTGGATGTCTGTCAGGACAATTCCAATCTCGGGATGATCGGCTATGATCTTGATCGCTTCGTCGCCGTCCTCAGCTTCAAACGCAATAAAACCACGGTCGCTGAAAAAATCCATCAGATCGTGACGTATAAACACCTCATCTTCAACGATGAGGATTGCCCGTGGCGGAATTGCCTGACCCATTACGCGGTTACCAATTCGCCTGCACCGACTAACGGCGCTTTGATCCGAAATTCGACACCTTCAGGCGGGTAGCTCAACACCGTCTCGCCCCTGAAGTACGATCGCAGCGAACGTTCGATTAGCCGCGTTCCAAAGCCCCTGCGTGTGGGGGGCGAGACGGTCGGACCGTCGCGCTCCTGCCATAGCAAGGTGAACTCTGGGTTTGCGTCATATCCACTCACCTCCCACGTCAACGTCACGGTGCCGGTATGGTTGCTCAGGGCACCGTATTTCAGCGCGTTGGTGACCAGCTCGTGGATTGCGAGCGTGAGGGCGAGTGCCGACTGCGGATTGAGACGCACCGCGGGGCCATTGATCGCGATCCGGTCCCGCTTATCGGCAACGGCCGCCAAGCCGGCTTCCAAGACCGTATCAAGGTCCGACGCTTCCCACGATGTCGCGGTCAGCACATCCGTCGCCCGGCCCAAGGATGCCAGACGTGATGAGAAGGCAGCAGAGGCATCCTCCAGTGTCACCGCATCACGCAGCGTCTGGTTGGCAATCGACTGGATGATGGACAAGACGTTTTTGGCTCTGTTGCAAAAATCGTGAAGCTTGAGCATGCTTGGCGGAGATTGGACGGACGGAACGATGACGGATTTCAAGTGGCGCCATTTCCAGGGTGATGTGATCCTGTGGGCGGTGCGCT
>NZ_JAFCWU010000014.1:0-92540 GCF_049897725.1 Sphingomonas sp. PSPC2-2 | reverse complement strand
ATCCTGTCGGGTGTCGTCGCACTGGTGGCGGCCGGAGGGGGAAGCATTGGCCACCGCAGCCGCTGAGGCTGGACGTGATGCTTAGCGTACGTTTTTGGGCCTTTTCTCACCGGTCCCCATAGAGCAGGCAGCCCTGCGTCTGCCCAGGCGCAACCTTGAAAATCTCGTAGAAGGAGCGGCTTGCCTCAAGCACCCGTAGATCGGCGTCGAGGACGAGAAAGGGCTCGGGGATCGTGTTCACAATCGCATGAGCGAGCAGATTCGCCTCTTCGAGGTTCCGCACAGGAAGTGTTGTCGGCACTCCGGTCAGCCCGTTGCGATGTTGAGGGATTCGGCAAACGTCATTGTCCGGCCTTGCACTTGCAGGCGAAGGCACGATGATCCCTCTGTCACAGGACGCCTGCAGAGGAGGTCGGGTGATAAATCAACCTACCACGCTGCCGACGCCTTGCCTATGCTTACCCTATTTTAGGCGACGACATTGGATCTTCGAGCTTGCTATCGGTGGTCCCGCATCCGCGCTCGGTCATCCGATCGGAGCGACTGGCCCCATGCTGATTGGCACGCTTCTCGACGAGCTGGAGCGTCAGGAAGCCAAACGCGTGAGTATCGGACATTCTGGTCGATCATTGCCGTGGCAGTCTTTCGCCAAGTCTAGCAATGCTCCGCGCATGGCGTTGAGCGCATCCGCCTTCCGACCGAGGTCTGCGGCGCGCGATTCCGCCAGCGCCTTGACCTCGGCGCTGGCGCGATCGCGATCGGACCAGAGATCGAGCAACACGCGGATTTCCTCGATCGGAAATCCCAGATCCCGGGCATTCGCGATAAACTGCAGGCGATGTATGTCCGCTTCCGAATAGTCACGATATCCGCTGTCACGTCGCGGTGGCGACGGGATAAGCCCGATCTTCTCGTAGTGGCGGATCATCCGCTGCGAGACCCCGCTCGCCGCCGCCGCGCCGCCGATGTTCACAGCTTTACCCGATTGAGACGCAGCGCGTTGGTGACGACGCTGACCGATGACAGGGCCATCGCGGCAGCGGCGATCACTGGCGACAGAACGATGCCGAAGACTGGGTATAGAAGCCCGGCGGCAATGGGGACGCCAGCCGCATTGTAGATGAAGGCGAAGAACAGGTTCTGGCGGATGTTGGCCATCGTCGCCTCGCTCAGCCGTCGCGCCCGCACGATGCCATTGAGATCGCCCTTGAGTAGCGTTATTCCGGCGCTTTCAATGGCAACATCGGTGCCCGAGCCCATGGCAATGCCGACGTCCGCTGCCGCCAGCGCCGGCGCGTCGTTCACCCCATCGCCGGCCATGGCGACGACATGGCCTTCACGTTGCAGGCGCAGGACGACGGCGCTCTTTTGTTCGGGCAGCACCTCTGCTTCAACCGCGTCGATGCCGAGTTTCCGGGCCACCGCCTCGGCGGTCGTCCGGTTGTCGCCCGTCAGCATGACCACGCGCACGCCCTCCTTCCGCAAGGCGACCAGCGCCTTCGCCGTAGTCGTCTTGATCGGATCGGCAATGGCCAGGATCCCGGCGACCCGGCCGTCAATGGCGGCAAAAATCGCCGTCGCCCCGTCCGCCCGCAACTCATCGGCCCTTGCTGCCGCTGGCGACACGTCGATGCCACTCTCTTGGAGATAGGCCGCGCCGCCCAGAAAGATGCGCTTGCCGTCCACGGTGCCGACCGCGCCCTTGCCCGTGGGCGAGTCGAAGTCGGAGACCTCGGGAACTGGGATGCCACGATCCTTCGCGGCCGCAACGATCGCGAGCGCCAGGGGATGCTCCGACGCCCGCTCGACGCTCGCCGCAAGACGAAGAAGATCGTGCTCCGAAAAGCCATCCATCGCCACGATGCTTGTCACCGAAGGTCGCCCTTCGGTCAGCGTGCCGGTCTTGTCGACGACGATCGTATCGACCTTCTCCATACGCTCCAGCGCCTCGGCATTCTTGATCAGGACGCCAAGGCCCGCACCCCGGCCGATACCGACCATGATCGACATCGGCGTCGCGAGGCCCAGGGCGCAGGGGCAGGCGATGATCAGCACCGCGACAGCGGCTACAAGGCCATGCGCCAGTCGCGGCTCCGGACCCCATATCGCCCATATTGCGAACGAGAGCAGCGCGACGCCGAGCACCGCCGGGACAAACCAGCCCGCGACCTTGTCGGCCATGCGCTGGATCGGCGCGCGCGAACGCTGCGCGTCCGCCACCATCTGGACGATCCGCGCCAGCATCGTATCGCGGCCAACCTTGTCGGCCCGCACGATGAGCGATCCGGTCTGGTTCATCGTTCCCGCGACCACATGAGCATCGACAGTTTTCGTCACCGGCATGGATTCGCCTGTGACCATCGACTCGTCGATCGAAGAGCGGCCATCCTCAACCACGGCATCCACGGGCACCTTTTCGCCGGGGCGAATGCGCAGTCTGTCGCCCACGGCGATCAGGTCGACCGCGACTTCCTCGTCGCCACCGTCTGCCATGATCCGGCGGGCGGTCTTCGGCGCGAGATTGAGGAGCGCCTTGATCGCACCCGAGGTGCGCTCGCGGGCGCGCAATTCCAAAACCTGTCCGAGAAGCACAAGGACGGTGATGACCGCAGCGGCCTCGAAATAGATCGCGACCGTACCGTCCATCATGCGGAACGCCGCAGGGAATATACCGGGTGCGAGCGTTGCCACCACGCTATAAGCCCAGGCGACCCCTGTTCCCATCGCGATCAGCGTAAACATGTTGAGGTTTCGCGTCTGGAGCGATGCCCAGCCGCGCTCAAAAAACGGCCAGCCCGCCCAGATCACAACGGGGGTCGCCAGCGCGAACTGGATCCAGCCCGATATCCGCTCGGAGACGAGGTGGTGCAGTGCCGGGAACAGATGCCCGCCCATCTCGAGCAGGAACACGGGCGCAGTGAGCGCCAGAGCGATCCAGAAGCGCCGCGTCATATCGACGAGTTCGGGACTGAGTCCGGCCTCGGCCGTCGCGACCTCGGGTTCGAGCGCCATGCCGCAGATCGGACAGGCTCCTGGTCCCGGCCGACGGATTTCGGGATGCATCGGACAGGTCCAGATCGCGGTCGTAGACACTTCCGGCTGCGATTGCCCGCCCTTCGAAAGATAGCGTGCCGGGTCGGTAACGAACTTGGCGCGGCAGCCGGCACTGCAGAAATGATAGGCCGTGCTGTCATGTTCGGCGTGATGCTGAGTCGTCGCCGGATCGACGGTCATCCCGCAAACAGGATCGACGGCTTGCTGAGAACCCGCGGGATCGACCGCATTCTTCGCGTGACCCGCGCAGCAGACATGATTTTGGCTGTCATGTGCCGTGGATTTTGGCTCGGACATTCCCGTTCTCCTTATCGACGCCCCCTATCTAGGGTTTGACATCGTGTCAGGGTCAAGGGCCGCGAGTAATTATCTATTTGGCGGCGAGGGGCGTCATCGCGGCGAACTGGCCGAATACACGTACCGCTCATCTACGCCCCTGTCGCGATCAGCGCATCGCGCTGCAGATCAACGGACTGGCGATCGACCTCGCGGCGTTTGGCCGACTGGGCAAGCCGGAGGAGATCGCCGACGCCGTGCTCTGGATGAGCACCGACCTTGGTGCGTTCGTCACTGGTGCATCTATCTCGGTCGATGGCGGACGGTCGCTCTGACCGCGACAAGGCGACTCTGATAGCGTTCTCGAGAGCACATAGGCCATTCTCAAGGTCCTGGGCGGGCTTCCCCACAGAGCGGTCCGCATTATTTGCTCCGTAAGGTCTGATTGATGCCTGCGCGCTCAGCAGCTGGCTGGATAGCAGAATTGGCTGCTCCACGAGAACCAATCCGACACTCGGCAAATGGAGTGACTGTCAGTGTGGAGGGGGCAGCTTAATCTGAAGAGAATCGAGCGGCCTGATGTAGAGCCCCCAATAGGCCTTCAGCGCAGCGATCATCAGTGGAATGGCGCCAAAAATGATGAAGATCAGATCGGCGGGTAAGCGCATCCATTCGAGCTGCCGCGCGATATTGCTGCCAGTGTAAGCGATGCTTCGTGCGTGCCAATAGCCATGTTGCAGCACATCCCATACCTGCAAAACTCCGGCAGGGAACAAGCTCAGGATTACCATCAAGGCGAGCCCGATGTTGCTCCCCCAGAACCCGATGCGGACGTATCTCTCGATGCTCGGCCAGCGCGCGACGTCAGTCGTCTGGCGTAGCACAAACACCATCAGGGCAAGGGCTAGCATGCCGAAGACGCCCATCATAGCGGCATGGCCATGATTGGGCGTCAGGATGGTTCCAACCTCATAATAGCTCACGATCGGCAGATTAATCATGAATCCGAAGACTCCGGCGCCGAGGAAATTCCAGAATCCCACGGCCATGAGGAAATAAAACGTCCATTTATGGGGTAGCGCCGAGGCGACGCCACTTTTGTCGGTTTCGCTGCGCGTCGTGCGGACAAAATCCCATGCGTCGAGCGTCAGCAATGTCAGAGGCACGACCTCCAGCGCGGAGAAAAGCGCTGATGCCGCCATGTTGATCTGGGTCTGTCCTGAAAAATACCAGTGATGCCCCGTCCCCATCAGCCCGCCGAGGAAATAGAGGATCGCGTCGAGATAAATTACCCGCAGCGCTGTGTTCCGGCCCGTGAGGCCCAATTGGAACAACATCAGCGCGACTACGGTGGTTGCGAAGAATTCGAAGAATCCTTCAACCCACAGATGGATGATCCAGAAGCGCCAGGTATCGACCACGGTAAAGTTGGTCTTGGCGCCAAAAAAGAGGGCGGGAACGTAGAAGACGGGGATGGCCAGCGCGCCGAACAGAAACATCCGGGCGATCGGCCGTGCATGGACGTTGGAGACCTGGCTGGGCCGCGCAATCCGCCAGAGCAGCGCGAACCACGCCAATAGTCCCACAACGAGCAGATACTGCCAGAAGCGGCCGATCTCGAGATATTCCCAGCCCTGGTTTCCGAACAGGAACCACCAGTCGCCAAGCCACCCGGAGATGCCCGCCCATTCGCCAAGGAGACTGGCGCCGATGACGATGGCGAAAGCCGCGAACAGAAGATGGATGGCTGCGGGCAGCCAGCGGGGTTCGTCGGCGCGCAGCGAGCGGCCCAAAAACAGCGCGGCGGCTACATAGGCCGTTGCGATCCAGAAGATTGCGGTCTGCAAGTGCCAGATGCGCATCAGGTTGCTCGGAAAGATAGTCTCAAGCTGGAAGCCGTAGAAACTTCCTGGATCGGCGCGATAATGCGCAACCGCAGCACCTACGAGCGTCTGCATCAGAAACAGCAAGGAAACGACAACGAAGAATTTGACGAGGGCGCGCTGGCCGGGGCTTGCCTGTCCCGGGATCACCTGCGGCGTGGCGCTATGGCCCCGCGTAATCCAGCCCAGATAATCGAATTTGCCGAATGCAAGCAGTACTGCCGCGATGCCGCCGAGCAGGGCGATCAGACTAAGCGTGCTCCAGAGGAGCGCCCCGGCCGGAGCGACATTGCCAACGCCGGGATCATAGGGAAAATTGTTGGTATAGGAATAATCCGCCCCAGGCCGATCGGTGACCGACGCCCAGGCCGTCCAGCAGAAAAACGCAGTCAAGTCGCGCAATTCTGCCGGATCGGTGATGAGCTTGGGCGCGAGACCGCCGTTGCGCGCTGGGTTGATGAAATAGGATGTCCAGCGGGCTGTCTGCGCGCGGTAGGCAATAGCCTCCGGCGCAGTCAGGCGAAGAGTGTTGCTGGCAGGATCGAAACGATTGGTTTTCAGCGTGACGGCGACCTGACCGCGGATCGACCCTGTCTCGATAGGGGTAAGTGCGTTCAAAGCCTTGGCGAATTGTTGTTGTGCCAGGGAGGTGGCTAGGCTCTCACCAATCTGATGCAGCGTTTCGGCTGAAAAATCAGGGCCAAGATAGGCCCCATGTCCCCAGATCGTGCCATTGTCCATCAAGCCATAGCGCAGAAATATGGCCTGTCCCGAGCGGATCTGATCACCTGTGAACAGGGTCTCTCCGTGAGCATCAATCACGGTATCGGGGATGGGTGGCGCGTTCCGGTAGGAGAGCATGGTGATCGCCAGAAGCCCCGCAAAGCCAAGGATCATCACCATCAGGACCGATCGCAGCCACCATTTCGACAAGGGACTGACTTCAGGATCAAATTTGGGTTGGGCGGCTTCGTCCATTGCGCGTCTCCTGGCGAAACCGAAGGGTTAGAAAGAGTTGAACGGTCCGGCACACGTTCAACATCCGAAATGGGCCCAGCTGACCGTAGACTGATAGACGCCCCGCCATTGGCGGTTGAAGGCAGGGCAGCGCGGAGAGTGGAAGGTGCCTCTCATAAAGAACAGCCGAAAACGGCTGATGATGATCGCAGTTCGCATGCGCTCAGCTTACGGTTGAGACAGTTGGGTGCTCGAACAATATCGTGAGCAGCAAGGCTCCATCTTCAATGCCTTCGATGCCATGCTCCTCGCCGCGATCGAGATACATCCAGTCGCCGATCTCCAGGATGGCCTTCGCGTCTCCGAGCAATACATGCACTCTGCCACGCAGGCAGTGGAGCGTCGCTTGCCCGGCAACGTGGTGCGGCGGGATTACGGCGCCAGCGTGCACGAGGAGGTGGATCGCCTCGAAGGCCTCGGTTTTGACGAGGGCGGTCGTGTGGGCATCATCTCCGCCCACACCCAAGCCTGAGAGATGTACGATCTCGCCGTGCTGCGCGTGATGAAGTGCCATGATCAATTATCTTTCTACCGTTGTCTGAAGCGGTCAATGTCGGCCTGAAATCCATGCGGGCGGGTCGCTGGCAGGAAAGGATTCCCGCGATGCCTCGTCGATTGCGTCGGACTCGGCTTGGCTCTCTTGTAGCTGCTCCACCCTCTTTGTTACGGCCGTTTCCAGCGCAGCGCGTTGCGCGAGAATAGAATCCGTCATCGGTGCGGTGCCTGCAAAATGCTGGGCGACCGCCGCCGCCACATGCGCCGCTAGCGATACATCGGATCGTCCGTGGCAAAGCGCATGGACGGCGTGCGCGACCGCCTCGATGCGTTCGGGATCTATCGATCTGTTTTCGGTATCAGGCACAACGGTCGGACTCCTTCATCGGCTATCTAAAGTGGCGAAAACCCGCGGCTTCCGGCAACCGCACCGATTACGGTAACCAGGCTGAGACCAAGTAGAAGGACATGCGCGCGGTGGAGCAGCCTGAACGCTCCATCCGGAGATCTTGCCGCCCAAACCTCGAACCGGCGACGCAAGATCAGCGGTTCAACGATAAACAGCACCACAAAGAAGATCGACCACACGCATAGCATGGCGTGCATCCACCAGAAATGGAGATCACCGAAGCGATCCCACATTCCTCCGCGCTGGATCATCCACAGGCCGCTTGCGCCCGCGAAGAGAAGCCAGATGCGCGCTTGCGGCGCGAACCGGCTTTCAATGCGGTGAAAGGCAGTCAGCCGCTCCGATGACGGCAGGGCTTTGACCGACGGGATGACCACGGTGGTTGCAAACGCAACCCCGCCGATCCAGCAAATGACGGCCAGGATATGGATCATGCGCGCGATGGTGAGGTCATCCATGTCGGTCGGTCCCTTCAGGCGGCGAGTAGTTCGTCGGCGGGGCCGAAGAACTCATAATGAATTCTGTCCGATGCGACGCCAGCGAGCGACAAGGTGGCGACGAACGCGCGCAGGAACGGTCGCGGGCCGCATAGGTAATAGTCTGCTTCTTCGATCGGCGTATGGGCCGTGAGCCACGGCTCGTCGATCAAGCCATCATGGTCATAGTCCCGGCCCGCAACGTCTTCTGCCCGTGGTGTCTGGTAGAAATTCGTGACGCGGATGTTCGGGTGACCGGTTGCGAGCGCGTGGACGTCATTGGCCAGTGCGTGGGTCGAGCCATCCAGTGTTCCATGAAGATATTGGACGGGAAGGTCAGGATGCTGTTGCGCTATGGCTTCGAGCATTGCCACCATCGGGGTCAGGCCGACTCCGCCGGACATCAGCACGACCGGGCGTTCGGGATTGTCCGTCAGGAAGAACTCGCCTGCGGGCGCGGCCACCTTGAGCACGGTGCCGGGCTTCGCCTGGTCGTGCAGCCAGCCCGAGGCGAGACCCATCTGCTCGCGTTTGACCGAGATACGATAGGTCTCGCCATTGGCTGCTTGTGAAATGCTATAATTGCGTTTGACCGGAGGATGCCCGGGGATCTCGAGCCAGAAGGTCAGATATTGACCGGGCTTGTGGCGAATAACCGGACGCCCATCGGTGGGGCGCAGGATGAACGAGGTGATGACGCTGCTCTCGGGACGGACCTCGTCGACCGCGAACGTGCGCCAGCCCGCCCAACCGCCGTCGGCCGTGCTGTGCTCCTTGTAAAGCCGCTCTTCGCGTGCAATCAGGATATGGGCCAGGAACCAATAGGCTTCGCCCCAGGCAGCGAGAATCTCTTCGGTGGCGGCATCGCCGAGCACGGCCTTGATGGCACCGAGCAGCGCTTCACCGACATGGGGATAATGTTCGGGCAGGATCTGCAGACCGACATGCTTTTGCGCAATCCGCTCGACCGCTGGGGCAAGAGCGCCCAGATTCTCGATGTTCGCCGCATAAGCGAGGATCGCGGCGGTCAAGGCTCGCGGCTGTGACCCCGCGTCACCATGGTGCGACTGGTTGAACAGGTCGCGAATCTCGGGATTTTCGAACATCCGCGCGTACATCTCATGGACAATATCGAGACCATGGGCTTCGAGTGCGGGAACCGTGGCTTTGACGAGCGCGATCGTGCGCTCGCTGAGTGTCTGTGACATCAACGTCTCCTGTCGTGATAATGGGGTAGGCCGGGGCGGGCGGGGTTAGCCGCCCGGCGGTTCACTGTAGAAATCGACCCGCATCTTCATCGCGCCGATTGGTTCGACAAAATGGGGCTGTTCGGGAAGCAATGGTCCCGGGGTGTCGGGATCAAGCAGATGTTCGGAAGTCGGCTCGAGATAGGTCAGTTTCACTGTGCCTTCGAGCACGCGAACCATGCCCCAGACCCCGGCCTTGGTCGTGTGTCGCGCGCGCAGCGCCGCAGGGAGGCTGGTCTCGTCGAACACCGGGGTTGAGCGATAGGGTTCGGCCATGTCAGGCTGCCAACCGAATGTCGTCGGCGTGGTCCGGATAGGGCGCCACCGCCGCATGGTTGACCGGCAATCCGGCTAGTTCGTTTGCAAAGCTATGATTGATATCGCGGTGATGTGCCTCATCGGCGCGGACCAGGAGCACCACGTCGCGCAAGGTCGCATCGTCTCCAAGCTTCCAATAATGCCGCGCGATTGCTGGCGCCGGGCCATTGGGGGAACGGCCCTCGTCAAGTTCGGCGAGATAGAGCGTGTAGCTGATCACCGCCTCTTCCTCGAAATATCCGACCACGCGGTGTGCGGTCTTGGCGCTGACCAGGTAGAGCGTGAAGAAGGCGAGGTAGAAGACCCACTGAACGGCCAGAATCACGAGCCGCTCGAACATCGTCGGCTTGGCCACCTCGATGAAGGTCATCAGGTGCATCCGTTCGTTCTCCGCTTCCTCCATCAAGGTGCGGATCCAGCCCTTGTCATCGCACATGCGCCGCAGGCAACGCAGGTGCGTCAGCGTTGCGCCGACCATGCCCGGCACCGCCGCTACAGTCTCAAGCACGATGGCACGGTGGCCGTAGCGCTTGGCGAAGAATGTGTCGGCCGTGAACCGCAGTATCTTGGTGAAGGCCAGCGCGATGCGATCGGACGGACCGCGCGGTTTGCAGTGGACGCTAAGGTCAACAAAGGGAGCGGTTGGCATGACGGATTCCTTGACGGTCAGGCCGCCGCGCGGTCTGGTTTGGTTTTTGTATCGAGCTTGAAGAAGAGCGCCAGTTGCAGGCTTTCTGCGATCCGCGCGGCCTTGCTCTGCAGCGCAGCGGCTGCACCGGGCTCCAACACCTCGGCCGTGGTGCTGTTCCAAAGCGCCAGCCAGCGCTGGAACAGCTCGGGACTTATGCGCGTCCGGTGCTTGAGATGCGCGGCCACGGGGTTGCCCTTGTAGCGGCCAGTGGTCAGCATCACCGACGACCAGAAGGTAACCAGCTTGTCGAGATGTTCGGGCCAGTTTTCGATCGCATCGTTGAAGATCGGACCCAGCGATTCGTCTTCGCGGACGCGCTCGTAGAACAGGGAGACAAGCCGCTTGAGGCCTTCCTCCGTGATCTCATTCCCGTCGTCCATCGACCGACTCCAATTCATGTATCGAGAATGCATCTATAAGGCGGCTTTGAAAGATGCAAGAAAAATGCATATATGAATGCAAGGAGATTGCATGCGGCTTACGCGCTACACGGACTATGCCCTGCGGGTGCTCATTTACCTGGGCGCGCGGCCCGATGCGTTGTGCTCCATCGCCGAGATATCGCGCGCCTATGACATCTCGCAGAATCACCTGATGAAAGTGGTCAACGATCTGGTGAACGCGGGCTATCTGGCCAGTGCACGGGGCCGCTTTGGCGGCATCAAGCTCGCCAGGCCTGCAGTGGAAATCAAAGTGGGCGCGGTCATACGGCACACCGAGGATGGTTTCGACCTGGTCGATTGCGGTGAGTGCATCATCGCCCCGGCTTGCGGGCTGACGGGCGCTTTGCGGCAGGCGCTGGCCGCGTTTCTAAACGTGCTGGACGGTTACACGCTGGCAGATCTCATCACAAAACCGGCAGAACTTGGGATGCTATTTAGCGCCGCAAGGAATCGGGATTTGCCCCAGACCGGTTAAAATGGGGTGTTGTGGCCATTGCGAACCGCCAAGCCGGTTCAGCGATGCTTTGCCATATAGTCTGCAAGGACGATCGCGTGATTGTGTTGCTCGTCATGGGCTGCGTACAGCAGAATGCCGGGCCCCCGATCGAGCAGTGACGCCAGTTCAGTGACCGCAGCGCCGTTGGCATCCAGCTCCTGGCAATAGCGGCGGTTGAATTCAGCCCAACGCTGCGGATCATGACCAAACCATTTGCGCAGTTCAGTACTCGGGGCGATACTCTTGCACCACGACGTTAAAGCTGCCGTGTCTCGTCCCAGACCGCGGGGCCAGAGCCGGTCGACAAGGATCCGGCTACCATCGCTTTCAGCGGGAGGAGCATAGACGCGTTTGATCCGGACTGGGGGTGGGACAGCCATGGGCCCGGCTCAGGTTTTCGTCTCGGCGATGCACTCTTCCGTGCGCTGGATATTCTCGACATGGCTGGCCCTCATCTCGCTCAGAGCAGCATGCAGAATATCGTCGCGCACGCGTGGAAGCAGCTCTTCTAGCTTGCGCACCACCCAGGCCTGGCCGCGATTGAGGAACGCGAGTCGTTCATGTGAATCGGCGATGGCCATGGCCTTGTCATAGAATGCGCCACAATGCGTAGATGGGATCACCCCAATACGCTTGATCTGGGCAGACAGCATCCCGCACCACTTTGCTTCATCCTCATAGACCGCCTTTATCAGATGCTTCGTCGGCGGATGACGGGCGTCGTTTGCGCTTTCGAGGGTAACACGCGCCCCTGCGCGCTCGGCCTCTAGCAAGACATTGAGCGCGGCAGCGATCTCGTCACGGCCACCATAGCCCATGTAGATGTCATCGCCTTGGGATGCATAACATACAGGGGAGGCAGGCTCGTCGTTCATGACGCAATAGCCGCAGCGGCCCGCAAACCGGTTCTAATGCGCGCCATGACGCCTTCGTCGGCCTTGGTGGAATGCACGGCATAGGCAGAATAAGAGAACTCGGGACTATCGGGCACCAGCGCGAGCCGGCCTTCCTCGAGATAGGACCGTACGAAGCCTTTGCGGAAGTAACCGGTTCCACCGGTGGCGAGGATATAGTCGAGGGCCAGCGGACCGTAGCTGATTGCAACGACGGAATTGGGTTGATCGGGATACGCCGCCTGATAGCTCGCAGCGAATTCTTCGCCCCAGTCGATAAGGACATGATCTTCAGCGCCTAGCACCCGATCGGTAGGCGTGGTGCGCACCAACACCAGTTTTTCTTCGAAAAGCAGTTCTGCAATCACACCGGGGCGGCGTGGTGCGCCATAGAGGATCGCGACATCGAGAGAGCCATCCTGGACCTGCTCCATGAGACTTTCCGCGCTATCGATCTGCGTGCTTACCGCGAACTCGGGACATTCGCGGCGCATCCACAACAGCCAGTGACGTAGCAATGGGCTCCACAAGCTGAGCTCAGCGCCGATGGTCACCACGCTCTCGCGCCCGGGAGGCAATGCGACCGACCTGCGCGCGCGCTCCCACACTTGCACAAGGGTAGTCGCAAATCGCAAGAATTGCTCCCCGGCCGGGGTAAGCTTCGCGCCTGATTTGTTACGGATGAAGACCGGCCGATCGAGCTGCTCTTCGAGCACGCGGATTCGGGCACTCACCGCTGTCTGGGTGAGATTGAGATTGGCAGCCGCGTTCACAAACGTGCCCGTTTTCACAACTTCCAGAAATGTCCGCGCAACTCCGATATCCATCCAGCACTCGTTTTCTGGTTAAATAACAATTATATTCATTTGCATGATGACAATAGCAGGAGGAACGAGGGGTCGGCAAGGAGGCACGCCACCATGAAATATCCCGGACCGATCCGGCCTGCTCCGTCGTCGCGCCCTTTTCGCCGCTGGTGGCCGATCCTTTTAACGGTCGCGTGCGCTGCAGGAGGGCAGCTCATATACTGGCTTTGCGCGAGCGAAATCGTCAGTGCGGATACGATTACATTGGCGATCGTGATCGCGGTCCCGGTCGCGGCGTTTTTCCTCGCCGACGATGGCGCCAGGGCTCTTTTCCGCCGACCTACAAGCCAACAAGATGCCGTGCCGCCCTTAAAGCGCTCGTTGCTTCCACCAATCGGTCAAATGACGGACCTTCCTGTCGCCGGCGCGAAACGGCCCAAGGCAAAACCTCACAGCACGCACCTACGCGATGACCGGACGGTGACGAAGCCCCTCGCGATCGACGGTAAAATGCGTGATCCGACAGAGCGTGGAAGCAGCATGCCGGCATCGCCACATATTGGGCATCATCCATGGAGTTAACTGTCATGCCATTTACGCTTCCCCCACTTCCCTTCGATCGGTCTGCTCTTGAACCTGTGCTCTCGGCTGAAAGCTTTGACTATCATCATGGCAAACATCACAAAGCCTATGTCGATAAGGTCAATGGTTGGATCGACGAAAAGGGTCTGGCGGGTAAAACGATCATCGATATTGCGGCGTTTGCGAAAGAAGGTGGTGACAAGCCGCTGTTCAACAATGCAGCCCAAGTCTGGAATCACAGTTTCTTCTGGCAATGCCTCGCACCCATGGACTCGACCAAGCCGTCGGAGAAGCTCTTGAAGATGATCGAGAGCGACTTTGGTTCGCATCAAAATTTAATTCAAAAACTGGCGGCTGAGGCTGTCGGTCACTTCGCGAGCGGCTGGGCCTGGCTGATACTCGAAGGAGACAAGCTCAGGATCACATCGCTTCACGATGCCGATACGCCGATCGTGCACGGCATGACGCCGTTGCTGACCATCGATGTCTGGGAACACGCCTATTATATCGATTACCGCAACGCACGACCAAAATTTGCAGAAGAACTGCTGTCTAAAGTGGTCAACTGGGATTTCGTTTCGCGCAATCTCGACGGGGCGGGTGCGGCTCGGGTCGACCAGACCCAATAAGCGCCTCGGTTTTTTTACCGCAAAGATATCGCTGCAAACAACCAATAACATTCGTTTGTTGGAGGCGTATTGCGCGCGGATAAGGAGCCAAGCAAAAATGAGGAATGAGCATGAGTATTCAGCTCGGACAATTAGCGCCTGATTTTGATCAGAACAGCACCGAAGGACGCATTCGTTTCCATGAATGGCTTGGAGACTCGTGGGGCGTTCTCTTCAGTCATCCCAAGGACTTTACGCCGGTTTGCACGACCGAGTTGGCCGAGGTTGGTCGGCTCAAGTCGGAGTGGGACAGGCGAGATGTCAAGGTTATCGGCCTCTCGATCGATCCTGTCGAAGCGCACCGCATCTGGGAGGCCGATATCGAGTCTACTCAAGGGCAGCAGGTCAACTTCCCGATGCTCGCTGACAACGATCAAACGGTCGCGCAGCTCTATGGCATGATCCATCCGATGAGCGATCCGACCGTCACCGTGCGGTCCGTCTTCGTCATTGATCCGCTAAAAAAAGTCCGCCTCATCCTCACATATCCGCCAAGCACGGGGCGCAATTTCGTCGAGATTCTGCGGACGATCGACAGCCTGCAATTGACCGACCGACGCAGCGTCGCGACGCCTGTGAATTGGAAGCCTGGCGACCCAGTCATCGTCTCTCCGAAACTGTCGGACGAGGAAGCCTCGCGACAATTCCCACAAGGCTACGCGACGCTCAAACCATATTTGCGGATCGTCGATCTCGAGGGAGGTTCGGCCGGTGAGCAACCCGCTGCAGCCTGAATCAGTCGTACAAGCCGGCAATGATGATATCGCCGATTTGCTTGAACGAAACCGGCAATGGGCGGGCCGGAAGACCCAAAGCGACCCTCGCTTTTTCGCACGCCTCGTCGGTCAACAGAGCCCGCGATATTTCTGGGTGGGTTGTTCAGATAGTCGCGTTCCAGCAACCGAGATTGTCGATCTCGATCCAGGCGAAATGTTCGTCCACCGCAACATCGCCAATCTCGTGCCGGCCAGCGATACCAATTTCAACGCCGCTCTTTTGTTTGCCGTCAATGTGCTCCGCGTCCGGCATGTTCTGGTGGTGGGGCATTATGGCTGCGGGGGCATTCGCGCGGCTCGAAATGCCGTTGCGAACGACGCAATCGGTTCGTGGCTTGCACCCGTCAGAGCCCTATACTGGCAACATCGCACTGCGCTTCATGCTTTACCGGATGAGCAGGCACGCGAGGATCGACTGTGCGAGCTCAACGTCATCGCCCAGGTTGAGCAGGTCTGCGCCAATGCTGTGGTCGAGCAAGCATGGCGAGATGGTCACGACCTGAGGGTACATGGGCTTATCTACGCTATCGGCGACGGCCTCCTGCAAAGTGTTTGCGAGCCAGTCTCGCGCATCCCCGTGGGTAAGGCTCATGTCCGCGACGATGATGATGACGAGAATATATTGTGAGCGATCAGACGCTCTGTGCTGCAGGAACCTCGAACCTGGCCCGAGAATGCCGGGATCTCGCCCACCTTTGCGAGGCGACAAGCGCGGCCAGCCGGGAACTGGACGGTCGAATTGCCCGAACGGTATTTCCCGGACTGGTGAATCTGGAAGAACTTGAGATAGCGGTTTGGCGCTATGGCGACGGTAGCCGCGTTCGCGCGCTACGATATTCCGGCGAGAAGGCAGCGGCGGCGACCCTCGTTCCACCGGGCCACTGGATGGAACGCGATGCGAATCTGCCCGATCGCATCTGGATCTACGGGCCCGGCAGCGACGATGCAGTTTCGGCGAGGCATGTTCTGGAACCGCTGGCGATATCCGCCGCGTGCTTGCGCATGCACGCGCGGCTCAAGGGGATGTCACCGTCAAGGTGATTATTCTCATTCCGTCATTTTGATCATCATCCCCCTTCTGGAGAAAGAGAAATGCTCGTCACCGTCTATCACGGCGTTGACGTCGGTACCGCCAAAGACAAGGGCGCAATGCATTTTGACGCCCTGCCTTCGTGCGGTGAAGAGGTCGAGATCGACCGCAAGGCCTACGTCGTTGGCAGAGTGTGGCATCTTCCGAGCGCCCGCTTTGCTGGCGCGAAGCTCGCCATTCTGATCAACGAGGCAGTCGATGAAGCGATCATGTCGCGCACGCCTGCCTTGGCCAGCGCCTAGACCGTGCGCTCGTGGCTTATATCGCCGCAGTGGCTACCAGTTCTGGTTGTCGGCTTGGCTACCTCCGCAGTATATGCTGGCACCCCTGAGCATCCGGCCGCTCCGACTTTGCGGTTCGCGGACATTGAGACAGCTTTTGGCCAAACGGACCAATTGCCGGCAGCGCAAGCTGCTGTCGCCGCCGCCCTACCGATCGGCATGCCGCTACCGGATGCCCAAGCGATATTGGTGCGTGCTGGTGCGCGCTGCCAGCCGCAACGCCGTAATCCTGAAGTGATCGAGTGCGTCTACTCCCAGAGGACCACTATCGATGTGCTTGGTCGCCATGTAGGTGAAGTCGATTTCCGGCATCACCGAATCCGACACCCCGACCTTGCTGCCAGGAAACGCCGGAGTCACCGGGCCGCTGCGTTCGTTGGGCGCGACGACGATTGCGCGCACGCGCACCAGAACGTCGCCCTTTTCGGCATAAGCGGGCGACGCGACGATCGCCGTCGAAACAGCTGCGAGCGCCAAAAATCTATATGTGCGCATAGGGTCCTCCGTGTTTAAGTTCTATGGCTGGGTATGGCCATGGCGCGCTCGCGGATTTGATCCGGCGCAAAACAGGGACCTAGGTGGATTCACGGATGGGACGCACAGCACGTGGACGGCAAAGACACAGATATGGCGATCGGCGATACGGTAGACCCCGAAACGCTCGCGCTCTTCGTCGAGGGCGCAACCGACCGCGCCATGTTCGTGCTGGATACCGAGGGACGGATCCGGTCTTGGAATGTGGGAGCAGAGATCTTGTTTGGATATCGGCCCGATGCCGTGATCGGCCAAAGCGGCGAAAAGCTCTATAGTCTGCAAGATCGCGGCGCAGCCAAGCCCGATGCGGACATGGCCAAGGTTCGCGCGCGTGGTCGCCTGCGGGAAAACACCTGGCGGGTGCGTCAGGATGGTTCCGAATTCTTCGCCGACGTCGCGATCACCGCGATCCACAGCGCCAATGGGACGCTGCGCGGCTTCGGGCAGATGATCTATGACATCACGGGCCGCCAGGCAGCCGCCGCCGCACTGGCGCGCAGCGAATTGCACCTGCGCTCGATCCTCGCAACCGTCCCCGATGCGATGATCGTTATCGACGAGCGCGGCATCATCCTGTCGTTCAGCAGCGCCGCCGAGCGCCTGTTCGGCTACAGCGAAGCCGAGGTCGTGGGCGCGAATGTCGAAATCCTGATGCCGCCATCGGATGCCGCACGGCATGACCGTTATATCGCCCATTATCGCGAAACCGGGGAGCGCCGCATTATCGGCATCGGTCGCATCGTCGTCGGCCAGCGTCGCGACGGTACCGAATTCCCCATGAAGCTATCGGTCGGCGAGGCCAATAGCGACGGACATCGCATCTTTACCGGCTTCATTCACGACCTGACCGAACAGCAGCACGCGGAATTGCGGTTGAAAGAGCTCCAATCCGAGCTGATTCACGTATCGCGGCTGAGTGCGATGGGTACGATGGCTTCGACCTTGGCGCATGAATTGAACCAGCCGCTGACCGCGATCGCCAATTATCTTGAGGCGGGTCGCGAACTGCTTGACGCCGGTGGTGCCGAGGCAGCCACGCTGCTGCGCGAGGCGATCGAGGAATCCACCAGCGAAGCCTTGCGCGCTGGCAAGATCGTCCGTCGCCTGCGCGATTTCGTGGCGCGTGGCGAGGTCGAGCGGCGGGTGGAGGATCTACCGCGATTGATCGACGAGGCGAGTCGCCTCGCCCTGATCGGCGCGCGTGAACGAGGCGTTCGCGCCTTTTTCGAGCTGGCCCCCGATATCACCACCGTCACGGTCGATCGTGTCCAGATCCAGCAAGTTCTCGTGAACCTGATCCGGAACGCGATCGATGCCGTGGCCGGGCAGGAAGTCCGCGACATCACGATCTCGACCTGCGCGCTCGATAACGCCATGGTCGAAGTCTCGGTCGCCGACACGGGCCCGGGGCTTTCGCCGGACATCGCCGCGCGACTGTTCCAGGCCTTCGCGACCACCAAACCCGCAGGCATGGGGTTGGGCCTGTCGATCTGCCGAACGATCGTGGAAGCGCATCGCGGACACATCCGCGCCGAGCCGCGCCCGACGGGCGGAACCGTCTTTCGTTTCACGCTTCCAATAGAGGAGTTTGCGGCATGAGCGACCAACGTCTGATCCATGTCGTCGACGACGATGATTCGGTGCGACGTTCGGCTGGGTTCCTGCTGCGAACCTCTGGCTATGCTGTACGCTTGCACACGTCTGGAGTCGCGTTCCTGCGCGAGATCAAGGCAGCGGAACCGGGTTGCGTCTTGCTCGACGTGCGCATGCCGGAGATCGATGGCCTTGCGGTGCAGGAGGAATTGGTCGCACGCGGCATCACCATGCCCGTCATCATCCTCACCGGCCATGCCGATGTCTCGATCGCGGTTCAGGCGATGAAGACGGGTGCTGTCGACTTCATCGAAAAACCCTTCGAAAAGGCCGTGCTACTGTCGGCGATCGACCGCGCCTTCGCGCGGATCGCGCATGCCGATGCAGCCGCACGATCGAGCGAGGCGGCGAAGCTGTGGGTCGCGCGCCTCACCCCGCGCGAACAAGAGGTGTTGGACCGGCTGGCACAGGGGTTGCCCAACAAGACGATCGCCTATGATTTGGGCATTTCGCCGCGCACGGTCGAAGTTCACCGCGCCAACGTAATGACCAAGCTGGAGGTCCATGCGCTGTCGGACGCGCTGCGTATCGCCTTTGCCGCCGGCCTTGGAGAGCAATCCTAGGAAGTCTACGTAAAGACAACTTTGCCCGCGACCGCCATCCGTGCCCCCAATGACATGGGAAAGCGGTCCAATGGACGATGACAACGCGGTCGACACCGGACCGCGTCCGCAATTGTTGCTGGTAGAGGACGATGAAGGCGTGCGGCGTTCGCTGCATCTGCTGCTGCACTGGCGCGGCTTCGATGTGCGCTCTTACGCGAGCGCGCGTGCCCTGCTTGAGGATACCGACGTGTCGACGGCCGAGTGGCTGATTACCGATTACCGGCTGCCCGACGGCGACGGGATCGGGGTGCTCCGGTCGATGCAGCGCCGTGATTGGCATGGCCGATCCATACTGATCACGGCTTATCCCGACCCGACGCTCCGCGCGATAGCCAGTATGAACGGATTTCACGCGGTGCTCGACAAGCCGATCCGCCAGCACGAGTTGATTGCCGCACTGGCGTGAGCTGAAACCTTCATCCGCGCTCGATATGCTCTCGATTAAGCGGCGGCTGCTCCTCTTGCGACCAAATCTTGTGCGCCGACGCATCCAAATGCCGTGCTCAAACGTAGGGTAGGTACGAGTGCGTAACGTGGGTGTCTTCCCGGATCGGAGCAGCCGTCGTAGCGTTGTTCGTTGGCCGGATGCTCCCGCCCGCCTCCGCAAAGGTCCCATGTGTCCAGCACTGCCCACATCGCCGCGATCGGCACCGCCGTTCCGGCGCAGGACATCCATGCGGCGTTCCTTGACTGGGCCCGCGCGCGCTTGCCTGACGCACGGGCCGTCCGGATCTTCGACCGGATGGCCGCGCGCGCCGCGATCGCGCATCGCTGGTCCGTCCTACCCGTTGGAGCGCAAGGCGGATCGCCCGTCGATCCGGACGGTTTTTATGCCGATCCGGTGCTGCCCGGCACTGCCGAACGTATGCGACGCTATGGGCAGGCGGCCCCGGAGCTGAGCATCGCTGCGATCGAGGCATTGGGCGCGCAGGTTTCACTCGATGCCATCACCCATCTGGTCGTGGCGAGTTGTACCGGCTTCGTCGCGCCGGGCATCGACCAGATCATCGCTGCGCGAATCGGCCTTGCGCCGTCGGTCGAGCGCCTGCTGATCGGCTTTATGGGATGTTACGCGGCGGTCGCCGCGCTCCGCAGCGCGCGCCATATCGTGCGATCCGATGCCGACGCGCGGGTGTTGGTGGTCTGTGTCGAATTGTCCACGCTGCATCTGCAGGACAATCCCGCGCTCGAACCCCTGCTCGCCATGCTGCAATTCGGCGACGGTGCCGCAGCGGCGCTCGTCACCGCCGCCCCTCGCGGATTTGCACTCGACCACCCCTTTGCGACCACGCTCCCCGATTCGGCGGCGTTGATCCGCTGGGATATTACCGATCACGGCTTTGCGATGCATTTGTCGGGCGAAGTTCCCGCCCGCATCGCCGCCGGGCTGAGCGACCCTGCCTTCGCCGCCGCCGCGACCGGTGGGCGCGCGCCGCTGGAGATCGATGGATGGGCAGTCCATGCCGGAGGACGATCGATCCTCGACGCGGTCGAACATAGCCTCAAACTGCCGGACGACGCGCTCGACGCCTCGCGCGCGGTGCTGTCGGATTACGGCAATATGTCCTCCGCCACCTTGATGTTCGTGCTGGCGCGGCTGCTCGACGGGCCGCCGGTCCGCAACGGGGTGGCGCTCGCCTTCGGCCCGGGCCTTGCCGCCGAGGGCTTCGGCTTCCGGAGCGCGGCATGAGCCTGCGCGCGCGCGCCATCGCGGAGGAGCTGATGGACGCCGACGATCTCGACCCGGAGGTTTATGCAACGGTGGTCGGCGACCTCGCCAAGGTCAATGTCGTGACGATGGCAGCGCGGCCGACGCTAGATTTCCTGCGGCGCGGGTCGCTTGGCCTGCGTCGTTTCAAGCTGCTCGATGTCGGCTTTGGCGATGGTGACATGCTGCGCCGGATCGCGCGTTGGGCCGCGCGGCGGGGTATCGCGGCCGAGCTGGTCGGCATCGACCTCAACCCCCGCAGCGCGCTCGCCGCGACCGCGCATTCGCCCGCCGACGTACCGATCCGTTATATCACCGGCGACTATGCCGATCTGGCGGGCGAGAGATGGGATTTCGTCATCTCCAGCCTCGTCGCACACCACATGACGCACGATCAGCTGATCGCGTTTCTGCGCTTCATGGAGCGGGCGAGCGCGAAGGGATGGCTGATCAACGACCTCCATCGCCACGGCTTTGCGCATTTCGGGTTTCCGATTCTGGCGACGCTGGCGCGTTGGCACCCGATCGTGCGCCATGACGGCACCCTGTCGATCGCCCGCTCCTATCGGCCCGCGGAATGGGCACCGATCCTTGCAGAGGCAGGCGTCACCGCGCAGGTCTACCGCGCCTTTCCGTTTCGGCTATGCGTCGAACACCTGCGCTGATCGTCGGCGGCGGCCCGGCAGGTGCGAGCGCTGCGATCGTGCTGGCGCACGCACGCGCCCCGCACCTGCTGGTGGAACGCAGCCGCGAAACCGGCGACGCGATTTGTGGCGGCTTTCTAAGCTGGCGAACGCTCGAATCGCTACAAAAGCTTGGCGTGGAACCTGCCGCGCTGGGCCCGGCGCGGATCACCACGGTGCGTCTGATCGCGGGCGAGCGGCTGGTCGAAACGCCGCTGCGCCGCGCCGCCCACGGAGTGTCGCGCCGCCTGCTCGACAGCGTGTTGCTCCAGCGCGCGATCGATGCAGGTGCCGCTGTCGAGCGCGGCGTAGCGGCGCGGGCGATCGACGGCTTGACGGCGCGGCTCGACGATGGTGCCGACCTGGTCGGCGACGCGCTGTTCCTCGCCAGCGGCAAGCACGACGTTCGAGGCACCTCCCGCCCGGCCGAAGCGCGCGGGCACGACCCGGTCTTGGGTCTGCGCGTTCGCCTCGCGCAGACGCCCGGCCTCGATCGACTGATCGGCGATGCGATCGAACTGCACCTGTTCGATCGCGGCTATGTCGGGATCGTTCGCCAGGAGGACGGCAGCGCCAATGTCTGCCTGGCCGTGCATCGCTCGGCCATGCTGGAAGCGGGATCTCCCGCCGCACTGCTCGACCAGCTCGCGCGCGATCAGCCCCGGTTGGGCGAGCGCCTGGCATATCGCAGCGACGGCCTGCCGATCGACGCGATCGCCAACGTCCCTTATGGATGGCGCGCTACGCGGGGGGCACAGGGTCTCTTCCGGCTCGGCGATCAGGCCGGAGTCATCCCCTCGCTCGCCGGAGAAGGCATGGGCATCGCGATCGCGAGCGGAATCAGGGCAAGCCATGCCTATCTCGCGGACGGGCCGGGCGGGGCACACCGTTTCCAGAGGCGCTTCGCAAGCGCCACGGCTCGACCGATCCGGTTGGCCGGAGCGGTACGCAACGCAGCCGAATGGCCTGCGCTGACGGCGGCGCTCCTGCCGCTGCTCGGTCGCTTCCCTGGTATGATCGATACGATTGCCGCGTTCACGCGGATCGGGCATTCACGACTTGACCGCGCACCCGCGCCACAGGATCATTAGCGTCATGGAACACTTCACCCTGTCTGAAACCGAATGGCGCAAAAAGCTGAGCCCGGAGGCCTATCATGTCCTGCGCGAGGCCGGGACAGAGCCTGCCTTTTCCGGGCGGTATAACAACAACAAGGCCGATGGCGTCTATCGCTGCGGCGGTTGCGCGCAGCCGTTGTTCGATTCGGCCGATAAATATGATTCGGGCTCGGGCTGGCCGAGCTTTACCCAGCCGATCTCGCCCGACTATGTCACCGAGCATACCGATCGTACCCACGGCATGACGCGGACCGAAGCGCGCTGCGCCCGCTGTGACGGACATCTCGGCCATGTTTTCCCCGATGGTCCGCCGCCGACAGGCCTGCGCTATTGCATGAACTCGCTTAGCCTGGATTTTCGCGCTCGGGGGAGTGTTGATAGCGACGAGTCGCATGGCTGATTGCGGCGGCGACGGCTTGCCGGAATGACCGGCAAAGCCTAACGCTGCAGCGCTCAATGGCTCGCTCCTCATCCCCCGCCCCTCGCTCGACGCGTGCGCCCTTGTGGCGTCGGCGTCTGGTCCTGCTCGCGCAAATCAGCGGCGGTCTCGCGCTGATCGCCTTCATCGCGTTGATCGTAACCGTCTATGTCTCTGAAGGGCAGCTGCCGAGTTTCGACGAGCTGAAATCGTCCCCCAATGGCCAGATGATCCGCGTCCACGCGGCCGACGGGACGGTGATCGTGTCGATGGGCCCAAGCTATGGCGAGTGGCTACCCTATGACCGCATCCCCACAGTGATGCGCGAGGCGATGGTGTCGGTCGAGGATCGCCGCTTTCGATCGCACCCGGGGGTCGATCCGATCGGGATGGTGCGCTCGGTCCAGGTGCGGCTCGAGCGTGGGCGCTGGATGCAGGGTGGATCGACCATCACGCAACAGCTCGCCCGTAACATTTTCCTCAATTCCAGCAAGAAATTCGGTCGAAAGATCCGCGAGGGCATTCTCGCCCTCGCGCTGGAGCGAAAGTTCAGCAAGGACCAGATCCTCGAACTGTATCTCAACAAGGTCTATTTCGGTGGCGGTGCCTATGGCATCGACGCGGCCTCGCGCAAATTCTTCGGTCACGGTGCCGAACGGCTGAGCTTGACCGAAGCGGCAGTGATCGCGGGGTTGGTCAAGGCACCGTCCAATTACTCGCCAACCGCCGACATCGATGCCGCCCGCGGGCGCGCTGGCGTTGTGCTCAAGCTGATGCAGCAAACCGGGGCGATCACCGCCGCCCAGGCTGCCGACGCGCAAATCGACCAGATCGCCTTCGTGCCCGAGGCGCGCCAGAACAGCGTGCGCTACTTTACCGATTGGGCGTTGCCGCAGCTGGAACTGCTGATCGACGAGACGCAACGTCCGCTGGAAGTGTGGACAACGCTCGACCTCACTATGCAGCGCGCCGCCGATGCCGCAATCCGCGACAATGCCCCCAAGGGCGCGCAAGGTGCGCTGGTGGCGATGGACCGCGATGGTGCCGTCCGCGCGATGGTTGGCGGCACCGATTATGTGACGTCCAACTATAATCGCGCGACACAGGCGGAGCGGCAGCCGGGCTCGGCGTTCAAACTGTTCGTCTATCTCGCAGCGCTCGAGGCCGGGCACAAGCCCGAGGATCAGGTGGTCGACGAACCCGTGACGATCGACGGCTGGAGCCCGCGCAACGATTCACGCCACAATAGCGGCGCAATGTCGCTGCGCACCGCCTTTGCCTATTCGGTCAACACCGTGGCGGCGAAACTCGGACAGGAAATCGGCTTCAACACGATCGCCGACATGGCGCGGCGCTTCGGCATCACCACCAAGGTCAACACCCACCCGTCGATGGTGCTCGGTTCCTCCGAAGTACGCCTGCTCGACATGACGCGCGCCTTTGCCAGCGTCGGCAACAAGGGGGTGGCGGTGACGCCATATGGCATCACCAAGGTGACCGCAGCGGGAGAAACGATCTACGCCCAATCGGTCGACACCAGCCATGTGCTCGTCGCACCCTATGTGGCCGCCGAAATGACCGATCTGCTGCAGACGACCGTCAACACCGGCACCGGCAAAGCGGCCCAAATCGGTCGCCCGGTGGCGGGCAAGACCGGCACCACCACATCGAACAAGGATGGCTGGTTCCTGGGCTTTTCCAGTGGGCTCACGACAGGCGTATGGATGGGCCGCGACGATGCCAAGCCGATTGCCGGTTTGCACGGCGGCACCGCGCCCGCGCGTGCCTTTGCCGCCTTCATGAAAGTGGCCGTCGCCAACCGCCCGGTCGAGCAGTTCGATACGAAAGTGACGCTACCCGAATTCCAGCTCGAGCCCGACCAGGAATCCTATTTCGGCGAAGCCGATAATGGCCTGTTCGTCGATGCCGACGGCAATCCGGTCGATCCCGGGCAGGCTCCGCCCGCGCAGCCCGGCCAGCGCGTCGATGCCGATGGCAACCCGATCGAAGCGCGGCCGCCGCAGCAATCCGATACGCCACCACCAGTGGAAAAGAAAAAGGGCGATGGCGACAAACTCGACCAGGCCTGGCTCGATCGTGTCCTCGGCCGCGATGGGCCCCGCCCGGCCCCGAGCCCGACGCACGCGCCGGCCGATCGTCAGGATTCGCGCCCGACCCAGTGAATCGCGGCACCGTTCGCGCGCAGCCAGCGACGCGATTCCTCGGGGTCGCGTTCGTCGAGCAACGCGAGCACGCGGTAGAAGTGTGCGCTGTGATTCATGTGCAAGCGGTGCGCCACCTCATGCGCGACGGTCGAGCGGCGCACGAAATCGGGCATCAGGATCAACCGCCAGCTATAGCGGATCGTGCCGCTCGAGGCGCAACTGCCCCAGCGAGTCTTGGGGTCGCCAACCGCAACCTTGGTCACGCTGACCCCGGCACGTGCGGCGAACTCGGCGGTCTCGTCGCTCAACACGCGCAGGGCCTCGCGCTTCAACCACAGACCCACGCGTCGCGACAGGCCATCGCGCGTGCCGCCACAGCGCAGGAGGCTACCGTCCCGCTCAACCCGGCGGGCAGCGGCCTCATCCCACAGGATCATCAAATGACCATCGCCGAAAGGGATACGCGCGCCGGGTTCGAAGGGCCGTGGCTGCGGCAAGCGCGCGCGCTGTGCCGCAATCCACGCCGCTTTCCCTTCCGCCCACGCCAAAGCAGCCTTCAACGGTGCGCGCGACGGCAGCACCAGCCGTACCCGGCCGGTCGCCGAATCCACCGATAACCGTGCCCGCCGTGCCCGCGCGTTGCGCACGACCTCGAGCGGTGCACTCACAATTCGCGATCGACCAGATGGAATTCCAGCTCACCGGCATCGTCCTCCGACACCGTCCAGCCACGCACCGATTGCCCGACGCGGTGGACCGCCTCGCGGTCCCCGCAAACCAGATAGTGCCAGTCATATAGTGGCTCGTCCGCCGCACGCAGCCGGTACGCGCAAGTCGCAGGCAGCCAGTCGATCGTCCGCACATTGGATCGACTCAAGCGCACGCACTCGCTGACATAGGCATGGCGGTGCTTGTAATTGGAACACAAGGCCGTCTCGCGGTCGAGCAATCGGCACGACACGTTGGTCGGCAATAGCTCGCCCGTTTCTTCATCTTCCAGCTTATGGACACAGCATTTGCCACAGCCATCGCACAAGGCTTCCCACTGGCCGCGATCGAGCGTGTCGATTGGTTCTTCCCAGAAACGGCTAGTCATCAGCGTGGCTCATCGTACCCATCGGTCGAGTTCGGTTGCGACGTCTTGCGGCGTCTTGTCCTGCGGCAACAAGGCGACGGGCTTGCCCGCCGGATCCATAAGATAGGCAAGGCGGGCGTGCGCCACCAGATAGCCACCCTCCGCATTGGGCTTTTCCGCCTCGAAATACGCGCCATACGCCTTGGCAACGGCGGCAATCGCCTGTGGGCTGCCCGTCAAACCGACCATGCGCGGGTGAAAGGCGGATACGAACGCCTTGAGCACGGCCGGTGTATCGCGCTTTGGGTCGACGGTCACGAAGATCGGTACGACCTTCGCCCCTCGCACGGGATCCTTCGCCTCGAACAGCCGCAGCCCGGCACCGACGGTCTGCATGTCGGTCGGGCACACGTCCGGGCAGAAGGTGTAACCGAAATACATGATGCGGTAGCGCCCGGCGAAATCGCGATCGGTACGGGTCCGGCCGTCCTGATCGGTCAAGGTGAACGGGCCGCCCAGAGCCACACCGTCGAGCGGTGCCCGCGCCGGTGTGGCGGGTCCGCTACAGGCGACCGGCAAAACAGCAAGAAACAGCGCGGAAAGCGCGCGGGCGATCTGGTTCATAGCGCGACTAGCCATGATCTGTTAGGTCCTTAGGCGCAAGCTTTGCTCCAAACCGCTCGTGTCTCTCGACCATGCCAGGACGTTTTCGATGACCCTCCGCACCGCCTCCATCGCCCTTGCGTTGCTCGCCACTGCCCCCCTCGCCATCATGGCCGGTCCCGCCGCCGCGCAGCTCGGCCAATCGCCTGGCTATAAATTTCTCCAGGCAATCAAGGATGGCAAGAATGACGAGGTCATCGGCTTTCTCGACAAGCCCGGCGCAACCTTAGTCAACACGCGCGATTCGGACTCAGGCGAGGGGGCGATCCACATCGTCGTGCGGCGCGGCGACATGCCCTATCTGAATTATCTCCTGTCAAAAGGGGCCGACGCCAATCTGAGAGATCGTCGCGGTGAATCGGGCATCCTGCTGGCCGCCCGCCTCGGCCGGCTCGAAATGATTCAGGTGCTCGCAAAGGCTGGCGGCAACATCAACCTCGCGAACGCCAGCGGCGAGACGGCGCTGATCGTCGCGGTGCAGCGGCGCGATACAACGATGGTGCGCGCCTTGCTCGACCTCGGGGCCGATCCGGACCAGGCCGATCGCCTCCAGGGATTTTCAGCGCGCGACTATGCGCATCAGGATTCGCGCGGATCGGCAATCGCGACGATGATCGATGCCACGCCCAAAAAGGAACGCCGCGCCGTTTCCGGACCTAAGCTGTAACCCTTCACCCCAATCCGACATCGGCCTCAGGGTCGATCAAACCGATCAAGCGTCGTCCGGCCCGCCGTCCAAAGGCAAGTGTCGCGCGTTTGCGGGTTGCGGCAGGCAAGGGGACGCTATGCGCCTCGCGCACGATGACAGCATCGTAGCGATCGGCAACGATAATACCGGTGCGTTCAGGCAAAAAGGCCGTTCCGTGCAGCGGCGTGACATCGAAGCCGGGCGGGACCGCCCAATAGAAGCGGTCGCAACATCCAAGATAGTCGGTCCATTTGGCATCGCCGAGAAGGTCGGCGCGCGATACCTTCACCTCTACGATCACGATGTGACCGCGCGCGTCGATCGCCATCAAATCGGCGCGGCGGTTCCCGTCCAACGGCACTTCGGCCAATGCGACCAGATCATGGCGCAACAGCATCCGTACCGCGCCGCGCACGACCTGTGCGGCAGATAACGGGAAATCGGACACGCTTGATGCAGGAAGCGTGGGGTCGGGGGACGACGATAGCATCCTCCGACCTTAGAACATTTCACGAACGGGTCAAATATGACCCGCGTTTGTCACCGGAAAAAAACGTGATTCCCGATCGCAGCGACCTGCTCCCGATGCCAACTCGCTGCGGCACCCCGAGCGTGGAAATACATCGCGCCCGACGCGGGGCTGTCCCATGCGTCCGCCAAAGCGACGCGGGCAACGGCGAGGGCGGTGCGATATTGCTTGTTCTGCGCGATGGTCGGAACCCGCCCGCCCCGCACGAACGAAAATTGGCCAGGCTGCTTTACGACCGAGCACACCGTCTTGGGAAAGCGGCCCGACTTCGAACGGTTCAGAATGACTTCGGCGACGGCAAGCTGGCCACTGAGGGGCTCGCCTTTGGCTTCGAAATAGATCGCGCCGGCCATGCACTGCAATTCTTCATCGATCGTATCAGGAATGGCCTGTGCGGCGACCGCAGCGGCCAGCGTGCCATAAGCTACGCTGTCGTCGTCCTGCTCGTCATCGGTCTTGGCGGCGGGAAGCGAGGGGGTATTCGTTACCGTCGTCACGACGGCGGGATTCATAACGGGCTGGGGAACGGAAGGCTGAGACTGGGCGTTGATGACACGACCAAGGTCTTGAGCGAAGCCCGGTGTGCCGAGACCGATGAGAGCGGTAACGGCCAAAGAGAGCGCCGCAATGCTTGCGACGCGATTCGAAAACGACATGAACACTACAAAAATGCGGTTGGTGCGCGGACAGGGTCGACCCAATTGTCACCCCGCCGGACAGCCCCCCGACTGCGTAACCTGGTCGGATCGCACCCGACACGGCACAACGCACGTGGCTAATACCCCGTCTTCTAGGGGGAGATCGGCTCGGGTCAACCGAGCGTGATCGTTTCTGCGGCGAATCGTTCCGCCGACGCGATGTCCAGTTCGACCACCCACAGATCCGGATCACGGTCGCGGCGCTTACGCCAATAGGCCTCGCGCGCTGCCACATCGCTCGGGTCGGCAGGGCCCGTCTCGACCAAAATCGTCGTGCCAAGCGGGCCGAAGGCCCGCTCCATCACTTTGGATATCCCGTTATTTTCATTTAATATTAGTAAGATAGATCCAGAATCCGCGTCCCCCTTTGCGCGCACCATCCCCATCCCGCCGGAATCGTTCACCCGTTTCAACAAGGCCGATACCAGGATATGCGAGGGGAGCGCCCCGCTCATTCCGCGCGGTAGCCGGGTAAACCTGCCAATGCGATCCGCGAACGCATGAAGGTTCCCGTGCCGCGCGCGGCTTCCTCTCCATCGGAGTCGATGAGACGCGCCTCGGCGACGAACACCCGACGTTGTCCCGAAACCCACCGCCCTTCGGCGATTACCGGCCCCTCGCGCAATGGCTTGGTCAGCAGCAGGTTGAAAGCCGTGGTCAACAAGAAGCGATCCGTAACCAGGCTGTTCGCCGCATAAAAGGCCGCGTCGTCGAGCATCTTGAAATAGCTCGTCCCGTGCGCGGCCCCGCCGGCATGAAAATACCGCTCATCGATCGTAAAATGGATCCGGGCGATGCCCGGCTCGGGGATGACCAAGGTCGATTCAAACAACCGGTTGATCGGAGCAGCCGCGTATAGCGCCTCCAATGCCCGAAAATGCGCCGCCTGCCCCGATGGTCCGGGATTGCGCTCAGGCTGCGTCACGGACCTGCTCGGCGGTTAGCAAAGCCACCAGCGCATCGCGCGATCCCGCACCGCGGAGCTTTTCGACCAGCAACTGATCGCGCAGCGCCCGCGACACCCGCGCCAGAGCCTTAAGATGCGTGGCTCCGGCGTCGGGTGGCGACACCAGCATGAACACGACGTCGACCGGAAGATCATCGACCGCGTCGAAGTCGAGGGGATGCGCCAACCGCGCGAACACGCCACGCACCTGCGTCAGGCCCGGCACCTTGCCATGCGGAATTGCCACACCACCGCCAAAAGCCGTCGATCCCAACTTCTCGCGTGATGCCACCGCCTCCTGCACAATCCCGGCGTCCAACCCGTAGATGTTTGCGGCCGCCGCTGCGAGCTGCTGGAACAACGCCTTGCGCGTTCCCGCGCTTACGCGCTCAAGCACCGCGTCGGGTGCCAGAATATCGTGCAGGTCGGTCATTACGATCCTCATGCCCGCGTAGCGGCGGGTTCTTGTGGCAGGGCCATAGCGCCGATCCTGCAGCCGCGAAAGCGCGAGCATACCGTTAGGACATGCCCGCGCAGAAACCGCGATCAGGCTTGGCGTTGCGGCTCGACCCAACCGATCGTGCCGTCACCGCGGCGATAGACCATATTATAGGTGCCGGATCCGCTGTTGCGAAACAGCAACGCGGTGGTGTTACGCAAATCGAGCATCATCACCGCATCCGAAACCGATGCATCGGGTACGTCCACCCGTGTTTCGGCGACGATCAAAGGATGGTCCTCGACCTCTTCCTCGTCGGTGCTTTCCTGGAAGAGGGTGTAGCCCGCATTGTCCGCGGCGATGCCTGCATCGACCGCGACAGCCGTCACAGACCCGCCATTGCGGTCCTTCAGACGACGCATATAGCGGCGCAACTGCTTTTCGATCTTGCTGGCCGCCCCTTCGAAAGCGGCATGAGCCTCCGACGCGTCGCCGCGTCCCTTCAAGATGAGGCCTTGCATGACGTGGGCGACAATGTCGCAGGTGAAACGATTATCGTGCGGTCCCTTGCCGAAGGTGACCTGCGCAGAAATGGCGCGCGCGAAATATTTGGTGGCGATGGCTTGGAGCCGGTCGTCGACATGGGTCTTGAGCGCCGCGCCCGTTTCGACCTGATGGCCGGAAACCCGAATATCCATGAACCTTCTCCTTCAATAGGCTGGCGTCGCTGTGACGATCGTCAGCTGGCAGTTGACACCGTCCGGGTGCCACGGCCCCCCAATCACATCGCGTGGTCGCTCCCCCACAAAGGGTTGACCACGGTCTTCAAAAACGCCGCGTGGCGCACGCGCTCCTCTTCGCTGACACCGAACACGCGCGGCGGCCGGACGACCGCCGCAGCGACCGCCTGAGTCGGCGCTGCTTCGACCACGACTTCGCTAACCAGGCCAAGACCGATCTGCCGACCACCGGTCAGCTCGACATAGACCTGGGCCAGCAGTTGCGCGTCAAGCAAGGCCCCGTGCAACGTGCGATGGCTGCGATCGATCCCGTAGCGGCTACACAAGGCATCAAGGCTGTGCTTGGCACCGGGGTGGCGCATCCGCGCCATCGCAACGGTATCGACCATCCGCTCCATCGCAACGGCGGTACGCCCGCAGCGCTTCAGTTCGCCGTTGAGAAAGCCGAAATCGAAGCTGGCATTGTGCGCGACGAGCGGGCTGTCCCCGATGAAGTCGAGCAGATCGTCGACCAGATGCGGAAACAGCGGTTTGTCGGCAAGGAAAGCGTCACTCAGCCCATGGACGCGTTGCGCCTCGGGCGGCATTGCCCGCTCCGGGTGAAAATACGCATGGAACGTGCGGCCCGTTTCGACGCGATTGACCATCTCCAGGCAACCGATCTCCACCATGCGATCGCCATCGGCAAAACTGAAGCCGGTGGTCTCGGTATCGAAGACGATCTCGCGCATAGGGGTATTATAGTGGGACGTCGCGGGCCGCTAAGCAAGCGATGATGGCATGGACTGCACGCCGCGTATCTTCATGCGATCCGCCGGTCGGCACGACAAAATCGGCCCGTGCCACCTTCTCGGCATCGGGCATTTGCCGGGCATGAATGGAATCGAGCTTTTCCACGGACATACCGGGCCGAGCCAGCACGCGCGCACGCTGGATGGACTCCGGTGCCGACACCACCACCACGGTATCCACCCGCGTTTCGCCGCCGGTTTCGAACAATAAGGGGATGTCGAAGACCACCATCGGCGCATCGGCATGGCGAACGAGAAACGCGGCGCGCTCTTCCCCCACCGCGGGATGAACGATCGCTTCGAGTCGCGCGAACGCGGCGGGATCGTTCAGCACCATCGCCCCAAGACGCGTTCGATCGACGCCGTCGGGGCCGGTAGATCCGGGAAAGGCTGCTTCGATCGCGTCGACCAGCCGCCCGCCTTTGGCCTGCAGGTGATGCACCGCAGCGTCAGCATCGAATACCGGGATACCCGCCTCGGCAAACATCGCTGCCACAGTCGATTTGCCCATCCCGATCGACCCGGTCAGGCCGATAGCAATCATGACGTCAAAAGCGCCCGTAACCGGTCATCACTGGCTTCGTCGCGCGGTGGCGTCACGCCGAAAAACAATTCGAACGCCAACCCCGCTTGGCCGATCAGCATGTCCAGCCCATCGACCGTCCCCAAATCGCGCGCCCGCGCTGCCGCCAGTAGCGGCGTTTCGAGCGGGGCATATACGACATCATAGACCACCGCCTCTTCGGGCAAAGGATCCAGATCCAGATCGAGTGGGGGCTGGCCGACCATGCCGAGCGCGCTTGCGTTGACCAGCAGCGCCGCCGGCGGCAGCGTCGCGTCGAGCGGCAAGGCTTTCCCTTTCAACCCGAAGGACGACAGCAATGCCGCCGCCTTCACCACGTTGCGATTGAGGATCGTAACCGGGCCGACGCCCAGGCGCGAAAGCGCGAACAACACCGCCCGCGCCGCGCCGCCGGCCCCGATCACCACCACCGGCGCGCCTGCAAGATCAAGCTCCGCGATCGGTGCATAAAAGCCAGCCGCATCGGTATTGGTGCAGGCGAGCGTACCGTCCTCTGTGCGAAACACGGTGTTGACGGCACCGATGGAAGCCCGCACCCCACCCGGATCGGCGACATGATCGAACACGGCTTGCTTATGGGGAATCGTGACGTTGCATCCCCGCCAGTTCGGATCCGTCGCGCGCTCGGCAAAATAACGCCCGAGCCCCTCCGCCGTCACGTGGCGAGCCGCGTATCGCGCTTCCAATCCCAGCGCTTCGATCCAGAAACCGTGGATCAGCGGCGATTTGGAATGGCCGATCGGATCCCCGATCACCTCAGCAAACATCATGACGTCATCACCCCGCGCACTCGCAGATAATCAAGAACCGGCAACAGCGGTAGGCCGAGCACGGTAAACTGGCTTCCCTCGATCCGGCTGAACAATTGCGCGCCCGGCCCTTCGATCCGGTAACACCCGACGCACCACGATATCTCGGGCCATTCCAGATCGAGATAGGACTCGATGAATGCGTCAGACAGGGGGCGGACGTGCATCCGCGCCCGATCTACGACACGCCACACCGGACGCCCGCCCTCGGCCATGACGGCCGCACTGACCAGTTCATGGCGCTTGCCCGACAATCGCCGCAGATGCTCGGCCGCTTCGGCACGGTCGCGCGGCTTGTCGAGCATCGAGCCGTCCTCGAGCGCAACCACCGAATCGCAGCCCAGCACCAGCGCCTGACCATCCCCCGATGATACCTTGATCGCTTTCAGCTCAGCCAGCGCATCGGCCATGTCGCGCGCGCCAAAACCATCGGCGATCAGCGCGGCTTTGGCCGATTCCTCGTCGACGCCTGCGGACACCGGCTCGAACGGTACGCCCGCCGCAGTCAACATCGCGCGGCGGGACGCGCTTTGCGATGCCAGCACGACTCTCATATATCCCCCCGGACATCACCGCGCCGCTCACCCACCAAAGCGATGATCGCTGCTGCCGTTTCCTCGATCGAACGTCGCGTTACGTCGATCACCGGCCAGCCATTGTCAGCAAACATCCGCCGCGCAAATGCGACTTCGCGCGTGACGGCCTCCTGGTCGACATATGCGGTCTCGACCTTCTGGTTGAGCGACAGCAGACGATTGCGCCGCACCTGGATCAACCGATCCGCGCTTGTCGTGAGCCCGACCACGATCGGATTTTTCAACGTATACAGACTTTCCGGCGGCGGACTTTCCAGCACGATCGGAATGTTGGCGGTCTTGAAACCGCGATTGGCGAGATAGATCGACGTCGGCGTTTTGGAAGAACGCGACACACCGGCCAGCACGATGTCGGCTTCTTCCCAATCTTCCGCCAGAATTCCGTCATCATGTGCGATGGTGAATTGAATCGCATCGACCCGCGCGAAATACGCGGCATCGAGCACGTGCTGGCGCCCCGGACGCGCCTTGGCCGCCTGTCCGAGCAACCCGGAAAGAGCCCCCGTCACGCCGTCGAGCGGCGCTACGGCAGGCAGGCCGAGCGCACGACAGCGCGTTTCCAATGTGCGCCGCGTCTCGCTGTTCACCAGCGTGAACAGCACCAGCCCCGGATTCTGCGAGATTTCCTGAAGGATCCGCTCCAGATGCGCCTCGGTGCGGACCATCGGCCAGAAATGACGGATCGTTTCGACATCGTCATATTGCGCAAGCGCGGCTTTGGCGATGTTCTCAAGCGTTTCGCCCGTCGAGTCCGACAGCAAATGGAGATGCAAGCGCATCAAAAAGGCCGGCTGGGCGATGCTGTGGACAACATGGGGAGAAGCGCTAGCGCAACTTCGCGATCCCGCAAAGCGTCATGCCAACGGTGGATAAACCGCAGCTTGTCCACAATCGTGCGCACAGCCAATGATTCCGTCAACAGGCTGTGGATAACGGGGACAGAAACGCCGACTCACGTCAGAGTCGGCATTGGCCAAACGCCAGCCTGTTGGCTTTTCGGGGATGACCGCATAAGCCCCGCTATCGATGCGCCTACAACCACTTCATCCTTTCAAGATTCTAGAATCTTATAGAAGAGGGTCCGACCATTCCGACGCTGAAGAAGCCTTTGCTCGCGACGCTCCTGGGCGATCGTCAGCCCACTCCCCCGGTCTGGCTGATGCGACAAGCTGGCCGATATCTCCCTGAATATCGGGCGCTTCGTGCGGAAAAAGGCGGTTTCCTCGCCTTGGTGAACGACAGCGCCGCAGCGGCGGAAGTGACGATCCAGCCGATCCGCAGGTTCGGCTTTGACGGCGCTATTTTGTTTTCGGACATTTTGATGGTGCCGTCTGCCTTGGGCCAGGACTTGAGCTTTGGCGTTGGCGAAGGCCCGGCACTAAAACCCGCGCTGGTCGATCATGCCCTGCAAAGCCTTCAGGCGGCCCCTGAGCGGCTCGAACCTGTCTATGAGACCGTGCGCCAGGTCGCGGCCTCACTGCCGTCCCAGACCACTTTCCTGGGCTTTGCGGGAAGCCCGTGGACCGTCGCCACCTATATGGTTGCTGGCCATGGCAGCCGGGACCAGGGGGAAACGCGGCGCTTCGCTTATACCGATCCTGCCGCGTTCCAGGAGATCATCTCCGCGATCGTCACGGTGACGGTGGACTACCTCTCGAAACAGATCGAGTCGGGCGTTGTGGCGGTGCAGCTATTCGACAGTTGGGCCGGCAGCCTCAGCCCCGCACAGTTCGAACGCTGGGTCATCGGCCCCAATGCCGCTATTGTCGGGGCGCTGCACGAACGCCATCCAGGCGTACCCGTTATCGGTTTCCCAAAGGGTGCCGGCGCAAAGCTTACCGCTTATGTTCGGGAAACCGGGGTCGACGCGGTCGGGCTCGACGAAACGATCGATCCGGCATGGGCTGCCGCCGCGTTACCCAAGGATTTGCCCGTTCAGGGAAACCTCGATCCGCTGGTACTGATTGCCGGTGGCGAGGCGATGGAACAGGCCGCCGGGCGCATCCTTGCGGCCTTTGCCGAGCGCCCCCATGTCTTCAACCTCGGGCACGGTATCCTGCAGGATACTCCGATCGCCCATGTCGAGCAGTTGCTCGCTTTTGTTCGGAGCGTTGGATGATTGGAATGCTCGGCAACGCCTATCTCTGGGTCAAGGCGGCACATGTCATCTTCGTGGTGTTCTGGATGGCGGGCATGTTCATGCTACCGCGCTATCTCGTCTATCATCAGGAAGCACTGACCAGTGGCGGCAGTAGCTCGCCAGAAGCACTTTTGTGGGTTGAGCGCGAGCGCAAGATCCGCAACATCATCTTAACCCCGTCGATGATCATGGTGTGGATCCTGGGGCTGGCGCTGGCGGCCAATGTGGGTCTGTTTTCCGGGCAACACGGGCTTGGCTGGCTGCACTTGAAGCTGGCGTTGGTTCTGGTCCTCAGCGGTTATCATGGCTGGGCGGTGGGCTATGCGCGCAAGCTCGCGGCAGGCAAGCCGACGCTGACGGGGCGGCAATTGCGCCTAATCAACGAGGTGCCCGCAGTGCTGGTGACCTTCATCGTTATCCTGGTCATTGTCCAGCCCTTCTGAGATACCCCTTTCGAGATGCCCCTTTCGAGATGCCATGTCGCGCCTTGACGCGCGCAGTGTGGCCCCGTATCTCAAGGTCGTGTCGTGAGGCGGCGGGTCCACCCGTTCGGTCGCGGCCTCCTTCCTCAAGCATCGTCGCGTACCCTTCGCCGACCGAAGCTCTTTCCCCAGCATCCTTTATGCCCGGACGCCCGCAATGCATCTCAAAGACCTGAAGAACAAAAAGCCGGCCGAGCTGGTCGCAATGGCCGAAGAACTCGGCATTGAGAGCGCGTCGACGCTGCGCAAGCAGGATTTGATGTTCGCGATCCTCAAGGTCCAGGCCGAAGAGGGCGAGCAGATCATGGGGTTGGGCACGATCGAAGTGCTGCCCGACGGTTTCGGCTTTCTGCGGTCGCCCGAGGCGAATTATCTGGCCGGCCCCGACGACATTTACATCTCGCCCAACCAGGTTCGCAAATTCGGTCTGCGCACCGGCGACACCGTCGAAGGCGAGATCCGCGGGCCCAAGGATGGCGAGCGCTATTTCGCCCTGGTCAAGCTGACTGCGGTCAATTTCGACGATCCCGAGGCGGTGCGCCACCGCGTCAATTTCGACAACCTTACCCCGCTCTACCCCGATGAGAAGCTGACGCTCGATCCGTCGGACCCGACGATCAAGGACAAGTCGGCGCGGGTGATCGACATCATTTCGCCGCAGGGCAAGGGCCAGCGCACGCTGATCGTGGCACCGCCGCGCGTCGGCAAGACGGTGATGCTGCAGAATATCGCCAAGGCGATCACCGACAACCACCCCGAGGTGTTCCTGATCGTCCTGCTGATCGACGAGCGCCCCGAGGAAGTCACCGACATGCAGCGCTCGGTCAAGGGTGAGGTGGTCAGCTCGACCTTCGACGAACCCGCCACGCGCCACGTGCAGGTCGCTGAAATGGTGATCGAAAAGGCCAAGCGCCTGGTCGAGCACAAGAAGGACGTGGTAATCCTGCTCGACTCGATCACCCGCCTTGGCCGCGCCTACAACACCGTCGTTCCCTCGTCGGGCAAGGTGTTGACCGGCGGTGTCGACGCCAATGCGCTGCAGCGCCCGAAGCGCTTCTTCGGTGCCGCGCGCAATATCGAGGAAGGTGGCTCGCTTTCGATCATCGCGACGGCGCTGATCGATACCGGCAGCCGCATGGACGAAGTGATCTTCGAAGAATTCAAGGGCACGGGTAACTCTGAAATCGTGCTCGACCGCAAGGTTGCCGACAAGCGCATCTTCCCGGCGCTCGACGTCGGCAAGTCCGGCACGCGCAAGGAAGAGCTGCTGGTCGATCAGAGCAAGCTCTCCAAGATGTGGGTGCTGCGCCGCATCCTCATGCAGATGGGCACGATCGATTCGATGGAATTCCTGCTCGACAAGATGAAGAATTCCAAGACCAACGAAGATTTCTTCGACAGCATGAACCAGTAATCGGGGCTGGGTCCGTCGGCGGGGTGCCGACGGACTCGCATCGCCTCGACCGACGGGCTAAGCGGCAGACGGCGTGGGGGTTTGCCATGCCTCTTGTTAAGGCCTGCCCATGTTCAACATCGCAGACGTATTCACGACGGCCGGGCTGGCGACGCTCGGTCAGGTAATCCTGATCGATCTGATCTTCTCCGGCGACAATGCCATGGTGCTCGGCACGCTCGCCGCCGGGCTACCCTCCAAACAGCGCAAGCAGGTTCTTGCGCTCGGCGTGATGATGGCAATGGTATGCCTGATCGGCTTCGCGCTGATCGCGACGCAACTCTTGCATGTCGTCGGCTTGCTGCTGGCCGGAGGCATATTGCTGCTGTGGGTATCGTGGAAACTCTATCGCGAGATCGGTGGCGCGGCGGACGCGACGAGCGGTGGTCATGCCACGGCGAAACAGCCCAAAACGTTCGCACAGGCGGCCATCCAGGTGGCCATTACCAATTTATCGCTCAGCCTCGACAATGTTCTGGCCGTGGCGGGTGCGGCCCGCGAACATCCAGCGGTGCTATTTTTCGGGCTCGCTTTGTCGGTCACGCTGATGGCGGTTGCCGCGAACTTCATCGCGCGCCTTATCGGGCGGCATCCTTGGATCGCCTATATCGGCTTGGCCGTGATTCTCTTCGTTGCCGGCCGCATGATTTATGATGGCATCGTCGATCACGAAATCGGCGTGCTGCGCCTGCTTTTCTAAAGCAGGCGATCGCGGCGGTCGCGCCGTTCGAAATCGAGCAACCAGCGCTTGGTCGCCGGCCCCTCTCCCGCCGAATAAGCCCCAAGCGAACCGTCGGCATTGCTGACGCGGTGGCATGGCACGATGATCGGAAAAGGATTGCGTGCGCAGGCTTGCCCGATTGCGCGCGCGCTTGATCCGATCGTGGCAGCAAGCGCGCCATAGCTCAGCACTTCGCCATAGCCGATCGCCACCATTGCATCGCGTAACACTTGCCCCCGGATGGTTCGAGCGGCGGTGAGCGGCAGATCGAAGTTGGTGCGCTCGCCTGCGAACCATGCCTGGATTTGATCGGCGGCGGCACGTACCGGCAGCGAAGCGCCCGATATTGGAGGGCCCGCAACGGCGTCGATTTGGATCGAGGCGATCGCGGCATCGTCGCCATAAATCGTGACAACACCGACAGGCGTTGCGATCCGGGCCATATCGCGCGCATACATGGCCAGAGTATGCAGCGCGGCGCAGGCCCGCTCAAGCGGAGAAGCGCGATGAAGATCAATGTCGAAGTCGATTGCACCCCGGAAGAAGCGCGGCGCTTCATGGGCCTGCCCGACCTTGCCCCCGTCCACGAGAAATATGTCGCGATGCTCACCGATACCATGGACGGTGTGGTGGCCCCCGACCTCCTCGATAATATGGTGCGGAGCTGGATGCCGATGAGCGATGCCGGCATGGGGATGTGGCGCAAAATGTTCGAGAGCACGACCAAGTAGTCCAGCGGTGACCATGCGCGAGACCATTTTCGCCACATCGAGCGGCGCACCGCCCGCCGCGATTGCCATTGTTCGGCTGAGTGGACCGGGCGCCTTTACGATCGCGAGGGGATTGGTCGGCGATTTACCCGTGCCGCGCCGTGCCGCGTTGCGCGCGTTGCATGACCCGCGCGACGGGAGTGTGCTTGACCGAGCGCTCGTCCTTGTGTTCCCCGGCCCACGCACTGCGACCGGCGAAGATCTCGTAGAGTTTCAGGTCCATGGGGGCCGCGCAGTGGTGCTCGCGGTGGAAGCGTGCCTCGCCGCACAGCCTGGTGCCCGCCATGCCGAAGCTGGCGAATTTACCCGCCGCGCGCTTGAGAATGGGGTCATCGATCTGACGGAAGCAGAGGGTTTGGGGGACTTACTGTCCGCGCAAACCGAGACACAGCGCCGCGCGGCCTTGCGCGTTGCCGAAGGCGGATTGCGAGCGCAGGTCGACCGTTGGACCGATCGCCTGATCGACATCGCGGCCAGAATCGAAGCGCAGTTGGACTTTTCCGACGAGGACGATGTGACGTCCGAAAACAGCGACGAGATCGTGGCCGCCATCGCAGCTACGGCGGCGGAGATCGCTCGCTTGCTCTCCGCCCCCCCGGTGGAGCGCTTGTACGACGGCGTTCGCCTTGTGCTCGCAGGGCCGCCCAATAGTGGGAAGTCCACATTGTTGAATGCGCTGGCAGGGCGCGAGGTTGCGATTGTCTCAGCGATATCAGGAACCACACGCGACCGGATCGAAGTGCCGGTGGAGCGCGGTGGTATCGCCTATCTTCTCACCGATACCGCGGGGCTTACCGATTTTCCGGGAGATGAGATCGAACGGATCGGGATCGAGCGCGCGGCCGACGCGATCGCGAGCGCGGATATCGTTGTGTGGCTGGGCGACGACGCCCCAAGCGATCCAGCCCATCTGCGGGTTCACGCGCGCGCCGATCTTCCGGGACGCGACGCCCTCCCCTCGGATCGCGTTCTCGCCCTGTCGGCCAAAACAGGCGAGGGTCTTGATGGGCTTTGGGAAGTCATCGCGCAAAGAGCTCGTGCTTTGTTGCCGCAAGAGGACGTACTAACGACAAACCGTCGACAGCGGGGACTGCTGTCAGCCTGTCTCGAACACCTCCAAGCCGCGACCGGCAGCGATTTTTTGATTGTCGCCGAAGAGGTGCGTGGAGCGCTTAAGGCGCTTGACGCGGTTGCCGGCCGAAGCGGAATAGAGAATGTACTGGATGCGATTTTTTCGCGCTTTTGCATCGGCAAATGAAGCGACGTTCCACGTGGAACATACCACCCTCCCCTTTGACAGCGCGACGCCTACGACCTAGCGACAGCGTATGAGCGAATTCGATGTGATCGTCGTTGGTGGCGGACACGCCGGCACCGAAGCTGCGGCTGCGGCTGCGCGGTGCGGCGCGCGCGTCGCCCTGATCAGTTTTGATCCGGTAAAGATCGGAGCGATGTCCTGCAATCCCGCGATTGGCGGGCTTGGCAAAGGGCATCTCGTCCGTGAGGTCGACGCCTTCGATGGCCTGATTGGTCGCGCTGCCGATGCTGCGGGGATCCATTACCGCATGCTTAATCGCAGCAAAGGGGCTGCGGTGCAGGGGCCCCGAGTCCAGGCAGATCGTCGGCGCTATGCGGCTGCGATCCAGGCTATGCTTCGCGCCCAGGATGGCTTGGATATCGTCGGCGGTGAAGTCGCAGCCCTGCTACGCGACGCGGACGGGGTGGTGAAGGGGGTTCGGCTCGCAAGCGGCCAAAGCCTGACGGCCCGCGCGGTGGTCCTCGCCACCGGGACTTTCCTCGGCGGCCGGATGTTTCGCGGCGAGGAGCGTTTCGTAGGGGGCCGGGTTGGCGAAGCTGCAGCCTCGGAACTCGCTGAGCAACTGCGGGCTGCGCGTCTACCAATGGCGAGGCTCAAGACCGGAACTCCCCCGCGTCTGGACGGGCGGACGATCGACTGGGCCCGCCTTGCGCAGCAGCCGAGCGACGCAGACCCATGGACGATGTCACCGCTATCGCCGTCCCGTCCCCTGCCCCAATTGCATTGCGCGATAACCCGAACGACCCAGGAAACGCATGCGATCATCCGCAGCGGACTGGACCGTTCGCCGCTATTTGGTGGCGCGATCGCTGGTCAAGGGCCGCGTTACTGCCCGTCGATCGAGGACAAGATCCACCGCTTCGGCGACCGGGACGGCCATCAAATCTTCCTGGAGCCGGAAGGTCTGGACGACGCGACCGTATATCCCAACGGGATTTCGACGTCGCTCCCGGTTGATATTCAGGCAGCGATGATCGCCTCGATCCCGGGGCTTGAGCATGCGCGCATTGTCGCGCCGGGCTATGCCGTCGAATATGATCATATCGATCCCCGCGCCTTGTCGGCGACGCTGGAAGTGCGTGCGATGGCAGGTCTGTTCTGCTGCGGCCAGATCAACGGTACGACGGGGTATGAGGAGGCGGCCGGACAGGGCCTGATCGCGGGCCTCAATGCAGCGGCACATGCGCTGGGCGCTGCCCCGATCATACTCGACCGGGGATCGAGCTATTTAGGGGTGATGATCGATGACTTGGTGCTCCAGGGCATCACGGAGCCGTATCGTATGCTCACTGCACGCGCGGAATACCGTTTGCGGCTGCGCGCCGACAATGCCGAGACCCGCCTTGGCCCGCTTGCGGCGCGCATTGGGTGCCTCGGGCCGGAACGCCTGGGCCGTCTCGAGCGGCGCGCCGAGCAGCGCGTGGCGGTCGAAACCCGGCTCGCGCAATCTGTGACGCAGGATGTTTGGGTTGCGGGAGGCGCGCCTTTGGCTCCCGATCCACAGGCGCGCACGGGAGAGCAATGGCTCCGGGTGGCCGGCGTGGAAATTGGGATGCTGATTCCCGAGCTGATGGGCAGCGTGGAGGCTGCCCTGTTGGCCGAGATCGCCGAGGATGCGCGCTATGCCCCTTACCTGTTGCGCCAGGAAACCGAGATCGCCAGCCTGCGCGCGCAGGATGAGATTGCAATCCCTGCTTCGGTTGATTTCGCTGCGATCCCGGGTCTCTCGACGGAGATGATCGAGCGCCTGGCGCTTGCGCAGCCCGAGACATTGGGCTCCGCAAGCCGTATCCGCGGAATAACGCCCGCCGCTTTGACGGCGATCCTGCTGCACCTTCGCAGGAAGGCCGCATGACCGAGGACGAGGCAAAAGCGTGGATTGAGGAGCGCTTTGGACTGGGCGGCGTTGCCGCGATGGCCGCATTTGCGGCAATCGTGCTGGGGGAAACGCGGCAGCAAAATCTGATCGCACCGTCTACGATTGATGCGATTTGGAGCCGTCACATCGTCGATTCCGCGCAGCTGATCGGCTTTGCGGGCGACGAGAAGGACAATCGATGGATCGATATCGGCAGCGGAGCGGGTTTTCCCGGGTTGGTGGTTGCCGCTTTAACGGAGCGGGAGGTGTGGCTGGTAGAGCCACGAAAACGGCGCGCGGCCTTCCTCGCAGAGACTGCCGCGACGCTCGGAATTGGCGATCGAACGCATGTCGTGTGCGGCCGAATCGAAAATATGCGCCAGACTGCGGGGATAATTTCGGCCCGCGCAGTTGGGCCCTTGACCGAGTTGTTCGGGTGGGCGAGGGATTGTTCGACCCCCGATACGCGGTGGATCTTGCCCAAGGGCCGGTCCGCTCGCGAAGAGGTGGCCACCGCCGAACGGGAATGGCATGGTGTGTTTCACGTGGAACATAGTCTTACCGATCCGGATTCGTTGATCGTTCTCGCATCAGAGGTGTCACGCCGATGAACGTCATTGCCGTAGCGAACCAAAAGGGCGGCGTGGGCAAGACCACCACCGCTATCAATCTCGGTACCGCACTGGCGGCGACCGGATTGCGCGTGCTGTTGCTCGACCTCGATCCTCAGGGAAATGCTTCGACCGGCCTTGGCATCGCGCGCGCCGACCGCCACCATTCCACTTACGATATCTTGCTGGGGGAAACGACAATCGAAGCGGCAGCGCTACCGACGATTGTCCCCAAGCTCGATATCGTCCCCGCCACGGTCGATCTGTCTGGCGCGGAAATCGAACTTGTCGAATATGAGGAGCGGACGCATCGTCTCTCCCGCGCGCTCGCCCGTTCCGATCACCGTTGGGACGTCGTCCTGATCGATTGCCCGCCATCGCTTGGGTTGCTGACCCTTAACGCGATGGTAGCCGCCAATTCGCTCCTGGTCCCGCTGCAGTGCGAGTTTTTCGCCCTTGAGGGGCTCAGCCAGTTGCTGAGCACAGTGGAGCGTATTCGCGAGCGGTTCAATCCCGGCCTGTCGATCATGGGGGTAGCGCTGACCATGCATGACCGGCGTAATCGGTTGACCGATCAAGTCTCCAACGATGTTCGTGCGGTGCTCGGCGGGGTGGTGTTTGAAACCGTTATCCCGCGCAACGTTCGCTTGTCGGAAGCTCCGAGCCACGGCTTGCCAGCCTTGATTTACGATTATCGCTGCCCCGGTTCGGAAGCCTATATCGCGCTTGCCCGTGAATTGATTGCACGACTTCCCAATATCGAACCCCAACCTGCAAGGGCCGCATGACCGACTCGACCGTGCCGCAGAACGCTCCGCAGGCTCGCCCGAAGCCGCGCTCCGGCCTTGGCCGCGGTCTCAACGCATTGATGGGCGATCTGGCCCGCGAGGAGCCGGTTGGCGGGAATAAGGAAACATCGCCCGGTATCCGTTCGCTTCCGGTGGGGTCATTGACGCCGCATCCGGGCCAGCCGCGCCGGCATTTCGATGAAGCTGCGCTTGAGGAATTGGCGCAGTCGATTGCGCAACGCGGGGTGCTGCAGCCCATCGTCGTGCGACCGCACGGGACGGGATACCAGATTGTCGCGGGTGAGCGCCGCTGGCGCGCGGCGCAGCGGGCGCGGTTGCACGAAGTGCCCGTGATCGTTCGGGCATTCGACGATACCGAGACGCTCGAAGTTGCGCTGGTCGAAAATATTCAGCGGCAGGACCTCAACGCGATCGAGGAGGCCGAGGCTTATCATCGGCTGATCGAAGACTTTGGTCACACCCAGGAAGCGCTGGGCAAGCTGGTCAACAAGTCGCGTAGCCATATTGCCAATTTGCTGCGATTGTTAGAACTGCCGACGCCGATCCAGGAACGCGTTGTCACCGGTACGCTGACGATGGGCCACGCCCGCGCCCTCATCGGGGCGGCCGATGTCGAGGCACTGGCCGATCAGGTCGTCGCGCGCGGTCTGTCGGTACGCGACACCGAGCGACTGGCACGGGCGGCGAAGCCTGCACCGCGAAGCCAGAGCACCGAAAGCGGTGGACGCGATCCGGATCTTGCAGCGCTGGAGCATCAGCTTGCCGATCTGCTCGGCCTCTCGGTACGCGTGACCTATGGTGCGAAAGGCGGCACGCTGGTGCTGTCCTACTCGACGCTCGATCAGCTCGATATGGTGTGCCAGCGGCTCACGGGCGAGCGGATTTAACGCCCGCCGCTTACCCGCGCTGGCGCGCAGCCATCCGTGCGACGGCGACCATCGCCGAATCGGCTAGGACCGCACCTGCATTTGCCGTCGCCATCGTCGCGCGTTCGGCGCGGCGGACTCGATCGATCGCTTCGCTGATCTTCGGTGCAGACCAGATGTGCAGAGCGCGCGCGGTGGTGGCGCGTTCGCGAAAGAATACGCGCTCGATGACGGCGTTGACGCTCGCCCCGCCGTCGATCTCGGCGCGCAGCTCGGCAAGTGTCATCAGGCGTCGTGCCAATTGGCGGAGGAGCGGAATCGGCGAAACCCCGGCAACCCTCAAGCGGCCGAGTTCGTCCGCCAGGCGATCCGGCCCCCCATCGATCGCGGCGTCGATGGCGCGCGAAATTTCCGAATCCCCTAGATCGGCACCGATCGCATCGAGTGTAGCATCGTCGATTTCGCGAGGGCGTTCCGGTGCGGCATCCAGATATAGAGCGATTTTTTCAAGCTCGCGCGTCATCACCGCGCGGTCCCCCCCGGCCGCGAGCGCGATGCGGGCGGCGGTTCCGCCCGTCGTCCGCAGCCCCTGCTCGCGCGCAATGCTAGCGGCAATCTTGTCGGCCTCCCCCGCCTCCGGGACATAAAAGACGCAGGCCATCGCGCGTGGACTGGCGGTCGCAAGTTTCACCAGGGCGGACGACCCCTTCACTGTGGGGGCGATCATGACGACGGGATTGCCCGCCCGTTCGGCGGACAGCAACAGGGTGCATGCCTCAACGCAGTCTTCCCCTGCCCCAGCGACGCGGATGTACCGCGCGGTTCCGAAAAGGGACATGGACGCGGCTTCGTCGGCCAGTCGACCGGGATTGGTCTTTAGCATCCCCGGTTCAAGATCCACCCGCTCGGCATCGGGCCCCATGATCCGACCAAGGCGGGCCGCCACGTCGCGTGCTCCGGCTTCGTCAGGGCCGTGCAGCAGGTACAGGCGGATATCGGGATTGGCCGCCACCGCATCGATGGCGCGAGTCAATTGGTTGAGATTGGCCTTCATATGCGGGCCCTATCCATCGGATCAGGGCTTTTCAGGCGAGGTTCGCTGCACATAGGTGGCGACGCGCGCGATGATTTGATCCGCAACGATGCCGGAAAGCCGCTCCAGCGCGGTGTTCTCCGCCGCGATCGTGGCATATTCGGAATTGACCACGTCGATTCCGGCATCCGAGCCGGACGCCGCATCCAGCAGCACCGCACCATTGCTTAGATCGATAAGTTGATAGCGCGCGCGCAAGGTGCGGCGTTCGCGCGAAATGCTGTCGTCGCGGCGAACGCCAAGCCCAACGATCTTGTCGTCCAGTTTGACCTCGAGCCGATAGTGCGGGGTAGCGGCCGAGTGCAGACGATCGCGCAAGGCGTTGGCCATGAGCCATCCAGCTTTGCCCTCGATCGGCGCGACATCGACCTGTGCCAGCGTGATCGCAACCGTGCCGGAGCTTCCACCCGAATAGAGCGGGTGCAACCCACATCCCGACAGAGCGAAACCGGCGGTTACAAGGGCGAGGGCAAGCCTCATGCGACGATGTTCACAAGGCGGTCTGGCACGACGATCACCTTTCGCGGCGGTTTGCCGTCAAGGATGCGGACGATCTTTTCCGAAGACAGCGCTGCTGCCTCAATCTCTTCGCGTGCCAAGCCCTTGGCCAGCACGAGCGTATCGCGCAGCTTACCATTGATTTGTACCGCGACCGTGACTTCGTCTTCGATCAATAGCGCGGCGTCTACGGTCGGCCAGGGGGCGTCGGCGATGAGGCCGGGCTTGCCTGCGGCGGACCATGCTTCCTCGGCCAGATGCGGGGCCATTGGCGCGATCAGGCGCATGAGCGTATCGATCGCGGTATCGCGCGACGCCGACGCTTCGGCGCGTTCGATCGCATTGACCAGTTCATACAGCTTGGCGACGGCCTTGTTGAACGCGAGCGCTTCGATATCGATGGCAATGCCCGCGATGGTCTGATGCAGCTTGCGCTCGAGCGCGATATTGTCGGTACCGGTCTCGAGCCCGCTGCGCTCGCCGTCGAACAGCCGCCACAGCCGCTGGATAAAGCGCCACGATCCTTCGATCCCGGATTCGCTCCACGGCAAATCCCGCTCTGGCGGCGAATCCGACAGCATGAACCAGCGCGTGGCGTCCGCCCCATATTGATCGACGATGCCGGTCGGGTCGACGGTGTTCTTCTTCGACTTCGACATCTTCTCGACGCGGCCGACCGTTACGGTTTCGCCGGTCAGGCGCTCGATATAGCCGTCGCCGTGCTTCTCGATCTCGTCCAGCGAAAGCCAGCGCGACTTGGTGATCGAATCCACGCCGTCGCTGCCGAGCTCGGTGATCTGGCGGCTATAGGTTTCGTGCGTCACCATGCCCTGGGTGAACAGCCCGGCAAAGGGCTCGGCAATGTCGAGCATGCCGATATGGCGCAGCGCGCGCGTCCAGAAGCGGGCATAGAGCAGATGCAGGATCGCATGCTCGACGCCGCCAATATATTGCGCGACGGGCAGCCATTGCTCGGCGACGGCGCGATCGAACGGCTTATCCTTGGGCTGACTGGCGAAGCGGATGAAATACCAAGACGAATCGACGAAGGTGTCGAGCGTGTCGGTTTCGCGCCGTGCGGCCGCGCCGCACGATGGGCAAGCCACGTGCTTCCATGTCGGGTGGCGATCGAGCGGATTGCCGGGAATGTCGAATGTCACGTCTTCGGGCAGGATCACCGGCAACTGATCCTTGGGCACCGGCACCGCGCCACAGGCATCGCAGTGAATGATCGGGATCGGTGTGCCCCAATAGCGCTGGCGGCTGACACCCCAGTCGCGCAGGCGGAACACGGTCGAGCCGGTCCCCCAGCCCTCTCCTTCGGCGCGCTGGATCACCGCGCGTTTGGCTTCCTCAATGTCCATGCCATCAAGAAAGTGCGAATTTACCAGCGTGCCGGGCCCGGTATACGCGCTGTCGCCGACGAAGACCGGATCGGTTTCCTCGCCATCGGACACGACGCGGCGGACCGGCAAATGGTATTTCCGCGCGAAGTCCATGTCGCGCTGATCGTGCGCGGGAACGCCGAACACGGCCCCCGTCCCATAGTCCATCAACACGAAATTGGCGATGTAGACGGGCAGTTGGATCGTCGGGTCGAACGGGTGCGCTGCGGTCAGCTCGGTATCGAAGCCGAGCTTTTCCTGCGTTTCGAGCTCCGCCGCAGTTGTGCCGCCGCGTTTGCACAAGGCGATGAAGTCGGCGGCTGCCGGGTTCCGCTCGGCCAGCACTTGCGCAATCGGATGGTCGGCGGCGACCGCGACGAAGCTTGCCCCGAAAATCGTGTCGGGGCGTGTGGTGAAGACCTCGACCGCACCGCCATCGGACAGTGCAAAACGGAATTGCAGCCCCTGGCTGCGGCCGATCCAGTTTTCCTGCATCAGCTTGACCTTGTCGGGCCAATGCTCGAGCGATCCCAGGCCCTCGAGCAGCTCGTCGGCAAAATCGGTGATCTTCAGGAACCATTGCGACAGCTTGCGCCGCTCGACCAACGCGCCGGATCGCCAGCCGCGCCCGTCAATCACTTGCTCGTTGGCGAGCACGGTCATGTCGACCGGATCCCAGTTGACCGAGCTTTCTTTGCGATAGACCAGCCCGTGCGCGAACAGGTCGAGGAACAGCGCTTGTTCGTGGCCGTAATAGTCCGGCTCGCAGGTCGCCAGCTCGCGGGTCCAGTCGAGCGCGAAGCCAAGCCGTTTGAGCTGTGCCTTCATCGTGGCGATATTGTCGCGCGTCCAGCCGCCCGGGTGAACGCCCTTTTCCATCGCGGCGTTCTCGGCCGGCATGCCGAAGGCGTCCCACCCCATCGGGTGGAGCACTTCCATCCCCGTCATCCGGCGGTAGCGCGCCAGCACGTCGCCCATCGTATAGTTGCGGACGTGGCCCATATGGATCCGCCCCGAAGGATACGGAAACATTTCAAGAACATAGGAGCGCGGCTTGGGCGAATCGTCGCGTGCGGCGAAGGTGCGGGCGTCGTCCCACACCTTCTGCCATGCCGCGTCCGCTTTCAGCGCGTTGAAGCGTGACGCCATGAGAACGGGGATCCTACTGGGCTACGGCAGCGCGGCGCAGGTCACGCGCTTTGGTCAGGATGATATCTTCCAGCTTCTGCACCGTGGAGGCTTCGACCGGGGCCGCGACCCACTGGCCACCTTGATTGACCTGGCGCAGCGCGGCGACGCGAAGGCCATCGGCGCGAAGGTCCTGGTCGAGGATCGTTACCGTAACCTTGATCCGCTCGGCGGGGGCTGCCGGGTTGATATACCAGTCGGTCACGATCACCCCACCGTTGGAATCGGTCTGCAGCAGCGGCATGAAGCTCAGCGTGTCGAGGCTGGCACGCCACAGATAGGCGTTGACGCCGATCGTGGTCACTTTCGAAGCGGCGAGATCGGCGCTTTGCGGCCGGGCACGCTTATGGGCGCAGGCCCCCAGCGACAAAGAGGCGGCAAGAGCGAACGAAACCACGATCGCGGTGCGTGGGCGGCGGGTCATCGGCGGTTCCTGAACAAAACTGGGTGTTGGGGGACGTCGGTATCTATAGAATGTCTCGCGCATGCCGCAAGCGACACATCCAGCGCCTCCGGGTGCGTGCGCCGTGTGTGTCCTTCGAGACACTGTCTTGAGAAAATGAGTCAAGATAGTGGCGGTGCGGAATTGAATCGTGATAGGCGCAATGACACATGACGGTACCAATAAGGTACTGATAAGGGGCTTTGCGTGTTTTCTGCTCGTTGGATGTCCGGGATTGCTGCGGGAGCGCTAGTCGCCCTCGGCATCGCTGTGGCTCCGGCAGTTGGCGCTAGCGACATGCCTGGCACGCGACCTGCGCCCAAGCGCAACGCACTTGCGGTGCGGGGAATCGGCTCTTTCACGCCGGCTTCAGCGGATCCTAGGCTCGCGGCTTTGTTCGCGCGCGGCGGTCTCGATACGAGCGGTTTTCGTTTCACACCATCGGATGGCCGACGAGACGGCTCGCATGCGGTAACGATCGCAATTCGTGCACGGTCGGCGCGTGGAACCACGGTGGTCGATCGCAGCGCGCCTGTTCCCGCTGCGACGGTCAACCTTACGCCGATCGCTTATAATCTCGGCGTCGCGGTCGGGTGGAAGCGCTTTGCACTGTCGGGCGATGTGTCCAAGGTCGATTTGGCGGGGCTGCCGGGTGGTCGCGAAGCAGCCGAAGTCGGGGTCAGCTACACGGGCAATCGCTTCACCGGTCGCGTGAAGGCGGGTGCCGATCGTCCGCTCGCGGGCGCGCCCAAGCTGATCGAAGACGCACCGGCTTACTCGATCGACGTCGGCGGTTCCTATTCGCTGACGCGTCGCCTCGATGTGACGGCAGGCGTGCGCTATAAAGACGAGCGCGAGCGTTTGATCACCCAGCCGAACACCGATACCGGCCGCCGCGACAGCCAGGCGGTGTATATCGGAACCGCCTTCCGCTTCTAATCGGTGGCGGCACTGCGGGGAGTCAGCCCGTCAATAGCCGCCCAACCCGCGAAACCGAGTCTTTTCAGAAGACGGAATCGGTGTGCCGTCACGCCGCCAAGCGCAATTGCGGGAAGGCCGACAGCGCGCGCAATCTGCGCCGCGCGTATTGGCCCCAGGGCGCGGGCTCCCGGATGGGTTCGCGTCGGATAGACGGGCGACACCAGAACAGCATCGGCTCCGGCGCGCCGCGCCGCCATTCCTTCCCGCACCGAATGGGCAGCACCCAGCCGGACCGGCTGCCGGTCCCCTCCAGGCTTCACCAACACCAGGCCGCGTCGCCGTGCGAGTTTTGCGATGCGGTTGAACGTGGCGATCCGCGCTGCCTCCGGTGTCGCGAAGTGGCGAAAGACAACCCCGCTCCCGCGGGGCAGCGCCGCCAGCGCCGCCCATAAGCCCTCGCCCATCCGTTCGTCGGTCATCAGCCACAGTGTGGGGAGTGCGCGAGCGCTTATGGGGTGACGAACAGCCATGTCGCCGCCTATAGCGCCGCCAATGGCCAACGACGACCCCACCACCACACCCGCTTCCGCGCTAGCCAGTGTCCAGGCGACGATCGCCCGCGCCGCCGCGCTTGCCGACCGTAATCCCGAGGGCGTGACGCTGATCGCGATTTCGAAGACCAAATCCGCCGCCGAAATCGCGCCTTTGCTGGCGGCGGGACAGCGCGTTTTTGGCGAGAATCGCGTACAGGAAGCGCAGGACAAATGGCCCGCGCTACGCGAGTCATTCCCGGATATTACGCTGCATCTGGTTGGGCAATTGCAATCGAACAAGGCCGAGGATGCAGTCGCGCTGTTCGACGCGATCCATTCGGTCGACCGCCCTTCCCTCATCACCGCACTCGCCCGCGCGATGGAGCGGCAGAGTCGCCGCCCGACCTGCTTTCTCCAGGTCAATATCGGGGACGAAGCGCAAAAGGGTGGTTGCGCGATTGACGAGCTCCCCGCCGTGCTCGAGGCGGCGCGCGCGGTGGATTTGCCGATCGGCGGCCTGATGGCGGTGCCGCCGGCCGACACCGAGGCTGCGCCCTATTTCGCGTTGCTTGCCAAGCTCGCGCGCGATCACGACCTCGACGGTCTCAGCATGGGCATGTCGGGGGATTATGAGACGGCGGTGATGCTGGGGGCGACGCATGTTCGCATTGGCAGCGCCTTGTTTGGAGCGCGTGCATGACCTTCGATGGCATCATTTTTGATTTCGACGGCGTCCTGATCGAAAGCGAAGCGGTCGGCAATCGCCAGATCGCGGCCTATCTGACGAGCATCGGCCATCCTACGACGCCTGCGGATTCCTTCGCCAATTTCATGGGATTGTCGGGGGCGTCGTTCATCGGCGCGGTCGAGAACTGGATCGGCCGGTCGCTGCCGGAAGACTTTCACGCCGCGCGCCGAATCGAGGATCAACGCGCGATGCATGAGGGCGTCGATGCGGTCGAAGGTGCGGTCAAGTTCGTGCTTGGCCTGCCCGACGCCTTGCCCAAGGCGATCGCCTCGTCGAGCACGACCGCGTGGATCACGCGGCACCTTGAGCATATTGGTCTGCGCGACGTGTTTGGCGACCGGATCTTCTCGGGCAAGGAGCATGTCATCCGTGGCAAGCCCGCGCCCGATATCTATCTCCACGCCGCCACGGCGCTCGGCATCGACATTGCGCGGGCGGTGATCGTCGAGGATTCGCCCGTCGGTGCCACCGGCGCCGTCGCTTCGGGCGCGCATGTCATCGGGTTTGTCGGTGCGACGCATTGCGGCCCCGATCATGCCGCCAAATTGCGCTCGATCGGCGTCCATGACGTGGCCGAGACCTTCGACGACATTGCCGCGCTGATCGCCTAAAATTGGTGGCCGGTGCGGTCGCGCTTGGTCGCCAGATACCGTTCGTTATGCGGGTTGGCGGGCAGGATGTGCGGCACGCGCTCGACCACCGCGATTCCGGCCGCTTCGAGTTGCGCGACCTTTTGCGGGTTGTTGGTCAGCAGCCGCACTGACCGATGGCCCAGCAAGTCGAGCATTCGCGCCGCCACCGCGAAATTGCGCGAATCGACAGCAAAGCCCAGCCGCGTATTGGCATCGACGGTATCGAACCCCTGATCCTGCAGCGCATAAGCCCGCAATTTGTTGATCAGGCCGATGCCGCGCCCTTCCTGGCGCAGATAAAGGATCATGCCCCAGCCACTCGCCGCGACAGCATCGATCGCGGCATGGAGCTGCGGCCCGCAATCGCATTTCAGGCTGCCGAGCATGTCGCCGGTCAGGCATTCGCTGTGCAGCCGCACGAGCGGGGGGCGACCATCGGGTTTGCCAATCAGCAGCGCGATATGTTCGCCCGGCATTTCGGGCGTCCGAAAGGCGACGATCTCGGCATCCTCCGCGCCGACTACGGGCAAATGCGCGCGCGTCGCGATCGTCAGGCGCGCGGCATTTTCATGGGCGTCGATGTCGCCCGGCGTAAGCACCAGCGCTGCCGATTCGCCCGGCAACACGAAGAAGGCCGGTAGCATCCCTGCAATGCGCGCGAGGCGCAGCGCCGCCGCGCCCGCATCGCGTTCGACCAGACAGTGCGCGCGAAACGGTCCCTTCATAGGGACTTGCAGGTCAAATTGCGGGTCCGCCAGCGCGGTTGCGGTCGCGAAATCGAGCCATGGCGCGCGTTCGATCAGCACGGGCGAATCGGGGGCGGCTGCCTCGCGCTGATTGGCGAGCGTCAGGGTCGCCGCGCGTCCGGCGGAGAGCAAGATGCTCGCCACCCCGCCCGGATCGAACGCGGCGAGCCGCGCAGGGTCGGCGGTTTCGATCGGCAGCAGCGCCAACGTGCCGTCGGCCCCGGCAAGGGCTATCGGCCAGCCACGGCGTAAGGCATCAATGGCAAGCGCTGTCTTGTGGGGATCGCTCAAACGTCGAACTCGGTCATGATGGGGACGTGGTCGGAAGGTTTCAGCCAGCTACGGCATTCTTCGAAGACATGGTGACGCCGCGCGGTCGCGGCAACATCTGCCGTCGCCCACATATGGTCCAGCCGCCGACCGCGATCGTTGACCGTCCAATCGGCCGAACGATAGCTCCACCAGGTATGAAGGCGCGCAGGTGCCGGGAAAAAATGCCGCCCGAGATCGACCCAGCTGTTGGACGCCTTGAGCCGGTCAAGCGCGGCGACCTCGATCGGTGTATGGCTGACGACGTTCAGCAATTGCTTGTGGCTCCACACGTCGGATTCCAGTGGCGCGATGTTGAGATCCCCAACCAGCAGCGTCGGCACGGCAAGCGATTCGGACCAAAGTGTCATCCGCTCCAGAAAATCGAGCTTTTGGCCGAATTTGGGGTTCACTTCGCGATCGGGCACGTCGCCGCCGGCCGGGACATAGACATTCTCGATCCGCATGCCCGATTCGAGCCGTACCCCGACATGACGCGCCTCGCGGTTGGCTTGCCAGTCGAACCGGTCATCCTCGACCAGCGGCACCTTGGACAGAATGGCGACGCCGTGGTGCATCCGCTGCCCATGCAGCACGATATGACGATAGCCGAGCGCGCGGAACGAAGCGGTCGGGAAGTCCTGGTCGATCACCTTGGTTTCCTGCAGGCACAGGATATCGGGCGCGGATTCGCGCAGGAATTTCTCAACAATCTCGATGCGGAACCGTACCGAGTTGATGTTCCAGGATGCGATCTTGAGCAAAGCGGTCATCATCCTGCTCTAGCGAGGCCATGCCTGCCACGCCAGCGGTGGCCGCCCCGGACATGGAAAGGCCCTCGCTCCGGGGGCATGGAGCGAGGGCCGACCTAGCGTTCGTCACGCAGGCGGGAAGCGAAGGTTCGGGTAACAGGGGGAAATCCCGAACGTCCTCATCCGCGAAACCGTCTTTATGCGCGGCAACCTGTCGCCAATATGAATGAAACTATTTTTTCCCGGTCGGGCGCACAGGATCGCGCCACTGAAAGGCATTGTCGGCGACGGGCGCGTTGAACCGCTGGTTCGACAGCCGGATGGTCGTACGATTGTTCTGCGAATCGAGCGCGACCCAGCCCTGCAACATCAATCCGCCCGGCGCAGTCGGATTGCGCGCGAACACCAGGCTGATCCGGCCATATTCCGGATGCTTGGGGTCGGCTGCGTCCACGGCGATCACATTGGGATTGTCCGTCGTGACCACGGAAGCGATCTTGCTCATATCGCGCGAGGGATCGAGCAGGATGCCAAGCGGGGAACCGGCGATCGGCCAGCGTTGCTTTTGGGCGACCGAATAATCGAGGAACCACAAGGATTTTCCGTCGCTGACGATCAGGATCGGCACGCCTTTTTCATATTGAAAGCGGATCTTGCCGGGCTTCTTCAGCGTCAGCACGCCAGTCAGCACCTTCCCCGATCGGTCCGTCTGGGTGAAGGTCGCCGTCATGCTTTCGACTGCGCGTAGATGATTTTGCACTTGTGCCAGGTCGCCGACCCGGGCGGCCGCCACCAGCGCGGGGACTGCGAGCAAAGCGAAAGCAGGTTTGAACTGGTTGAACACACATATCTCCTGATCGGCCGCTATACAGCGCCACCGGCTTGAACCCGCTCTGAACCGCAGCCTTAGACGGGATGACCGTCGCGGTCGCGCAGCACTTCGCGGCGGCCGACATGATCGGGGCGACCGACGATATTGTCCTTCTCCATCCGCTCGATCAGCCGCGCGGCGCTGTTATAGCCAACGCGTAACTGGCGTTGCAGCCACGAGGTCGAGGCTTTTTGGCTCTCCACCACCAACTGCACCGCCGCGCGATATTGCTGGTCCTCGGCCGAATCTTCGCCGATCGGCGCGCCGTCGAGCGCGAAGCCGTCCTCCGGCTCTTCGGTCACCGCCGTGTTATAGTCGGGCCGCCCTTGCGCGCGCCAGTGATCGGCTACCGCGCGCACTTCGTCATCGGATACGAAGGGCCCGTGCACGCGCACGATGCCTTTTCCGCCGGGCATATACAGCATGTCGCCCTTGCCGAGCAGCTGTTCGGCCCCCTGCTCGCCCAAAATGGTGCGCGAATCGATTTTGGAGGTGACGTGGAAGCTGATTCGCGTCGGCAGATTTGCCTTGATCACACCGGTGATGACGTCGACCGACGGGCGCTGCGTTGCCATGATGAGGTGAATGCCGGCCGCGCGCGCCTTTTGCGCCAGGCGCTGGATCAGAAATTCGACCTCTTTGCCCGCGGTCATCATCAGGTCGGCCAGTTCGTCGACAATCACCACGATCTGCGGCAGCACCTGATAATCGAGCGTTTCCTCTTCATAGATCGGCGCGCCGGTGACGGGTTCATAGCCGGTCTGCACCTTGCGCCCGAGCGGCTGGCCCTTGGCCTTGGCCGCGCGCACCTTGTCGTTGAAGCTGGCGAGGCTGCGCACGCCGAGCGAGGACATTTGCCGATAGCGGTCCTCCATCTGCTCGACCGTCCATTTGAGCGCGCGCACCGCCTTGGCCGGGTCGGTCACGACGGGTGCGTAGAGGTGCGGAATGTCCTCATACATGCTCAGTTCGAGCATCTTGGGATCGATCATGATCATCCGGCACTCTTCCGGCTTGAGCCGATAGAGCAGCGACAGGATCATGCAGTTGAGCCCGACCGACTTGCCCGAACCCGTCGTACCCGCAACGAGCAAATGCGGCATCGGGGCGAGATCGGCGATGACGGGATCGCCCGCGATATTCTTGCCCAGCACCAGCGACAGCGCGCCCGGCTGATCGTCGAGCGAATCGATGAGTTCGCGCAGGCCCACCGTCTCGCGCCGCGCATTGGGCAACTCGATACCGATTACGGTGCGCCCGGGAATGGTAGCCACGCGTGCCGACACCGCCGACATGTTGCGCGCGATATCGTCGGCGAGCTGAATGACGCGGCTCGCCTTGATGCCGGCCGCCGGTTCCAGTTCGTACATCGTCACCACTGGGCCCGGTCGCACATTGATGATCGATCCCTTGACGTGGAAATCGCTCAGCACCGTCTCCAGCAATCGCGCATTGCGGTCGAGCGCAACCTTGTCGATCGGGCCACCGACCGAGGGTGGAGTCGGCTTGAGCAGATCGACCGAAGGCAAATGCGACTTGTCGCCGAAGTCCATCGACGTCTGCTTTTCGCGCGGCTTGGCGGTGGTGACCGGCGTCATTTGCCGTTCGGAAATGACCGGACCCGGTCGGACATCGGGGGTCGCCACCGCACGCGGCATCGACAATTTGCGCGGCGATTCGGGCACGAATCGCTCGGGTTCGATCTCCGCTGCGCCGCGCCGGTCGGTCAGTCGCTTCGGCTCGCGTGGCGCGCGGGCCGGTCGTTCGGCCATGTCGATGGTGAAGCTATAGGCCCATAGCGCCAGCCCGCAGAGGCCGACAATCGCGGCCGCACCGCGCGTCGTCCACAGCACCGCCTCGCTATTCCCGATCAGCGCAATCGCGGCGCGGAGCAGGTCCGACACGGCAAGGCCGAGGATCCCGCCCCACCCGGCCGGCAACCACCCCACCGCCGCGCCGGACACCAGCGCGAATGCGGAGCCGAGCAACGCGATGCCGCCCGCTGCGGTGAGCAATATCCGCCGCCAACGCCCAACGGGCACGTCGCGCCACAGCCGCAAAGCAATCAGCAGCAGCGTCGGTAGCAACAGCGCGATTCCCGGACCCAGCAACCAGAAGGCTCCGTCGGCGACCAAAGCCCCGCCGCGCCCCAACCAGTTGCGCGCCGGGCCGGCCGAAGCCGTATTGAGCGACGGATCGCTGGCATGATAGCTCGCCAGCGCAATCACGATCACCACCACCAACGTCACCAGCGCGATCGCAGCGATCAACGCGCCGCTGCGCACCGCGCCGGCCCGGACGGTTTCACGCCACAACGGTGGCTGCGCGCGGCTCGCCATGCTTTCCAAATCCCAAATGTTCGCTGTCTGTCCCCAGGAATCATCGCGCGCGCGCGGGCTTGCGTCAAGGCTGGAGCGGTGGGGCGAAGCCGTTGGCACGCCCCCGCCGAAGCGCTACAGCGGGCTATGAACCAAGCAGACGTCATCATTCTCGGCGGCGGGCTCGTCGGCAGCGCGCTCGCCGTGGCGCTCGATCGGCACGGGCTCAGCGCCATCATCATCGACATCGCCGATCCGGAGGTGATCCTTGCCGCCGGCTTTGACGGCCGCGCTTCGGCGATTGCCGGTGCGCCGTGGCGGATGCTCGGTGCGATCGGTGTGGCCGATCGTCTTGCTGCTTTTGCCTGCCCGATCCAGGGGATTCGCGTCAGCGATGGGCTGGAGCCCGGTGCGCTCGATTTCGAGCCGGATGCGGGCGAGGATGCGCTTGGGCATATGGTCGAGAATCGACGGCTGCGCGCGGCGTTGTTCGAAGCGGCATCGGCCGCGCCCAGGGTGGACGTACGGATGAAGACTCGGGCAGTCGCGGTCGATCGCGGCGAACACGGCGTTACCGTCACGCTCGATTCGGGCGCGGTCATCACCGCGCCGCTGCTGATCGCGGCAGAAGGTCGCAATTCACCGACGCGCGAGGCGGCGGGCCTGCGTGTCGCACGCTGGACGTATGACAATGCTGCGATCGTCACGTCGCTGCACCATGAACACCCCCATGAGAACATCGCCTTCGAGATCTTCTATCCCGATGGTCCGTTCGCAATCCTGCCACTCAACGATGATGAACAGGGCCACCGCTCGTGCATCGTCTGGTCGGTGACGCGCGATCAGGCCCCGGGGATGATGAAGCTGTCCGACCGCGGTTGGCTGGCCGAGGCGGACAAGCGTATCGGCGGGTTTCTCGGCGCGCTCGGGCCGCTTGGCAAACGGATGAGCTATCCGCTCGGCTTTCACCATGCCGCGAAGATCGTGTCGAACCGGCTGGCGCTGGTCGGTGACGCGGCGCACGGCATCCACCCGATCGCGGGCCAGGGTGTCAATGTCGGTTTCCGCGACGTGGCGACGCTGGTCGAAGTGCTGGTCGAGGGCAAGCGCACCGGGCTCGACCTCGGCGATCCGCAGTTGCTCGCACGCTATGATCGTTGGCGCAGCCTCGACACCTTCATGGTGGCGGCGGCAACCGATGGGCTCACGCGGCTGTTCGGCGTGCCGGGCAAGACCGCCAACGCGGTGCGGCGTTTCGGCTTGTCGGCCGTGCAGCACATGCCCCCGCTAAAGCGCCGCTTCATCGCCGAAGCGCGCGGCGAGAGCGGCGACGTACCCAAGCTGCTGCAGGGAATGACGGTTTAGCCGCGAGCGGCGGCGCAGGTCGCTGCGTTGATTGGGGTCGCGCGTCCACCGGTAGCCCGCAGAGCCGTGGTCAGTTGCGCACATTTTCCCCGGCGGCAGGCGGCGCACTGGCTGTCGCTGCGATACGCGCGTCCTCGTTGCCAATCCGTCGCTGCGTAGCGACATGTTCCACCGCTGCCGCCTTTTTCGGGTCGAACAGCGTGGCGAAGAACATCCCGATCATCATCGCCGCGCCGCCGAGGCGGCCCTTGCGCTTGGCCTTGCTCATTGCGCTTGCCTCTATTGCAGCGTCACCGAATCCTCGCCGTCATGCCGCCCGAAGAACTGCATGAGCTGGATGATCAGTTCGGCGCGGTTCTCGATACCGCCGGCTTCCAGCAACGCCTGCTTTGCCGCGACGTCGAACGGGGCGATCTGCGCGATCCCGTTGACCAGCGATTCGTCGTCGAGCCGCGCTACCGCGTCCCAATCGACCGCATAGCCCTGCGCATCGGCAAAGGTGCGCGATTCGCTTTCCAGCGCGGAGCGGCGCGACAGCGAAAGCATTTCGGGGCTGGCAGGGCCAGCGATCAGTTCGGCCTCGACCTGGCGGAAAGCCGTGGCCACATCCAGCTCGCGCACGATCCGGAACAGCGACAGCCCTTCGAGGATGAGGTTGTAGCGTCCGTCCTCGCTTGCCTCGAACTCGGCGATCTTGCCGACGCAGCCAATGTCGAACAGCGCGGGCCGTTCGACGCGATTGGCGGCGTTCGCGGGGAGGGTGGGTCGCGGCTGCACCATGCCGATTCGCCGGTCGCGCGCCATGGCGTCGGAAATCATCGCGCGATAGCGCGGCTCGAAGATGTGCAACGGCAAATGCATCCTCGGGAAGAGCAATGCCCCTGCCAGCGGGAAGATCGAGAGCCGCGTCGTCGTCACCCGAACAGGATTGCCGACAGCTTGCGCCGCTGCGCCGACACCCACGGATCTTCGAGTCCGACCACCTCGAACAGCTTGAGCAACTGCGTCCGCGCGGCACCCTCGTTCCAGCTGCGGTCATCGGCGATCATCGCCAGCAGCGTGGCCGCAGCCCCGTCGCGGTCACCCGCTGCCATCTGGCCACCGGCCAGGGCAAAACGCTTGTCGAAATCCTGCGGATTGGCAGCGACTTCGGCGGCAAGCCCAGCCAGATCATCGACCGGCTTGGCCTCGCGGGCCAGCGCCAGCGCACTGCGCGCGCGCTCAATCTCGGGCAGCTTGGCTATCTCTTCGGGCAACGCCGCGATCGCCGCTTCGGCGGCATCGGTCTGCTTGTCGGCAACCAGCGCGCGCACCATTCCCGAAAGAACGGCCGGATGCTCGGGGGCCATTTCGGCGAGCTGTGTGAATACGCTGACGGCACGCGCGGCATCGCCCTCGACCAATACCTGCTCGCCCATCGCGATCAGCGGTTCGAGTTCGGCTTCCAGGCTTGCCTCGGTGCTTTCGATCGGCAGCTGCTTCAAGATCTGGTCGAGCATGGTGCGCAACTGCGTCTCGCTGCGCGCGGGTGTCAGGTCCGCGACCAATTGCCCCTGGAACATGGCATAGACGGTCGGGATCGACTTGATCTGGAATTGCGCGGCGATGAACTGATTCTTGTCGGTGTCGATCTTGGCCAGCACCACACCCTTGTCGGCATAAGCGGCAGCAACCTTTTCGAGCAGCGGCGTCAGCGCCTTGCACGGCCCGCACCATTCCGCCCAGAAATCGATGATCACCAATTTGGTCATCGACGGTTCGACGACGTCGCGGCGGAAGCTTTCCACCGCTTCGCGTTCGGCGCTGCTCATACCCAGGGTAGCCAAGTGTCGCTCCAATCCAGTGTGCCCGGCCTTATGTGGTTGCTCAGGCCGCGAAGCCAACCCTTTTCGCATGATTGGGGCAGGGAATGCACTTTGCTGCGATAAGGGGGTTGCCGAGTCCGCATGTCGCTGTTAGAGCCCGCCGCCTTACCCGCCCAGTCAGCGACTGATTGGGCCGTAACGCCAGAGCGGGCGTAGCTCAGGGGTAGAGCACAACCTTGCCAAGGTTGGGGTCGAGGGTTCGAATCCCTTCGCCCGCTCCAGTCTTCCGAATCGGCAGTTCACAGCGTGAATTGCTCCGGCACCAAAACCTGAAATCCCCTTGGAGTCGCACCGATCGCGGGCCTTCTCCTATGTCCCGACGGGGGCTGACGCGAATTTGAAGTCTGGCGGTGTGCGGCGTTCGATCTTCCGATCGACCCAGCCGGGCCCAAGGTTGAGCTACCTGCTTTTTGCCTGCCGCCATTTTTGACGCTCCCGGAAGCGACATCCGTTGATACGGTCCGATGCGCGGCCTTCCGCCGAACGCGCAGCAATGCTCTAAGCGTGCTATGAGGATTGCCCGTATACACCTGCCGCTGATTTTGATCGCTGCGCTCGCCGCCGCGCCGCTTGGCGCACAATCCACCTTCGACCACGTCGATCCGATGATCGGGACGGGTGGTGAAGGGCATACCTTCCCCGGGGCTGCGGCACCGTTTGGCATGGTGCAGCTGAGCCCCGATACCGATACCGGCCATGTCATCCGCGACAGCTATAAATGGGCGGCGGGATATCGCTATTCCGACCCGACCATCGAAGGCTTTTCAGCGACCCATTTCTCGGGCGCAGGGCATTCCGATCTCGGCGATTTCCTGGTGATGCCGACGTCGGGCGATGCTGTCCCGCTCGAGCCCGGCGACGTGGCCAAGCCGGGGTCGGGCTATCGATCGCGTTTCAATCATGCAAGCGAGGTGGCCACCCCGGGCTATTACGCCGTGACCCTGACCGATCCAGCCGTGCGAGCCGAGATGACCGCGGGCACGCGGATCGGGGTGCATCGGTACACCTTCGCCCCGGGCAAGGCCGCGCATCTGGTGCTGGATCTGCGGTCATCGCTCTACAATTATCCGGGCAAGGTCTTGTGGGCCTCGCTTCGGCTGATGCCGGACGGGACGCTGGTCGGCGCGCGGGAGACGCGCGGATGGGCACCGGACCGCAAACTATATTTCGCGATGCACTTCTCAACCCCGCTCGCCGGGCACGCCTTCATTAGCACCGAGAAGGACGTCGCTTACCGCGGATTCCAGGGCCCGGGGCGAAGAACCGACGCCGTCGCGGAACGATCGGGCCGCGCGCTCGTCGCGCGGCTCGATTTCGGCGCACTCACGCGTCCACTCGAGGTGAAGATCGCGATTTCATCGGTCGATGAGGCGGGTGCGGTTGCCAATCTCGCCAGCGAACCCGGCGATTTTGATGCCGTGCACGCCCGCACCACCGCAGCCTGGCGCGCAGCGCTCGACGTCCTCGAGATCGCAGCACCCGTCGCGATGCAGAAGAGCGTTGCCACGGCGTTGTATCACAGCCTGCTAGCCCCTTCGGTGGCTGGAGATGCCGACGGCCGGTATCGCGGGCCCGACAACCAAGTGCATCGCGCAACCGGTTATACTTTCCGCTCGACCTTCTCGCTATGGGATACGTTCCGCGCCGAACACCCCCTGCTGACATTGGTGCAACCGGCCAGCACCACGAACGACGTGGTGCGCTCGCTCGTTGCGAGCCGCGAGAACAGCCCCGATGGCATCCTGCCGGTATGGCAGTTCCAGGGACGCGAGACCTGGACCATGATCGGCTATCATGCCGCTCCGGTTATCGCGGATGCCTATCTGAAAGGGATTCGCGGGTTCGATGCAAACGCCGCGCTCGCCGCGATGGTGGCGAGTGCGACCTATGCCCCCTACGGCGGTCTCGGCGACTATATGAAGCTTGGCTACGTACCGATCGACCGCGAGCCAGAAGCCGCCTCGAAGACCGTCGAATATGCCTATGACGATTGGACCATCGCCCGCATGGCACGCGCGATGGGGCGCAGCGACGTCGCCGCGACCTTCGAGAAGCGCGCGCACAACTGGCGCAACAGCTTCGATGGAAGAACCGGTTTCGTTCGCGCGCGCAAGGCGGACGGCAGCTTCCGCACCCCGTTCGACCCGACCGCCATCAATTACGGATCGGATTATACCGAAGGCAACGCCTGGCAATATAGCTGGTTCGTACCGCAGGACCAGGCGGCGTTGACGACCGCGCTCGGCGGCGATGGCGCGACGATTGCCAAGCTCGATGCGATGTTCGATTACGACACTTCGAAGCTGGATTACAGCCACGCCGAGGATATCGCCGGGCTGATCGGCCAGTACATCCACGGCAATGAGCCGAGCCATCACGTCGCCTATCTTTACAGCTATGCTGGCGCGCCGTGGCGTACCCAGGCGCGGCTGAAACAGATCGTCGAGAGCCAATATCATCCGACCCCCGACGGTCTGTCCGGCAATGACGACCTCGGGCAAATGTCGGCATGGCTGGTCTTCACGGCGCTGGGCTTCTACCCGGTGACGCCAGGCAGCCTCGAATATGTGATTGGTCGGCCGTTCGTCGATCGGGCGACTTTAACGCTGCCTAACGGTAAGCGCCTCACCATCGTGGCGGACGGGCTCGACGACAGCCATCCGTTTGTCCGATCCGTCAGCTTGAACGGTGTCCCCATAACCCGCGCCTATCTGCGTCACGACCAGATCATGGCGGGCGGAGAGTTGCGGTTCACTATGCAATCGAAGCCAAACACGGCGTGGGCGGCTCAACCTGCAGATCGACCGTATTCGAGCAGTCAGACACGATAAGGTCGAAGGCACGCGGAGGTGCCCGGGCGCTTCACCGGTAACGCTGTCCGTTCAGGTTCGATATTTGCGGTTTTCGGCGGTCGTGGTGGCACGGGCATGGCCCGCAACAGCGGTGGATGCGGCCTAGGCGAGCGCCGAATAGTCCATTGCGGCGAGGTCGGTGAGCAGATCGGGTCCCGTCGGCTCCCATCCCAGCCGCGCGCGCGTCCAGGCGTTCGACGCGACCATGTCGAGCGCTGCGAAGGGGGCCATCCAGCCAAAATAGCGTTCGACTTCGTCGGCCGCGATCGAGCGGACCGGCAGCCCGCTTCCCTTCCCGATCGCTTCAGCGATGGCGCGCGCCGTGACGCCCTCCTCCACCGACGCATTGTAGCGCGCGCCCGGCTCGCCCTTCTCCAGTGCCAGGACGTAAAGCTCGGCGACGTCGCTGACGTGCGCGGCAGACCAGCGGGTCTTGCCCTCGCCCAGATACGCGATCGCACCGGACCGGCGGGCCTCGGCGATCAGCGGCGTGATCAGTCCGGCCCTGCTAGTGTCGTGGACCTGCGGCAGCCGGATGGTGCGGACATCGATGCGTCGCGCGATCAGCGCCGCGCCAGCAAGCTCGGTCGCGATACGCGGATTGGCGTGGCGCGGGTTTAGCACGTCCTCGGTCGCCGGGCCGCCGTTGAGCGGCGTGCCGATGCCAACGCCCGAGGTAATCAGGATCGGCTTCTGCGTCCCCTCCAGCGCCTCGCCCATCGCGGCGATGTTGCGTTGGTCCTTCTTGGTATTCTCGAAAAATGTCTGGAAATTGTGATCGAACGCGCAATGGATCACGGCATCGGCCGCCGCAGCGCCGCGGGCGAGCGTCTCGGGCTGTTCGAGGTCGCCACGGTGGACTTCGACGCCGACCGCTTCGAGGTGCCTGGCACCGGCCTCGGAACGGGTGAGACCGAGCACCTGATGGCCGCGATCCAAGAGTTTGGGAATGACGTGCGAGCCGATGAACCCGGTCGCGCCGGTCAGGAACACGCGCATAAAATAGTCTCCTTGTGCCGGGGCGGCATATCGCGACCCAGGAGAACCTGTTAAAGTAGTGACGTTATCATGGTATAACCCGTAACAGGATCGATCATGGCCGGCGAAACGCCCAACCTGCTCGGAGCCTATCTTCGCGACCGCCGCACCCGCCTTGACCCTGTGGCATTAGGGTTCGACAGCAGTCGACGGCGTACGCCGGGGCTGCGCCGCGAGGAAGTTGCCAGCCGCGCGAACATCAGCCCGACATGGTACACTTGGCTGGAGCAGGGGCGCGGTGGCGCGCCATCAGCCGACGTACTGGACCGCATTGCCAAAGGGCTGATGCTGACCGAGCCGGAGCGCGAGCACCTCTACATGCTGGGCCTCGGCCGCCCGCCGGAGGCGCGTTACCAGGCCGTCGACGGGATCTCCCCCCGGCTGCAACGCGTGCTGGACGGGATGGTGCTGAGCCCCGCGATCGTCAAAACAGCAATGTGGGATGTTGTCGGGTGGAACCGGGCGGCGGCGCTGCTGCTGACCGATTACGCCAAGCTGCCGCGCGAAGACCGCAACATCCTCCGCCTGATGTTCGGGAGCGATCAGGTCCGCCTCCGAAACGCGGATTGGGACGGCGTCGCCCGCTTCGTTGTCGGTGCCTTTCGCGCGGACGTAGCGCGTGCCGGTGCCAATAACAGCGCGGCAGTAACCAGGCTGGTCAGTGAATTGTGTCGCGTGAGCCCGCAGTTCGAGGCCCTGTGGCAAGACAATGATGTGGTGGCGCACGGCGAGGGGGTAAAGCGCATCCATCACCCAGAGGCGGGGCTGCTTGCCATGGAATTCTCGTCCTTCGCGGTCGAAGGGCGGCCCGAACTCGGGATGATCATATACAACCCCGCCACGCCAGCGGATGCCGATCGACTGCGCGCGCTGTTGGACGCTCATGACGATTGATGGAGATCGGCGGCCCCGAAACGGAGATCGTCCACTCGCCGACCAGTCCGCGCCGTGACAGCGGCCGCAAAGCCAGGATTTCCAACCTTCGCAGTCCCGTAGATACCGGCATCGCGGCGGTGGCACGCGATGCGCGTGTGGTTTAGCTTCGGCCCCATGACCACAGGCAAAATCCGAATCGGCATTGGCGGCTGGACCTATGAGCCGTGGCGCGGGGTGTTTTTCCCCGATAAATGGCCGATCAAGCGCGAACTTGAATATGCGGCGGCACGGCTGACCGCGATCGAGGTCAACGGGACCTATTATTCGTCGCAAAAGCCCGCGACGTTCGCTTCCTGGGCAAAGGCGGTGCCGGACGGTTTTGTGTTCGCGCTGAAGGCCTCGCGCTATTGCACCAACCGCAAGGTCCTGGCCGAAGCAGGCGAGTCGATCGCTCGCTTCACGGGGCAAGGGATTGTCGAGCTCGGAGATCGGTTGGGGCCGATCCTATGGCAGTTTATGGCAACCAAGCAGTTCGATCCCGATGATTTCGGGGCCTTCCTCAAGCTGCTGCCGCAGCACCAAGATGGGGTCGCGTTACGTCACGCGGTGCAGGTTCGACACGCCAGTTTCCAGGTTCCCGAATTCGTCGCGCTGGCGCGGGCCGCCGGTGTGGCGATTGTCTATGCCGATTCGGCGGACTATCCCGCGATTGCCGATGTCAGCGGCGATTTTGTCTATGCCCGGCTCGAAGCCGCAGTGGAGGAAGAACCCACCGGCTATGCGCCTGCAGCGCTGGATCGCTGGGCCGATGTGGCGCGCGGCTGGGCCCGGGGCGAGGCACCCGATCCCCTGGTGCGTTTTGCCGAGCCCGCGCCCGAAGTCCCCCGCGATACCTTCGTGTTCTTCATCAACGGCGCAAAGGTGCGCGCGCCGGCCGGGGCGATGGCACTGATCCAACGGATCGACGGCTAGCGCGGCTGGGGGGGCGACTCCGGCTGTGGCGTTGCGCCGCCGGGTGCAGCCGCGCCCTGTGCGGTCCGAACCGCCGGTGCTGGCGCGGGCGCGACGGCTATAGCGGGCGCGGCATTGACACTCGGGGCAAAAAGCGCCGCACTTTCGATCGTGTCGAGTGCGCGACGCGCTGCGATGTAACGCCGTGCTGCGCTCGTCCAGCGCTCCGCCCGCGGGGCACCGGGTGTGCGCGAAACTTCGGCGAGGGCCGCCTCGACCTGCCCGGCATCCAGCAAACGGCGCGCGCGCGCGACGCGATCGACCGGCAGCGGCGAAGGTGTTCCCGCCTTGCGCACGACCACCAGATTGCTGAGTTCGCGTTTCAGGCTTTGCCACCAGCCGGTGCTGGCCATCCCGGTCATGAGCTCGGGCGCAACCCCGTCGAGCCCGATGCGCAGATCCTCCAGCGTCACCGGTTCGCGCGCGGCTTGCACGATGGTGGCGATCGCCGCAGGCTGCACGCTACCGAAGCGTTCGCGCAACTGATCCTCGAGAAACCCCAGATTGAGCCCGCGGTCGAGCGCACGGCGAGCGGCGAAGGCGACCATCAACCCCTCGCTCCGCGTCGCATAGCCAGAGGCGCGCCGTGCATCGCGATCGATCGTTCCCGACCGTGCTTCCAGATCGCCGATCTTGTCGGCCAGTTCGGCTTCGCGGCTGGACAAGGCGGCAAGGTCGATCGTCGGGACCGGGGCGTTGGTCTTGCTCGGCACGATTACGACCGGCGCTTGTCCGTTGCTGCCAACCGGTAGCGTGACGGTGGCGACCGGCTTGGTGTCGCCGCCCCGGACGAGGCGCAAGATGACGAAAGCGGTGGCGCTCGCCCCGATCAGGAACGCGATCAGCCCGAGCGCGATCGCCCGCCGCCAGCCGAGGCCGTCCGACGTCGCGACCCGCGGGGGCGGCACGAAGGGCGGCACGGTACGCGCCGCGACCGGCTCGACCTGCGGCGAATCGAAACGAGCGGGCGCGGTTTCGGGGACGGGAGGCGGTGTGTCGTCCATAGCTGCCTTATCGGGGCCATGACGCGGGCGGTCAACGGCTCGTCGTGCCGCCGCGCGCCTCCACCGCAGCGAACAAGGCTGCATCGTCCGGCGTCGCCGCGATGGCGAGCGCGCGCCAACCGCGCCCGGCGGCGGTGGCGATTGCCGGGCTGAAGGCGGCGATGTCCAGGGCCGCGCGATCCATCCCCAGATGTTCGAGCAGCCCCGCCAGTCGGCGCGCGGCGCGTGCCGAATGCAACAACGCGGTGGTTCCGGCGAGCGCGCGAAGCGCTGAATCATCGACGGGGATGGTGACGCTTTCATAGACGGGCACCACCGCCGCAACGGCTCCGCCCCGCTCCAGCGTGCGATCGCGACCGGTGAGGTGCAAGGCGTTGGCAAGCCCGTGCGCGGTGGCGATGGCCGCTATGTCGGCGGCGTTGCCGTCACCGGTCGCAATGACGTCAAAACCCGCCGCGCGTGCCGCCGCCGCCGTATGCGGCCCGACCGCCAGCACGGGGAGTTCCCGCAGCGCTTCGAGCCCGGGCCCGCCGAGCCGAAGCGCGTTGGCGCTGGTCAGAATGAGCGAATCGTAGAGTGTGGGATCGGAGACATCCCAGGGAAGCGCGCCCACCGCGAACAGCGGGAGTGATAGTGTTGCGAACCCGGCGGCCTGTGCGCGGGCGACGGTGGCGGCATTGCCCGGCTCGGGCCGCAACACCGCCAGTGTGGTCACGCCGCGAACAGCCGCCGTACCGACGCCGGAGCCCGCGCCAGCAAATCGGCCGCCAGCCGCGCGGCGAGCGTGGCATCGCCAACGGCCGCGCAAGCTTCGCCCGAAACGTGTGCGCTGCCATCCTCGGCGAACAATTCGGCGCGCAGGCGGATGGTGTCGCCGTCGCGTGTCGCCAGCGCAGCGACCGGCGAATGGCAATCGGCCTGCAATGCGGCGAGCAAGGCGCGTTCGACCAGCACACAGCAGTGCGTCGCTGCATCATCGATTGCGGCGAGCCAGCCGAGCATCCGCGTGTCGCTCGCCCGCGCCTCGATCCCGACCGCGCCTTGCGCGGGCGCGGGCAGCATGATGTCAATCGCGATGGCGACACCGACATCGGGGCGGCCAAGCCGGTCGAGCCCTGCTGCCGCCAGCATGGAGGCATCGACGGCACCCGCCGCGACCTTGGCCAGGCGCGTATCGACATTTCCGCGAAACAGCACGGTCGCCAGATCGGGGCGTATCCGTCGCAATTGTGCGACTCGGCGTGGCGAGCTGGTGCCGATCACCGCGCCCCGGCGCAGTGCGGCGATGCTTTCGGCCCCGATCAGCCGGTCGCGGACATCGGCACGCGGCAGCATCGCCGCGATGGCAATGTCGGCGGGGCGGATCGTCTCGACATCCTTCATCGAATGCACCGCGCAATCGATCTCACCCGACAGCAATGCGCGGTCGAGTTCCTTGGTCCACAGTGCCTTGCCGCCGATTTCGGCGAGCGCGACATTCTGCACGCGGTCGCCCGTGGTCTTGATCGGAACGATCTCGATCGCATCGGCGGTCCAGCCATGCGCCCGGGCCAGCGTGTCGCGCACCATATTGGCCTGGACGAGCGCAAGCGGCGATCCGCGCGTGCCGAGTCTGAATTGCGGATGGGTCACGCGGGTCCTCTGGTTTCGTGATACCCCTCTTGGCGAAACCACCCGATTTCGACAAGCGCCGCGCAACACGCTAGGGGGCGGGGCATGGCACTGATCCTTGGTCTTGAATCGAGCTGTGACGAAACCGCCGCCGCGGTGATCTCGTCTGACCGGCGCGTCCTCGCTCACCGCCTGGCGGGACAGGAGGCAGCGCACCGGCCGTTTGGCGGGGTGGTGCCCGAAATCGCGGCGCGCGCGCATGTCGAAGTGCTGGCCCCGCTGGTCGAAGCCGCATTGGCCGATGCCGGGGTAACGCTGGCCGATGTCGATGCGATTGCGGCAACCGCCGGGCCGGGCCTGATCGGTGGGGTGATGGTCGGGCTGGTCACGGGCAAGGCGCTGGCGCATGCGGCGGGCAAGCCGCTGATCGCGGTCAACCATCTCGAAGGCCACGCCCTGTCACCGCGCCTGGCCGATCCCGATCTCGCTTTCCCCTATCTCTTGCTGTTGGTGTCGGGCGGGCATTGCCAGTTGCTGCTGGTCGAAGGCGTTGCGCGCTATCGCCGCCTCGCCACCACGATCGACGATGCGGCTGGGGAAGCGTTCGACAAGACCGCCAAGGTGTTGGGGCTGGGCTTTCCCGGTGGCCCGGCGGTCGAGGCCGCAGCGGCTTTGGGGCGGCCGATCGTGCCATTGCCACGCCCGCTGAAGGGCTCCGCCGAGCCGCATTTCTCCTTCGCGGGCCTGAAAAGTGCGGTGGTGCGCGCACACGACGCCAAGACATGGAGCGTCGAGGATTTGGCCGCCTCGTTCCAGGCAGCGGTGATCGATTGCCTGCTCGATCGCACCGCGCGCGCGCTTGATCGTGCCGCGGGGGCGACGGCGCTGGTGGTCGCGGGCGGGGTTGCGGCGAATGGCGCGGTGCGGGCGGCACTCAGCGGGCTGGCGGACACCAACGGCCTGCGCTTCGTCGCGCCGCCTTTGTGGCTGTGTACCGACAATGCCGCGATGATCGGCTGGGCCGGGGCGGAGCGCTTTGCCAAAGGTTTGACCGACCCGCTCGACATTGCCGCGCGGCCGCGCTGGCCGCTCGATCCGGGGGCCGAAGCGGTGCGCGGCGCGGGGGTGAAGGCATGAAGATCGGCGTCATTGGCGGCGGGGCCTGGGGCACCGCGTTGGCACAGGTTGCCGCGCGCGGCGGTGATCCTGTCTTGCTATGGGCGCGCGAGCCCGACGTGGTCGCTTCGATCAACCAGACGCACGAGAATAGCCGCTTTCTCGCAGGCATTGCGCTGCCGCCCTCGATCCGGGCGACCGGCGCGCTTGGGGATCTCGCGGCGTGCGATGCGTTGCTGGTCGTCGCGCCCGCGCAGCACGTCCGCGCGGTGTTGGCCGAAACCCCGGTCGGCACGACGCCGCTGGTGCTGTGCGCCAAGGGGATTGAGGCGGGGACGCAGTTTCTGGTCGGCGAAGTGGCGCAACAGCTCCATCCTGAAGCGCCGATTGCAGTGCTGTCCGGCCCGACCTTTGCGCATGAAGTAGCGGCGGGGCAGCCGACCGCAGTCACGCTGGCCTGTGCCGACGCTGCGCTCGGCGCGGCGCTGGCCGATCGGCTCGCTAGTCCCAGCTTCCGCCCCTATGCCTCGACCGATGTGATCGGTGCCGAGATTGGCGGGGCGGTCAAGAATGTGCTCGCGATCGCGTGCGGCGTGGTCGAGGGCGCGGGGCTCGGCCAGAATGCACGCGCCGCGCTGATCGCGCGCGGCTTTGCAGAGATGACGCGCTTTGGCCTGGCGCGCGGTGCGCGGGCGGAAACGCTCAGCGGCCTGTCGGGGTTGGGCGATCTGGTGCTGACCTGTTCGTCGACCAGTTCGCGCAATTTCTCGCTCGGCATGGGATTGGGCCAGGGCAAGTGCGCGGCGGACCTGCTTGCCGATCGCCTGACCGTCGCAGAGGGCGCGTTCACCGCGCCAGTGCTGCGCGATGCGGCGGCGGCAGCGGGCGTCGACATGCCGGTGGTGGAGGCGGTGTGCGCGCTGCTTGACGGGCGCGAAGTCCATGCCGTGGTGGGCGCGCTGCTCGCGCGCCCGCTACGCCCGGAATAGCCGCTACTAAAAGTCGATCGCGATACCCTTTGACTCCCAATCGCCATAGCGGGTGGGATCAAGGCCATCGGGGTCGCCCTTCGCACTTTGCCCGGCCATCGCCGCCGGTTTCGGCTCGGGCTGCGGCAGCGGCGGGTTCGCGCTGAGATAGGCAGGTGGCTTCACATGCGGCGGGCGGCGGGCCATGGAGGTGTCCTTGGGGCGGCATGATGCCGTATCCCGCGTGACATCGGCGGTCTTTCCGCCCAATTCAACCCAGCGCCTGCAAGATTGTGAGACCCCGCTTTTGACCCTTCCGCCGCCCCGCCGCTATATGCCCAAGCCCGAACCGGTCGATCCGCCGGGTGTTCCCGCGCGGCGCGCGGCACTGCGCCTGCTCGATGCCGTATTACGCCAGGGCCTGCCGCTGGAGGTGGCGATCGGGCGCGCAACGGCGGGAATCGAGCGTGCCGACGACCGGGCGCTGGCCCATGCCATCGCCGCCGAAGTACTGCGCCGCTTGCCCGATCTCGACGCGTTGATCGATTCGGCGACCAAGACGCGGCTGCCCGATGATGCCAAGGCGCGCTTTGCGCTGCGCATTGCGCTCGTCCAGGCCTTGTCGCTCGGCACGCCGCCGCACGCCGCGATCTCGACCGTGCTGCCGCTGGTCGATGGCGGCCCGCGCAAGCTCGTCCACGGCGTGTTCGGCACGTTGATGCGCGGTGGCGACCAGCTTCCCGAACAGCCGACCCTGCCCGATCCGGTGGCGATCCGGTGGCACGCCGCCTGGGGCGATGACGGGATTGAGGCGGCCGAGCGCGCAATGGCAGCCCCGCCACCGCTCGACCTGACGCTGGCCGATCCGGCCACTACGGCTGCGATGGCGGAGGCGCTGGGCGGCGTGTCGCTGCTGCCCGGCCATATGCGCCTGCCCTCGGCGCATGTGCCCGAATTGCCGGGATTCGAGGACGGAAGTTGGTGGGTACAGGATATCGCCGCTTCGCTGCCCGCGCGCTTGCTCGGGCGTGGCCCCGGCGTTGCGCTGGACCTGTGCGCCGCCCCCGGCGGCAAGACGATGCAACTCGCGAGCGCAGGCTGGAGCGTCACCTCGGTTGATTCTTCGGAAAGTCGTCTGGCGCGACTTCGCGAAAATCTGGAGCGCACGCATCTGACGGCAGAGGTGATCGCGGCCGATCTGCTCTTGTGGTCGCCATCGGCTCCCGCAGATGCCGTGCTGCTCGACGCACCCTGCAGCGCGACGGGGATCTTTCGCCGTCATCCGGACGTGCTGCACCGCATCCGTCCCTCGCAAATCACCGAATTGGCCGCGTTGCAGGCAAAATTGCTTGCCCGTGCCGCCGATTGGGTAAAGCCGGGCGGGACGCTTGTTTTCGCGACCTGTTCGCTTGAACCGGCCGAGGGAGAGGCGCAGTTGAAGCGTTTTCTGGCCGCACGCAGCGATTATGCGATCGAGCCCGTTGCGCAGGACGCGCTTCCGGTTGGCATCGTGCCCAATCCCGGCGGTTGGGTGCGCACGCTTCCCGGCATGGTCGATCCCGGCGGCAATGACGGCTTTTTCATCGCACGGCTGCGCCGCGCCGGATAATCCCTTGCTTGCCCGGCGTCGTGGCCATGCTAGAGGCTGAAGGCTTATGACATACCGTCCTGTCCGTATCGCGCCGTCGATCCTGTCCGCCGATTTCGCCAAATTGGGCGAGGAAGTCCGCGCGATCGACCTTGCCGGCGCGGACTGGATCCATGTCGATGTGATGGACGGGCATTTCGTGCCCAATATCTCGATCGGTCCGGCGGTGGTGAAGGCGATCCGCCCGCACACCGCCAAGCCGCTCGACGTGCATTTGATGATTGCGCCGGTCGATCCCTATCTGGACGCCTTTGCCGAGGCGGGCGCGGATACGATCAGCATCCATGTCGAAGCGGGGCCGCACACGCATCGCAGCCTCCAGCACATCCGCAGCCTGGGCAAGCGCCCCGGCGTGGTACTGACCCCGCAGACCCCGGCCAAGGCGCTCGATTATCTGCTGGAAGAGGTCGACCTTGTCCTCATCATGAGCGTCAATCCCGGCTTTGGCGGGCAGGCGTTCATCGAAAGTTCGCTGCGCAAGATCGAGGCGGTGCGCAAGATGATCGACAAGGGCGGCTATGCTGTCGATCTGGAGGTCGATGGCGGCATCGATCTTGTCACCGCGCCCCGGGCGATTGCTGCCGGGGCCGATGCGCTGGTCGCGGGGACGGCGACCTTCCGCGGCGGCCCCGCGGCCTACGCCGCCAATATCGCGGGCCTGCGCGGCTAGATGGTTGAGCTGTCCCCCCTTGGAGCCCCGATCGAGTCCGGCCCCAATGTGCAGGGCGACAGCATCGACGAAGGCAAGCGGCTAATCCGCCAAGGGGGAGACAAAGGGTTGTCGCTGGCCGAACGTCTGGCCGAACGCTTTCATCGGCTGACCTGGCGCACGCCCATTCACGGGATGCGGTTGAAGGGCCGCCATCCGCTGAAGCTGATCGCCGTGCCGGACGATCCCTTTTTGGGCGATGCCCGGCGCGGCAACGCGTTGCTCGACGGTCGACTGAGCTTTCGTGGCGAATCGCGCGCGATCGCGGCGCTCGATTTGGCCAAGCCGGATTTTTCCAAGGCTTTTGCCGAGTATCTGCACGGTTTTTCCTGGCTGCGCGATCTCTCGACCGTTGCCACGCGCGCGCAGGGAATCCCCATTGCCGAGGCGCTGATGCGGCGTTGGCTCGATGCCCATGCCGACACGGTCAGCGAACCGGCGTGGCGCGCCGATCTGTGGGGGCGGCGGATCCTGCTGTGGACCGCGCACGCACCGCTTATCCTGTCATCGACCGATCTCGTCTACCGCAGCCGTGTTCTCAATACGCTGGCGCGTGGAGCACGGCATATCGACCGCGGGGCGGAAAAGGCCGCGCCGGGCGCGCCGCGCGTTGCGGCGATGTGCGGCGTGGTCGCAGCCGGGTTGTTGATCCCGGGCGGCGATGTGCGGCGCAGTGCCACCGAAGCCGCGCTTGCCAAGGCGCTGGCCGCATCGATTTTCGAAGATGGCGGCAATGTCGCCCGCGCGCCCGCCGCACAGGTCGATCTGCTGATGCTGTTGACCGCACTCCGCGAAGTCTATGCCGCGCGACGGCTTGAAGCGCCGACGAGTGTCACCAACGCGATCGCGGCGCTGGTTCCCGCCTTGCTCGGCGTCTGCCACGGCGACCGCGATGTCAGCAGTTGGCAAGGGGGCGCGCCGGTTGGGGCGGCGGCGCTCGACCAGATCATCGCGGCAACGGGCGTACGCACGCGTCCGCTGCGGCAAGCGCGCGAGTGGGGCTATCAGCGTTTGGCGGCCGGATCCACCGTCGTCATTCTCGACGGTGCACCCCCGCCGATCGCGCGTTTGGTCGAGGGCGGGTGTGCATCGACGCTGGCCTTCGAAATGTCCGATGGCCCGCATCGGCTCGTCGTCAATTGCGGCGGGGCGCGCGCGGGCGTCGTGCAGCTTCCGGCGGCGCTGGCCGAAGGGTTGCGGACTACAGCGGCGCATTCGACGCTGATCGTTGGCGACAGCAATTCGACCGCAATCCACGCCGATGGCACGCTCGGGCGCGGTGTATCCGAGGTCGAGCTCGCTCGGCAGGAGAGCGAGGGGTTGAGCCGCGTCGAGGCAAGCCATGATGGCTATGCCCGCCGCTTCGGGTTTCTCCATCGCCGCCAGCTCATTCTGGCGAGCGACGGGCGCGAGCTGCGTGGCGAGGACATGCTCCTCCCCGCGACCAAGCGCCGCAAGTTGGCGGCAACCGGCTTCGCCGTCCGTTTTCACCTGGGCGTGGGCGCGCAGGTTTCGCCGACTGCCGACGGACTTGCCGCGCTGTTACGGTTGCCCGGTGGCGGATTGTGGCAGTTCCGCTGTCGCGGCGGCACACTGGCGGTCGAGGAAAGCGTGTGGATCGATGCCGATGGCCGCCCGCATGCGACCATGCAGCTCGTTATCAGCGGCGAATCGCCTGCGGGTGGGGCGAGTGTAAGCTGGGCGTTCAAGCGCGCGGGATAAACCGCACCGGTTGAATCTTCGCAGGCGAGCGGGCAGGGACGCGCAAAGCCATCCCCTGGAGCACCCCATGACCACCATCTCCATTCGCCGCGCGCTGCTGTCGGTGTCCGACAAGACCGGTATCGTTGATCTCGCCCGTTCGCTCGCCGAGACAGGCGTCGAACTCGTTTCGACCGGTGGCACCGCCAAGGCGCTGCGCGAAGCGGGTCTCACCGTACGGGACATTTCGGACCTGACCGGTTTCCCCGAAATGATGGACGGCCGGGTCAAGACGCTGCACCCGGTGGTGCATGGCGGGCTGCTCGCGGTGCGCGACGATGCCGCGCATGTCGCGTCGATGGAGGAGCATGGCATCGGCGCGATCGATCTCGTCGTGGTCAATCTCTATCCGTTCGAGGCGACCGTCGCCAAGGGTGCCGAGCGCGACGAGATCATCGAGAATATCGATATTGGCGGGCCGTCGATGGTGCGTTCGGCCGCGAAGAACCATGCCTTTGTCGCGATCGTCACCGATCCGGCGGATTATGCGGTGGTCGCGCAAGGCAGCACCACGCTTGCCGATCGCCGTCGCTTCGCCGCCAAAGCTTATGCCGCGACCGCCGCCTATGACGGGATGATCGCGCAGTGGTTCGCCTTTGCCGACCAGGGCGAACGCTTCCCCGAAACGCTGCCCCTGACGCTCAAGCGCGGGCAGGCCTTGCGCTATGGCGAGAACCCGCACCAGTCGGCGGCGTTCTACACCGCCAGCGGCCCGCACGCGCGCGGCATCGGCCAGGCGCGCCAGGTGCAGGGCAAGGAACTCAGCTACAACAACCTCAACGACGCCGATGCCGCGCTCGATCTGGTCAGCGAATTCCGCGAGGCTGCGCCGACCTGCGTCATCGTCAAGCACGCCAACCCCTGTGGCGTCGCTACCGGCACCACGCTCGAACAGGCCTATGCCGCCGCCTTCGCGTGCGACACGGTTTCGGCTTTTGGCGGAATCATCGCGCTTAACCGGGCGCTGGACGGGGCGACGGCGCGCGCGATTTCGGGGATCTTCACCGAAGTGGTGGTCGCGCCCGATGCCGATGAAGAGGCGCTGGCGATCTTCGCCGCCAAGAAGAATTTGCGGTTGCTGCTGACCGGCGACCTGCCCAACCCGGCGCGGCCCGGTCTGCTCGCCAAGGCGATCACCGGCGGCTGGCTGGTGCAGACGCGCGATGGCGCGAGCAACCCCGAGCTGCAGGTCGTGACCAAGCGCCAGCCGACCGCCGAGGAACTGGCCGATTGCCGTTTCGCCTGGACCATCGCCAAGCACGTCAAGTCCAACGCCATCGTCTACGCCAAGGGCGGCAGCACCGCGGGCATTGGTGCGGGGCAAATGAACCGCCTCGAATCCGCGCGCATCGCCGCATGGAAGGCGAAGGACGCCGCCGAGAAGGCGGGTTGGGCAACTCCGCGCACGATCGGTTCGGCGGTAGCATCGGATGCCTTCTTCCCGTTTGCCGACGGTCTCCTGGCAGCAGTCGAGGCGGGCGCGACCGCCGTGATTCAGCCGGGCGGATCGATCCGCGACGATGAAGTGATCGCAGCGGCCGATGCAGCGGGCCTCGCGATGGTGTTCACCGGCGTTCGCCACTTCCGCCACTGAGGCGGCATCAAGCGGTCGCCGTTCAGGCGGCGACCGCTTCCGCCCCCGGCATCCGCCGGAACAAGGCGCGGTCCTCTGGACCGAACGCAAAGCGATATAGCACGAACAGATAGACACCGGCGATGGCGGGTTCGCCGATCAGCAGCTCCGCCCATTCGAAACGGTGCGGCAGCAGGGTGAACGCTCCGCCGACCAGCCCCGCCGCCAGCACCGCCCACGCCATCGGCCAGCGCCAGCCCGCGACGCGCGCCTTGAGCAAATGTGCCAGATAGTTGGATTTGATAATCGACGTCAGCACGACCGACAGGAACAGCGCGATCGCCGGACCCGCCGCCTGATATTCGAGCGGCCAGCCGAGCCATTGCATCCCGAAGATCAGCGCGAAGCTAAGGCCCACCTGGAACAGCAGCATCCCGATCGAAATCGCCATGTTCTGCAGCCGCGCGATATAGACGAGCGCGGATTCGCACACCGCCCCGGTCGAGGCCGCCGCTTCCGCGAACAGCAGGAACGCGAGCGCCGCCGTCCCCGCGACGAATTGCGGGCCCACCGTCCCCATCACCGCCTCGCCCGGAATGGAGCCCATCATCGCGAGGCCGGTCTGCGCCGCCAGAATCCAGAAGCCGACTTGCCGCACCTGGCTGGCCACGCCGGCATTGTCGCCGCGCGCGAGACTGGTGGTGATGACCGGGCCCAGGATCGGGTCGAAACTGGTCTTCAGCTTCCCCGGAATCGAGGCGACCTGCTGCGCCATCCAGTAAATGCCGACGATGCGCGGTTCGAACATCAGGAACAGGATCGAGCGATCGACATTGCGCGTACCCCATTCCAGCGCATCGGCCCCGGCGAGCGGGGCATTGCGACGGATCAGCGCGATGGTGCGTGCCGGGTGCAGCCGCCAGCCATGCGGTCGCCCGTAACTGCGCACGAACGGAACGGCGGATGCCGCCAGCGCGGCGATCATCGACAGCATATAGGCGATGACCAGCCCGTCATGCCGCGCGATTGGATACAGCACGCCCGCCGCGATCGAGATCGTCCACGGTTCGATCACCGCGCGCGCAGTCACCGTCGCCTGAACGTTGCGGCGATAGGCGAGGCCGGCAAGCATGATGTCGGACCACGCGCTGGCGACGATGATGCAGGGTAGCAGGCGTTCGAGCAGAGTCGGGCTGCTACCGTGATACATCAGCTCGGGCACCAGCATCAGCGCGGCGCTGGCGAGGCCCGACGCGATTGCGGCGACCACCAGGCAATCCCATACGATCTGGACATGCGGTCGCTCGTCCGCCTCCGCGATCGCTTGCGCCAGCCCGCGCTTAAGCCCGAAGGTAGCGAGCAAGGCCGCGACCTCGACGAACAACACCGCACGCGCAAAGGTGCCGAGCGTATCCGGGCCGTAGAGTCGGCCGGCGATGAACAGGAACGGCAGCCGCGCGACCAGCCGCATCATGAAGCCGATGATGTTGGTGCGGCCACCTTTGGCCAGCGCGTCGATTTCTTCCGTGCTTTGCCCGCCGGTCACGCCTGCGAGAGCGCTCAATGCGCGGCCCCCCAGCTGAGCCCGGTGCCGATCTCGATGCCCAGCGGAACGCTGAGCGTCACCGCGGGCTCGGCGGCGGTTGCCATCACGCGTTCGATTACCGGCTTGGCGGCGGCGACATCGCCTTCGGGCAGTTCGAAGACCAGTTCGTCATGCACCTGCAGCAGCATCTGCACGTCGGGCAGGCCAGCTTCGAGTAAGGCCGGGCCCATCCGCACCATCGCGCGCTTGATGATGTCGGCGCAGGTGCCTTGGATCGGGGCGTTGATCGCGGCGCGTTCGGCCCCCTGGCGCTCATGCTGCACCTTGGAGGCGATGCGCGGGAAATGCGTTTTCCGCCCGAACAGGGTGGTGGTGTAGCCGGTTTCGCGCACGCTCTCGGTGGTCTGCGCGATATAGTTGCGGATGCCGGGGAAGCGGTCGAAATAGCGGTCGATCATCGCCTGTGCTTCGTCCGCCGTCACATCCAGCCGACCGGCCAGGCCCCAGCGGCTGATGCCGTAAAGGATCGCGAAGTTGATCGTCTTGGCGCGGCCGCGCGTGTCGCGATTGACCTCGCCGAACAATTCCTGCGCGGTCATGCTGTGGATGTCGGCCCCGCTGGCGAAGGCTTCGCGCAATGCGGGCACATCGGCCATGTGCGCGGCAAGCCGCAGCTCGATCTGTGAATAATCGGCGGCGAGCAGGACATTGCCCGGTTCCGCCACAAAGGCATCGCGGATCTGGCGGCCGATTTCGGTGCGGATCGGGATGTTCTGCAAATTGGGATCGGTCGAGGACAAGCGCCCGGTCTGCGCGCCGGTCAGGCTGTAAGACGTATGCACGCGCCCCGTCGCCGGGTTGATCTGCGCTTGCAGGGCATCGGTATAGGTCGATTTGAGCTTCGACAATTGCCGCCATTCGAGCACCTTGGTGGCGATGTCCTTGCCGGGGGAATCGCGGTCGGCAGCGATGCGTTCCAGTTCGGTGACATCGGTCGAATAGACGCCCGACTTGCCCTTGCGGCCACCCTTGATGCCCATGCGTTCGAACAGCACGTCGCCCAATTGCTTTGGGCTGCCGATCGTGAACGGGCCACCGGCGAGCGCATGGATCTCGACTTCGAGCGCGCCGATCTGTCCGGAAAACTCGCCCGACAAATGCGCGAGGCGCTCGCGATCGACCTTGATGCCGTGGCGTTCCATCTGCGCGATGACGGGGACGAGCGGCCGGTCGACCATTTCATAGACACGCGTTGCGCCCTCGGCGGGCAAGCGCGGTTTGAAGCGCCGCCACAGCCTGAGCGTGACATCGGCGTCCTCGGCGGCGTAGCGCGTGGCTGCGTCGAGATCGATCTCGTTGAAGGTGCGTTGCGACTTGCCGACGCCGACCACGTCCTTGAAGGCGATGCAGCTATGCGAGAGATGCGTCGCGGCGAGTTCGTCCATGCTATGGCCGTGCAGCCCGGCATCGAGATCGAAGCTCATCAGGATCGTATCGTCAAAGGGCGCGACGTTCACGCCCAACCGCCCGAGCACGATCATATCGTATTTCAGATTGTGCCCGATCTTGAGCACGCCCGGATCCTCGAACAGCGGCTTCAACTTGGCGAGCGCGACCTCTGCGCTCAACTGCACCGGTTTTTCCGCAAAGAGCCCGCTTCCGCCATGTGCCAGAGGTACGTAGCAAGCGAGATTGGGATGCAGCGCCATGCTGATTCCGACCAGTTCGGCGCGCGTGGCATCGATTCCGGTGGTTTCGGTGTCGATCGCGATCCAGCCCTGGTGGCGCGCGATGGTGATCCAGCGCTCCAGCGCGGTTTCGTCGACCACGGTCTCATACGAATCATGATCGCAGGGTGGGTCCTGCTCGGTCGGCACCGCCTTGGGGTCCGGAATCGGCGCATCGGCGACGGCCGACAATTTGGCGATGAGCGACTTGAAGCCGTGATGCTCCAGGAACGCGCGCAACGGCGCATCGGGAATGCCCTGCAATTCGAGCTCGTCGAGCGGCTGCGGCAGCGGTTCGTCGCATTTGAGCGTGACCAGCACCTTGGACAGCCGCGCATTATCGGCCTGCGCGATCAGATTGTCGCGCAATTTGCCGGCCTTCATCGTCGGCGCGGCGGCGAGCACGCCCTCGAGATCGCCATGTTCGGCGATCAGCTTGGACGCGGTCTTGGGGCCTACGCCGGTGACGCCGGGGACGTTGTCGACGCTGTCGCCCATAAGCGCGAGCACGTCGCCCAATTGCGCGGGTTCGACGCCGAACTTCTCGCGGACATGCTCCGCGCCAAGGCGGCGGTTGTTCATCGTGTCGTACAGATCGAGTCCAGGCTCGATCAACTGCATCAGATCCTTGTCGGCGGAGACGATCGTCACCGCCCAGCCCTGCGCCAGCGCGGCTTTGGCGTAGCAGGCGATGATATCGTCGGCCTCCAGCCCCTCGGTCTCGATACACGGCAGCGAGAAAGCGCGCGTGGCATCGCGAATCATCGGGAATTGCGGGACCAGATCCTCGGGCGCGGGCGGGCGGTGCGCCTTATATTGATCGTACAGATCGTTGCGGAAGGTCTTGCTCGACTTGTCGAGGATGACCGCCATGTGCGTCGGCCCATCGGCCTTGTGCAGTTCATCGGCCAGTTTCCACAGCATCGTGGTATAGCCGTAAACGGCACCGACCGGCTCGCCATGAATGTTGGTGAGCGGCGGGAGGCGGTGATAGGCGCGGAAGATATACCCCGAGCCATCGACAAGATAGAGATGCGGCATTGCGGGTGGATAGCCCAAGCTTTCGCAAGGACAAAGCCCCGCTTTCGTGTCGGCTATCCGTGATTCGCCACGACGCTCGCCACCACCGCCTGCATCAGCGCCTGGCGGGCGGGAATCGGCTTGGGCGTATCGCCGATCATCACTGCGATCGCGTAGCTGCGGCCATCGGGGGCGATCAGCAGGCCGACATCGTTATAGCCGGCAGTGCGTCCGGCGAGATCCTGGCCCGTGCCGGTCTTGTGGCCGAAGGTCCACCCGGCTGGCACCGCGCCGCGCAGGCGCTGCTTGCCGGTATGCGAGGATTCCATCGTGGCCAGAAGATACTCGGTCGAGCTGCGCGACAACAGGTCCCCGCGCTTCAGCCGCGCCAGTGCCTCCGCAATGGCGCGGGGGGCCGCACCGTCGGGCGGATCGGAAACATAGCGTTCATAGGCGGCGATGCGGTCGGTGCGCGGGAGACGCGCGCGGGCGAGCGCAAAGGCGTTGCCGAAGGCGAAATCGGGTTTCCATACCAACCCGGCGGTCTGGCTTTGCAGCAGGCGCTCGCCCGGGCCGAAGCGAATGTCGCCCAGCCGCTTGCGCTGGAGGAAATCGCGCACCGCATTGGGCCCGCCGACATAGCGCAACAAGCGGTCGTTGGCGGTGTTGTCGCTCATCGTCAGCGCGCGTTGCAACAATTCGCCGACGGTGGTCTGATAGCCCTGCTCACCCTTGATCAGCGCCGCGATCGGCTGATGGAAGACGGTGAGATCGTCGCGGGTCAGCGTGATCGGATCTTCGAGTTTCAAGCGCCCGGCATCGCGGTAATCGAGCACGGTCATCGCGACCCACAATTTGCTGACGCTTTGCTGCGGCAGGCGTTGCTCGCCGCCGGTGTCGACCGCCCAGCCTTCCTCGATGCTGCGCACTGCGACGCCAACGCGTCCGTCAAAGCCCCGCACCAGCGCCGCGACATTGGCGACGAGCGCGGAAGGCGGCGCGACGGGCCGCGGCGCGATGGGGACCGTCACCGTAGAGCTCGGCAGCGGAGCGAGCGGCGGAGCGGCGGCGAGGCGCGCGACATGGACATTGGCATCGTGACCGCAGGCGCACAGGGCAGCCGTAAGCACCATTGCCGCCGCCGGTTTTGGGAATCGATACGGAAGAATGCGCGTCACCGTTTACTTGCCCCAATGTCCCGAGAAAGACCCTCTCTCCCGAGCCCCACATCCCATGATAGGGCAACAATAGGGTTGAGGAATCCTTTCGCGGCAACCGTGCGATGAATCGCCTGTACCACAGGATGAGACGAGCTTTTAGCGGGAACCGGCCAGACCGTTGATTTCAGGGCACCAAAATGGTGTCGAGCGCTTCGGGCAGCATATTTGGATAATCCAGCGTATAATGCAGCCCGCGCGATTCCTTGCGGTGCAGCGCCGAACGCACGATCAGTTCCGCGGTCTGCAGCAGGTTGCGCAACTCGATCAGGTCGGGCGTGACGCGGAAGTGGCCGTAATAATCGTTGACCTCGTCGGTCAGCATGCGGATGCGGTGCTGCGCGCGTTCCAGCCGCTTGGTGGTGCGCACGATCCCGACATAATTCCACATGAAGCGGCGGATTTCGGTCCAGTTCTGCTTGATGACGACTTCCTCGTCCGAATCCTCGACGCGGCTTTCGTCCCACGGGCGGATCGCCGGCGGCGGGGGCAAATCGTCCCAATGCTCGCTGATATGCTGGGCGCACGCTTCGCCGAACACGAAACATTCGAGCAGGCTGTTGGAGGCAAGCCGGTTGGCGCCGTGCAGCCCGCTCTCGCTGCATTCGCCCGCGGCATAGAGGCCGGGAAGATCGGTGCGACCGTCGAGATCCACCACCACCCCGCCGCAGGTGTAATGCTGCGCGGGCACCACCGGGATCGGGTCGGTGGTCATGTCGATGCCGAGGCCGAGCAGCTTTTCCTGGATGTTGGGGAAATGCTCGTGGATGAACTCCGGCCCCATATGGCTGATGTCGAGATGAACGTAATCGAGCCCCAAGCGCTTGATTTCATGGTCGATCGCGCGCGCGACGATGTCGCGTGGGGCCAGTTCCAGCCGCGGATCGAAATCGGGCATGAAGCGATAGCCGGTATCGGGGATGAGCAATTGCCCGCCCTCGCCGCGCACCGCCTCGGTAATCAGGAAATTCTTGACGTCGAGATTGTAGAGGCAGGTCGGGTGGAACTGCATCATCTCCATGTTGGAAACACGACACCCCGCGCGCCATGCCATGGCGATTCCATCCCCGGTTGCGCCACGCGGTGCCGTCGAAAACAGATAGGTGCGCCCTGCCCCGCCCGTTGCGAGGATCGTTGCGCGCGCGGTGTACAGCTCGACCCGACCGGTCGCGCGGTTGACGGCATAGACGCCCCACACATGCCCCGCGCCCGAATAGCGTTCCTCATGCCGACTGGTGGCAAGGTCGATCGCGACCATGTCGGGGACGAGCGTGATGTTGGGATGGTCGGTCGCGGCGCGTTGCAGCGCTTCCTGCACCGCCCAGCCGGTCGCATCGGCGACATGGACGATGCGGCGGTGCGAATGGCCGCCCTCGCGCGTCAAATGCAGCGCCCCGCCATTCTCTTCGCTTTCGGTCGCAAAGGGCACGCCGAGTTCGCGTAGCCGCGCGATCGCAGCGGGCGCGCGTTCGACCACCATTTCGACGGTCGCACGGTTGTTCAGCCCGGCACCCGCGATCATCGTGTCTTCGATATGGCTTTCGAAGGTGTCGCCTTCTTCCAGCACGGCCGCGATGCCGCCTTGCGCCCAGGCGGTCGAGCCTTCGTCGAGCCGCCCCTTGGCGAGTACAGTAACCTTGAAACGATCGGCGAGGTTGAGCGCTGCGGTGAGCCCGGCTGCACCCGAGCCGATGATGAGCACGTCCGAGGTGTTGGTCTGGGGCAAAAGCGGATCCGTTCGTGTCGAGCGCAGTCGAGACACCTGTCGCGGTGGCCCGCAGGGTTCTCGACTACGCTCGAACCGAACGGGAAGACAAGGATATTAGGCGGCGTTCGATGCCCGCGTAAGGTTTAGGAACACGTCCTCCAGATCGGCTTCGCGCGTCGAGACATCGACGATGCCGTAACCATCGGCCTGCACCGCAGCGAGCACCTGGCCCGCATTCACCTGGTCCTTGGCATAGGTGATGGCGAGCGTGCGCGTGCCCTTGAGTGCGATCTTCTGGAAACATGCCGCCGTTGGCAGTGCGGCAACGTCGCGGTCGACGGTCACCTCGACCAGCTTCTCGGTCGCCTTTGCCAGCAATTCGCGCGTCGGCTCGTTGGCGATGACCTTGCCATGGTTGATGATGGCGATGCGGTCGCACAATTGTTCGGCTTCCTCGAGATAATGCGTCGTCAGCACCACCGTGATCCCCGCATCGTTGAGCGAGCGGACATAGGCCCAGAGCTGCTGGCGCAATTCGATATCGACGCCGGCCGTCGGCTCGTCCAGCACCAGCACGGGCGGGCTGTGGACCATGGCCTTGGCGACCATCAGCCGCCGTTTCATCCCGCCCGACAGCGTGCGCGCATAGGCATTGGCCTTGTCCTCGAGATGCACCGCGCGCAGCAATTCCATCGAGCGCCGCTTCGCCTTGGGCACGCCGTACAGCCCGGCCTGGATCTCCAGCGTCTCGAACGGCGAGAAGAACGGGTCGAACAGGATTTCCTGGTTGACGATGCCGATCGAAACCTTGGCGTTGCGCGGGTGTTGGTCGATATCGAAGCCCCAGATCGAGGCGCTGCCGCTGGTCTTGTTAACGAGGCCGGCCAGGATGTTGATGAGCGTCGATTTGCCCGCACCATTGGGGCCGAGCAGGCCGAAGATTGTCCCACGCGGTACATCGAACGAGACCCCGTCGAGCGCGCGCTTGCCGCCCTTATAGGTCTTGCACAGGTTCGCGATGGAGATAGCGGCCTCGGTCATGGCTTCGCCCTACGCGCGCCACGCGCCAAGCTCAATCCTCCCCGTGCCGGGGAGGATTGTTCACGCGCGACACCGCTGCTATGCGCGTCGCCATGATCGCTCCGCCCGAAATCGTCCGTGTCACCCACACCCGCAATCATTGCGATGGCGCGTCGGATATTCCCGGCGGTGCCAGCCTCGGCCATCCGCGCGTTTTCCTCGAAATCGATGAGAGCGGCTATGTCGATTGCGGCTATTGCGACCGGCGTTTCGTCCTGATCGGTGGCCCCGCCGATGGTGTCGATCCGTCGACCTTGCGCGATCACGGGGATGGCGCAGGCCTGTAAGCCGCCTATATTGTCGGAATGACCAGTCCGACAGACCCCCGCGCCTTTCTCTATCATGATGGCCAGCTCGATCCGGCGGAGGCGCAGGCGCTGACTGTCGCTGCGCTCGGCAAGGCCGATGATGGCGAGCTTTACCTGCAATATCGCAAGTCCGAGGCGTTCGGCTTCGATGACGGGCGGTTGAAAACAGCCAGCTACGACACGCATTCGGGCTTCGGCTTGCGCGCGGTGTCGGGCGAGATGACCGCCTTCGCCCATGCCAATGAGCTGAGCGCCGCCGCGATCCGGCGCGCGAGCGAAACGATGGCGCTGATCGATCCATCGTCCGCGCCCAAAGCGGGGCCGCCGCGCAGCACGAACCGGCATCTCTATACAGCCGCCGACCCGCTCGACCTGATCCCATTCGCCGACAAGGTGAACCTCTGCCAGACGATCGACGCCGCCGCGCGCGCGCGCGATCCGCGTGTGGCGCAGGTGTCGGTGTCGCTCTTGGGCAATTGGAACGTCATCGAGATCGTCCGCGCCGACGGCTTCGTCGCGACCGACGTGCGCCCGCTGGTGCGCTTGAACGTGTCGATCGTCGTCGAGCAGAATGGCCGCCGCGAAACCGGTACTTTCGGCATGGGCGGTCGCTATCTCTATACCGAGCTGATGGAACCGGCGACGTGGAACCGCGCGATCGATCAGGCACTGTCGCAGGCGCTGGTCAATCTCGATGCGGTCGCGGCCCCGGCGGGCGAGATGACCGTGCTGCTCGGACCGGGCTGGCCCGGCATCCTGCTGCACGAAGCGATCGGCCATGGGCTGGAGGGGGATTTCAACCGCAAGGGCACCAGCGCCTTTTCCGGCCGCATCGGCGAGCGCGTCGCGGCCCCGGGCGTGACGGTGGTCGACGACGGATCGATCGCCGACCGGCGCGGCTCGCTGTCGATCGACGACGAAGGCACGCCGACGCAGGAAAATGTGCTGATCGAGGACGGTATCCTCAAGGGCTATATCCAGGACCGCCTCAACGCGCGCCTGATGGGCGTGGCCCCGACCGGCAATGGCCGCCGCGAAAGCTTCGCCCATGCGCCGATGCCGCGCATGACCAACACTTTTATGCGCGGCGGCAACGACGATCCGGCCGAATTGCTCAGCCGCATGAAGACCGGCATCTTCGCCAAATCCTTCGGCGGCGGTCAGGTCGATATCGTCTCGGGCAAATTCGTGTTCAGTTGCACCGAGGCGTATCTGGTCGAGAATGGCAAGCTCGGCGCGCCGATCAAGGGCGCGACGCTGATCGGCGATGGCCCGTCCTGCCTGACGCGCGTCGAAGGGATCGGCAACGATTTCGCGCTCGACGAGGGCGTCGGCATGTGCGGCAAAGGCGGTCAGAGCGTTCCCGCAGGCGTCGGGCAGCCGACCTTGCTGGTCGCGGGGCTGACGGTCGGCGGAACGGCGGTCTAAGCCCGCACATCGCCAAAGGGATGCGCTTATGTTAAGCGGTTGCGATGGAGTTCTTTCGCGCCCTTGACGACAAGCACCGCGCCTTCATTGCGCGGCAGCCGGTGTTTTTCGTGGCGACGGCGGCGGAGGGCGCGCGCATCAACCTCAGCCCCAAGGGCATGGACAGCTTTCGCGTGCTCGGGCCCAATCGCGTTGCCTATCTCGACCTTGGCGGATCGGGCAACGAAACGCAGGCGCATCTCGCCGCCGATGGGCGCATCACCATCATGTTCTGCGCGTTCGACAATCCGGCGTTGATTTTGCGGCTGTATGGCACCGGGCGTTTCGTGATTGCGGGGGAGCCGGAGTTCGACGCGCTCGCCCAGCATTTTCCGCGCTTGCCCGGTGCGCGGCAGGTGTTCGACATCGCGGTGGACAGCGTGCAGACCAGTTGCGGATGGGGCGTGCCGCATATGACGCTCGATCGTCCGCGCGACACGCTGGTCAAATATCACGCCCAGCAAGATCCGGAGGCGCGCCTCGCCAAGATCGCGGATCGCACGACGAGCATCGACGGCCTGCCCGTGCGCGTGCAGGCGGTGTTGCCGACCTTCGACCTGCCTGTCGCGTGATTCACCCATGAGTCTGGCGGAGCTGGGCCGCTTTGCGCGCAACGAAGCGCATATCGTGATCGGACTACTCGAGTCCGAGGGGATTCCGGCGTTCGCGCTCGACGGCAATGCCAGCATTGCGGATGGGAGCCAGTTCTTCATCCCCGTGCGCGTGATGGTCGATGCGGACGATATCGAGGCCGCGCGGCAGATCATCGCAGCGCTGCCCGATTCTTAGGCAGACCTTCGCGACTGCACAAAAATTTACCCATCGGTAATCTTTCCTGACGCGTTTGTGCGCGGAAACGCGTCTTTCTAACTCTGGCACGGTCATTGCGTAGAAGCCCTCGGGGTCCATAACCAGGGGCGGTTGTCGCATGAAGCTCGTCATAGCCATCATCAAACCCTTCAAGCTTGATGAGGTGCGCGAAGCGCTCACCGAAATCGGCGTTGCCGGGATGACCGTTACCGAGGTCAAGGGATTCGGCCGCCAGAAGGGCCAGACCGAAATCTATCGCGGTGCGGAATACAGCACCAACATGGTGCCCAAGATCAAGATCGAGATCGTCTGCGGCGCGGATCTTGCCGACAAGGTCGTCGAGGCGATCCAGGCGTCGGCCAATACCGGCGCGATCGGCGACGGCAAGATTTTCGTGCTCGATGTCGGGCAGGCGGTCCGCATCCGCACCGGCGAAACCGATGAGACCGCGCTGTGAGCGGGGCTGTTAAGGGGGTAAAGATGAAAGCATCGACCAAATTGGGGTTGGCGGCGCTCGCGGGGGCTGCCGTCTTCGCCGCGCTCCCGGCCTGGGCGCAGACCACGGCGGCGGCGGCCGTCTCGCCGATTCCAAAGGCCACCGTCGACAAGGGCGATACCGCCTGGTTGCTGGTTTCCTCGCTACTGGTGCTGATGATGTCGGTGCCCGGCCTTGCCTTGTTCTATGGCGGCCTGGTGCGCACCAAGAACATGCTCAGCGTCCTCACGCAGGTGCTGATGATCGTGTGCATGGTCGCAGTGATCTGGGTCACCTACGGCTATTCGGTCACCTTTACCGGCGGCAGCGCTTATTTCGGCGGCTTCTCCAAGGCGTTCCTGATGGGCGTCGACGCGAACAGCCAGGCAGCGACCTTCTCCAACGGGGTCTATGTCCCTGAATATGCCTATATCTGCTTCCAGATGACCTTTGCCTGCATCACGCCGGCCTTGTTCATTGGCAGCGTGGCGGAGCGGGTGAAATTCTCGCCGCTGATGCTGTTCACCGCTTTGTGGGTGACGCTGGTCTATTTCCCGATCGCACACATGGTGTGGTATTGGGGCGGGCCGGACGCGATTGCTTCGGCGGCGCTTAAGGGCGCAGCCGCACTGACCGCGCAGAATGCCGATGCGGGCAAGCTGTTCCAGTGGGGCGCGCTCGATTTCGCTGGCGGCACCGTCGTCCACATCAACGCCGGTATCACCGGTCTGGTGATGTGCATCCTGCTCGGCAAGCGTCTGGGGTACCCCAAGGAGCCGATGCCGCCGCACTCGCTGACCATGACCATGATCGGTGCCAGCTTGCTGTGGGTCGGCTGGTTCGGGTTCAACGCCGGTTCCAACCTCGAAGCCAATGGCGTCACCTCGGTTGCCTTCATCAACACCTTCGTCGCCACCGCCGCTGCTGGCCTGTCCTGGCTGCTGGTCGAACAGATCGTGCGCGGCAAGCCGTCGCTGCTGGGGGCTGCCTCGGGTGTCGTGGCGGGGCTCGTCGCGGTCACCCCGGCCTCGGGTTATGCCGGGCCGATGGGGTCGGTCGTGCTCGGCCTGATCGTCTCGCCGCTCTGCTTCTTCTTCGTCGCCAAGGTGAAGTCGTGGTTCAAATATGACGACTCGCTCGACGTGTTCGGCGTGCACTGTGTCGGCGGCATCACCGGCGCGATCGCGACCGGGATCCTGGTTTCGCCCAAACTCGGTGGCCAGGGCATCGCCGACTACGCGACCAAGCCCGGCACCATGGTCGCTGGCAGCTATGACATGCTCGGCCAAGTCATCACCCAATGCTGGGCCGTCGGTCTGACGCTGGTCTGGTCGGGCGTCGGTGCAGCGGTGCTGTTCGTCCTGATCGACAAGACCTGGGGCATGCGTGTCAGCGCCGATGTCGAGCAGGAAGGCCTCGACATCGCCGAACATGGCGAACGCGCTTACCACTATTGAAGAGATTGGCTGCCGGGTTCGGGGGAGCCCGGCAGCCAAACCATGTTCCTCCTGCGGACGACCTAAGGCCGGTGCGGCAACGCACCGGCCCTTTTTCTTTGTGAAGGCCCGGACAGGGGCGAAGGTGGCTAAGGCTGCGCGGCCAGGCCGTTGACCAGCATATCGGCAATCACGTCGGCGACCGCCTCGGGGGCGAGGTCATCGGTCCACACGCCGTAGCGCAACCCCAGGAACACGTTCATACCCATCACCGCCCAGGCGTGGACTTCGGACACGTCGCTACGGATCTCGCCGCGCGCCGCCGCTGCCTTCAGCCGTGCCGCGATACGCTCGGCGGTCGTCGCATAATGCAGGTGGAAGGATTCGGGATCGACGAATTCGGCTTCGTCGATGATGCGGTAAATTTCCTTGTGCCCGCGCACAAAGGCGATGAATTCGAGCAGCCCGGCACGTTCCGCCGCGATCTGGTCGGGTGCTGCGCGAATCGCCGGGGCGACGCGGTCGCGGACCTGATCCGACATGTCGCGCACCAGCGCGCGGAATACGGCGTCCTTCGAATCGAAATAGGTGTAGAAACTGCCCAGCGCGACACCGGCCCGACGCGTGATGCCGCTGACCGAGGCTTCGTGGAACCCACGCTCGCCGAATTCGATCGCCGCCGCATCGAGGATGGCGCGCAACGTCTTGCGCCCGCGCTCGGTGCGCGGTGCCTTGCCGGCGCTTGCCGAGTCGTCGAGGCGCACAGCGTCGCCGCGCGCGGCCAGATCGCCCGCTTGCGCCGCGTCGGCTGTTGCCACCACGCCACGTTTGGCTGCCATCGTATGGTCCTCCCCAAATCCCAAGTTGAAACCTGGTTCATGTTTCAGTAAAGCGAGAAGCACAGGCGCACAACCCGGATGCATATCGGGCCATGTGGATGCGCCGCAGGAGGGGAAAACCGATGACACGCCTGAATTCCGTGCGCCTGTTGCTCAATGCCAGCGTCGCGCTTGCTGCCATGGTCGCCGCGCCTGCCATGGCCCAGACCACCCCGACGCCAGCAGAACCGGAAGCGGTCGCCGAGAACAGCGACATCGTCGTCACCGCGCGCCGCCGCGCGGAGACCTTGCTGGATGTGCCGATCGCGGTGACCGCCTTCAGCGCCGACCGACTCGAAAAGACGGGTGTGGTCGATCTGACCGATATCCAGAACGTTACCCCCAACACCACGCTGAAGGATGCGCGCGGCACCAATTCCACGCTCGCCGCCTTCATCCGCGGCGTTGGCCAGCAGGATCCGGTCCCCGGCTTCGAGGCGGGGATCGGCATCTATCTCGACGATGTCTATCTCAACCGGCCGCAGGCGGCGGTTCTGGATGTGTACGAAGTCGATCGAATCGAAGTGCTGCGCGGGCCGCAGGGTACGCTCTATGGCCGCAACACCATTGGCGGCGCGGTCAAATACGTTACCAAGCGCCTGGCCGATGTGCCCGAGGCGAGTTTCAAGGCGAGCTATGGGTCGTTCAACCAGGCCGACGGCATCGTCAGCCTGTCGACGCCGGTCGGATCGCTGTTCAAGATTGGCGTGTCGGGCGCGCGGCTGACGCGTGACGGCTTCGGGCGCAACACCAACCTCAACATCGACAATTACAACAAGAACGTCTGGGCCGGGCGCGGCACGATCGAGTTTGCGTCGCCCGACGGGCGGATGTCGCTGCGGCTGACCGGCGATTACACCGAGGATAAATCGAACGCTCGCAACGGATCGCGACTGATCACCAGCTTGCTGACCGCGACGCCGGTGCAATCCAACCCCTTCGACACCCGCGCCGGGCTCAACAACCCGCGCCAGAACATCCAGGCGGGCGGGCTTTCGCTGGTCGCGACGGGCGAACTGACCGACCATCTGACGCTGAAGAGCATCAGTGCGTTCCGCAAGGATCGTTCCTTTACACCGATCGACTTTGACGCGCTGCCCGCGGTCGATGTCGATGTGCCCGCCGTGTATCGCAACGAACAGACCAGCCAGGAATTTCAACTCGCTTACAAGAGCGACAAGCTCAACGGCCTGGTCGGCTTCTATTATCTGGGGGCCAAGGCTTCGACCGGTTTCGACGTGCTGCTGTCGACGACGCTCCCCAATTTTGACGCCTATACCGCTGGCGACGTGCGGACCGAAACCAGCTCGATCTTCGGCGATTTCACCTATGATTTCACGCCGCAATGGAGCCTGTCGCTGGGCGGGCGCTACACCTGGGACCAGCGCCAGTCCTATGTCTTCAAGGCCAGCTATTTCGGCGTGACCTCGGAATTTGGCGGCAGCCCGACGCTGGTCGGCGCACCATCGACGGACTTCCGTGGCACCGCCAACTTCAAGCGCTTCACCCCGCGCGCTTCGCTGAGCTTCAAGCCGACCGCCGACCATCTGCTGTATGCGTCTTACTCGGAAGGCTTCAAAGGCGGCGGTTTCGATCCGCGCGGTTCTGGTACCTCGGCACCAGACGTCAATCAGGATGGCGTGCGCAGCTATCAGGAAATCTACAACTATCTGTTGTTCAAGCCCGAAGTGGTGAAGAGCTATGAAATCGGCTGGAAGGGCGCACTGTTCGAAAAGCGCCTGACCTTCGCGCTCGACGGCTTCTATTCGGATTACAGCAACGTGCAGGTGCCGGGGTCGGTCGGCTGCATCATCGGTGGCGTGCAGTCCTTCTGCGGCATCACCACCAACGCCGCCAAGGCGACGATCAAGGGCGTCGAACTCGAATCGAACGCGATTCTCGCGCGGGATTTCGCAGGGGCGGGGTCGAACGTGACGCTTGCCGGGACGCTGGGTTATATCGATGCCAAGTACAAAACCTTCATCGGGCCGACCGGGACCGACGTCGCCAATGTTCGCGTGTTCCAGAACACGCCGGACTGGACGCTATCGGGTACGCTCGGTGCCACGGTTCCGGCCGGGCCGGGCAAGGTTAACGCCTCCACCACGGTGTCGTATCGCAGCCTGACGCATCAGTTCGAAACCGCCAGCCCGTTCCTCGACCAGCCGGGCTATGCGCTGTGGGACGCGCATTTGACCTATACCTTTGGCAAGGGGCGCTATTCGATCGGCGTCCATGCCAAGAACATCACCGACAAGCACTATAAGACCTCGGGCTATCAATATATCCGCACCGATCTGGCTGGGAATCCGATCAATCTCGCGAACGTGCCGGTTCCGAATGGCCCTTATGTTCCGACGCTGGGCAAGGAAGGCATCGCCACCGCCTTTTACGGCAATCCGCGCCAGGTGTTCGGTACGATTACCGCGAAATTCTGAATCGCGGCGGTTACAAACAGGTGGGCCGGGCACTCGACGCGGGGTGCCCGGCCCTTTTTACGATTGAGGGCAGGCAACATGACCACCGACACCCCCCGCCCGGCAAACGGCTCTGTTGCAAAGATTGGCGGCAGTCAGAGGTAGGCTGTCGCTCTGCGCCGATCAGGCGGCTGCTGCGAAATGGTGGTTGAGCATGCCCATGGCCTCCGTCAGCGCCGAGGGCCCAA
>NZ_JAFCWU010000013.1:0-92948 GCF_049897725.1 Sphingomonas sp. PSPC2-2 | reverse complement strand
CCACGTGAGTGGACCATGGCCAAGGCACAGTTCGCCGTCATCTTCGGCGAACGCTTCATCAGGGCCATGGCGGCGTAATGTTCAGCCGCCCGCCCGCACACGAAATTCCTGACACTCCCAAAAGCTTCCTAAGCCGCGTCGGGGAACGACTGATCCCGCCCCGGTCAACGACAGCTCGGAAGGAAATCGCGTACCTGCGCCCTGCATCACCGCCAACTCGCGCGCACCAGCACCGTGTCCCGAAGAGCAGCCCGAAAGGACACGGCCATGCGCCTCCTAGTCTGTGGAGGACGTCACTTCGAGGACGCCGAGATGGTGCATCACGAACTAACTGCACTGCATTGGCGAAAGCCAATCAGCGTTGTGGTCCACGGCAGCATTGCAGGCGTCGGCATCATCGCTGAGGCGTGGGCGCGTCGCCATGGGATCGCTGTGGTGCGTTACCCGCCAAATTGGGAGTTTTACGGCAAGAAGGCCGAAGGGCTGCGCAGCGATTTCATGCTGACAGACAGCCGACCCGACTTTGTCGTGGCTTTCCCAGGGGGGCGCCACACCGCCGATCTCGTCCAACGGGCAATCAACGTCGGGCTCGCCGTGCTCGCCATTCCGCCCAACACGGCTGGAGCTTGCCCAGTCGCAAAGCATCCGCCGCAGCGGGGCCAGCCAACAACCGCTTCGCTCTGATCCAGTGAATTCACCCAAAAACGAGCAAAACTCAACGGAGTTTGAAATGTCCGATACCTCTGCGACATCGCTTGAACAAATCGAATTGGCCTCAAGCGCGCCCGCTGTCCTGGATAGCGCGCATATTGGCGACATCCACGGCGCGTTCGGCACCATCCGGCAGCACGACACCGGTGTACGAAAGACTTGGCGGGCTAGGCTGGCGACCTTGATGGCAATCGTCGGCCCGGGACTGATTGTCATGGTCGGCGACAATGATGCCGGCGCTTTTGGAACCTATACGCAGGCAGGTCAGAACTACGGCACCTCTCTGCTGTGGACGTTGATGCTCTTGATCCCGGTGATTTACGTGAATCAGGAGATGGTGTCACGGCTAGGTGCTGTGACGGGCGTTGGCCATGCACGACTGATATTCGAACGTTTCGGAAAGTTCTGGGGTGCCTTCAGCCTTATAGACCTAGTTCTTCTCAACGGACTAACCATTGTAACCGAGTTCATCGGCATCGTATTCGCACTCCAATATTTTGGTTTGCCAAGAGTTCCGGGACTGATTGTCGCGGCGGTGCTCATAGTGGCCGCCGTCAGCACCGGAAGTTTCAAGCGGTTTGAACGCTTCGCGATGGTTTTGGTCTTTGGCAGTCTGTTGCTAATACCTGTGCTCCTCGCCATCCATCCACCAATCGGTGAGATCGCCCATGGACTGCTCGTGCCGCAATGGCCCGCTCACTCCGACATGGCGGCAGTCATGCTGCTTGTCATTGGCATCGTTGGCACGACCGTCGCACCTTGGCAGCTCTTTTTCCAACAAAGCTATGTTGTCGATAAGCGGATCACGCCCGCCTTCAACGGCTACGAGAAAGTCGATCTTTGCCTCGGGATCCTCCTGGTAGTAATCGGCGCCGTTGCCATGATGGCGTTCTGTGCCGCATTGTTTGCCGGACGGCCGGAATTCGGCAATTTCACGGATACAGGTGCGGTGCTTACGGCGCTGGACAAATATGTGGGTCCATATTCGGCGACGATTTTTGCAATCGCTCTTTTGGATGCTTGCCTCATCGGCGCAGCAGCCGTCTCGCTCTCGACGTCTTATGCGATCGCCGACGTCCTCAGGGTGAGGCACTCATTGCATCGCAAAGTCACGGATGCCATCGGATTCTACGTTGCTTACGGGATTCTCATATTCATTGCCGCAGGCCTTGTTGCCTTCGCAAGTGATGCGCTGCTGGGCCTCTTTGTCAGTGCCGTGCAGGCTCTCGCTGGCGTGCTGCTACCAAGTGCCACGGTCTTCCTGCTCCTCCTTTGCAACGACAAGGCGGTTGTCGGCCCCTGGTCCAACGGTCCTAAGCTCAATGTATTCACCGGAGCAATAATCTGGTCCCTTGTGTTGCTCTCGATCATCCTCACCGTGGCGACCGTCTTCCCAGATGTGGCTGACAGCACAATTCTGAAAATACTGATTGGCGGCTCTTTGCTGGGGCTTTGCGGGTTCGTCTTTTCGTTCGCAGCACGCAAGCGTAGTTATGACGTGCCCGCTGCCGCATATGGCAACGATCAAGATCACCGCTTCGCCAAGATGACGATGCTCGAGCGCCGGAACTGGCGCATGCCGCCGCTTAATCGGCTGCCTGCCCTGCATATGACGTTGATGACGAAGGTCTGGATGGGCGTGCTACGCGGCTATCTTCTGATTGCTGTCGCGCTGATCGGCTTCAAGGTCTTCGTCGCCGCGACCGGCGTCGAGGTCAGCATCCCCCAGATCGGCGGAACGCCAACCAGCAACGACGCTGCTACAAGCAATACCGGCTCGAAGTAGCACGCAAGAAGGCGGGTGACGACGTTGACGCACGGGCGCGAGCACCGACATGTCCGCAATAGCCTCGCGGACGTTGCTATACCCCGCGTCGTCGCCTGCCAACCAAAACGAAAAGGAAACAATCTGAATAGACAAAACTCTTTTGTTCTAACTAGCTGATGGGGGCGCCTCATGTCTGAACAATTCAAGACTCTTCCCGGACGCATCCAGGCGCTTTCCGATGCAACTTCTTGTAGTTCTTTTTCGCTGACCTCAGTCGAGCAGACCAAGGGCTTTCAGATTATCGCTTTTGTCGACAGCTGTTTCGGCGATTCTCAATGCGAGATCGATGCTTGCGGATTGATCGCCGCTATGCTGATCGCTTTTGCCAAAGCGCGCAGCGATCCGTTCACGTTTCATTATTTTGCAACGCGTGCTCTCCATGACGGACTAGAACGTTGCATCGCTATCCTTGTCCAACGCGGCGAAAGGCTGCCCGTTGTCGCCTATGCGCTCATCGCAAATTATATCCGCTGGACGGCTCGACGCCGAGAGATGGCTTTAGCCGCGGCGTTTGAGCGTCTGCGCCTTTATCCGACACTTCCAAACATGTTGATCTGGCCGCCGAAGCGCACGCCAGGATAGCGTGCCAGCGCCTGAGATTCATCGAACAAAAAAAAGCCGTGGCAGATTTTCTCAAAGGAGACGCAAAACAATGAGTAATCAACTATCGCATTGGCCTCCGCCACTTCGGATCCGCCTTCTGCTTTTTGTGGTGTCTCGCATCGAACACTTTCTCCTCTTAAGGTGTCCGAAAGGTCGCATCAGGCGATTGGGATTGGCTTGGGTCGACCAGATTCATGCGCGCGTGCGCAAAAAGCTCAGCCGTGCAGAGCTACCCGAAACGCGTTGATGTTTCTTCCGCGTTCGATCGCGCGTCAAATAGCCTTGAATCAGCGCTGAATGGTGAGGAAGCCTACAAATCTCTTTCCGCGCCGATCGGTCCGTCACCGTGATCTATAATCGACGAGGGCTTCATTGCGCCGCGCCGGTGTTAAACTGTCAAGGAGGGCGTTGGCCTTCTCAATTACCTTGCTGCCGATCTCGCGCTGTTGCCCTTGATTGGCTTTTCGGGCGCCCTCGGCGAACACCGATTCCGCGGGGAGTACCGCCGCAGCAAATGCGGCGGCGGCCAAAACCGATCTAAGAAACATAGGCTACTCTACTCGGCTGGGGTTCATGGCTGCAAAGATGCTATCGTACGTACCGTCCCGTTCAGCCTAACGCCGTGCATGATCCCGATTAAGAAGGATCTCACCCCCCGGATGATCTCCGCGATCGAGGATGTCCATCACCTCCACAACAAATGCATTGAGCGGTCATTGTGCGAGGATCAGACGCTTGCGCAGAGCCGGTCAAGCTCCGCGAGCGTATTGGCGTATCGTGCGTCCGACACCGCCGTTCTCCTGTATTTGCACGCTACACTACTACGTCGATGAATCTTTGTTGAATCGCCCCGAAATCTGGCCCCTTTAATCATCCCCGTCTGGGGAAGGACTGTATCGGCCCCGATAGAAACGGGGCACTATGACAGCATCACACCACAATTCGGAAGGCCTCGCGCGCGGCGCAAGGATGCTGCGCACTGCGCTCGGTCCTGCAATCGCGCGCTATCTTGATGACGCCAGCATCGTCGAGGTGATGCTCAATCCCGATGGGCGCCTCTGGATCGACCGACTCTCCGAAGGACTTTCCGATACCGGTGAGCGGCTGTCACCAGCGGACGGCGAACGTATCGTTCGCTTGGTTGCGCACCATGTCGGAGCCGAGGTTCATGCTGGTGCTCCTCGGGTATCCGCAGAGTTGCCTGAAACCGGCGAGCGGTTCGAAGGCCTGCTGCCACCCGTCGTCGCTGCCCCCGCATTCGCGATCCGTAAGCCCGCTGTCGCGGTGTTCACGCTCGACGACTACGTCGCGGCCGGCATCATGTCAGCGACGCAGGCCGAGATACTCCGCCGGAGTGTCTCCTCACGCGCCAACATCCTCGTCGCCGGCGGGACATCCACCGGCAAGACGACGCTGACAAACGCGTTGCTCGCCGAAGTTGCGAAGACCGCCGATCGCGTCGTCCTCATCGAAGACACCCGCGAACTGCAATGCGCCGCGCCGAACCTCGTGGCGATGCGAACAAAAGATGGCGTTGCCTCACTTTCCGATCTCGTTCGCTCTTCGCTGCGTCTGCGGCCCGATCGCATACCCGTTGGCGAAGTGCGCGGCGCCGAAGCGCTCGAACTGCTCAAGGCCTGGGGCACCGGCCATCCTGGCGGGGTCGGCACCATCCACGCCGGCAGCGCGATCGGCGCACTGCGCCGCATGGAGCAGCTCATTCAGGAGGCAGTCGTCACGGTCCCGCGCGCATTGATCGCGGAAACGATCGACCTCGTTGCCGTCCTCTCCGGTCGCGGGTCCGCGCGGCGACTCTCCGAACTCTCGCGCGTCGAAGGCCTCGGTCTCGACGGCGACTACCGCATCGCGCCGGCCACCACGGATGGCGACGGCAGCTCGAGCTTGTTCGTCCCAGCACCTGAAGGAGAAAGCCTGTGATCCAACGCCTGCGGCGCGCGCGCCATCATCTCGTCTTGACCGTTTCCATCGCCACTCTGTCGGCGGTGATGGCAGCCCCCGCTCACGCTTCCGGTTCGTCGATGCCGTGGGAACAGCCTCTCCAACAGATCCTGCAGTCGATTGAAGGTCCCGTGGCGAAAATCATGGCGGTGATCATCATCATCGTTACCGGCCTGACGCTGGCCTTCGGCGATACCTCCGGCGGCTTCCGCAGGTTGATCCAGATCGTGTTTGGTCTCTCGATTGCCTTCGCCGCGTCGAGCTTCTTCCTGTCGTTCTTCTCGTTCGGCGGCGGGGCGCTGGTCTGATGACGGGCGCTGTCGATCAGGGCGGCGACGTCCCAGGCTATACCGTCCCCGTTCACCGGGCACTGACCGAGCCGATCCTGCTCGGCGGCGCCCCACGGGCTATCGCCATCATGAACGGGACGCTCGCTGGCGCGGTCGGCCTAGGGCTTCGCCTCTGGCTGGTGGGGATCGCGATCTGGGCGATCGGCCACGTCACCGCGGTGTGGGCTGCCAAGCGCGATCCGCTCTTCGTCGACGTTGTGCGCCGCCATCTGCGCGTCCCCGCACACCTTTCGGTCTGAGGGGAGCGCGGCCATGATGAACCTTGCCGAATATCGCAATCGCAACAGCCGCCTGGCCGACTTCCTCCCCTGGGTCGCGCTGGTGGGCTCCGGCATCGTCCTCAACAAGGACGGCAGCTTTCAGCGCACCGCGCGGTTTCGCGGCCCCGATCTCGACAGCGCCGTACAGGCTGAGCTAGTCGCCATCGCCGGCCGCCTCAACAATGCGTTCCGTCGCCTTGGATCAGGCTGGGCAATCTTCGTCGAGGCGCAGCGGCAAGCTTCGAACCTCTATCCCGACAGCCGCTTTCCCGATCCCGCCTCGGCGCTGGTCGACGCCGAGCGCAAAGCGGATTTCGAGGAAGCTGGCGCACATTTCGAGTCGAGCTATTTCCTGACCTTCACCTATCTGCCGCCGGCCGAGGACGCCGCGCGCGCGGAATCCTGGCTCTATGAAGGCCGGGAAAAGTCGGGCCTCGACCCCAACGAGGTGATGACCGGGTTCGCCGATCGCACCGATCGCATCCTGCGCCTGGTCGAAGCCTTCATGCCCGAATGCCGCTGGCTTGATGACGCGGAGACGCTCACCTATCTCCACGGCTGCGTCTCGACCAAACGGCACCGTGTCCGCGTCCCCGAAACGCCGATCTATCTCGACGCGCTGCTCGCCGACCAGCCGCTCACCGGCGGGCTCGAGCCGCGCCTTGGCGCGTCGCATCTGCGCATCCTCACCGTCACAGGCTTTCCAACGGCGACGACACCTGGCCTGCTCGACGAGCTGAACCGTCTCGCATTTCCGTATCGTTGGTCGACGCGGGCGATCCTGCTCGACAAGACCGACGCGACCAAGCTGCTGACCAAGATCCGCCGGCAATGGTTCGCCAAGCGCAAGTCGATCGCCGCGATCCTCAAGGAGGTAATGACCAACGAGGCGTCCGTCCTCGTGGACACCGACGCCGCGAACAAGGCCGCCGATGCCGACATGGCGCTCCAGGAACTCGGCGCCGACTATGCCGGGATGGCCTACGTCACCGCGACGGTGACGGTGTGGGACGAGGATCCGCGCGCTGCCGACGAGAAGCTGCGCCTCGTCGAGAAGGTCATTCAGGGCCGCGACTTCACTGCCATGGCCGAGACGATCAACGCGGTGGACGCCTGGCTCGGATCATTGCCCGGCCACGTCTATGCGAACGTCCGCCAGCCGCCGATCTCCACGCTCAATCTCGCCCACATGATCCCGCTGTCGGCGGTGTGGGCGGGGCCGGAACGGGACGAGCATTTTGCAGCGCCCCCACTGCTCTTCGGCAAGACCGAAGGCTCCACCCCGTTCCGGCTTTCGCTTCACGTCGGCGACGTCGGCCACACGCTGATCGTTGGCCCGACCGGCGCGGGCAAGTCGGTCCTGCTGGCGCTGATGGCGCTGCAGTTCCGACGCTATGCTCGCGCCCAAGTCTTCGCCTTCGACTTCGGCGGCTCGATCCGCGCGGCGGCGCTCGGCATGGGCGGCGATTGGCATGACCTCGGCGGCGATCTCAGTGACGGCGCGACCGATAACGTCAGCCTTCAACCGCTCGCCCGCGTTCACGACGTGCCCGAGCGCGCCTGGGCGGGCGACTGGATCGTATCGATCCTGACCCGCGAGGGCGTGGCGATCACGCCCGAGGTGAAGGAGCATATCTGGACGGCGCTGACCTCGCTGGCATCGGCGCCCGTCGAGGAGCGCACGATCACCGGCCTGGTCGTGCTGCTCCAGTCGAACGATCTCAAACAGGCGCTCAGGCCCTATTGCGTCGGCGGTCCCTACGGCCGGCTGCTCGACGCTGAACGCGAGTATCTTGGCTCGGCGTTCGTTCAAGCGTTCGAGACTGAGGGGCTGATCGGCACCGGCGCGGCGCCGGCGGTTCTCTCCTATCTCTTCCATCGGATCGAAGATCGGCTCGACGGTTCGCCGACTCTTCTCATTATCGACGAAGGCTGGCTGGCGCTGGACGATGACGGTTTCGCCGGCCAGCTCCGCGAATGGCTGAAGACGCTGCGCAAGAAGAACGCCAGCGTCATCTTCGCCACGCAATCGCTCAGCGACATCGACGGCTCGGCCATCGCGCCTGCCATCATCGAAAGCTGCCAGACCCGGCTTCTGCTGCCGAACGAGCGCGCGATCGAGCCGCAGATCACGGCGATCTATCGGCGCTTCGGCCTCAACGACCGCCAGATCGAGATCATCGCGCGGGCAATGCCCAAGCGCGACTATTACTGCCAGTCGCGGCGCGGCAACCGCCTCTTCGAGCTCGGTCTGTCCGATGTCGCGCTCGCTCTGTGCGCCGCGTCATCGAAGACCGACCAGGCGGCCATTGCCCGCATCGTCGCCGAACACGGCCGCGACGGCTTCCTCGCCGCATGGCTCGATCACCGTGAGGTCGGTTGGGCCGCCGATCTCATCCCCACGCTCACCAACAAGGAGACGTCCCAATGAAACTGCGCAATTCCCGCGCAGCGCGTTTTGCTGCCGCGCTGCTGACCGCTCCCGTCGCGCTCGCGCCCATGCTGGCGACGCCCGCTCACGCCATCATCGTATTCGATCCCTCGAACTATGCGCAGAACGTGCTCACGGCGGCGCGATCGCTTCAGCAGATCACCAACCAGATCACCTCGCTTCAGAACGAAGCGCAAATGCTGATCAACCAGGCACGCAACCTTGCGAGCCTGCCGTTCTCGTCGCTGCAACAGCTTCAGCAGTCCGTCCAGCGCACGCAGCAGCTTCTCAACCAGGCGCAGAATATCGCCTACGACGTCCAGCAGATCGACCGGATGTTCCAGCAGAAGTACGGGAACGTCTCGCTGTCCGCTTCGGATCAGCAACTCGTCACCGATGCCCGCTCGCGCTGGCAGAACACGGTCGGCGGCCTGCAGGACGCAATGCGGGTGCAGGCGGGCGTCGTCGGCAACATCGACACCAATCGCACGCAGATGTCGGCGCTGATCGGCCAGAGCCAGGGCGCGACCGGCGCGCTGCAGGCGACGCAGGCCGGCAACCAACTCCTTGCGCTCCAGGCGCAGCAACTCGCGGATCTCACCGCCGTCGTGGCGGCCAACGGCCGGGCGCAGGCCTTGCAGTCGGCCGAGCAGGCCGCCGCCGCCGAACAGGGCCGCGAGCAGCGCCGGCGTTTCCTGACGCCGGGCTCGGGCTACCAGCCCGGCAATGCCCGCATGTTCCCGAACAGCGGCAACTGAGGCTGGCACGATGGACGGCAAGACCCTCGCTCGCGTCGGCGCCATCGTCTTCGTCGCGGTCGCCATCACGGCGACCGCGATCGAGATGAACCGCAAGGACGTTTCGACGGACGTCCTCGCGACGCAGGGCCGTCCGGTCACAACATCGGATCCTCTCGCCGCCGAATTGCTTCGTTGTTCCGAGATCGGCGAGGCCGGCACGCGCGATCCCAATTGCCTGAAGGCATGGGCAGAGAACCGGCGCCGCTTCCTCGGCCAGCCGGCCCCCGTTTCATCACCATCGCCGGTTGCGCCGACCACGCTGTTTCCAAGCGCGCCCGCGTCGGCCGCTCCCATCCACAAAGACAGTGCGCCAGCGGACGTGACCGGGCCTGCGATGCAGGCCGAGCCCGCTCAGCCAGAGGTTCGCTGACATGGGCGGCACCGGTGTCATCGACCATTTCCTCGAGGTCTTCACTCGCTACATCGACGGAGGATTCGGGCTGCTCGGCGGCGAAGTCGGTTTCATCGCCACCACCTTGATCGTCATCGACGTCACGCTCGCCGCGCTTTTCTGGTCATGGGGCGCCGACGACGACATCATGGCGAGGCTGGTCAAGAAGACGCTCTTCGTCGGTGTCTTCGCCTACCTGATCTCCAACTGGAACAATCTCGCCCGCATCGTCTTCGAGAGCTTCGCGGGCCTCGGCCTGAAGGCTTCGGGAACGGGCTTTGCCGTGAGCGATCTCATGCGCCCCGGCAAGGTGGCGCAGACTGGTCTCGATGCCGGCCGGCCGCTGCTCGACTCCATCTCCAGCCTGATGGGCTACTGGTCGTTCTTCGAGAACTTCATCCAGATCGCCTGCATGTTTTTCGCCTGGGCGCTGGTGCTGCTGGCGTTCTTCATCCTGGCGATCCAGCTCTTCGTCACCCTGATCGAGTTCAAGCTGACCACGCTCGCCGGCTTCGTCCTCATTCCCTTCGGCCTGTTCGGCAAATCGGCGTTCATGGCCGAGCGCGTGCTCGGCAACGTCATCTCCTCCGGCATCAAGGTGCTGGTGCTCGCCGTCATCATCGGCATCGGCTCGACGCTGTTCTCCGAGTTCACCTCGGGCTTCAACGGCGCAACGCCATCGATCGACGATGCCATGGCGATCGTGCTTGCCGCGCTGTCGCTGCTTGGTCTCGGCATCTTCGGTCCCGGCATCGCTAACGGCCTCATCTCCGGTGGCCCGCAGCTCGGCGCCGGCGCGGCCATTGGCACTGGTCTTGCCGCCGGCGGCGTTGTCGCAGCAGGCGCGGCCGCTGCCGGCGCCGTCGTGACAGGCGGCGCTGCACTTGCTGGCGGCGCTGCCGCCGCCGCGCGTGGCGGTGCAGCCCTCGCCGGTGGCGCCTCCACCGCCTACAGCCTCGGCGCGGCCGGCCAGGCCGGCGCATCCGGCGTCGCGTCGGGTCTTGGCAGTGTTGCCAGCACCGGCGCGAAGGCGGCCGTCTCACCGCTGAAGCGCGCAGCCGGTCGTGCCGCCGACAGCCTGAAGCAGAGCTATCAGGCCGGTGGCCAGGCCGCGACGGAGATCGCCACCGGCGCATCCGGTGCTGCGACGACCGCCACCGCGGAGGCCGCATCTCCCGGAGCTGCGTCTTCCACCAGCGACGGGCCGCCGGCCTGGGCGAAACGCATGAAGCGCTCGCAGCAGATGTCCCATGGCGTTCAGGCCGCCGCCCACGCCGTGCGTAGCGGCGACAGCCATGGCGGCGGCTCCTCCGTCAACCTCTCCGAAAGCGACTGACCATGTTCAAGCGACCATCCACCCACTACGGCAAAGCCCCTCAGCCCGAGACTCCCTATCAGCGCGCCGCTCAGGTCTGGGACGATCGCATCGGCTCCGCCCGCGTGCAGGCCCGTAACTGGCGCTACATGGCCTTCGGATCATTGGCCCTCGCGGGCGGCCTTTCGGCCGCGCTGGTCTGGCAGTCCGCCAACGGCTCGATCGTGCCTTGGGTAGTGCAGGTCGACCGGCTCGGCCAGGCGCAGGCGATCGCGCCGGCGACCGCCGACTATCAGCCAAACGATCCGCAAATCGCCTTCTACCTCGCGCGCTTCATCGAGCAGGTCCGCTCGATCCCGTCCGACGCCATCATCGTGCGGCAGAACTGGCTGCGCGCCTACGACTTCACGACACAGGGTGGCGCGCTCGCGCTGAACGATTATGCGCGCGCCAACGACCCCTTCACCAAGGTCGGCAAGCAGCAGATCGCGATCGAAGTGTCGTCGGTGATCCGCGCCTCGCCGTCGAGCTTCCGCATCGCCTGGATCGAGCGACGCTATCAGGACGGCTCACTGGCCTCCACCGAACGCTGGTCCGCGATCCTCACCGTCGTCGTGCAGCCCCCACGCGACGCCGACACGCTGCGGAAGAACCCACTCGGAATCTACATCAACGCCATCAACTGGTCGAAGGAGCTTGGACAATGACGCCCGCACTCCGCAAAGCCGCCCCTTGGAGTGCAGGGCTCCCGGCTTTGCTCATCCACGTAGTTCCGGTTTTCCGCAAATCCGCTTTGCCGGGAATCTTGCTCGCCGGTTCGGCGCTGGCAGGGTGCGCCACTCACACCCCGCCGCCGGAGATTTCCTACGACAATGCGGTGCCGGCTGTGCAGACCTCCGATCCGCCAGCGCCCGTCCGGGTGGTGGAGCTTCCCAAACCGCTCCCGCTGCCTGGTCAGTTGAAGCCCATCGGCAAGGACGGCAAGCCCGAGCCGGAACCGTCCGATCCCGCCGCGCGCGTCAACCAGGCCAATGCCGCAGCGCGCGTCCAGCCCGTCCGCAACGGCTTCATCAACTCGATGCAGGTCTATCCCTTCGTCGATGGCGCGCTCTATCAGGTCTACGCCTCGCCGGGGCAGATCACCGACATCGCGCTTCAGCCCGGCGAGCAGCTCGTCGGCTCCGGTCCTGTCGCCGCTGGCGACACAGTGCGCTGGATCATCGGCGATACCGAGAGCGGCGTTGGCGCGGCCAAGCAGGTCCATATCCTCGTGAAGCCAACGCGGGCCGAGCTGATGACCAATCTCGTCATCAACACCGACCGGCGCACCTATCACATGGAGCTGCGCGCGACGCCATCGACCTATATGGCATCGGTGTCTTGGCAATATCCGCAGGACCAGCTCATCGCGCTGCGCCGCCAGAACAGCCAAGCCGAGGCCGCGCAGCCGGTGTCGGGCGGCATCGATCTCGCCCGTGTCAATTTCCGCTACGAGGTGACCGGCGACCGCGCACCGTGGCGGCCGCTGCGCGCCTTCGATGACGGCAAGCAGGTGTTCATCGAATTCCCCCGCGGCATCGGACAGGGCGAGATGCCGCCCTTGTTCGTGGTCGGACCGGAGGGCGACACCTCCGAGCTGGTGAACTATCGCGTGCGCGGCAACTACATGATCGTCGATCGACTGTTCGCCGCCGCCGAACTGCGGTTCGGCGCGGGCAAGAACCAGAAGCGTGTCCGCATCTCCCGCACCGACGGGAGGCCGGCATCGTGAGCGACGAACGCGATCCCGAAAAGGAGGAAGGCCGGACGCCCGGTTCGGCGCCCCAGCCTCAGCCGACCGACGACGACGCTCGGCCGCTGACCGGCGAGCCGGCCGCGACCATGCGGCTGCGCGCCGAGCCGCCGCGTGTGACCCGCCTGTCCCGCAAGGTGCTGGCCGGTCTGGGTCTTGCGGCAAGCCTCGGTGTCGGTGGGGCGCTGATCTATGCGCTCCAGACTCGTCACAGCGGCCAGGGTCAGGAGCTTTACTCTACGGACAACCGCTCGACACCGGACGGTCTGGCTGGATTGCCGAAGGATTATTCCGGCGTCCCGAAGCTCGGCCCGCCGCTGCCCGGCGACCTCGGTCGCCCGATCCTCAACGCGCAGAACGGTGGCACAGTGCCGCCGATCGGCGCACCGGCATCAGGTCCGACGGGACCGAGCCCCGAGGAACAGCGCCGGGCGCAGGAACTGGAGGCGGCTCGGACCGCACGGCTGTTCGCATCCACCGAGACTCGGCCCGCTACGGCTGGAGCTTCGACACAGCCGACTGCGACCGCCACGCCGTCGGCCGATCTCGCCAGCCTCGGCCTTGCGCCGCAGCCAGCGACACCCTCCGCGCAGGATCGTCAGCTCGCATTCCTCAATCAGACGCCCGACAAGCGCACTGTCTCGCCGGATCGCGTTGCCGCGCCAGCGTCGAAGAACGTCCTGCAGGCCGGCGCCGTCATCGCGGCCGCGCTCATCACCGGCATCCGCTCCGACCTGCCGGGTCAGATCACCGCACAGGTGACGGAGAACATCTATGACAGCCCGACCGGCAAGATCCTGCTTGTGCCACAGGGCACGCGCGTTATCGGCCAGTATGACAGTGGCGTCGGCTTCGGTCAGAGGCGCATACTTCTCGTCTGGAACCGGCTGATCTTCCCCAATGGCCGCTCCATCGTTCTGGAGCGTCAGCCTGGTGCGGACGCCGAGGGCTATGCGGGCCTTGAGGATGGCGTCGACTATCACTGGGGCGAACTGTTCAAGGCCGCTGCACTTTCCACGATTCTGAGCATCGGTGCGGAGGCGGGCTCGTCTGGCCAGGACAGCGATATTGTGCGGGCGCTGCGACAGGGTGCCTCCAATAGCGTCAGTCAAACCGGCCAGCAGATCGTCCAGCGCCAGCTCAACATCGCACCGACCCTCACCATCCGGCCAGGCTTGCCCGTCCGCGTCATCGTCACCCGCGATCTCGTTCTCGAACCCTACGGAGGCTGACATGACCAAGCTGAAATTGGGAGCGATCGTCGACGACAAACCGGTGAAGGTCACGGTGGAGTTACCGGCAAGCCTGCATCGCGACCTAACGGCCTACGCAGAAATTCTCGGCCGCGAAGCGAGGCAACCGCCGGCCGATCCCGTTCGCCTCATCGCTCCGATGCTGGAGCGGTTCATAGCCACGGATCGGGGATTTGCGAAAGCGAGGAAGTCAAAAGAACTGCCGAAACCGTCTGAATGATTGTGGCGGCAGCCGAGCGCGACATTGAACGCGCAAGACTGAGGAGGCGGCGCCAGGCCGGGTTATCATTCCGCGGCGACCACACCGCGCAGAACGGCAGAACCTCGCCGGCAAGCTGCCGATAGGCAGTTCCCGGAAACTGAGCCGCCGTCCCGGCCTCGCTCATGACCGTGACGCCTTGGCCGATCGCCACAAGCGACAGGAGATTGTCCCTCCCGACGTATTGGGTATCGATTTCTGGGTGACGCCCAAGATCGGCGAGGCGTTGAACCAAATAGTCGTGAATTTCCGATCCAGGGGCACCGTCACTTACAATGAATCTCTCGTCCACAAGATCACGCCAGCCAAGCTCCGATTTCTCAGAGAGAGGATGATCGCTGGGAAGTACGGCGAATACTCGCTCGGACCAAAGTTGCTCTGTTTCACAGTCCGACCACTGTGTGGTTCCCGTGATAAAAGCCACATCGAGTTGAAGTCGCCGGATCGAGGCAACGTGATCCGCAGGATCGCCGTCAAAAAATTCGACCCGTACACTTGCATGCTCCTTGCCGTAGGCTCCCAGCAGATCGGACAGGAATCCAGACGCGAGCGACGAAAAGATGCCGACCTTGATATGCCCCCGCTCGGAGCGACCTATGGCGGCCACATCCTTCGCGCCGCAGTCGATCTGTTGAAGTGCTTTGCGTGCTCGACGCACAAACTGCTGTCCTGCCAACGTCAGGCAGACGCCGCCGTTGTGCCTCTGAAATAGGGAAGCGCCGAGTTCGTCTTCGAGATCGCGAACGCGACGGCTGATCGCCGATTCCTGTATTCCCAAGGCCAAGGCCGCCTTTCGGAAGCTGCCATATTCGGCCGCCGCAAGAAAATACCGGATCTGGCGGAATTCAAGCATCGGTCAATTGCGACCGAGATCTATTCGAAATGATTCCTGGCCTCGCGACGGTCCATCGTCCGCTCGTTGCGAGCATCGCTCTGTAAGCACCATCTACCACGACCATCGCGCCCCGACCGCAGCTAAGGCAAGACCTCCCGATTCTCACCCTAGAATAGACGGCTACAGACGCTCATTGGCCGATGATCTTATATAGATTCGATATACCAACGTATCTTCGAAATATACCGTGTTCTGAAAGGGGGGGGGTGGCACGCCCGCGCAGATCGCGCACCAGTTCGCGGTGCAGGGGCTCTCCTCTCAGTCGAGATTCAAACGCTCAAACTGTCCGACATTCTAACAAGGTCAATAATCGTCTTGGCCTGCATCTTCTGCATGAGATGGCTACGGCGAACCTTCACCGTGATCTCGCTAACATTCAGGTCGGCGGCGATTTGTTTATTGAGGAGGCCCTTTACAACGAGCTTGAAAACGTCTCGTTCGCCGGGCGTCAATGTCTCCCAACGCGCATTCAAATCCAGCGAACGCGCTTCGCTCTCGCGCCTTCGCCGGTCTTTTTCGATCGCTTGTTGGATAGCATCCAGCAGGTCTTGGTCGCGAAACGGCTTGGTCAAGAACTCGAAGGCGCCATTCTTGATGGCGTTCACGCCCATCGTGATGTCCCCATGTCCCGTGATGAATATCGTCGGCAGATGAATGCCGTATTCAGGCATTTGCCGATGAAAATCGATCCCGCTTTGTCCGGGCATTCTCACATCGAGCAGCAGGCAGCCGGGCGCGTCCGGCATGGAGCTTTCCAGAAATTCGGCAACCGAGCTATACGAGCGCACCTGTAGCCCAACGGATGCGAGCAAATCTTCGAGCGCGGCGCGAACGGACCGATCGTCATCGATGACATAGACGATGGGCTGCGGCCGCGAATCCGCCGTCGGTTCATTTTTCATCAGGCTGCCTCCATGTGGCGCGGCAGGCGCACCTCAAATACGGTCCCGCCTCCAGGGACTGGAGCCGCGGAAATCTGTCCGCCATTCGCTTCAACGATCGTCTGACTGATGGTAAGGCCAAGACCCATGCCTCCCTCTTTCGTCGTCCAGAAGGCGTCAAAGAGGTGCTCACGAGCTCCCGGCGCCAGACCGGTGCCGGAATCGGCCACCGCGAGAACGATCGCATCCCGTCCATCCTGCGAGGCGGCAATTCGCAGACGACGCTCGGGCAATGCGCGGTCCGACATCGCCTCGGTCGCATTGAGGACGAGATTGCTGATGACCTGCTGGATCTGGACCCGATCGGCAAAAACGCGAGGTAGGCCGTCATGCAGGTCCAGTTGCAAGGCGACGCCGCCACGCTCGATCTCGCCGCGCGACAAGGTCGCGATTTCCATGACAGCTTCCCTGAGGTCGAATGGTTGTCGGCGCGGCGCCTCGCCCTTCGAAAGGGCGCGAATGCGCGCGATGACCTGGCTTGCCCGGTTGGCATCGCTGACGATGCGGTCGAGCGCGAGGCGGGCCTTGTCGAGATTTGGCGGCTCCTGGGCAAGCCATCGGGTGCACGCGCCGCCGCTGGCGACGACGGCAGCCAGGGGCTGGTTGACTTCGTGCGCGATCGACGCCGACAGTTGACCGAGCGTCGTGACCCGCGCAATTCGCAAAAGCCGATCGCGCGCCTCCAGCGCCTCGGCCTTCGCAGCCACCATCCTTAAACTGAGATAGGTTGTAACGCCGATCGCAACGATACTAATCCCGGTATTGACGATGCCGACCTCATACGCACCGGAGTGGGTCAAGAAAAAACTGATCAGGGTCAGCGCGACACAAATGCAAGCGAGGGCCACTACAGCCGTGCCAGACAAGATGCGTGTCGCAACGAGAATGACCGCTGTGTAGAATACGGCCGCTGCGATGGCGTAGTCCGTGACCGTATCGGCGATAAAAATGCCGGCCATCGCAACGCCCATCGCGATCAACGTCAGCGCCGATCCGGGACGTATATCATTGGCGATCTTGAGCATTGTTCACCTTCTCGATCAACTTACCTACTTTCAATATTCTTCCCTGGAGAATCTACTCCGCCGTGTACCTAGATAACTATTGCTTCTCGGTCACTCGCCTGGCTCGAACCGCCACCGAGCAGATGTTACCAGCGGCTCCAGACTGAGACGACCGATAATCTGTTCCAAAAGGCGATCCTGCCGAGTGTCGGCTCGCACTGTCGCGCTCACCTGGACTCGGTTTGTGTCCTCGATATTCGTGCTTTCGAGGTCGCGGATGTGCAGCGCACCGGCGAGATCGCGAAGAAGAAGCGCCCGAACATGCGCCTCAGCCTCTCCATGGCAGATGATGCTGATCGCATATGCGCTGTCCAACGGGCTTGCGGCGAATGACTGGCGCTCAACGAGGCGCACGAGCGGGCGCAGAACTGCGTTGACGGCGATGACGAACGTCGTCGCAATCAATGCATGAAAGAAAAATCCGGCCCCACACAGCGCGCCGATCGCGGCGGAGCACCACAGCGTCGCGGCGGTGTTGAGCCCGCGCACATTCAACCCTTCCTTGAAGATGATGCCGGCGCCCATAAAGCCGATGCCGGAAACAATCTGGGCCGCAACGCGCGTCGGGCTCGCCTCGCCGGGGAACAGCCCGGCAAAGAGGACGAAGATGGCCGCGCCGAGCGCGACGAGGGTATTGGTTCGCAGCCCGGCCAGGCGCTGGCGCCATTGCCGTTCGAAGCCGATCAAGCCGCCAAGAAGGAATGCGCCCCCGAGCGTGAGTGCGGTGTGGCCAAGGCTTTGCCAATCCATCTGAATGTGTTCCCATCTCGTTGCGTCGGTCGCGCCCTCCCGAGGCGCAAGCCCGCGCTATTGCTGGAATTGCCACTCCACTCGCTGTCAGAATTCGGCGTGGGCGCGAAGCGACAGAATCGAGGCTGGTCCGCGGTCGGCGTTGTAGGCGGGGTTTGCAACAAACTGATAGTCGAAGGTGACGGTGCTCCAGCCGTTGACCCGCAAGGCGTAATACGCCTCGACGATCGACTCGTGGCCGTAGCGCAGTCTCCCATCACCGATCAGCAACCCCGTGCCTCCGGCGGCGAGGAAGTTACGATGTGCACTCGAGAGGCCGTTGACCGCAGCACCGACTCCGATCGTGTCCGCAGGCCGTCCCCATGCAGAACCCTTTAGGGAGAAACCACCGGAAATGCTGCGGTCGATGTCCGTGAAGGAGAGGATTTCGGTGCGGCCGTCGTTCCAGCTTGCACGGGCGAAAAGCCCGAGGTCAGCTGTCAAAGCCTGTTCGATATTTCCATAAAAGCCATACTTATTCTGATTGCGGCGCAGGGCCGTCATCGCATCGTTGATATCTGTTTGAGGGCTCGCTTGCGCGAGGTTGATAGCGTCGCGATACGCGCCGGTGTAACCACGGTTGATGAAAGCGCCGATCCGAACCTTACCCGGCTGCCCGAACAGGCTGTGCCGTTCCTCGAACTCGACGGCGCCACCGCCGCCCCCATTGAAGACCAAAACATCACTGTTCGGCTCCCTGGGCACTTGGAAGGCCCCGGCTCGCACAGCCCAATCCTTACGATTCAGCTCGATGACCGCACCGCGCGTCATGCCGGGAAGGTCGGCGGGGAAGTCATAGGCCCCCGACGACCAGATTGCCCAATTCATGAAATCCGCGCGCGGATCCTTGGCATAGGCATTCGCGTCGAAGAAATCGCCAACCGCGAAACGACCAACCGTGACAGTGACGCGATCGATATCGCGTCGCCCCGCCAGTTGCAGGGGGCCGTCTGCGACATCCTCCTGCTCGCCACCAAGACCGAATGTCTGCTGAAGATAGTAGCGCTGTGGCCGAAATTTCGGAAATTCAGCGCCGCCTTTTTGCGCTTCTCCATTTGGAAAGCCTGCGAGTCCGAGCGTCCCGTTCAGCCCGAAGCCTTGGGCTAGCTCGGGATTGAAATAGAACGCACCACCGTCCCAAAGCCTCACGCCAAGAAATGCGTCCGCGGTCCACGTCTCACGAACTTGCCCACCACCGGGCAGGCTGGCGCTGGAAGCGTAGGGGGAACGAATCGCGGGATAGCCTTGGGCGATGAATGTGGTCTGGCCATGAATATTCCAGTCCGGCGACATTTCGACAGTTGCCGGTGGTCTTGGGAGTGTCGAGGCCACATCGCCCAGTCGGTAGTTCAGGCCAAGCGTGAACCTCTGGGTTCGGGGGCGGACGGACACATCGCGCAGTCCGGCACCATCGAGTCGATAGGTCGAGGAAGCCAGATCGAGGTAGTCGTACTGGACGCGTGCCGTCCATGGTCCGCCCAAGGCCATTTCGACACCTGCGCCTGCCGTCCACCCAGCGTGCCAGCGCCCCAGTTTTGACAAAACGCTGCCGTCATCGCCATTGATGTCGACGTTCGTTCGTGTCCAAGCGAGGCCTCCCGTTGCATAGGGGAGGAATGGGCCAAAAGCATAGCCGATCCTGCCACGCACCGTCCCCACGACATCCAGGGATGTGTTGAAGGGAGCCGGTATCCGTCGCGTCTCATCGGGCGGGCTCACAAAAGTGACATCGGCTTCCGCGCCGAGCACCCAACGATCGCTGGCCTGAAAGTTGTAGCCTCCCTGAAAGCCGCCGATCATTCCTGTCACCGTAGGCGGCAGGCCAACGGACTGATTCAAGACGGGGTTCGTTCCCGGGCCAAGGCTGCCAGCCCCGAAACCGGTGTGTCCGCCAAAATAGACGCCCGACCAGTCGGGCCCGCCCGATTCCACCTTATTGTCACGCGAGGCCCCCGGTGCCTTCGTTGGCATCGCCAGGATGGGTTGCGGTCCACTAGTGTTGAGCCGTGCCGCATCCGGATGGCCGGGAGTCGTTTGAAGTTCTTGCGCGTGCGCTTTGGTTACCTGAAGAACCGCTACAAGACCGAGCGCCAGCAAGTAGAAAGCGATCACCATCAGTCGGCAAAAAAGAACCCGACGACGCCTGAAAACCTTCAGTCCGGTGGTGATAGTGAAATTGGGAAGTCCGTGGGTCGTAAAATAAGTCATGGGCTACTCCTGGCGTCGGGTTGCGAGAGCGCCCGGCGCCAATAGCCGCGAGCTGCCCTCCTAGTTTTCTCGTGAATTCAAGCGGCGCGAGTTGTTGGTCGCGCCGCGACTAGATGGGTCGTCCATTTGAAGCTCCTTGCTGATCGAAGTCCGGTTCAGGTCCGGGCCTCGTGCTTTGGTTCCATGCAAGCGATCGTTTTGCGCTTGTGTGGCTCACCAGCGGCAACGCCGCATTCGCGATATCGCCGCTCTGTTCAACCGTGCGCCGCAACGCAGCAGGAATCTGAGCTTGAAACCGTCCAGCAGACGGCGACGAGCAAGGTGAACGGCCGCATGCGTCACGAACATCGCCAAAACCGCCAAAGCCCAACACAAACGTCTGTCCAACCGATTCCGAAGCGACGACCTGGCATCGCCCGGCTCGCGATTGTGGGGCGGACGCGGCGCTTGTCGCCTCGGCGGTGGCGGCCCTTGTCGCGGGCAGTCTCCAGCCTGCGGCGGCGCAAATCTCAGGATCAACGGTGATGTGGACATGATCAGGACCTCTCATGCGCTTGGCCGTCAGAACCATTGTCCGAACCGGCGGATGTAGACGGTCTTCATCAGTTGAGCGACGAGGCAGTAGCAGAGCAGCGTTCCGGCCAGCCACGGGAAGTAGGCGATAGGCAGGGGCTGCAATCCGATGGCTGCTCCCAGCGGAGAGAACGGCAAATAGATCCCCAGTACGCAGATGACGCTCGACATCAGCAAGACCGGCAAAGCCGCTGTGCTGTTGACGAAGGGAATCTTCTGGGTACGCAGCATATGGACCACGAGCGTTTGAGAAAGCAGGCCCTCGATGAACCAGCCCGACTGAAAGAGCGATTGATGCTCCGGGCTATTGGCGGCAAAGACGAACCACATCAGAGCGAACGTCGTGATGTCGAAGATCGAGGACGTCGGCCCGATCCAGATCATGAAACGACCGATATTCTTGGCATCCCACTTCCGCGGTTTGCTGAGAAACTCCTTGTCCATGTGATCCCAAGGCAGCGCCAATTGGGAAATGTCGTACATCAGGTTTTGCACGAGCAAATGGATCGACAGCATCGGCAGGAACGGAATGAATGCGCTCGCCACCAGCACTGAAAACACGTTTCCGAAGTTCGAGCTGGCGGTCATGTTGAGGTATTTCATGATGTTGCCGAAGGTTTCGCGCCCCTTCAGCACACCCTCCTCAAGAACCATCAGGCTCTTCTCGAGCAGGATGATATCGGCCGACTCCTTCGCAATATCGGCGCCGCTATCGACGGAAATGCCGACATCGGCATCGCGCAGCGCCGGGGCGTCATTGATGCCGTCACCGAGAAATCCGACGGTATGACCGTTAGCCTGAAGCGCCTGCAATACACGCGACTTCTGGAGCGGAGTGAGCTTCGCGAAGATCGTCCGCTCCTCGACCAAAACGCGAAGCGCGGTGTCGTCCAATTTTTCTATGTCGCGCCCGAGTACGGCTTGGCCCGGTTCAAGTCCTACTTCACGGCAGATCTTGGCACTCACGACCGCATTGTCGCCCGTAAGAACCTTGACCTTGACGCCATGCTCCGCGAGCGCAGCGATTGCTGGTCCAGCCGTCTCCTTTGGCGGGTCGAGAAAAGTAAGGAACCCCTGAATCGTGAGATCGGCTTCGTCCGCGATGGCATAATGCGTCTTGGCCTCGGACGCCACAAACCCTCGGGTGGCGACGACCAGCACACGGAATCCGTCCTCGTTGTACGCCCGAGCCATCGCAGCCAGATTCTTGCGCTCAACGTCACCAAGGCGGATCAGATCTTTGCCTCTTCTGACGTGCGTAGAGATCGACAGCATCTCCTCAACCGCGCCCTTGCAGATGAGCAAGTGATCTCCGTCCTCGCCCTCGACGACCACTGAGAGTCGGCGGCGCACGAAGTCGAACGGAAGTTCATCGACTTTTCGGTAGCTCGCGGCCGTGTTCGTGATGGCTGGCTCCGCCCCGGCGAATCGCACGACGGCCTGATCCATCAGGTTCTTCACGCCGCTCTGGTGGTAGCTGTTCAACCAGCCCAACCGGAGAACGTCAGCGTTGGGTTGCCCGGTAACGTCGACGTGGTGCTCCAGAATGATCTTGTCCTGAGTCAGCGTGCCGGTCTTGTCCGTGCAGAGAACATCCATCGCGCCGAAGTTCTGAATGGCGTTGAGTCGCTTCACGACGACTTTGCGCCGCGCCATCGCTACGGCGCCCTTCGCGAGGTTCGAGGAAACGATCATCGGCAGCATTTCGGGGGTAAGTCCGACGGCGACGGCAAGGCCGAACAACAGCGCTTCCACCCAGTCGCCTTTGGTCAGGCCGTTGATGACAAAGACGACAGGAACCATGACGAGCATGAAGCGGATGAGCAGCCAGCTCACACTGTTGATGCCGCGATCGAACGCCGTTTGAGCGCGCGATCCGACGATCGCCTTGGCTAACGATCCGAAATAGGTGCGAGCACCCGTGGCAACGACAAGCGCGGTCGCCGTGCCGCTCACGACGTTGGTGCCCATGAAGCAGACGTTGGGCATGTCGAGCGCGTTCATTTCGCTGGACGCTACGCTCGCCGCGGACTTCTCGGCGACAGACCCGAGCGTGTCATACTTCTCAACAGGGATGGCCTCACCGGTGAGCACTGCCTGGCTCACAAACAGATCGCGGGATTCGATCAGCCTCACGTCTGCCGGGATCATATCCCCTGCTGAAAGACGCACGATGTCGCCGGCGACGATCTCTCGCATCGGGATTTCGAATGCTTCGGGATTTGACGTTGCCGATCCTCGACGAAGAACCGTCGCCGTCGTGCGGACCATCGCCTTCAGAGCTTCGGCCGCAGCGCTCGATCGGTACTCCTGAACGAAGCGCATCAAGGCGCTGGCAAGCACCATCACGATGATGATGGTGACTTTTGTCGGATCCGCATCCTCGCCATGTTGAAGCCGAAGCCAGATGTCCGTTACAGCGCTGATCCCAGCCAGGATCAGCAGCACTGCAATGAACGGATTCTTGAAAGCGCCAAAAAACTGAACAACCGCTGGCAGGCGTCGCTCTTGCGCAACCTCATTGGGGCCGTCTTTTGCCAGCCGTTCGATCGCATCTCGGGCAATCAGGCCGTTGCGGTCGCCTTTGACGTTTTCGAAGGTGTCATCCAACCCATTCTGGGCTTCACGGACCGCCTTCATCGACAGCTTGCGTTCGTCTTTTCCGCGCGGCTTGAGAGCCGCCTTGAGGATGGGGGCATTCATTGGATGAATCTCCTGCCGCAAGCGCCGAGACCATGCGCCTCTCGGCACGGTCTTCGGCGCTTGGGGTCTTGGTCGGCTGAGGGGATAATGAAACCGATGCATCTTCACGACGCTCGGCATTCGGACCGCGCTTGAGCAGCGCAGCCGCTCTTCACCAGGGAGGGTCCGCACCTTCGCGCGACCGTGCGATTCTGCGCGAGTACGGATTGCCGCCCCGGCGGGGGTGAAGCCCGTCCAGGCCGGCGGACACCAGAACCATCGCCGTGCTGGCCTTATGCAGCGTGAGGGAATGCATCACACGCCTCACGCCGCAAAGCGACCATGCTGGTAAACTGCAAGAAGGAGTCCGGCGCGCTCGATCAATCGGCGCAACCCGCCGCCCGTGTCTGGTTCGGCGTCAAGCATCCAGATGCATTCGAGCCGACCGGTCTCGCCATTGACACGCCACGCCGCGACCAGTCGAGTCCGGTTCGTGCGGGGAGACTTCGTGAAAGGACGGTCACGCTCGCATCGCGGGTCGGCGAATGCGGGATTGCGTTTCGGCGAGGCGATCCGCGAAACGCGGAGCGAAGCCGGCAGAGTAAAAAATTGGAGAGTCATGTCTCACCTCCGTGACGAGCCGCTCGGCCGTCACAGGCGAGACTGATGATTCAGACTCGCGAGAACGACCTGAGCGGCACGCTTGCTCGACTACTGTCGCTTGGCATTGCTCGTTGATCCTCATGCGTCGGCAGCGGGTTGGAGCCGCTAGATGACATTGGCTGGATATCACCGTCATTCCTTGAGTGACAGTGTCTTGCGGGGTTGATCCGATATACAAAACAATATCCGGGATATACCATCGTATATTGTAAGGTCTTCGGCGATAACTACCTGCGCAATATCAAGCCGCTTAGACTCACCGGACACGGGCGCGTCGACTTCACTAGCGATGTGATCGCTCTGATTTATTTCGATCCGAGGTCTAGTGTGGGTATCGATATGGTTCTTGTCGAGCGCATCGTCGCGCGAAGCCCTCGTCTTCGGCGATTGCTTTATTCGTTGTCCTTAACCTTTCTGAAAGCGGCGTTTCGGTTTCGCCGCACGGGCTTGGATGCCTTTGCCCGACCGACATTGCGTTTATCGCAGTGTCTCTTTCGTACTGCCTCTTCGCGGATACGACGTCGTTATGCAGCCGAGCCGAAAATGACGTCGGACTCGCGCTTTGTGCTCCGTCGCCTTTCTCTCAAACTTTTGATCGTGCTGATCTTTGCCGGTGCTCAAAGCCCGCTGCCCTGGGGATTCGGGAAAGCGCTTACGATGATGCTGTTTATGAGCGCGGCTATCAGCTGTGCCTTGGCCCTCATGAACCACCAACGATTCAGATTGGGAGTCTTGAGCTACTGGGACGAATCTTTGGCCTTTGTCCTGCTCGGCCAAACCGCGCGGATGGTGTTTCTACGTTGAAGTATTGCGAGTGCGCTATGCCGGGGGCTCTCGTCTTCAAAATACTCGCCAATAACCTGCCACGCGATACGGGAATCGCGAAGGTGGCCGTCGAGGCGAGACGCGGGGCAGCGACAACCGCCTGCGGCGTCGTTTGGTATTGGTTATGACGGAGCGTCGCACCACTCGCCGTCGCCGCACGCTGTTGACGGGGAAGATCATTCTCAATCAGCGATCGTCCGTGATAAGTTGCGTCGTCCGAAACTTGTCGGACACAGGCGCCTGCCTCGAAGTTCCTGCTGCCCTGAACATTCCGGATGCCTTCGAGCTGAAAATAGAACCTGGCGGCGCTTGCTCACAGTGTCGAATAGTCTGGCGGAGCGCTACGCGCATCGGCGTGGCGTTCGATTGACACAAAGCTAGAACGCGCCTTCACTTTCAAGGGCGAGTGTAAAGGCGCTGGCCCGAGATACTGGCCGCGCGCACGGCGCTGCAGGCGTGACGGCTGATATGGCCGGACGGCAGGCTACAGAAATAACAAGGACAATGTGTGGGGGAAAGAGCCAATCTCACAAGGAGAATGGCGCGCCGTACTGGATAAAAGTGCGAACGCATATGTGATTGAATCTGCGATTAATTTATTTTGGGGCATCGTGATCCTCTCATCTTTCAGCGTTCGCCGGCTGCCGCCAATAGCCCCACCCAAACGGGTGCGCCGAACCGAACGCGGAGCTGATATCGGACCAAGTACAAGGTATCCGGTATTTTGCTTCTCCCGGGTCTATGAGGAAATGACTAGCTCTTTCCAAATCTGGGCCGCGTACGCAGTGGCTCTCTCCTAGTCCTGAAGTCCGCGGCATGTGTGATTGGGTACCGCTGGAATACATCGCAGAAAATCCCATTCTGCAGCGATGCAAATATCGAGTGCAAAATCGATTAAAAAATAGAGAGCTCCGCGAACTAGACGGCTCGACCGATGAGGGCACCAATGGTCGCAGTTGAGGCCATGGCGACTGCTCCCCAAAACACGACCCGAAGAGTGGGTTTCCATATGCTGGCGCCGCCAGCGCGAGCGCCGATCGCTCCGAGAACGCCAAGTCCGATGAGGCAGGCAATGGAGACGGTCCAGGTGGCGGTCCAGGCCGGCGACAGGAGAGCGACGGCCAGCGGCAAAGTCGCGCCAGATGCGAAGGTGACCGCCGAAGTGAAAGCCGCTTGAACTGGCTTCGCCATCACATGACTGGTCAGTCCGAGTTCATCCCGCGCATGGGCCCCGAAGGCGTCCTTTGCCATCATCTGCTCGGCGACCTGTCGCGCCAGTTCGGGCGTTACACCACGCTGCTCGTAGATCGCGGCGAGTTCGGCCAGCTCCGCTTCAGGTTGCGTGGCAAGTTCGCGGCGCTCACGCGCCATGTCGGCTTCTTCCGTATCGGCCTGGGAACTGACCGACACATATTCGCCTGCAGCCATCGACATTGCTCCGGCGACGAGCCCCGCTACGCCAGCAACCAGAATTTCGTGGGAAGCGGCGGTCGCGGCGGCAACACCGACGATCAGACTCGATGTTGAAATCAGCCCGTCATTGGCGCCTAGCACCGCTGCGCGAAGCCAACCTATTCGTTCGATCAGATGGTTCTCTTTATGAAGGGCTCGCATGGAACATGGTCCTGAATTACATTTCTAAGGCTTTGTAACGCGGCGCTGAGCACATAGGAAAAGGCGCCTTGCCTTCGAGATCGATCTGGAAACTTGGCCGGTCAGGCTGATCAATGATGCTATCTTCCGATGAAACGCCTACCGTTCCATCGCCACATACGCTGTAGTCCAAAGCCGCATTCAACTTCAATCGCCGGAGTGTTGTCCAGGCCTCTCAACGTGACTTCATTTGCCCTGACACTCATCACCAGATGATATCGTCCGTGGTGCGACATGTAGACCTGATGGAGGCATTTTCCGCTGCTACAAAACGTAAGGCGGTCGCCACATCTGAGTTCATGAAGATGAAGAGCGATGAGACGAACGTTCCCAACGTCAATGAAGCGGCTGAAGCCACGCGTTGTTGTCAATTCATCGCCACATACCTTCCTGTATTTTTGAAGGCCTGCCCGCACTTCCGCCGGCAGGTTTTGCACGTAGAAAGGACTGGGTTGATTGTCATGGACAGGAGAACTTGCGAGCGAGAGGGCCGGCGAGACAAAGAAAAGTGACGTCATAGCGGCTAAGATTGCCACGTCACGGAGCCGATTCGATCTTTTCATGCTGAAACCTCCACTTCCAACGGCTGTTTCTCTCGTTCGACGACGGCTGCGGAGCGGCGCTCCATCCATCGGTAGATCGCCGGCAACAGCAGCAGCGTCAGAACGGTGGACGACAGGACGCCGCCGATGACGACAGTGGCGAGCGGTCGTTGCACCTCCGCTCCCGCGCCCTGTGAAATCGCCATCGGTACGAAGCCGATTCCCGCGACCATGGCGGTCGACAATACCGGACGGAGCCGATCCGTGGCGGCTTGCCGGACTGCCTCGATAACAGGCAGCTTCCGCCGCAACGCATTGATATGATCGATCAGAACGAGACCATTCAGCATCGCGATGCCGGAGACCGCGATAAAGCCGATCGCGGCGGTGATCGAGAATGGCATGTCACGTAGCCAGAGTGCCAGCACGCCACCGGTGATCGCAAACGGAATACCGGTATAGACGACGGCGGCATGACGGACGCTCCCCAACGCCGAATAAACGAGCAAGAAGATCATCAGCAGCGCCGCCGGCACGACGATCATCAGACGGGCTCGGGCCGCTTCTAGCTGACGGAACTGGCCTCCGAACTCGATGCGATAGGATTCAGGCAGCGCAAGCTTGCCGTCGAGGCGTGCACGCGCTGCGGTCACATAACCTTCGATGTCGCTGGTGTTGAGATTGACCATCAAGGCGGCGCGGCGCTTACCATTGTCGTGCAGGATCGGTTCGACCGTTCTCATCTCGCGCAGACTTGCAACGCGGTCCAGCGGCACAAGGCCGGACGCGCCGACGCGCAATGGAAGGGAGAGGATCGATTTTGTGTCCGCGCGTAAGGACTCGGGCATACGAACGACGATCGCGTGTCGATGCTCTCCGTCCGCGATGAAGCCGACCTCGTCCCCACCGATCGCTGACGCAATGGCACGGTTGACCTCGGCGGTTCCCAGCCCCAACCGCACCATCGCGTCGTGATTGATCTCGACCACCACACTGTGGGTGCGGCTGGCCGCTTCGAATGCGGCATTGGCGGTGCCGGGCACGCCTTGCAATTCCTCTCGCGCCTGCGCGGCGAGCCGCTCAAGCACGTCGTAGTCGTCTCCGAATATCTTGACCGACAGATCCGCCCGCGTGCCCTCCAACATTTCGTTGAAGCGCATCTCGATAGGCTGCGCGAAAAGGAATGACTGCTCCGGCGCCAGCGCAGTGGCAGCCTTTTCGATCGCCGCAACCAGCTCGCTCTTGTTGCGCGGCATGTCCGGACCTTGCGGCCATTGGTCGAGCGGCTTGTAGAAGATGTAGAGGTCGTTCTCATTCGGCGGCATCGGGTCGGTCGCAACCGCGCTGGTGCCGATGCGGGAGAAGGTTCGGGTCACTTGCGGAAAGCGACGCAAAATTTCACGCTCGGTTTGCTGCTCGATCTCAAGGCTACGGTCGAGCGACATCCCCACGGGCTTGTAGACCATCGCCGTGATGGAGCCCTCATCGAGGCGTGGCGTAAACTGCGAGCCAAGGGTCAGGAATATCCTCAATGCCACGGCCAACAGGACTGCCGATGGAACGAGAAGGGCAGCGGGATGACGGAGGGCGAAGTCCAGGACGGGACGGTAGCCCCGGATCACGAGGCCGGCGAAGCCACCGTTATGCGTGATGTGGTTGTCGGCGGTTATCTCCGGGAGAGAATCTTCCTTTTCACTGACGCTCGGCTGACGCACCTTCTCGCCTCGTAGCAGCCGGGCGCACAGCGCCGGCACTAGCGTAAAGGTAACGATCAGCGCCGCTGCCAGCGCCAGCATCACGGCTTGCGCCATCGGCTGAAACAGCTTCCCCTCGACGCCGCCCAGGCTGAGTACCGGCACATAAACCAGCGCGATGATGGCCATGCCGAAGAACACGGGCCGCGCCACGCCCCCCGCAGCGTTGATGACGATGCGACGGCGTTCATCGGCCGTCAGCTCGCGCCCCTTGAGGCGCTGTGCCTCGCCCATCAGACGCAATGTGTTTTCCACGACGACGATCGCGCCATCTACGACCAGGCCGAAGTCGAGCGCGCCGAGGCTCATCAGATTGCCCGATATACCGAGCGCATGCATGCCCGAGATCATCATGAGAAAGGCCAGCGGGATGACCGACGCGACGATAAATGCCGCGCGCCAGTTGCCGACCACGATCAGCAATACGACGGCGACCAGCAACGCTCCCTCGCCAAGGTTGCGCTCGACCGTCGCGATGGTGCGATCCACCAATTCTGAACGATCGTACTGAACCTGAAGGATCATGCCTTTGGGCAGCGCGGCGCGCAGGTTCGGCAATTGCGCATCGACGCGCCGGGCAACGTCCCGGCTGTTCTGCCCGACCAGCATCATCACTGTGCCGAGCACGGTTTCCTTGCCGTTGGTGGTCGCGGCGCCATCGCGTGGAGCATGGCCGATGGTCACGGTCGCCAGATCCGCTACAGTCAGCGGCCGCACGCCACCTGCGAATTTCGCGGGTAATGCGCGGATCATCTCCGCCGTCGTGACACGCGCTTCGGTTCGGACGGTGAAGCGTTGGCCGTTCTTGGTGATGGTCCCGCCGCCGGCATTGGCGACGTTGGCGCCAACAGCCTGGGCAAGCTCGCTCGGCGTGATGCCCGCTGTCGTGAGCTTCTTCAGATCAGGCTCGATGACAAACTGACGTTCGAGGCCGCCGTTGGAATTGACGTCGGCGACCCCCTCGATCGCGCGCAGCATCGGGCGCACGATATATTCCTGAGCCTCGAACAACTCCATCAGTTGTTGCCGCTCGTCCAAATCGGACGGCGGTTGCGCCCATTCGAGTGTGTAGTACCAGATTTCGCCAAGCCCGGTGGTGATCGGAGCGAGGCGCGGCGATGATCCGGCTGGCAGCATGTCGCGCACTGCGGAAAGCCGCTCGTTGACGAATTGGCGTGCGCGAAGCTGGTCCGTGCCGTCCTGATAGATGAGCGTGACCTGTGACAGTCCGGTCTTGGTGAGCGATCGCATTTCCCGCAGGCCCGGCTGACCACCCATGCTGCGCTCGATGGGCAGCGTCACAAGACGCTCGATTTCCTCTGGCGCCAGGGCAGGAACAGTCGTGTTGATCTGCACCTGCACGCCTGTGATGTCGGGAATGACATCGATTTGCAGATTCACGAAAGACCAGATTCCAAGACCAGCGATCAGCAAAGCGATGATCATCACCGTGGCTGGTCGACCGGTTGTCCATTCCAGAATCCGCCGCGTCATCGGGACACGCCGTCGAAGCTGCGGCCGCCATTGAGCGCCCGAAGTTGAAGCATCGCTTCCATAGCCTCACGTCGCGTGTCGAGCAGAGCCGACAGCGCGTCCAGATACTGGCGCTGCATCTCGACGTAAGTTGCGATCGGGATCGCTCCCTGGCGATAACTATCGGCGGCGGCGGTAGCTGCGGCCGCAAATTTCTCGGTGGCCCCGGCTGGCCAGCCCGCAAGGGCTCGACGCTTCGCCTCGTAGTAGGCTGCCTGTTCGTAAACCTGCCTCGCGATCCGTCGGTTGGCGGCGAGCAGGGCCGCATCGCCCTGGGATTGACGGCTCAACTCCTGTGCGAGGCCAGCAGCCTGGCTATTCCAAAGCGGCAACGTCGTCGTCAGCCGTATGCCGAAATTGGTCTCGCGGCTGTCTGACTTCGCGCGATTGAAGTAGGGACCGACTGAGACGTTCGGCACACGCGCTGCTTGTGCGAGGTCAACGCGCAACCCTTGCTGCTGCAATTGCGCGCGCAGCGACTGAATCTCGAAATTGTTGATGCCAGCTTGTTGCGCCATGCGCTCGACCGACGGAAGGCCGGGCAGCGTGATATCGGGCGGAGCAATGCGGAGCCGCGCTTTGAGCGGCGCGCCGCGAAGTTGATTCAGTTCGTAGACGATCGTGCTGGTCTCGGAATCAGCCATCGCGGCATTTCGCTCCGCCGTGATGGCACCCGCATCCAGAATGGCCGTGTCCAGCGTGGTGGCGATGCCCGCCGGATCCCGCTGCTCCACAACGCGTGCAAGCTCGCGCATCCGCGCGGCAACGTCGCGTGCCGCGGCGGCTTTCCGCTCGGCCGCGAACAAGGCATATCCCAAAGAGCGTGCCCGGCTTGCGAGCGTTGCGTCGAATTGCGCAAGACCGAGCCGCGCCAGCGCGATCTGATGCTCGGCGATGGCGCGACGGAGCGCCCCGCGTCCGGCAAAGTCGAGCGGCTGCATAATCGACAAGCCATATGTCGGCCCGGCGCCTTTCGGTGCACCTGTCAGGCCGTCGGCCATCCGGCGTTCGCCTAACTCGAATGCAGCTTCAGGGTCCGGCAGGCGATCAGCCGCGTCGCGCTCAACACCTGCAAGCCCGATCTGCTGGAAATAAAAGCGTCGTTCGGGGTTACTTGCCACGACGGAATTGGCAAGTGCATCAATCGACAGCACGGCGGCCTGCTGAGCGAAGGCTGGGGTCACCAAGATAATTGTTGATATGCGAACGATTATCAGGAGCAATTTTAACATTGGCACGAGTCTCAACACTGACTTCTAGACGCCTGATTGCCACGCTAGTCTGAACACAAGCTGTCAGCGTAAATGCAGGTTGATCCAGTATCGGACTGCAGCAATCAGGAGACATGACCATTCGCATTCTTCTTGTCGAAGACGATCAGGACATTGGCGCCCGCCTGAAGGAAGGGTTGGCCAGCTTTGGCTTTGTCGTTGAGCATGTGGAAGATGGTGAGCACGCCCTTTCCTTCGCGCTGCAAGAAGAATTCGACGCGATCGTTCTCGATCTCGGTTTACCCGGCCTGTCAGGCATCGAGGTCTTACGGAGGTTGCGACGTACCGGGGCCGCCACACCGGTCCTGATCCTGACGGCGCGCAGCAGCTGGACTGAGAAGGTGGAAGGTCTCAATGCAGGGGCTGATGACTATGTGGCGAAGCCGTTTCACGTCGACGAAGTCGCAGCTCGCCTGCGCGCGCTGATGCGGCGCGTCGCGGGCCAAGCCACCTCCGAATTGCGCCACGGAGATATCGTGCTTGACCCCGTTGCCGGCACCGCCAATGTTGCGGGCCAGCCGATCGAATTGACGGCACAGGAATTTCGCCTGCTCCACCTCTTCCTGCATCGCGTCGGCCGCGTCGTGACGCAAGCCGAGTTGCTCGACCATCTCTACGGCCTGAATGAGGAACGCAGCTCGAATACGATCGAGGTCTATGTCGGTCGGCTGCGACGCAAAATCGGCCGCGATACCATCAGGACCCTGCGCGGTCTGGGCTACAGGTTCGGCTGATGGTCAGAAGTCTGCGCGCCCGGCTGCTGGTTGGCGTTATTCTCACGACCGTGACAGGTATCGCTGTCGCTGGCGTTTCGATTTCCGCGCTGTTCCGGGCGCACGTCACGGAGCTTGTCAATGCCGAGCTGATCGGTCATCTCGACGAGCTCGAAGGTCTGTTGGCCCGCACGGCCGACGGACATGTCGCTCTGGCACAAAGGCTCAGTGATCCGCGCTTCGCGCAGCCCGGGACTGGCTATTACTGGCAGGTGAGCGATCGCAACGGCATCGTCCTACAATCAGCCTCCCTCGAACCGCAACGGCGTTTTCCGCCACCCGCGCGGGGGGCGGATCGGCAGCTTACTCGCTCAGTCGAAGCTGGCCCGGCTGGTGAGCCGATGATCGCATATGAGCGACCGTGGCAGACCGCTGAAAACGGTTACGTGCTTCAAATTGGCGCCGACCAGCGGATCGTCGATGATGTACTGAGACATTTTAATCAGGCGCTGGCCCTGTCACTCGGCACACTGGCAATAGCCCTAATTGGGGCCGGCACGTTGCAGGCCTGGTTTGGTCTGCGTCCCATGCGCCGTCTGCGCGACGCGCTGGGCGACATTCGCGCGGGCAAAGCAGAAACCCTGCCTGGTGACTTCCCGTCCGAAGTTCGGCCGCTGGTCGATGATCTCAACGCTCTGATCGACGCCAATACCCAGATGGTTCGCCGCGCCCGCACGCAGGCGGGCAATCTCGCGCATGGCCTGAAGACACCATTGGCCGTGCTGACGGACGAAGCGCGCCGGCTGCTCGCGAGAGGTGATACCGAGGGCGCCGCGGTCCTGACTCAGCAAACAGGGCGGATGCAGCGCCAGATTGATTTCCAGCTTGCCCGAGCCCGTGCCGCAGCCAACGCCGGCCTGCCTGGCGTCATCACGCAGGTCGAACCTGCCTTCGCATCAATAGCCGCGGCGATGCGGCGGCTCTATGCTCATCGTGAGCTGACGATCGTCCATACAGCCGAGACGGAATTGCTTGCCGCCGTCGATCCCAACGACCTTGACGAGATGGTCGCCAACCTGGTCGATAATGCCTGCAAGTGGGCTCGTGGTGTTGTCTCGATCAAGGCTACGCGCGATACCCCGACGGGGCAGCTCCTTATTACGATCGTTGATGACGGGCCAGGCATCCCGGCTGATGCACTAAACCGCGCGTTCGCCCCAGGCGAGCGGCTCGACGAGGCCAAACCGGGAAGCGGGCTCGGACTCGCAATCGTCCGCGATCTCGCCACACTGCACGGCGGCTCTGTCGAACTATCCAATGGCAGAAATGGAGGCCTTCACGCGGAGTTGCGGCTCCCATCAGCCTGACAAGTTCAACGGCGTCTAGGTTGGGCGAGTTTCATCGTGGCCGCGTCGTCCGCGCACCATTCGACCTGAGCGATTCGGCGCGCTCGAAATCAGCATCCGCGCCGCTCTGATCTCCAGCGTTCGCTTTCATCGTTCCGCGTTCGAACAAGAAGGTCGGATTCTTCGGATCAGCCTTGATGACCAGATCATAATCCGCGATGGCACGATCAAAGAGTCCTTTACGCCCGAGTGCCTTCCCGCGATTATAATAGGCACCGAGGTAGTCAGTCCTCAGTTGTACGGCGCGATCGAAATCAGAAATCGCGCGATCAAGCTCTCCCTTGCTCATTAAAGCAACGCCTCGGTTGTTGAGCGCGACATAGTAGTCGGGGGACAAACGAAGTGCTCGATCGTAATCCTCCATGGCACGGTCGATATCTCCACTCGACCGCAGCGCGACACCGCGATTGTTATAAGCCGCCGCCAACTGGGTGATCATCCGCTCGCCTGCCTGGATAACCGCTGTGCATCCCCGGATCGAGCGATCGGGTACGATTTCGGCCGCATGCACGCACGAGTCCCAATCCTCGTCGCTCAAAGCTGATGTGGGCGACGAGTTAATTGTAAGCGGAGCTTTTCTCCCATTTGATTGATTGGTTTCCCTTCGGCTTTCGCTCTGCGATTCTTGGCTGGTCAGAGAGCCAAGAGGAGACTGAAGGCGATGGAACAATCGGGGGAGGAAGCCGAAGCTGATGGCTTTGTAGGGAAGCTTACGCGCCGGACGCGTTCTGGAGGCCGGTTATGGTCTGCGGAGATCAAGGGGCGCGCTGTTTTCGAGAGCATGAAGCCCGACGCCCGCGTATGTGATGTCGCACGGCGTTATGGTGTGAAGGCCCAGCAGTTGACGACGTGGCGCAGATTGGCGCGTGCTGGCCGGCTCGCATTGGTCACGGACGACGCGGCGGATTTCGTGTCGATCGAGCTGAACGATCCAGCGGCGTCAGGCAAGAGCGAGGGGCCCGTCGAGATTACGATTGGCAAGGTTTCGGTCCGCCTGGATGCGGACGTGTCGGCGGTGCGGATCGCGGAGATCGTGACTGCGATCGAGCGTGGCGCATGATCATTCCGGCGCAGGGACTGCGGATTGTGCTTGCTGTGCGTCCTGTTGACTTCCGGTGTGGGCACGACGCGCTGGCCGGCCTGGTGCAAAACACGCTTGGGCTTGATCCGCATTCGGGCCTGATCGTGGTTTTTCGTTCGAAGCGCGCCGACCGGCTGAAGATTTTGCTATGGGACGGCACCGGCCTCGTTTTGGTCTACAAGCGCCTTGGCCGCGATGGTCGTTTCGAGTGGCCGCAGATCAGCGACGGCGTCATGCATCTGACGCGCGTGCAGTTCGAAGCGCTGTTTGAAGGACTGAACTGGAAGCGAGTGGGCGAACGGATTGTCGCGACGCCAGCTGCGGCGAACTGACTCAGACCCGACAACCTGTTTCGCGCGGGGCTTTGGGATGATAGCTTGCGGATGTGTCGCCATCCCCGATTGATCCCGCCCGTCTTGCAGCGCTGCCCGCCGATTTGCGAGCGCTCTTCCGCGCGCAGGAAGCGATGATTGAAGCCGAGCGTCGTCGCGCTGACGATGAATGCTCGGCGCGCCTTCATGTCGAGAGCGAACTGGCTGCGTCCAAAGAGACCGTCGAACGCCTCGAACTGCTCGTGAAGGAGTACGAGCGCGCACGTTTCGGCAAACGCTCGGAGAAGTTCAATCCCGATCAGATGCAACTGGTTCTCGAAGACATCGAGATTGCCATCGCCGAAGTCCAGGAGCGCCAGGACGATCGTGCGCGCCGCGCCGGCACGGCGCCGTCCAGCCGCCGGACCGGCCGCGCTGCCCGTGCCTTTCCCGCGCACCTGCCGCGCATCGAGCAGGTGATCGAACCCGAGAACCTCGAGTGTCCCTGCGGCTGCGGTCGGATGGTCCAGATCGGCGAGGATCGCTCCCGTCGTCTCGATGTCATGGCGGCCCAGTATCGGGTGATCGAGACGGTGCGACCGCGCTACGCCTGCGCAAACGGCTGCGCCGGTGTTGCTCAGGCGCCGGCGCCCGCCCATCTCGTGGAGGGTGGCATCCCCACCGAGGCGCTGCTGGCGCAGGTGGCGGTCGCCAAGTTCAGCGAGCACATGCCACTCTATCGTCAGTCGCAGGTTCTGGCCCGGCATGGCATCTTCATCGATCGCGCCGTTCTGGCAGACTGGATGGGAACGGTCGCCTTCCACCTCGCGCCGCTGGTCGAGCGCATGAGCGTCGTGATGAAGCAATCGGGCCGCTTGTTCATGGACGAGACCAGGGCGCCCGTGCTCGATCCGGGCCGGGGCCGAACGAAGACCGGTTATCTGTGGGCTGTCCTGCGCGACGATCGCGGCCACGGCGGCGCTGATCCACCAATCGTGGTCTACCACTACGCACCAGGACGCGGTGGCGGACATGCTGAGCGCATCCTCGAGGGCTTCGACGGCATCCTTCAGGTCGACGGATACCAGGGCTATCATCGGCTCGCACGGCCCGAGCGCAAAGGCGGCGTGCCACTGCGGCTGGCCGCATGTTGGTCCCACTCAAGGCGTGAGATCATCGCAGCAACTCCGAAAGCCGGCTCACCGATCGCCGAAGCCGTTCTCGCGCGCATCGCCGCACTCTATGCAATCGAGAAGGAGATCCGTGGCGCCGACGCCCCGGCTCGGCAAAAGACCCGTAACGAGCGATCACGGCCGCTGGTCGCTGAACTCGAGAGGTTCCTGCGCGAGCAAGCCGCCCGCCTGTCGCCGGGCAGCGAGATGGGCAAGGCGATCGCCTATCTCCTGAACCATTGGGATGGCCTCACCTTGTTTCTCGACGATGGTTGCGTTGAGATGGACACCAATCCCGTCGAAAATCAAATCAGGCCGCTGACTCTGACGCGTAAAAATAGTTTATTTGCTGGTCACGACGAAGGAGGTCGTTCATGGGCGCGCATAGCTTCGCTCATCGCCACCTGCAAGATCAACGGCGTGGAGCCCTACGCCTGGATGAAAGCGACCCTCAAAGCGATCGCAACTGGTCACCCGCAGTCCCGGATCGACGAACTCCTGCCCTGGTCGTTCGGCCGCACCTCGTGATTCTCCGTCGTTGCCGCCTCCATACCCGCCGCCAACGATTTGCAAACACGCTGATCAACAGGCTGCAATCCCCACGCCAAACCTTTGCGAATGGGACGCGAACGTCGCTTACAGTTAATTGCAAAGTACGCAATAAATATCGTTGTGCTCAATAACGTAAGAGCACAACGCTTCCAGCGGGTGGTTCGCGCTAGGATCGATGCAGTTCGTGTTCTCGTATACAGCGGCGTAATGCAAATGAGCAAAGAGTAGCCTCAAGTACGTGCATTATATTATTCCCAGTTTGTTCTCTAACAATCCTGTCTGAATTTTCCCTGACAATCGACGTTTGAGACATCCGATCTGGTCGCTTCCCGAACGAGAGTACACCCGTCGAGTGCTATAGAGATTACCAAGCGAGCGCCGTGCGTGCCATCCGACAGGGACAGATCCAAGACTCCCGGACTAAGCCTCAGTCTGGTAGCATGAAGACATCAGCGGTGTTTGATGTACTAGCAGCGGCAATCGACGGGACGGGATGGATCCGGACTCGGTCACGGGAGGGCAACGAGGAGCCGCTATCCGGAAGAAATCGTCCTGCAAGAATTGAACATCGCGCTCTGCGGCGCTGCCAACTTGAATGACCTCTGAAATATCTGGAGGTCAATACGGCGAATTGCTCTGCAACGGCGCTCCGCAAATATGCAAGATATCAACCTAATATTAAGTTGGCGCGCCCGACACGATTCGAACGTGTGGCCTCCACCTTCGGAGGGTGGCGCTCTATCCAGCTGAGCTACGGGCGCATCGATATTCAGATAGTGTCCGAGATCGACCACGGTCAATCGCGAATTCTAGAATCGACATGGCTCAAACGACGCGGGCTAAAGCCTCGCCGATCATCGCCATTCGTACTCCACAACCTCCTTTCGGTTTGCTTCCGTGGTGCTTCCGCGACCTCGAATGCGATTTTCGTGCTTCCTTCGAGTTTCGCCAATCGCTTGGTTTCACTCGTTTTTTACGACACCCTCGACCATCAGAAAGAGCTTGCATTTGCCTTCGGAGGGCAGCGCTCTATCCAGCTGAGCTACGGGTGCCTGATCCTTCGCCTAGCAAAGCCAATCGCGCTGCGCCAGTCCCTACCTGCGGTCTGGCATGACCGGCACAGCGCCATCATATGCGTGTCACGTCGCTTCTGTCGCGCCACGCTTTGGTGCTGTCGTCTTGGGCTTGTACGCGCACAGGTCGCGGACGACGCACCGCCAGCATTCGGGGGTGCGGGCCTTGCAGACATATCGGCCGTGCAGGATCAGCCAGTGATGCGCGTGCAGCCGAAACGGTTGCGGGGTCGCCTTGTCGAGCTTCAGTTCGACCGCCAGCGGCGTTTTGCCGCGCGCCAGACCGGTACGGTTTCCGACGCGGAAGATATGCGTGTCGACCGCGAACGTCTCGGCCCCGAAGGCGACGTTCATCACGACATTGGCGGTCTTGCGCCCGACACCGGGCAGCGTTTCCAGCGCGTCGCGATCGGCGGGCACCTCGCCACCGTAAACATCGATCAGGCGCTGCGACAAGGCGATCACATTCTTGGCCTTGGTGTTGAACAGGCCGATCGTCTTGATGTGCTCCTTCAGCCCGTCCTCGCCAAGCGCAACCATTTGCGCGGGCGTCTTCACCTGTTCGAACAGCCGCCTGGTGGCCTTGTTGACGCCGATATCGGTCGCCTGTGCCGACAGCGCGACTGCGACGACCAACTGGAACGGGTTGCCCGCTTCCAGCTCGGTTTCCGGATGGGGATTGTCCGCCGCCAGCCGGGCATAAAATTCGACGACGTCGGCTTTTTTCAAACCCCCAGCACCTGGTCCATGCTGTAGCGTCCGGCGCCTTGCTCGGCGAGCCACAGCGCGGCGGTGATAGCACCGCGCGCGAAAATCGCTCTGTTTTCGGCGCGGTGCCCGATCTCAATCCGCTCGCCCTCGCCGGCAAAGATCACCAGATGATCGCCCGCAACCGATCCGCCGCGCAGGCTGGCAAAGCCGATCGTCCCTTCGGAGCGTGCGCCGGTCAGCCCGGCACGGTCCGCCACGCGCGCTTCGGCAAGGGTGATACCGCGCCCGGCGGCGGCGGCGTCGCCGAGCAGCAGGGCGGTGCCAGAGGGGGCGTCGACCTTGTGGCGATGGTGCATCTCGGCGATTTCAATGTCCCAATCGGGCCCCAGCCTCGACGCCGCTTCGCGCACCAATTTGGCGAGCAAGGTGACACCGAGCGAGACATTGCCCGTTTGCAACACCGCGATTTCGGCTGCGGCGACGTCGATCAGCGCGTGATGCGTTGGAGCAAGTCCGGTGGTGCCGATCAGGATCGGCGTGCGCGCTTGCCGTGCCGCGGCAAGCGTGCGCTCCAGCGCTGCCGGCGTCGAAAAATCGACCAGCACGTCAGCATCCAGCGCCAGCACGGCGGGATCGCCACCCGCGTCGATTCCTCCAGCCAATGTCGCGCCCAGGTCGGGCACTACGGCGGCAAGCGCCTGGCCCATTCGGCCCGCGCTGCCGATAATCCCGATTGCGGTCATCGCACGTCTCCCGATTTGCTGCGAGGCGGCTCTACCGAAGCAGAGCCGCCGACGCCATGCAGGAATTGGTCGAAACGCAGCGACTAGGGCGGGGGCAGGCGGATCGTCAGAAGCGGTAGCTTACCCAACTGGCCAGATAGTGGGAATCGACATAGCCGAGCCGGTCGAGGATCGGGCCGGGCATGAAATATTCATAGCGCCCGACGATCGACAGCCGACGCGTAACCTTCAACGTCGCCTGAAGGCGGATCGCGTCACCAACATTATTACCGGGAAGGGTTTCGCTGCCGGTATAAGGGGTGCCCGCTCCGCGGTAGATCGCGTCGTGCGGGCTGACCCGCCAACTGTGTTGATATTCGGTCGTCAGATCCAGCTTTTTAAAGGGTGAGACCGTGAGGTTGGGCGACGCCTGGAACAGGTTGGTGAAGTTGAGCGCCCCCTGATAGCTATAGGCGATCGTCCCCGCAAACGGGGCCTTGGCGACATGAAGCGTACCGCTGCCATAGCTGCCGCCGCCTTCGCCAAAGTCGAAATGGATGCCGACCTTTGGCTTCCAGTGTTTGGGATCGATGACATAGGTTTGCGCGATGAAGGCGTTCCACGCGCTGATGTCGTGCCCGGCAAAGGTGCCGCTTTGATGGTCGACCGTCCAATCGAGGGTCAACCGATCGAGGCTGCCCCACAGGCGGGCACCATAATAGTTGCGCACTTCGCGTCCGGTCACGCGGCCCCATTTCAGGGAATCATTGCGCTCGCGCCAGGCGAACGGATCAAGGAACACCTTACGGGTCGCGGAATTGGCGAGCACCAGGCCGAACGTCGCCCCGGAGAAACGCGTCTTGTCGTCGGTGACATCGTCGCTGAGCCCCTGCGTGCCGAGCGTGACTTGCTTGAAATCGAAGATGTCGGCGCGGACGTCGCCGGTCTGGCCCCAGGCGCGCAGACCCTGCACCGAGGTATGGATGGTGTTGTTGTCCTTTTGCGACACCAGATTGGAGGGGCCATCGGTAAATTCCTGACGGCCATAGCGCACGCCGAGGCCGAAATTGCCGATCGTCCCGCTGATTTCCCCGAAGAATTGCTGGGCGATGAGGGCGTCGCGCGATTTTGCCGGTGCCACGCCGTAATTGTACCCGCTCAACCCACCATGGCCGAGTTCGCCGTAGAAACGCACGGGACCGATATGGACATCGGCACCGCCGACCAGACGCGTCTGCTCCTCCAGCCGATATCCCGATTTTACCAGATTGGGCTCCGAATAGTCGTTGATGCGATAGCGCACCTCGCCCGACAGCGTGATGTAGATTTTGCCCTGGTCGTCGATCGGGATGTATTTGAGGCGATCGAGGATATCCTTGCGCTTCTTAGGGTCCCGCATCGCGCGCCAATCTTCGGCCCATCGCGAGGCGTTATAGCCACCCAGCATGATGCCATGGCCGTCGGCCTGACGCGGATAGGTGCGCACCGACGGGTTGGCGGGCGCGCGCTGCTCGGTTGCTTCACTCGGCGGGGTCGACCGTTGTGCGGGCGGTACTGGCCGGTTGGGGTCGACATTGGCTTGCTGCGCTGTCTTGGCGGCGCTGGCTACGGCGGTCGGCTTGGTGCTGCTCGCTTCGGAGGTTGGCGACGGGCTGGCGGCGGGCGCGCTCGGCGAAGCCGAAGCATCCGGTGCGGCGTGGGCTGCGCCCGAGGCGGTGGCAAGGGAAAGCAGCGAAACGCCAATGGCGAAACCGGAACGGGAGATGCGCATGATGATCCTCGATCTTGTTGGCAAGGCTCCGCCAGGCGTCCCAAACGGGGCGCGGAGCGGTGGTGTCGTGAAGGGAGCGGTGTTTGGGGTGGCCTTCGCAGGTCACCCCGCTCGGGAGTTAGAAGCTTGCCCAGTCGGCGTTGGCGGCGGTCGGTGTGCGGGCGGCAAGCGGCGGCTGGGAGATTTTTCCACTTGGCCGCGCGCGCGCTGCAATGGCCACCGGCTTTGGCATACTGGTCGGCGAGGTCGAGCCGACATTGAAGCGGGCCGATTGGCGGCTGAGCGTGGCAACTTCACCAGCCAGATTGCGCGCGGCGGCCGAGGTTTGTTCGACCATGGCAGCATTCTGTTGGGTGGAGTGGTCCATCGCATTCACGGCGGAGGCGATCTCGCTGATCGTCGACGACTGAGCGCGGTTGTCGTTCGCCATCGATTCGACGAACTCGTGGACTTGCTCGACGCTGCCGCTGATCTGCTGCAGCACGCTATCGACATTCTTAACGGCATCGACTGCGACAACGATATCGGTCTGCGTCGCGGTCAATTGTTCGCGGGCGCGGCGTGCCTCTTCCTCTGCGCGCATCGCCAGTGCGGAAACCAGATCGGCGACCACCGCAAAACCGCGCCCGGCTTCACCCGCCCGGCCAGCTTCCACCGCCGCATTCATGGCGAGAACGCGGGTCTGGAAGGCGATCTTGTCGAGACCTTCGATGACGCTGTCGATGCCGCGCGCGCTATCGGAAACGCGGATCATCGCGGCGGTCGCTTGTTCGGCGGTCGATCGACCCGACCCGACCACGCCGATCGCTTGCTGTGCGGAATTGACGGTACGGTCTGCGGCTTCGGCGCTGGAGCGGAGGCGGCTGTTCATTTGCGAAAGCGCTGCGGACGTCTGTTCCAGGCTTGCAGCATTGCTCTCGGTGCGCCGGGCGAGGTCGTCCGAGGCGGCCGCGATTTCATGCGAACCGGTTTCGATCCGCATCGAGCCCTCGGCGAGGACGCCGATCAAATCGCGCAGGTTGGAAAGCGCGGTGTTGAAGTTGTTGCTCAGCGCGACATAGTCGGCGGGAACACCGTCCTGCAGCGTGCTGGTGAGGTCGCCCTCGGACAGAGCTTCCAGCTTCTCCGAAAGGAGCGACACGATCGCCTTTTGGTCGGCGTCCGACTTGGCCTGGACCGCTTCTGCAAACGACTTGGCAATGGCGTTGTCGCGGAACACGAGCAGCGCACGCGCCATCCCGCCCAGTTCGTCACCGCGTTCCGTGCCCGGGATTTCGGCCTGGGTATCGCCGTCGGCGAGGCTCCCCATGCGAGCGGTGATATGCTTGAGCGGTCCCGTAATCGAATTGCTGATCGTAAGGATTACGGCGGCGAGCGCGGCGAGAACCAGGACCACTACGATCGCCAGGTTCCACGCCGAGCGGGAAACGGCCTCGTTGATCTCGGAGTTGAACACGCCGGTGGCAATCACCCAGCCCCACGGCTTGAACAGGCGCACATACGAGATTTTCGGCTTTGAACCCGAACCATCGGGAAGCTTGAAATTATAATCGACAAAGCCGGCAGCCGCAGGCGATGTCGCGACCTCGACCATCGTTTGATAGTGCGTTCTTCCGTCGGCATCCTTTTCGTCACGGACCATCTTGCCCTGTTTCTCGGGCTTCACCGGATGCAGGATCATCTTGTAATTGGTGTCGAGGATGAAAAAATAGCTGTCCTTGCCGAAGCGCATCGTCCGGATCGCTTCTTTTGCAGTGGCTTGAGCCTGATCGTGCGTCATCCGGCCGGCTTTTTCCTCGGCCTGGAAGCGCTGAAGTTGGCTATAGGCCACTTCAAGGGTCTGCTTGGTGCGCTCGTTAAAGCCCTGTCGCAAAGCCGAATTCAGCTGATTGACCGACAAGATCAATACGAGCGAAAGACCGGCCAGTGATGCTGCGCCAATGATAAGCAATCGTTTACCGATTTTAACTTGGGCAAGAAAGTTCATTCTAAAATCCAATTGCTCATTTTTTTGTATTGTAGAGCGTCGGAATAGTGAGCATCGTGTCGGCAGAACGTTTTGTAATAATTATTTAAATATTAACCATATATAAGTGCAGACGCTTCTGTTGTCCGAGGCGACGGACGGATCTTGTCGAATGACGGTACCGGACGTGGCACGGGGGCGAGGATTAAGTTATGCGTGGTCTAATGTCCGACGCGCACAACCTTGTGATCCTGACCGGTGCTGGTGTTTCGGCCGAAAGTGGAATTGCCACGTTTCGCGGTCCTGGCGGCTTGTGGGAGGGGCACCGCGTCGAGGATGTATGTACGCCTCATGCGCTCGCCGCCGATCCGGCTTTGGTCCATCGGTTTTATGATGCACGCCGCGCCGCGCTGTCGGCTGTTGTCCCCAATGCGGCGCATGTCGCGCTCGCGCGGCTCGATGCGGCGTGGCGTGGCGAACTGTTGATCGTCACGCAAAATGTCGATGATCTGCATGAGCGCGCGGGCGCTGCGCGGTTGGTGCATATGCATGGCGAATTGCAATCGGCCCTTTGTGCCGCCTGCGGCGCGCGTGTGCGCTGGGTAACGGCTCTGCCGCCCAAGGCACCGTGCGGCGCGTGCGGGAGGCTGGCGCTGCGTCCCGACATCGTATTCTTCGGGGAAATGCCCTATGCGATGGACCGGATCGAGCGCGCGCTGGGGGAGGCTGACCTGTTCGTTTCGATTGGTACGTCGGGCGCGGTGTATCCCGCCGCCGGTTTTGTGCAGGGTGCGCGCTATGCGGGCGCGCGGACGCTGGAACTGAACCTGGAGCGGTCGGCGGGCAGCGGCTATTTTCACGAAACCCGGCTCGGCCCCGCGGGAGAATTGGTGCCAGCCTGGGTCGATGCGCTGCTGACGAGCCTTTCCTGAACGTTCAGCCCTGCGCGAATCCGTCCTCGGCATCGGCCACGCCCAGCCGGGGCCGACGATCGACCCGCAATTCGAAGACGTCGGGCCGGGCATAATGGCCATCGGTATCGAGCGCGGTCAGCCCGCGCCCGATTGCATCGAGATCCAGCTCGGCGATCAACAGGTCGGGATCCGCGCCGGTTTCGGCAAGCAGTGTCCCGTCGGGCGCGATGATGCAACTCCCGCCCGATTGCAGTTGGGTATCGGCGATGCCGAGGATCAGGTCGCGCGCATCTGCATCGCCGCCGACCCGGTCGAGCCCGTCCAGCAAATCGCGCCGGTGCTGAACCAGCCCGGCCGCAAGCACGAAGCAACGCCCCTCAAACGCATAATGCTGCGAGGCGACGCGGTACATCGGGCGCACCGTCGGCCACGCCGCGACATGCACGGCTTCGCCCGCATGGTGCATCGCTGCCCGCGCAAGTGGCATCCAATGCTCCCAGCAGATCAGCGATCCGACGGTGCCCCACGGTGCTTGATGCACATCGAGCGTCGAGCCGTCGCCCCGGCCCCAGATCATGCGTTCGCCATGCGTCGGCACCAGCTTGCGATGGAGCAGCGGCGGCAAGCCCGGGCGGAAGAGATATTGGGTGTTGGTCAGGCTCGAGCGCACCCGTTCATGCGCGCCGACGGAAACGAGAATATTGGCTGCATCGACCAATTGCTGCAGCGGTTCCAGGCGCGGATCGTCGGGGCGCAGCGCCTGGTCGAGCAGGATCGCATGCAATGCCTGTGTCCCGCGATGATCCCACAAGGCCGCATTGGGCGCTTCATCCAGCCAGATCGGATAGCCCCCGAGAAACGTCTCGCCGAACGCGACCAACTGTGCGCCGATATCGGCGGCATCGGCAACGTGATCGAGCAGGGCGGTGATGCCGTCGCCGATTGCCAGCGGGATAGGGGCGGCCTGGACCAGCGCCGCCTTCACGGTCTTGCTCATTCCACCCAGTCCAGCCCCATTTCGCGATAGACGTCGCGTTCGTCGTCCCAGCCGGGGCGCACCTTTACGTGCAGATAGAGATGGACCGGGCGGCCCATGATCTCGCTGAGTTCCGCCCGCGCGCGCGCGCCGATTTCCTTGATGCGCGCGCCGCCCTTGCCGAGCACGATCGCGCGTTGCGTCGGGCGCTCGACCAAAATCTGCTGGTGGATCTCGACCGAGCCGTCCTCGCGCTCCTTATACTGTTCGGTCTCGATCGCCGAGGCATAAGGCAGTTCGGCGTGGAGCTGGAGATAGAGCTGCTCGCGCGTCACTTCGGAGGCGAGGCTGCGCTCGCTTGCGTCGGATACCTGATCCTCGGGGAAATGCCATGGGCCCTCGGGCATCGCCTTGGCGAGGTGCGCCTTCAGTTCGGGCAGGCCGTCGCCGGTCGCCGCGCTGACGAAGAAGGTCTCGGCGAAATCGACCATGCCGGTCAATTTCTCGGCATGCAGCAGCAGCTTGCCCTTGTCGGCCAGATCGACCTTGTTGAGGATGAGATATTTGGGTTCGCGGCGGTCCTTGATCGCCTCGGCAATATCGGTGACCTTGGCGCCGAGCCCGCCTTTGGCATCGACGACCAAGGCGAGCACGTCGGCCCCTTCGGCACCGCCCCAGGCGGCCTGCACCATCGCGCGATCGAGCCGCCGCTTGGGTTCGAAAATGCCGGGGGTATCGACCAGCAGGAGCTGCGTGTCGCCCTCGATCGCGACGCCCATCAGCCGCACGCGCGTGGTCTGCGCCTTGGGGCTGACGATCGCCACCTTCTGCCCGACCAGCGCATTGACCAAGGTGGATTTGCCCGCATTGGGCGCGCCGAGAATGGCAACGAGGCCGCAATGTTGGGGGGTGGGGTCAGTCATTGATGGTCCTTGGGTAGTGCGGGCGCTTCGACAGGCTCAGGGCGAACGGTACGGGAGACATCGCCCGCCAATTCCGTTCGCCCTGAGCCTGTCGAAGGGCTGCTCGTATCTTGGCGATTCCGTGCCAGTAAGGAAAGCCGTTCCCAATCGCCAGCGATCAGTGCCTGTTTCTTGGCGCGGCTCCACCCCTTGATCTGGCGCTCTGCCTCCAGCGCTTCGAGGCGAGAGGGGAAGTCCTGGCTCCAAACCAGGGTCACCGGGCGGCGGGTGTGCGTGTAGCCGGGGATCTGGCCGGACTGATGCTGGCCGATGCGATGTTCAAGCGCTTCGGTATGGCCGGTGTAGAAGCTACCGTCGGAACAGCGCAAGAGATAGGCCCAGAACGCCATATGTCAGCCTCGCCCGTGTGGGAAGGTGCCCTTCGACAGGCTCAGGGCGAACGGAAGTAACGATACCGTCCGCCCCCCATACACCGTTCGCCCTGAACCTGTCGCGCGCTTAGCGCAATTTGGCGAGCAACGCCGCCGCCGCCGCCGTTTCGGCTTCCTGTTTGGAGCTGCCTTCGGCTTCGGCTTCGGCAAACGTGCCGAGCGTGGCCTTTACGCGGAAGCGCGGGGCGTGGTGGGGGCCGGAGCGCTCGACCACGTCATAAGCCGGCGTCTTGCGATTGTGCGCGGCGGCCCATTCCTGCAGCGCGGATTTGGGGTGTTGCGGGGCGGCGATCTGGCGGCTGGGGCGGTCCGCCCAGATCTTGCGGATCGCACGGCGCGCGCCGTCCAGCCCCGCTTCGAGGTATAAGGCACCGATCAGTGCCTCCATCACGTCGCCCAGCACATTGTCGCTGTCGGCCGCGCCATCGTCGCGCGCTTGCTTGCCGAGGCGGAGCTGCGCGGCGACGCCAAGGCCGCGTGCGACATCGGCGCAGACCGCGCCCGTCACCAGCGCATTCAGCCGCTTGGACAAGGCGCCCTCGGGCTCGCCCGGGAACAGCTCGAACAGCCATTCGGCCATCACCAGCCCGAGCACGCGGTCGCCCAGAAATTCGAGCCGCTCATAATTCGCTGCGGCCTGACTGCCATGCGTCAGCGCGCGTTCGAACGGTATCAGGTCGAGCGGGGCGTGGCCCAGCGCCGCGGTCAGCCAGTCGTGCAGCGTGTTGCTCAAAAACCTGCCCCGATCCGGCTCCAGCGCGCCGCCGAAAACCACGTCCACGGCAGGAACCAGTTGGCCGAACCATCGGTCGAGAAGAACGACAAGACTGCCTTGCCCTCGACGCGCTCCATCGGCACCATGCCCATGCCTTCGGGCGGATCGAAGCGGCTGTCGCCGCTGTCGTCGCGATTGTCGCCCATCACGAAGATATGCCCGGCGGGGACGGCATAGACGCCAGTCTCATCGGCATTGGGCTGCTCGCCCCGGTCGAGCACGTTGTAGCTTTTGCCGTTCGGCAGCGTCTCACGGAATTGCTGATAGCGGCAGATCGGGGTGCCGTTCAGGCTGTCCTCGAACTCGCTCGGGCATTCGCTGCCGCCGGGATAATTCGGGCTGAGCGGGATGGTGAAATCGGCGACACGGACCTTGGGCACGGGCGTGCCGTTGAGAATCACCTGGCCGTGGCGCATCTGGATGGTGTCGCCGGGCAGGCCGATCACGCGCTTGATAACATCGTGATCCTCTCCGGGCGGGCCGCGAAACACCACCACGTCGCCGCGTGCCGGATCGCGCCCAAGGATGCGGCCCGGGATCAGCGGAACGCCCCACGGCAGCGACCAGCGCGAATAGCCGTAATTCCATTTCGACACGAACAGATAGTCGCCGATGTACAATCGCGGCAGCATCGATTGCGACGGGATGCTGAACGGCGCGAACACGAAGCTGCGGAACACGAATACGATCACCGCGAGCTTCAGCAAGAAGACGAGCGTCTCGCGCGTTTCGGATTTGCGGGCGGGGGAGGTGGGGTCGGCCATGCGCGCGGTTTGGTGCGGCTCCGGTGTCGCGTCAAGCTGGCGGTTGTAACCGCGCGGCGCTAGGGCAATCTAAGGCGGACCCTCCCCCCGCCCCCATTGACCAAAGAGGTGCCCTAATGCCTGCCGACTGGACCGCGATCGAAGCCTTGCCCGCGCCGCGCCTGGAAACCCTGTTCGCCGAAGACCCCAACCGGCTGGCGGCCTTCAGCGTCGATGTGGCGGGTCTGCATTTCGACTGGTCGAAGACGCATTTGACGGCGCAAGCGGTGGCCGCGTTCGAGGCGCTGGCCAAGGCGCAGGACCTGGCGGGCAAGCGCGAGGCGCTGTTCGCGGGCGAGATCATCAACACCACCGAAGGCCGCGCCGTCACCCATGTCGCCGAGCGTGGCGAAGGCAGTGTCGACGATGTCGCCCAGGCCCGGGTGCTGCACGCGCGCATGCGCGCGTTGATCGACGCGATCGAGGGCGAGGCGCTCGGGCCGATTCGCCATGTGCTGCACGTGGGCATCGGCGGATCGGCACTTGGGCCCGATCTGCTGATCGACGCGCTGGGGCGCGAAGACAGCCGCTACGACGTCGCGATCGTCTCCAACATCGACGGTGCGGCACTGGAAGAGGTGTTCAAGAAGTTCGATCCGACCGCCACATTGCTGGTGATCGCGTCCAAGACCTTCACCACCAAGGAAACGCTGACCAACGCCGAATCGGTGCTGCAGTGGATGGGCGAAGGCGGGGTGGATGACGTCTATGGCCGCGTCGTTGCGCTGACCGCCGACCCCGACAAGGCGGTCGAATGGGGCGTCGATGAAACCCGCGTGTTGCCCTTCGCCGAGTCGGTTGGCGGGCGCTATTCCCTGTGGTCGTCGATCGGCTTCCCGGCGGCGCTGGCGCTCGGATGGGACAATTTCCAGGACATGCTCGATGGTGCGGGCGAAATGGACCGCCATTTCCGCCAGACGTCGCTCAGCCAGAATGCGCCGGCTTTGGCAGCGTTTGCCGATCTCTATTACACGCAGGTCCGCCACGCCGAGACGCGCGCGACCTTCGCCTATGATGAGCGGTTGCGGTTGCTGCCGTCCTATCTCCAGCAGCTCGAAATGGAATCGAACGGCAAGGGCGTGACGATCGACGGCAAGCCGCTCGGCCGTCCAAGTGCTGCCATCACCTGGGGCGGCGTCGGCACCGATGCGCAGCACGCCGTGTTCCAGTTGCTGCATCAGGGCACGCATCTGGTGCCGGTCGAATTCGTCGCGGTGATCGAACCGGGCGATACGCTGGCCGAAGAACATCACCGCCAATTGCTGCTCAATGCCTTTGCGCAAGGGGCGGCGCTGATGAAGGGGCGGCCCAATGACGATCTCGCGCGCAGCTATTCGGGCGATCGGCCGTCTTCGACGATCCTCCTCGAAGTGCTCGATGCGCGCACGCTCGGCGCGCTGATCGCGTTTTACGAGCAGCGTGTGTTCGTGAATGGCGTGCTGCTCGGCATCAATCCGTTCGACCAGTTCGGCGTCGAGCTGGGCAAGGAAATGGCCAAGGCGGCCGATGCGGGCGGGCAAGAGTTCGACGTGTCGACCACCGACCTGATCAAGCGCGCGTTCGGCTGATGTTGCTGGCGGCGCTGGCGTTGATGACCCAATCGGTGGTGGAGATGCGTCATCACCACCGATTGCTTGTCATCGCCGCGCCCGCCGAAGCCGATCGGCAAGCGCAGCAGCAGATCGCTGCGCTTGCCGCAAGCCAGGAGCCGCTCGCCGCGCGCGACGTCGTGATCGTCACGGTCATGGCGGATCGCGTGGCGGGCGTGCGCGATTCCGCGGCGGCGTTGCGCCAACTTTGGTCGCTACCGCGTGATCGTTTCGCTGTCCTGTTGATCGGCAAGGACGGGCATGTAGCCCTGCGACAGACCGATCCGATTACCCCCGCAACCCTGATCGCCGCGATCGACGCGATGCCGATGCGGCGCGCGGGCTTGCGCTGAATTCCCTTACGGAGCTTTCGATGACCACCGCTTCTTATGATTACGATCTCTTCGTCATCGGTGCCGGTTCGGGCGGTACGCGCGCGTCGCGCGTTGCCGCTGCACATGGTGCGAAGGTGGCGGTGGCCGAGGAATATCGCGTTGGCGGCACCTGCGTTATCCGCGGTTGCGTGCCCAAGAAGCTGCTCGTCTACGGCGCGCACTTCGCCGAGGATCTGAAGGACGCCAAGCGCTTTGGCTGGGACGTGCCCGACAATCTCGGCTTCGACTGGGTGCGGCTGCGCGACAATGTCATGGAAGAAGTCAGCCGCATCAACGGTGCCTATACCGCCACGCTCAACAACAATGGCGTCGACATCATCCTCGATCGCGCGGAGGTGACCGGGCCGCATAGCGTGCGGCTGGGCGACGGGCGCGAGGTGACCGCTAAATACATTCTGATCGCGGTCGGCGCGACGCCGGTGGTGCCGGAATGCCCGGGGCACGAACATGGCATCACCTCGAACGAAGTATTCCATCTCGACGCCGTGCCCAAGCGCATCCTGATCGCGGGCGCTGGCTATATCGCCAATGAATTCGCCGGTATCTTCAACGAATTCGGCGCAAAGGTGACGCTGATCAACCGCAGCGATGTGATCCTGCGCGGTTATGACGAATCGATCCGCGACCGGCTGCTGCAGATCTCGATGATGAAGGGGCTCGACTTCCGCTTCAACGCGGCGTTCCGCGGCATCGAGAAGCAAGCCGACGGCAGCTTGCTGGTCTCGATGACCAATCATGAACCGATTGAGGTCGATTGCGTGCTGTTCGCAACCGGACGCACCCCCAATACCGCAGGGCTTGGCCTGGCGGCGGCGGGCGTCGATCTGGACGACAAGGGCGCGATCGTCGTCGATGACGACAACAAATCGAGCTGCGACAGCATCTATGCCGTCGGTGACGTGACCAATCGCGTGCAACTGACCCCAGTCGCGATCCGCGAGGGGCAGGCGTTTGCGGATACGCTGTTTGGCAACAAGCCTACCCAAGTCGATTACGAGAATATCCCGAGCGCGGTGTTCAGCCACCCGCCGATGGCGGGCGTCGGCCTGACCGAGGCGCAGGCGAAGAACAAGTTCGGTTCGGTCAAGGTCTATACCTCGGACTTCCGCCCGATGAAGAATGTGCTCGCCGGCCGCAACGAACGCGCGCTCTACAAGATGGTGTGCCATGCCGAGTCCGGCGTGGTGCTGGGGCTGCATATGATTGGCCCCGATGCACCCGAGATCTTGCAGGCGGCGGCGGTTGCGGTGAAGGCCGGGCTGACCAAGGACGCCTTCGACCAGACGGTCGCGCTGCATCCGTCGATGGCGGAGGAACTGGTGCTGCTGCGGTAACCGATCGTCCTTCCCGCGCGGCGGGAAGGACGACCGGTCTCATTCACCTTACCAGATATGCACCCGGTCGGCGGGGGCGAGGTACAGCTTGTCGCCGGGCTTGACGTTAAAGGCGGTGTACCAGGCATCGACATTGCGCACGACGCCGTTGACGCGGAAGAAGGCCGGGCTGTGCGCATTGGTCAGCAATTGCTGGCGCAGCGCGCCTTCGCGGTCCTTTTCCTGCCAGACTTGCGCCCAGGCGAGGAAGAAGCGCTGGTCACCGGTCAGCCCGCCGATCACCGGTGCCTTGCCGTGCTTGGCCTGATAGCGCTGATAGGCGGCATAGGCCATTTCCACGCCGCCCAGATCGCCGATATTCTCGCCCATGGTGAGCGATCCCTTGATGTGCGTGCCGGGGATCGGTTCATAGCCGTCATATTGCTTGCCGAGCACGGCGGTGCGCGCGGTGAAGGCCTTTTTGGATTCGGGCGTCCACCAGTTGCTGATCTTGCCGGTCCCGTCGAACAGGCTGCCCTGATCGTCAAAGCCGTGGCCGATCTCATGCCCGATCACCGCGCCGATCGCGCCGTAATTGACCGCGGCATCGGCCTTGGGGTCGAAGAAGGGCGGCTGCAGGATCGCGGCGGGGAAGGTGATCTGGTTCGAGAGCGGATTGTAATAGGCGTTCACCGTCTGCGGGGTCATGTCCCACAGGCTGCGATCGACGGGCTTGGTCAGCCGGTCGAGATCGAGCTGATGCTGGAAGTCGCCGCTGCGCATCGCATTGCCGAGCAGATCGCCGCGATCGATCTTGAGGCTGGCATAGTCGATGTACTTGGCCGGGTGGCCGATGCGCGGGTCGAACTTGTCGAGCTTGGCAAGCGCCGCCGCCTTGGTCTTGGCGTCCATCCAGCTATTCGCCGTGAGCCTTTCGCCAAGTGCGCCGCGCAGATCGCCGATCAGCTCGCCCATTTTGGCTTCGCTCTCGGGCGGGAAATAGCGCGCCACGTAAATCTGGCCGACCGCCTCGCCCAACGCACCATTGACGAGGGCAACACCGCGCTTCCAGCGGTCGCGCTGGGTCGGCTGGTCGCGTAGCGTCTTGCCGTAAAAGGCGAAGCTCGCATCGTCGAACGCCTTGGGCAGGAATTGTGCGTGATCGCTGACGAAGCGGAACGCGACCCAGTCCTTCCATGTCTGCAGCGGCACCGAATCGAGCAATTTGCCATTGGCGGTCAGCGCGGTGCTGGTCGCCATGATCACGGTCGGGATGCTGTCGAGCCCGGCGGTCTTCAGCATCAAATCCCAGTCGAATTGCGGCGCGAGCGCTTTCATGCCCGCACGGTCCATCGGCTTGAACATCTCCATCAGATTGCGCTGGCGCTCGGGGCTCCATTGCTCCTTGGCCATCGCGGTTTCGAGCGCGATGATCGCATCGGCCTTGGTCGCGGCGTCGGGAATGCCCGCCAGCGTCTGCATCTGGATCACATAGTCGCGATAGGCCTTGCGGAAGCCGTCATATTTCGCGCCTTCGAGCAGGTAGTAATCGCGCCCGCCCATGCCGAGCCCGCCCTGGCTGGCGGCGGCAACATAGCGGGTCGGGTCGGACGGATTGGGCAATTGGCCGAGTTCGACCGGCGAGGCATAGCCGACACTGGCGAACAGCGTCTGCAACGCGGCCTTGTCCTGCACGGCAGCGATCTTGGCGAGATAGGGCTGGAGCGATGTGGTGCCACGCGCATCGATCGCGGCCTGGTCCATCCAGCTCGCGTAGAGATCGCCGATCTGCTTGCCCGACGCGCCAAAGCTGGCGGGATTGGCGGCGAGATCGGTCAGGATGTCGCGGACGTGCTGTTCGGCTTCGTCGCTGATCACCACCCAATAGCCGGCCGAGGTGCGATCGGCGGCGATCTGCGTACGCTTGTTCCACGCGCCATTGGCGAAGGTCCAGAAATCGTCGCCCGGCTTGATCGCCTTGTCCTGCGTCGTCAGATCGACACCGAAGGTGCCGTAGCGCGGCCCGCTCTTGGCATCCTTGGCGAGCGTGGGTGCCGCGAGCGCGACGATGGCAGCCGCGGCGGCGAGCCGGGCGAAGGTGGATGTACGCATGAAGGAGCCCCCTAAAACCTGTGTTATGCTTGACCATAACAGTGGGGTGGGGGCTCCGCAACACGTGCCTGCGCGTCAGGCCACGCGGTTCGCCACCAGATCATCGACCACCGACGGATCGGCGAGCGTGCTGGTATCGCCCAGGCTCGACACGTCGCCCTCGGCGATCTTGCGCAGGATCCGGCGCATGATCTTGCCCGAGCGCGTCTTGGGCAGCCCCGGCGCGAATTGCAGCTTGTCCGGCGCGGCGATCGGGCCGATTTCCTTGCGGACCCAGGCGATCAGGTCTTTGCGCAACGCCTCGGACGGGGCGTGCCCCGAATTGAGCGTGACATAGGCGTAAATGCCCTGGCCCTTGATATCGTGTGGCATCCCGACGACGGCGGCCTCGGCCACTTCGGGGTGCAGCACCAGCGCGCTTTCCACCTCGGCGGTGCCCATGCGGTGGCCCGAGACGTTGATCACGTCGTCGACGCGGCCGGTGATCCACCAATAGCCATCGGCATCGCGGCGCGCGCCGTCACCCGTGGTATATTTGCCGGGATAGGTGGTGAAATAGGTCTGGAAGAAGCGTTCGCGATCACCCCATACGCCGCGCATCTGTCCCGGCCAGCTGCGGGCGATGACGAGGTTGCCTTCGGTCGCGCCGCCCAGAATCTCGCCATCGGCATTGACCAGTTGCGGGTCGACCCCGGGCATCGGCTTGGTCGCCGAACCGGGCTTGAGCGCGGTCGCGCCGGGAAGCGGAGAGATCATCGCGCCGCCCGTTTCGGTCTGCCACCAGGTGTCGATGATCGGGCAGCGGCCGCCGCCGACGACCTCGTGATACCAGCGCCATGCTTCGGGGTTGATCGGCTCGCCGACAGTGCCGAGCAGCTTGAGCGAGCTGCGATCGGTCCGGGCCACGAAATCGTCGCCATCCTTCATCAGCGCGCGCAGCGCGGTGGGTGCGGTGAAGATTGTGTGGACCTTGTGGCGATCGACCACTTGCCAGATGCGGCTGGCGTCGGGCCAGTTGGGCACGCCTTCGAACATCAGCGTCGTCGCGCCATTGGCGAGCGGGCCGTAGAGAATATAGGTGTGTCCGGTCACCCAGCCGATGTCGGCTGCGCACCACCACACATCCCCCGGCCGATAATCGAAGCACAATTCGTGGGTGAGGCTGGCCCACAACAGATAGCCGCCGCTGGTGTGCATCACCCCCTTGGGCTGGCCGGTCGATCCGCTGGTATAGAGGATGAACAGCGGGTCCTCGGCCCCCATCGGCTCGGGCGGGCAAAGGGCGGGCACGCCGTCGCGCGCTTCGTGATACCAGACATCGCGTGTCGGTTCGAACGGCACGGCGGCACCCGTTGCGGCGACCACGATGACGGTCTTGAGGCCGGGCGCGTGCGCGGCGGCGGCATCGACATTGGCTTTCAGCGGCACACGCTTGCCGCCGCGCCGCCCTTCGTCGGCGGTGATGACGATGCTCGATCCGCAATCCTCGATCCGCCCGGCCAGCGCCTCGGGTGAAAAGCCAGCGAACACCACCGAATGGATCGCCCCGATCCGCGCGCAGGCCAGCACTGCGAATGCTGCCTCGGGGATCATCGGCAGATAGATGGTGACACGGTCGCCCTTGGCGACCCCTTGCGCCTTGAGCACATTGGCAAAGACGCAGACTTCGCGATGAAGCTCGGCATAGGTGAAGCTGCGCGGTTCCTCCGTGGGTTCGTCGGGTTCCCAGAGCAAGGCGGTGTCGCCGCCGCGTTTTGCAAGATGCCGGTCCAGGCAATTGGCGGCGACGTTCAATTTGCCGTCGGCGAACCAGCGGATGTGGAAATCGGTTTTGTCGAACGACCAATCGCCAGCGATCTCCGGGCGCTTGATCCAGTCGAGCCGCTTGGCCTGGTCGAGCCAGAAGCTGCCGGGATCGGCCAGGCTACGGCCATAAAGCAGGTCATAGCCGTCCGCATCGATGCGGGCGTGGGCGGCCCATTCGGGCGGGACGGGATAAAGCTCCTGCTCGGACATCTTGGTCTCCTATGGGCGCGCATTTGCCGTTCCCTGCTGGTGCTTGGCAAGGGTGCATGGGTTGCGTTCCGTCGCCAAACCGCGAAAAGAGCGCACAACGGGTTTTAGGGAGTGACCATGTCCTCGACCATCGCCGAACTGGAACGTAAACGTGAAGCCGCGCGCATGGGCGGGGGCGAGAAACGCATCGCCGCGCAGCATGCCAAGGGCAAGCTCACCGCGCGCGAGCGGCTCGATGTGCTTCTCGACGAAGGCTCGTTCGAAGAGCTTGATATGTATGTCGAACATAATTGCGTCGATTTCGGCATGGCCGAGCAGAAGATTCCGGGCGATGGCGTCGTCACCGGATCGGGCACGATCAACGGTCGGCTGGTGTTCGTGTTCAGCCAGGATTTCACGGTGTTCGGCGGTTCGCTGTCGGAACGCCATGCGCAGAAGATCTGCAAGATCATGGACATGGCGCTGAAGGTCGGGGCACCCGTGATCGGCCTCAACGACAGCGGCGGCGCGCGCATCCAGGAAGGCGTCGCTTCGCTTGGCGGCTATGCCGAGGTGTTCCAGCGGAATGTTTTGGCGAGCGGCGTGGTGCCGCAGATCAGCCTGATTATGGGGCCGTGCGCGGGCGGCGCGGTCTATTCCCCGGCGATGACCGACTTCATCTTCATGGTGAAGGATTCGTCCTACATGTTCGTCACCGGGCCCGATGTGGTGAAGACGGTGACCAACGAAATCGTCACGCAGGAGGAATTGGGCGGCGCGGTGACGCACACCACCAAATCCGGCGTGGCCGATGTCGCGTTCGAAAACGATATCGAGGCGTTGCTGGCGGCGCGCGACTTCATCGATTTCCTGCCCGCCTCGAACCGCGAAGGCGCACCCGAACGTCCCTCGTCGGACCCATGGGACCGGATCGAGGCGTCGCTCGACACGCTGGTGCCAGCGTCGGCCAACCAGCCCTATGACATGCACGAGCTGATCCGAAAGACCGTCGATGAGGGCGACTTCTTCGAGGTTCAGCCGACCCATGCCGCGAACATCATTATCGGCTTCGGGCGGATCGAGGGGCGCACGGTCGGCTTCGTCGCCAACCAGCCGATGGTGCTGGCCGGGTGCCTCGACATCAATTCGTCCAAGAAGGCGGCGCGGTTCGTGCGCTTCTGCGATGCCTTCGAAATCCCGATCGTCACCTTTGTCGACGTGCCGGGATTCCTGCCGGGCACCGCGCAGGAGCTGAACGGCATCATCAAGCACGGCGCGAAGCTGCTGTTCGCGTATGCCGAAGCGACCGTGCCCAAGATCACCGTCATCACGCGCAAGGCTTATGGCGGGGCGTATGACGTGATGGCCTCGAAGCATTTGCGCGGCGACCTCAATTACGCCTGGCCGACCGCCGAGATCGCGGTGATGGGCGCGAAAGGTGCGGTCGAAATCATCTTTCGCGGCCGCACGCCCGAGGAAATTGCCGAGCAGACCGCACAGTATGAGGCGCGCTTCGCGAACCCGTTTGTGGCGGCGAGCAAGGGGTTCATCGACGAGGTGATCCAGCCGCACTCGACCCGCCGCCGCATCGCGCTGGGCTTGCGCAAGCTGCGCGGCAAGCAGTTGGAGAACCCGTGGAAGAAGCACGATAATATCCCGCTGTGAGGGGATCTTGTCCAAGGGCGCGAAAACCTTATAATCACATGATAAGGATTGCCGCGATGCAGACCGAACGTGTCACCTTTCTGACCACTCCCGAGAACAAGGCGGCGCTAGACTCTTATGCGTCCGGCGCGGGAAAATCCGTTGGGCATGTCCTGCGTGAGGCTTCGACCCGATACCTTGCTGGGGGGCAAAGCGAAGCGGACAGTTATGATGAGGCGCTCGCCCTGGTGCTGCCGGAGCTTGAAATCAGTCTTGCGAAGTGGAACCGCCAGTTGGACGCGATGAATGAATCGATCGACCGCGCCTGCGCGGCGATCGATCGCGCCTTGGCAGGCGACCCGGCGTGAGCACGAGCGAAAAGGCATTCGCGCTCGTCAAGGCCGTTTTGACCTATCAAGAGCGTATGAATGGGCTGGAGAAAAAACTGGCCGCGCTCAGCGATGGCCTGACGCGGCTGGCGGATAGCCATGTCTCGCTGCGCGACCGGGTCAGCACGATTGAGGGCTACCTACGCGGTCGCAGGGATGCCGCCGCTGCATCTGACCTGCCGAGGATCGAAGGATAGTATCGGAACATCCCCGCTTTCCGACGCGCCGCAATCTGGTAGCAGGGACGCCATGATCCATCGTCTTGCCTTTTTTGTCCGCAGGCATAGCGTGTCGTCGGAGCTGAGCCGTGCCTACTGAGACCCCCCTCGATCGTTTCAAGGCCGTGCTGGGCGGCGCAGCGCGCGCGGTTGCGCATGAGCCCGAGATCGAGCTGGCCTTCACCGCCGACTCGCCGAGCCAGTCGGGCAAGCATATCAAGGTGCCGATGCCCGCGCGCACGCTGCCGCCCGAGCAAGTGGCCGAGGCGCGTGGTTTCGCCGACGGCTTCGCGCTGCGGCTGCGCTATCACGACACCGCGCTGCACGGCCGGATCGCCCCGCACGAGGCGGTGGCGCGTGCGGTGTTCGATGCGGTCGAGGGCGCACGCGTAGAGGCACTCGGCGCGCGCGGTTATGCCGGGATCGCGGCCAATCTCGACGTTGCGCTGGAGACGCGGTTGCGCGCCGACCCGATCACGCGCGCACGGACGCGCGACGAGGTGCCGCTGTCGACCGCGCTCGGGCTGATCGTGCGCGAACGCTTGACCGGTGCCCCGCCGCCCGACGCCACCGTGCCGGGGCTCGAGCTCGTCCGCGACTGGATCGAACAGAAAGCGGGGCGCGATCTCGATGCGCTGGGGCTCGCGATCGACGATCAGCGCGCCTTTGCCAGCCTGACCACCAAGCTGCTCGAAGATCTGGAGTTGATCGAAGGGGACATGATCCCCGACGAATCCGAGGAAGGCGGTTCCGAGGATGAAGGCTCGGAAGAGCAGCAGGACGATCAGGGCGACGAAGGCGAGGACGAAGGCGAGCAGGGCCAGGGCGAAATCGAGGCGCGCGGGTCCGAGCAGGATTCCGACAGCGAAGAGGGCGAAGGCACCGAGCAAAGCGACGATTCGTTCGACGATATGGACGGCGAGCCCGGCGACGAAGGCGAGGAGGGGATGCTCCCGGTGCGCCCCAACCGACCGTTCGCGGATTTCGCGCCGCAATTCGAATATAAAGCATGGACCACCGCCTATGACGAAGTCATCGCGGCGACCGATCTGTGCGATGCGGATGAACTGACGCGGCTGCGTTCCTATCTCGACCAGCAATTGGTGCATTTGCAGGGGGCAGTGACCAAGCTCGCCAACCGCCTGCAACGCCGCTTGATGGCGCAGCAGAACCGCAGTTGGGATTTCGACCAGGAAGAGGGCATTCTCGATGCGGCGCGGCTGGCGCGGATCGTGGTCAATCCGACGCTGTCGCTCAGTTACAAGGTCGAGCGCGAAACCGATTTCCGCGACACGGTGGTGACGCTGCTGATCGACAATTCGGGGTCGATGCGCGGTCGCCCGATTTCGATCGCGGCGATCAGCGCGGACATTCTGGCGCGCACGCTGGAGCGGTGCGGGGTCAAGACCGAGATCCTCGGCTTCACCACGCGCGCGTGGAAGGGCGGACAATCGCGCGAGACCTGGCTCGCCGCCGGGCGGCCACCGCAGCCGGGGCGGCTGAACGACGTGCGCCACATCGTCTATAAGAAGGCCGACGAGCCGTGGCGGCGCGCACGCACCTCGCTTGGGCTGATGATGCGCGAGGGGCTGCTAAAGGAAAATATCGATGGCGAGGCGCTGCTCTGGGCGCATTCGCGGATCATCGCGCGGCCCGAGGAACGCAAGATCCTGATGGTGATATCGGACGGCGCGCCGGTCGACGATTCGACGCTGAGCGTCAATTCCGGGTCGTATCTCGAACGCCATTTGCGGCAGGTGATCGGCTGGATCGAAGCCAAGTCGCCGGTCGAACTGGCGGCGATCGGTATCGGCCATGACGTGACACGCTATTATGCGCGCGCGGTGACGATCATGGATGCGGAACAGCTAGGGGGTACGATCATAGAGCAGATCGCCGCCCTTTTCGACGCCCCGATGGGGCGAGGGCGTGGTTGAAGCGCCGCCGGGCGGGTTTATCGGCCCGGTCAAGCGTTCCGTTACCATTGCCGGACACCCAACGTCGATCAGTCTGGAGCCGATCTTCTGGCGTGCGCTGGAGGAGCAGGCGGAAATGCGCCTGCTGCCGCTCAACGCGTTGATCGCGCAAATCGATTCGGTGCGGATCCTTGCGGACGATCCCCCCAACCTTGCCAGCGCTTTGCGAAGCTGGGTGTTGGCGGCGCAAAAATGCGAATAAATCGCAATAGCGTTGACAATGCGAGTGACTCGCAATAGCCGATCTCCATCTTCAAGGGGATCACACTTTGTCACACGCCGTTCGCAAGCCCGCTTATCTCGCTTTGTCCTGTGTCGGGGCGTTTGCCAGTTTTCCGGCCTTCGCCAACGATGTCGCGCCGCCCCCCGCCAATGATGAGGATCCGGAGCGCAAGGCCGATATCATCGTCAACGGCATCCACGAGCGTCGCCCCGCTGACCCCAAATTGGTCGCGCCGATCGTCGACACGCCCAAGTCGATCGTGGTGCTCGACAAGTCGGTGATCGAACAAACCGGTTCGACGACGTTGCAGGATGCGCTGCGCACCGTGCCCGGCATCACCTTCGGTGCGGCTGAGGGCGGCAACCCGATCGGGGACCGGCCGTTCATCCGCGGCTTTGACAGCCAGGGCTCGATTTATGTCGACGGGGTGCGCGACCTGGCCTCACAGACGCGCGAAGTGTTCGCGATCGATTCGGTGCAGATCGTGCGCGGGTCGGATTCCACGCTCGGCGGGCGCGGCAGCGCAGGTGGGACGATCAACATCCTGACCAAATTGCCGCAAGCGCGTACCTTTGGCTCGATCGCGGGCAGCTATGGCAATGCCGATTACAAGCGCATCGTCGGGGATCTCAACCTCAAGCTCAGCGATACGGCGGCCTTCCGCATCGAAGGCATGTGGCACGACCAGGATGTCGCGGGACGCGATGCCATCTATCAACGGCGCTGGGGTGTGGCCCCCAGCTTCACAATCGGGCTTGGCACGCCAACGCGGCTGACCGTCGGCTATTATCGCCTCGAGAGTCACGAATTGCCCGATAGCGGCATTCCCTATCTCTACACGATCGCCAATGCGCCCGGGACGGGCGCAATCCGCACCGAACCGGCGCTTGGGCAAATCACCACCGCCACCGGGCAGACCGGCTACGTGGGGCGCTCGACCTTTTATGGTCTCACCAGCCGCGATTTCCGCGATAGCACCACCGACCAGGCGACGGTGCGGGTCGAGCATGATTTTGGCGGGGTGACGCTGCGCAACACCGCGCGTTTCAGCCATGACAGCCAGGCCTATATCTACACCTTGCCCGACGATTCGACCGGCAACGTCTATGGCAGCGGGCAAGTGTGGCGGCGCTCGAACACGCGCTACAGCTATGCCGAAAGCATCATCGACCAGCTCGATCTGTCGGGCAGCTTCAACACCGGTACGATCAAGCATGATTTTGCGGTTGGTGCCGAAGTGTCGTGGGAAAAGGCGCGGCGCGGCACCTATGTCACGCGCGGTTATCTCAATTCCAGTGGGGTCGAGATCCTGTCCAGCGGCTCGACCATCTCCCCGCGCTGCAGCACCGCCACCGTTGCGCGTTATTATTGCGCGAGCATCTTTTCGGCCAATCCGAATGACCCCTGGGTCAATTACGCCAGCGACACCTCGACCACCGCGTCGCCGATCGTGCGCTCGCTGCCGCTGGAAGAGACACAGAACGACGCCGAAACCCAGGCGCTTTACGGGTTCGATTCGATCACGTTGCTGCCCTCGCTGATCCTCAACGTCGGCGCGCGCTATGACCGCTTCACCTCGCGGATCACGCCGGGGCAGGCGGCCAATGCGACCACCGCGTTCCGCTTCTCGCGCACCGACGAGCTGTTCAACTGGCAGGCCGGGCTGGTGTTCAAACCGACCAAGGAAACCAGCGTCTATGCGAGCTACGCCACCGCCGCGACACCGCCCAACAGCCTGCTCGGCGAGGGGCGCGAGGACAATGCGTTGCCGACCACCACAGCGACCGCGAACGTGCTCGATTCGCTAAAGGTACAAAAGACCAAGTCGTATGAGGTCGGCGCGAAGGCGAGCCTGTTCGGCGAGAAGCTGGCGCTGGGCCTGGCAGTGTTCCAGACCGACATTGCCAATGCCCGCGTGACCGATGCCAATAACAACATCGCTTATCTTGGTTCGACACGCATTCGCGGCGTTGAACTCACCGCCAGCGGCACCGTGCTGCCGGGCTGGACGGTGTTCGGCGGCTATACTTTCCTCGATGCCAAGATCGTCGATGGCGGTTTCACCGCACTGACGGTGGCGGCAAACGGCGCGGCGAAGGCAACGACGGTGCTGGTGCCCTCGGTCAACACCGGGAAGGACGTACCGCAGACGGCGCGCAACAGCTTCACTCTGTCGACCAATTATGAAGTCACCAAACGCCTCTCGATCGGCGGCGGGGCCTATTACATGGACAAGCAGAATGGCGGCTATGCCGACAATCGCACGGCCACGCAGACTGCGGCTGGGGTGATCACGGTCAATCCTGCGACGAAGATCTTGACGCGCGGCATCCCCAGCTATTGGCGCTTCGACGCGCAGGCGCGGTTCAAGCTCAACGATCGGCTGGAACTGTCGGTCAACGCGCAGAACCTGACCGACAAGGTCTATTTCACGCAGACTTACACCAGCCATTATGCGTCGATCGCGCCCGGTCGTACCGTGTTCGGCACGGTGAAGGTGGCGTTTTGATCGCGCTGTCGGAAGCGGAGATCGCCGCGCGCCTGTCCGGATCGCCGGAAGAGCGCGCCGCCTTCCTGCGCGAGTGCGCCGAAGGCGGGGTGGCCGAGGCGCAGGCGCTGTACGGTCAATTGCTGCTCGACGGCACGGGTGTGGCGCAGGATGCGCCCGCCGCGCTGGGTTGGTTCGTCAAGGCGGCGGCGCAGCATCACCTGATGGCGATCAACATGGTCGGGCGGTGCTACGATCTCGGCTGGGGCACCGCGCCCGACAAGGCGCGCGCGGCAGCGTGTTATCGCATCGCCGCCGAGCGCGGGCTCGATTGGGGGATGTACAATTATGCGACGCTGCTCGCGCTCGGGCAGGGCGTGACCGAGGACAAGCCGCTGGCGCTGGAGTGGTTCTGCAAGGCGGCGGCGCTTGGCAATGCCAAGGCGATCAATTTCGTCGGCAGCTTTCATGAAGATGGCTGGGTCGTGCCGCGCGATCTTGCCAAGGCGGCAACCTGCTATGCCCGCGCGGCGCACGGCGGTGATTTCCGGGGTGCCTTCAACCACGCCCGTATGCTGGCTGCCAAGGGTGGGATCGACGAAGCACTGAACTGGCTTCGCCGCGCGGGCGCGACAGCGACCCCGGCCTTTGTCGAGAAGGCAGCGGCCTGGCTGGCGACATCCGATATCCCCGCGCTGCGCAAACGTGGCGTGCAAGCCCTCAGGACCGCTGCATCATGCTGACCGTCATTCCCGATATGCTGAGCGCGACCCAGGTCGCGGAAGTGCGCGCGCTGATCGATACCGCGCAATGGATCGACGGGAACGATACCTCGGGCAACCAGTCGGCATTGGCCAAGCACAATGCGCAACTGCCCGAGGATTCGGAGGCGGCGCGGCGCGGCGGGGCGATGGTGCTCGACGCGCTCGCCGCCTCGCCGCTGTTCGTGGCCGCTGCGCTGCCGCTCAAGGTGTTTCCGCCGCTGTTCAACCGCTATGCGCCGGGCGACGGCTTCGGCGCGCATGTCGACACCGCAATCCGTATCCGCCGCGGCAGCGACTTCCGCATTCGTAGCGATTTGTCGGCGACGCTCTTCCTCGCCGATCCCGACAGCTATGACGGTGGCGAACTCGTCGTCCAGATGCAGTTTGGCGAGCAGCGGGTGAAGCTGCCGGCCGGGCAGATGGTGCTCTATCCGGCGTCGAGCCTGCACCATGTCGCGCCGGTAACGCGCGGCGCGCGCGTCGCCAGCTTCTTCTGGATCCAGTCGATGATCCGCAACAACGAAGCGCGCGCCACGCTGCTCGATCTCGACACCGCGATCCAGTCGGTCGGCGCGCGGCTGGGGCAGGGGGACAGCGAGGTCGTCCGGCTGACCGGTGTCTACCACAATTTGTTGCGCCAGTGGGCGGAGGTGTGATGAGCAAGATCGGTCTGCGCAACGCCTGGTTTCAGGTTCATAAATGGATCGGCCTGACCCTCGCGATCCTCATCATCCCACTCTCGCTGACTGGGGCTGCGCTGGTGTGGGACGAAGCGCTCGACCATGCGCTCAACCCGCAACGCTATGCGACCAGCGGCAGCAACACGCTGGACCCGCAGCGTTACGTTGCGGCCGCGCGCGGGGTACTCGAGCCGGGGGACCGCATTGCGGCACTGACGCTGCCGGATGCGCCGGGCGAACCGGTCGTCGTTTCGGCGAGCCTCGCGGGCAAGGGCATGCGGGTCCAAGGTCCGCCGCCGCGCAAGACGGTCTGGCTCGATCCGCCGAGCGCGCGCGTGCTGGATTTTGCCAATAGCGGGAGCGGTCTGATCCGCACGCTGCACATGATCCACGGGTCGATGCTCATTCCGGGCGTTGGGCGGCAGGTGGTTGGCTGGATCGGCGTCGCGATGCTGCTGTCGTGCGTATCGGGGCTATGGCTGTGGTGGCCGACGGTGGGGCGCTGGGTACGCGGCTTGCGCTGGCGGCGGCACCGCAACACCGACACCAATCTGCATCATTTGCTCGGCTTCTGGATCGCGTTGCCGCTGTTCGTGCTGTCACTGACGGGGGCGTGGATTTCCTTCCCGCAAGTCTTTGGCGGTGGCGGCCCGGCGGCGGGAATGCGGCCGAATGCACCGCGCCCGGTGCCGCTGGCGCAGCCGGGCCTCGCGCTTGCTACAGTGATCGCCAGCGCGCGGGCGGCGGTACCGGGCGAGGTGTCCAAAGTGGAATGGCCGACCGATCAGAAACCGATGTGGAAGGTCGGCTTTGCGCATGAAGCACGCGGCGTTGCGATCGATGATCGGAATGGCGCGACCGAGGCGACCCGCGCCGCGCCCGAACCGTTCGCGCGCACGATGCGGCGAATCCACGACGGCACCCGGATGGGGCTGGTGTGGCAGATCGTGATCTTCCTGGGCGGGCTGTTGCCCGCGATCCTGGCGGTGACCGGAATCATCATGTGGTGGCGCGCGCGGGGCTGGCGGGCGCAACTGAAGGCGCGGCAGCGGGCGCGGGCCTGATCCTCCCCGGCACGGGGAGGATCACCGGTTTACCGACCCAGCAGTACCCGCGCCTGACCCGCAATCTGCGCCAGCATCGCCGCATTGGGTGCAGGGGCCATGCGGGCGCGGTCGACCACCGCCTTGAACTGGCCGACGCGCCCGGCATTGTCGGCCAGCCACGTCTCGACCAGCGCCTGCGGATCCGCGTCGCTGCCGCTCGCGCCGCGCCCGAGAAATTCCAGCCGCAACTGCTGGAAGTCGCGGGCGAGGCCTGCGATCAGCAAGCGTTCCCACGGATCGCTCGACGAAATGCGCGCGGCATGGGCCTGCGCCCAATCCAGCCCCAGCGCCTGGCCGAGCCGGGTGAAGGCGCGCGTCAACACGGTCTCGTTCAGGCCCAGCCGCTCGCCGAGATCGGCCAGGCCGACCGCGCCGTCGAGTTCGAACAGGCGCACGACCTTCTGCACCAGCTTCTTGGGTGCCCCCGCCGTTTCCAGAGTGACGGCGATGCGGGCGCTCTGCGCGCTGGCTTCTTCGAGCAGCAATGCCTTGGTCTGCTTGTCGAGCTGGGCAATGCCCTTGCTGAGCCGCGCGAGCGCCGCGCCCGGCCCGGTGCCACTGCGCGTGACACGCAGCAGATCGGCAATTTGCGAGCGCGTTGCGACCGCAACTTCGTCGAACAAGGCAATGCGCGCATTTTCGGGCATCGCCGCCGTTTCGATCTCGCGCCACAAGGTCGGTAAGTCGAACAGGCGTTCGGCGACGACGAACATCGCCGCGATGTCGCTCATCGCCGCGCCTTCTTCCTCGGCGAGTTCGAACGGGTAGAGCACGCCCATGCGGTTGACGATGCGGTTGGCGAGCTTGGTGGCGACGATTTCGCCGCGCAGCCGGTGCTGGTCGATCGCCGCACCGAACTTCTTGCGCATTGCAGGCGGGAAGGCGGCGTGGAGATCGGGCAGTAACTCGGGATCGAGACCGAGGCCCGCTTTCTCGATCGATGCCTGCAGGGCGAGCTTGGCGGTCGCCAGCAGTACGGCGAGTTCAGGCCGGGTGAGCCCGCGCCCTTCGGCGGCGCGCCGCAACAGGTCGTCATTGCCGGCCAGCCCCTCGACCGCGCGATCGAGCGAACCGCCTGCCTCGAAAATCTCGATCAAGCGGACATAGCTCGGCACGTCGCGCGCGCCATCGCTCTCGGCGATCGACAGCGCGAGCGTTTGCAGGCGGTTATCTTCCAGCACGAGATGCGCGACATCGTCGGTCATCCCGGCGAGGAAGGTGTTGCGCTTGTCATAGCCGAGGCGGCCTTCGATCATCTCGCGGTTAAGCGCGATCTTGATGTTGACCTCATTGTCCGAACAATCGACGCCGGCCGAATTGTCGATGAAGTCGGTGTTGATGCGCCCGCCGCGTGCCGAAAAGGCGATGCGCGCGGCCTGGGTGACACCCAGGTTCGCGCCTTCGCCGATCGCGGTGGCGCGCAGATCCTCGGCGTCGACGCGCAGCCGATCATTGGCGGGATCGCCGACCGCGATATTGTTCTCGGCGCGCGCCTTCACATAGGTGCCGATGCCGCCGAACCAGATCAGGTCGACTGGGGCCTTCAGGATCGCCGAGATCAGCGCGCCCGGTTCCATTTCGCTTGCCTCGATGCCAAGCGCCGCGCGCACTTGTTTGGACAGCTTGATGATCTTGTCGGTGCGCGGGAACACGCCGCCGCCCTTGGAGATGAGCGAGGCGTCGTAATCCGCCCAGCTCGAACGGGGCAGGGCGAACATGCGCGCCCGCTCGGCCCAGCTTGCGGCGGGGTCGGGATCGGGATCGAGGAAGATATGGCGATGGTCGAACGCCGCGACGATCTTGAGCGTCTGGCTCAGCAACATGCCGTTGCCGAACACGTCGCCCGACATGTCGCCGCAGCCGACGACGCGGATCGGTTGCGTCTGCACGTCCACCCCGCGCTCGGCGAAGTGGCGCTGGACGCTGACCCACGCGCCCTTGGCGGTGATGCCCATCGCCTTGTGGTCATAGCCGACCGAGCCGCCGCTGGCGAAGGCGTCGCCCAGCCAGAAATGGTGTTCGAGCGCAATCGCATTGGCGACGTCGGAAAAGGTCGCCGTGCCCTTGTCGGCGGCGACGACGAAATAGGGGTCGTCGCCATCGTGGATGACGACGTCGGCCGGATGCACCACCGCGCCCTCGACGATATTGTCGGTGATCGACAGCAGCGCCCGGATGAACACACGGTAGCTTTCGGTGCCCTCGGCCAGCCAGGCATCGCGATTGGACGCAGGCGGCAATTGCTTGGGGTAGAAGCCACCCTTGGCACCGGTCGGTACGATCACGGCATTCTTGACGCGCTGCGCCTTCATCAGGCCCAGGATTTCGGTGCGGAAGTCGTCGCGCCGGTCAGACCAGCGCAAGCCGCCACGTGCCACTGGCCCGGCGCGCAAGTGGATGCCTTCGATCCGCGGCGAATAGACCCAGATTTCGCGCCATGGCACGGGCGCGGGCAGGCCGGGAACGAGGTGACTGTCGAGCTTGAACGCCAGCGCCGCCTGGCCAGCGGGGGCAAAAGCGTTGGTGCGCAGCGTTGCGGCGATGACGCTGCGCAGCGAGCGCAGGATGCGGTCGTCGTCGATCGCGGAAACCGCGTCGAGCCCGGTATCGATCGCGGCGTCGGCGGCGGCGATGTCACGGCGCTTGCGTGCCGGATCATGCGCAACAGCGAAGCGCTCGATCAGCGCGGCGGCCACCTTCGGCGCGCGCCGCAGCGCGTCGACCACCGTAACCAGACCATAGGTCAGTCCCGCCTGGCGCAGATAGCGGAACCATGCGCGGAACAGCACGACCGATGCCGGTGCCATGTCGGCATCGACGATCAGGCGATTGAACGCATCGTTTTCGGCCTTGCCCTCCAGCACAGCCTGGATCGCATTTTCCAGCACGCTGGTGTCGGCTGACAAGCGCACGCCCGCCGCCTCGACCAGAAATTCATGCACAAAACCCTGTTCGTCGCCGATCAGCGCGGTCGGCAATTCCTCGATCACGCGGAAGCCGAAATTCTCCAGCACCGGCACCGCATCCGACAGTGCCAGCGCCCCGCCCAGACGATAGATTTTCAGCCGCGCCGCGCCGCGTTCGTCGCGATACATCCGCACCGAGCGATCGGCTGCGGTTTCCAGCCGCGCCAGCCGCACGATGTCGCGCGCGGCCTCCTCGGCAGTGTTGGCATTGCGATAGCCCGCCGGGAAATTGGCGGCATGTTTCAGGGCAAGCCGTGCGGCGCGCGCCGCATCGGTCTGTTCGACCAGCGCCGCCTCGACCGCCGGCACCCAGCCGCGCACCATCCGCGCGATCCGCGTGTCGAGAGCGTCGGTATCGGGCAGCACGCCGCCCTCGCGCAGATCGAGCGTGAAGCGAATCAGCGCAATCGTGTCGTCGACTTCGATCGACCAGTTGAGCACGCTCGCCTTGGCCGCCTCCGCCAGCATGTCGCCGATCGCAGTGCGGCGCGCGGTGGTCAGGTCGTCGCGGGGCAGCCAAACGAACGCGAACAGATGCCGACCGAGCACGCTGCGCACCAGCCGCAGCTTCGGGCGCGGGCGGTCCGCGAGCGACATCGCGGTAAGCGCGACATCCTCGAGCGCATCGGGCGTAAAGGCGATGACCAGGTCATGCGGCAAACCGGCCAGCGCGTGGGTGAGCGCCTTGCCGGTATGGCCCTTGGGATCGAAACCGAACTTCGCCTCGAGCGCCGCGAGCCGTTCGCGCAATACCGGCACATCCTGCGGGGCCGCATTCAGCGCGCTGCTGGTCCACAGACCGGCGTGGATCGACAGGCCGACGATCTGGTCCTTGTCGCGAACCGGCACGACCGCCAGATCGAGCGGGACGTGGCGATGCACGCCCGAAATCAGGTTGGATTTGAGCAGCAAGGGCGCTTGCCCGCCCTTGGCGAACCATTCCATCGCGAGCGTGCGCGAGGCTTCGGCCAGGATCGGCACCGCGCGCGGGTTGCGGGCAATGCCAAGCGCGGTCTCGCTCCGGCCGATCCACAATTCATGGCCCAGCAGCGTGAACTTCTGGTCGAGCAGCCAGAACAGCAAGGCGGCACCTTCCCCGGCGGGCAGCGTGGCGATGTCCGCCGCCATCGCATCCTGCAGCGCCTGCCAGTCTCCCACCGCTGCGCGCACATCGGCCAGATTGCGTTCCAGTGCGGCGATCAAATCGCGCCGTTCGCGCGCATCGGCACGCTCCAGCTCGATATAGATCATCGATTCGGGCGAACCCTTGTCGTCGACGCTGACCAGCGCCCCGTCCGAATCGCGGCTTACGCACACGACGGGGTGGATGATGCGGTCGATTGCAATGTCGTGGCTGCCGATCGTCGCGGCGATCGAATCGACCAGGAAGGGCATGTCGTCATTGACGATGGCCAGCCGCATCCGTCGGCGCGGGTCGGTGCCGGGCAGCGGCTCCAGCGCGATATTCGGAACGCCGGTCGTGCGCCGTTCGGCCGTGGCGGCGACAAACGCCGCAGCATCCGCGCGCTCGGTCTTGCCGAACCCCTGCAATTCGCCCGGAAGCGCACCTTTGGTCAACCGGACGGCCAATGCATCCGACAGCGATTTCAGCGTGGTTTTTGCCATAGCCGCCCTATGCGCCGGTCGCGTGACGACCTCAAGACTTGTGGCAGCGCACAAATTTGCCCGGCCGGGGCGGAGGGGGCGGCTTACACCATCCGGCGCATCGCCCGCTCGGTCAGCGTAGCGTCGTCGCCAATTTCAGCGACGATATCGAGCATGCCCCCGTCGCTGGCGCGCGCGAGCAGCAGGACATAGTCCCCCGGCGCCACGTTGCTTTCGATCGCGACGCTGGCGAGGGTCGGACGATTGGCCAGCGCCGACGCGCGATCGACCCGCGCCTTCGGATTTGGGGTTCGGGCGGCGCGCTCGGCCTTGACCACGCCCTTGATGCCTCCCTCGAACGAATCGAGGAAGTCACCCAAGGCCCCTATTGCGACGCCCATGCGGCGGGCGTGGGCAAGGACAGCCGCATATTCGGTCAGACGGGTTTTGTCGTAATCGGCCCCGAAGATCAGTTTCACGATCGGTGTCATCGGCGCGCGCAATTGTACGGCGATTCCTGCCGATGCCAGCAGCGCGTCATATCCGACCGGATCGGCGTCCGCCGCTGCGGCAAATTCGTGGGCGCGTCCGAGCACGCGGTACAGTGTGGCGCGGTGGCGGGTGTCGGCGGCGCGGAGCGCAGCGGCGGTCTGCTGTGCGAGCATCAATTGGTCGATCAGCGTGGCTCCGGCGATCGTCGGGCTTTCGCGGTCCATTGGCGCATCGTCGTCGAAACCGGCACTGGGACCATCGGCCCACACCGGTGCGGTCACGGCAGATTTGGGTGCGGTCGCGACCGCCGCCGTGATTTCCGCCTGGAGCTTGGCTTGCGTCTCCGCGTCGACCAGCTCCTTCCAATTGATGACGCCGTAGATGAAATCGATTGAATCCTCGTCGGAGGAAAAGGGCATCAGGATGCCGCGATACATCGTGTTGAATCCGCGGGTACTGACAAACTCCGCCTCGAATCCGATCGGCGCGCGATTCGCGATGATTTGCAGATAATGGTCGGTCAGCCGCGACAAGAGCGAGCGACTCGGCACTTGCGCGATGTGGGTGATGGAGGAGTCGAGCGCGCATTCCTCGCGCAGCGCCTTGCCGAGAAAGGCGATGGCAGGATTTTCGATCCCGGCGGAGAAATCGAGCAGCACGCTATGCGGGCCGAAATCGGTGATGTTGGCCGGATCGAGATCCTCGATCGACGGATAAGCGCGCCCGCCAAGCAGCGACACCCAATAATTATAAGCGCGAACGTGCATCCGCCGTTCGTCGGTGCCGACGTCTATCTGCGTATCGACGCCGCCGGTATCGGCGTCTTGGTCGGCGCGACCGCTGTCGATCTCATCCGTGCCGAGCCGATCTTCCTCGAAACCGCGAACACTATCCATTGCGCAAACGCCTCACCTGGCGCGACCCGACCCGACATGGGCGAGCGTCACCGGCACACCTTGTGCGCCGTGCGTGGTAAACGTGGGGTAAAGGGCATCCGTTTTCGGAGAGCGCGCGATGCACCTCGCATCGCAACGCTTGTCAGCCCGCAAACGACCTGATAAGCGCCCGCCCTCGCGTTGGTTCGTACGGATCAGCGCCACGCCGCTTTAGCTCAGTTGGTAGAGCATCGCATTCGTAATGCGGGGGTCACAGGTTCGAGTCCTGTAAGCGGCACCATTATAGGCCCGAGACGGCTCTAAATCCTCGCAAAATCCTGAAAATTCTGGTAAATCAATCAGAGGCGGTTTGCGGCGTTCCGTATCCGTTCGCCCTAATCCGACCGATTCGGGGGCCGATGTGAGGGCCTCGTGATTTTGGAAGGATTGGAGGCCCCAGAGGGCGCTGACAGTCGACCCACGACCTGCTTTCGACACTCAAAAGGATCGAGGGCAGAGGCCATCACGAACCAGCTCCGGAACGACCCAACAGTTCCGGCGTCCATAGGCCGCTGAAAAGCGCCATATACCGCGACATAGGACAGCCCGGGAGCGTCGGCACTCCTTTGGGGGCGGCGGGGTCGGCTGGGCCCAGGACCACCTTGCCGCCGAGCGCGTCCAAAAGGCGGTCACCACAGCCGCCACGCATCCGCCAAATCGATTTGAACGTTTAGAAGCGGCCGGCCCGGTAATCGACGAAGGCTTGCTGGATTTCCGCCTGCGTGTTCATGACGAAAGGGCCGCCAAAGGCGATCGGCTCACGCAAAGGCTGGCCGGCGAAAAGCAGAAATCGGGCGACAGTGCCCCGCGCCCTTATGGTAAGGTCCGACGTTCCGGGCTCCTCCGATCGCGTTAACCAGCCAAGCGGGCCAGCGCTCAAAAGATTACCGGCGGGCCCGATCTCGACCGCCTTCGATGACGTAGACAAAGGTGTTGTCGGTCGCCGCAAACCCGTGCCGAAATGCACCATCGCTTTCGACCCGCACCTCGAGCATCGTACAGGGCGGAACGGCGACCGATGCCGTTGCTCGAACCGTTCAATCCCGGCGATCGGGAGGTCTTTCACGCGGTTTTCGTGGGCGGTGCGAATATGCCGGCGCGCATAGTCAGCAGCAATCTTAGCTGCGGTAGTCGGCGGGGCACCGGACGCACCGTAGCTGGCAGCCGGAATCTGTGATCAGGCCCGTCGGCGGGATTATGAACTCACTACATGATCTCCGCTCGGTCGCGCCGGAGTCCGCTTTCGGCGCAGCGGGTCTTACTTCGGCCAATCCGACGCGTCATCTGAACACGAACCCACGTCCGATGTTGAGGAGCCGAAAACGGGTCGCGAGTGACCGGGGATGGGTCTCAAAGCATTGCCCAGAAGTCCTTGAGACGAATAGAGGATTCAGTGCGGCGCATTCCTATCGATCTTTGGATTGCACCGTAACTTGATGGCCAAGCTGGCGGTCTGACCCGTCCCCGGCGCTGGCGGCAAGCAAACGATCGAAGAGCACGTTGAGTGTCATCACCGTTAGACCTCCTGCCAGGGTTGCGATCAGTCGGTCGGTTAGCAGTGCAGACGCGATCGGCTTGCCGATGTCGAGCACCAGCAGGATCAGCGGGGTGCTGACGACTGCGTAGAGGAGATAATTTCGCGCGCGTGCCAAGGGCACGACCGTGGCAAGCAGGCACGCGACGATGCCGAGGGCCACTGGCGACGACACGTAGCACAGGATCGCACCCGTCAGGGCAACGCCGCCGAGGGTGCCCGCCAATCGCTGCACGGTCTTCACCGGTACATGTTCGATAGGGCGCTGCGTCAGCAGCGCGACCGTGAGCAGGATCCAGTAGAAATGATGCGTCGGCCAGAGATGGCGCAGAACGCTGGCGATGCCGAGACCGAGGGCAAGCCGAAGCGGGAATTGCCATCCCTCGAGCCTGTATAGCGTGCGGCGAAAATAGGCGCGACGTTGCGCGTGGGTGGGCGTTTGCCGCGTCTTGTGTGCAACGCCTTTTTGGCTCCTGCGGCCGCCGGCCAAGATGCCGCGCAGGGCGATGTTCCACAACGCACCCAATCCAAATATCAGCGCTGCAGCGCCACGATGCGCTGGGGCACCGTCGAGAAAGCCGACGCTGAGCACGAAATAGATGATGAAACGGATGGCACCCCCTGCGATTGGTCGACTGTAGCCCGACAGAAGGGCCGCCACCGCGGTGAGTGAGATCAACGCCAGGTCGGGTTGCGGCAGTGCGGAGACCCCGGTCGCCACAGCAACGGCGATCAGCGCAGGCGCAATTGACTGGCTGAGGGGAGGGGGCTGCGTTGCCGCGCTGCCGCTGGCCCCGGTCGGTGCGCCAGCAAGCAGGATGGCACCGAGACCGATCGTGAAGCCTGCCTCCGCCTGTCCAAGCATAAGGCCGGCAACGACGGGGACGCCCATGCCGAGCGCCGCGATCGCGAGCATGCGTAGGCTCACGGGTTCCCCCGGATCGATCGCCACGACATCGCGCCAAAGCCGGGAGGGGAGGTGAAGGGATTTCACGATCTGGTTCCTGCTGCACCGTCCATGCCCATGCCCGGAAGAGTGCGGGCGGCGCTGCCCAGCACGCGAGCGTCCCAACCCGTCAGTCGATTTCCGGTGCGTCCGTAATCGATCGGCTTCCATCGTCGCGGGGGTAACCAGGCCGCTTGGCCAGCCGACGCGGACGAGCAACCGGCACGCACACGCTCCTTGTTGTGGACCAACTATTAATACGCTATGCGTATTATTATGTCGAGCGCGAACGATCGGGAAAGTGACGAGGCGCGGATTGTGCGGGCGGTGCTGCGCCTTGCGAGGGCCATGCGCCGGTCAGCGCGGGCAGGCGAACTGACGGGCGGTGCGCTCGCGCTGATTGCGACGCTTTATCGCAAGGGCCCGCTGAGTGCAGTGGCGCTCGCCCGAGCTGAGGGGCTGCAACCGCAATCGCTCAGTCGCCTGCTTGTGCGAATGGAGGCCGGGATACTGATCGAGCGGGGGATCGATCCCGAGGACCGGAGACGCCATGTCATCACGCTGACCTCCCGGGGACGCAACGCGCTGCGTTCGGCGATGACCCAGCGCCGCGAATGGCTGGGTAGCGTGATGGCCGAGCGGCTAAACGAGACGGAGCGCGCAAGCCTGCGCGCTGCCGCCGAGATCATGCTCAGGATTGCCGATCCCCTGGAGGAGGACCAGGCCGCCGATTGATGAGCCGACGCTGCCTGCTGCTGCGGACATTACTCGACCGTGAGCACGATGTAACGGGCCTTGCCCGACCGCAAGGATGGGGCCCGCTCCCGAGCGCACGACGTCGTGCTGAGGGAGCAAGGCTCATGAAATTTCCGGCCCACGGCTGCACCCGAATTGCCAGGTGACACCGTCGCCGCGCGCAATCCCGTGCACGGTCTTGCCAAGCTGGTTCTCGAGTACTGGTCGCAACCGAACGAGCGTGAATTCCCGATCTTTCTCAAGGAGAGCGAACCGTCCGCTGGCGAGATCCACCCAGCGCGCCAATCGCCCTTCGATGATGTCGCCGGCGCGCGGCCGGTGCGCAGGAGCTCCCGTCGTTGAAGCATCATGATCGCGTTGGCACGCAGGCGCACGCGATCGCCATCGACGTCTGCCAATTGCTGCTCGACGAGCCATTGCTGCCGTCCCGCCATCGTGGCGCGTAGGGTGGCCCATTGGGCCTTGGCGTTCTCGTGCCACTCGCGAGCCACACGCTCGAACGTCTGTCGCCCGGCTTCGAGGTTCGCCTCGATCTTCAGGCGCTTCGCGACATTGGGATCCTGTCCTTCGCACAGCATGGACCAGGCTTCATCGCGCTTTTCGCGAGCATCCGCCAGCGAGACGCGGGGATAGGCACAAAGGCCATCGTCTTGTTCTTGCCATCATATTCGTAGTTCCAGCGCCACAGCTTTCCGCCGCTAGGGGTGGCCATCAGGCAGAGGCGATTGGTGTCTGCGAGTTTATAGGTTTTGGGGCGTGGCTTGGCGTTGCGCACCTTCGCATCGGTAAGCATGGTTCGGTCTCCAAAAACACCACGTTTTTTGACCGCGCGTACCTCGTTTTTGCCCCTCCGATTCGCCGGATGGGCGCGAACGGCTACGAACGGCCGAGGTCGGACCGGTCTGCTCAGTATTGGATTTCAGGAGAGAAAAGTCGATTTCAGTGGTCCGATGCGGACCGCTGGGAACAGGCAAATGGCGGAGCGGGAGGGATTCGAACTCCCCTTTGCGCGGCCTAGCAAATCCGCCGTTTTTGTGCTCTAAAGTCATTGTAAAACAATGGCTTTCCTAAGTCCAATCGGATTTTTCGGGTCGCAGCGGTTCGGAGCGGATCGCGCCAATCCGCGACTCAAACCCGGACGGAAACCCGGACTGAGCCAATCGGCGGAGGGCCCGGGATTCGAACAAAACCCGGATGGACCCGGACTGAAGCCGATGGACGGACGAAGGAGAATTCGAATGTCTCGCGCAATGCACAAGCTGAGCGCCCGTCGCGTGGAGACGATCAAGGCGTCGGGCTGGCACGGCGACGGTGGCGGGCTCTGGCTGCGCATTGACAACAACGGCTCCCGGAAATGGGTGTTCGCCTGGGAGCGATCCAAACGCCGCCGGGAGATGGGGCTGGGCGCCGCCTCCGATATAACGCTTGTGGCAGCACGCGAACTCGCTGCCGAGGCTCGTGCCTTATTGGCGCAGGGTCTTGATCCAATCGAAGAGCGTCGCGCGAAAGAGGCTGAGCAGGAAGCTCCCGCGGCTACTGAAGATAGCGCGGACGAAACTCCCAGCGTCACGACCTTCGGCCAGTTCGCCGACACGTATATCGATGCCCACGAGGACGGCTGGAAAAATCCCAAGCATCGGCAGCAGTGGCGCAACACGATCAAGACGCATGCCAAGTCGCTACTGAACAAGCCGGTCGACACGATCACATCGGATGACGTGGTTGCCGTCCTTCGTCCCATCTGGCGCAAGGTTCCCGAAACGGCCGGTCGCCTTCGAGGCCGGATCGAGAACATCCTGGACGCGGCAAAGGCGTCCAAGCACATCGTCAGCCCTTGGGAGAACCCTGCGCGGTGGCGCGGAAATCTGATACATCTCCTGCCGCGCCCGCCCAAGAAATCCCAGGTCAAGCATCACGCGGCGATGCCGTTTGATGATCTGCCTGATTTTTTCGGCAAACTGCGGCAGCGCCCAGCAACGGCTGCGCGGGCGCTCGAACTGACAATATTGTGCGCAACCCGTACCAACGAAACGCTGCAGATGACGTGGTCGGAGGTCGATCTTGAACAGGCCGTGTGGACGGTGCCGGGCGAGCGGATGAAGATGGGGATAGAGCATCGCGTGCCGTTGCCCAGCCACGCCGTCGAACTCATCAAGGCACAGGCTCGAACGTCAAGCCAGGCACCGGGTACTTATGTCTTTCCGGGCGAAAAGCCGGGGAGGCCATTGTCGCAGATGGCGATGACGATGGTGCTGCGCAGAATGAAGCTTGGGCATTTCACCGTCCATGGCATGCGAAGCTGTTTCCGCGATTACATGGGTGACATGACCGATCATCCGGAGTCGCTCGTGGAGCAGGCGCTGGCCCACCAGATCGGCGACGAGACGACCCGGGCCTATCGCCGTGGCGACGCATTCCTCAAACGACGCTCACTCATGCAGGAGTGGCAGGATTATCTGATGCCCATCCAGAAACGAAATGCTCGTGCGAAGCGCAGTAATGCCGGGCTTTCAGACGCTGATGGCGCCATGCTGGAGGCCGCCTGACGGCGATCATTTTGTCCGAGAATCGCGAACGACGCCCTCGATCCACGCTTCGACCTCGCGCTCGCTCCATCGTGCAGCGGCGGCGGTGATCTTGTATGGTTTCGGAAAGCGCCCATCGCCTATCATGGCGTAGATCATGGTCTTGCCCAGACCTACACGGTGGCGAACTTCCGCCAGCCTGAGCAACCTCTCCGGCTGCGTTGCGTCAGGTTCGGCCGTCATTTGCGCCGCTCCGCCAGCCCTTCACGCGCCTTTGCAAAGCCGCGGTCACTCGCGAGGAAGGCTGCCAGCATGTGCGGGACCAGATCAGCAATCGCCTGCTCTTCACCATAGGCTTGTTGATAGATCGTAGCGTAGTCCGCCAGGGCTCGTTGAAGGTCCGGCGCGATACTGATGGTCAACTTGATCGGCGTCCTGTCCGGCAGGCGGGCGAGCTTGAGATCGGTCATATCGGGCTCCTATTCCTTCCAGCGCGCGAGAATGAGATCACGGTGAACGATCAGCCGGACCGGCGCGCCGGGGCGGATGGTGATGGTCGGCTGGATCTGCAGATTGCGGGACGTAATCTGGTCGCCGGCGCGCGACACGTTCTGCTGCGTGGATTCGCGAATCGCCTGGACGAGATCGCTCTCCCCGGAGAAGGTCACGTTCGCGCCCACGCCAAGCAGGGTCGAGATCGCAACGCCCTTGAGCAGCGTCCAGGTGTGGAAGTCGACCTTGTCGGCAAGCCCGGCATAGCCCGACGGGTCGGTCGCGGGCACGTTGTCGAGCCGGATCGAGCTGCCGTCCGGCAAGATTATCCGCTGCCATACCACCAGCGCGCGCTTCTGCCCGAAGGCGACGACGCTATCATAGCTGCCGATCAACCGCGCACCCTGCGGAATGAGAAGAATGCTGCCCGTCGCACTGTCGAAGACCCGTTCCGTCACCTGGGCGGTGACGAGGCCGGGGAGGTCGGACCTGAGCCCGGTGATCAGGCTTGCCGCAATGACGCTGCCAGCAGACAGCATGTCCGGCGACGCCGGCGGGCTCAATCGATGCTCGTTTACGTCGCCGCCAGTGTCGCGCGCTGCAACGAAGTCAGCCTTTCGCTGCTGGGCATTGGGATCACGATCTGGATCGATCGCGAGCCGAGCTTGCTCAGCAGCCGCTGCCGGGGGAGATGACGGTGTTGCATCAGTGCTGCGGGTCGGATCGGTGCGGTTGCCGGACTGCACCAGCAATCCCGACTCGCGTGCCGCCTTCTGCTCCGCGGCCCGTCGATCGCGTTCGGTGGCGACGGCCTGGTCCGCGCGCGCTGTTTCGCCGTTCGCTGGCGCGATGCCCATGGCGCGCTGATGATCGAGGATCGGCCGGCCGAGGTCGCCCGGCAATGGCGGTCCGAGTTTCGGCACGTCGCCATAGCTCCCCGGCAGTCCGCTCAGTGTATCAGCCGGCGCCTTCGCCGTGACGGTCTGATCGTCACTTTGTCCGGCGAGATGCAGCGCGGTCGGCCGCAGCGCAACCCAGGCCGTTGCGATCAGACTGACGGAGCCGAGTGCTGCTATCGCCACCACGGCGCCGCGCTTGAAGCGGATCGCCCGTGCCGGCTGGGCGCGAAGCGCCAGCGTTTCCGGGTCCACCTTGCCCGGTGCGGCGGGGGCCTCGGGTGCCGGTGGGGCTGCCGCCTCGACGGTCATGATCCCCTCCGCTTGGGCGCGCCGTCCGCCACCCGGCTGATCCGGACAATCTGCTGGTGCTTTGTCCCGAGGCGAAGCTCGGCGACGTCGAAGATGCGATCGACAACATAGAAGCGGCCCTTCACGCGATAGTTGACGAGTTGGGCCTCGCCTTTCCTGTCCACCAGGAAAATCGGCGGCGCCTCGCCTACGGCCAGCGTCGCGGGAAATTCGATGAAGGTCTGGCGCCCGTCGTCGAAAGCACGAAACGGCCGCCAGTCCGGTCGATCGCCCGATACGGCATAATTGAAATGGAGCTGCTCGACCTCGATCCCGGCCGCTACTGGGGCCGCCGCCTCGGTTGCCGCGGCGGCCCGCTTCAATGCGATCAGCGCATCCTGGGGATAGGTCCATGAGAGTGCGGCCATCGCCGTCTTCATCACGCTGGTCAGCGCGATATGATAGCTGCGCCGGTCGGTGGTGATGACGAGATTGGTGGACAGGCCGGCGCTGAACGGCTTCACCAGTACATGGGTTCGCTTTTCCGCGCCCGACCCGCTGGTGGTATCGCCGATCACCCAGCGCACCGTGTCGCCACTGGCCACTGCCACCAGCGTCTCACCCGGTTGCAGCGCGATGTCCGTCACCCGCTCAGGTGCGGTGATGACATGATAGATGGCGCCGTCGGCGAACGGATAGACCTGCACGGCGTTGATGAAGCCCTGCGCGACGGGTTCGATCGTCGCTGCGCGGTTGGCGGCGGCGACTGGCGTGGTTTTGTGTGTGGTCGCCTCTGCGGGTTGGGTAGCAAGGATCAGGCAAGGCGCCAGCAGCGCGGCGGCTGCGAGAGTGGTAGTCATGGCTGGGTCTCCGTATTGACGGTCGGTTGAGCGGCAAGGTTCGGGTCGAGCGGCGAGCCGAGCGGCACGTTGCTGGGCGGCTGCGCGGTACGCGCGGGAGCAGTCGATGCGGCAGGCTCGAGTTCGCGGCTCCAGTCGATCGCGTCGATGTAGATACCGAGCGGGTTCTTCCGCAGCGTGTCAGCCGATACTGGCGGCTTCGTCAGGATCGTCAGGATGCCGGTCCAGTGGGAGGAGCCAGCCTCACTCCCACGCTCATAGGCCGTCTCGGTCCACTTGACCTGGAACGAGCGATCCGATGCCCGGACGACGCTGGTCACCTGGACCGAAACGGTACGCTCGCCGATCTTGGCGAACGGGTCCGCAGCGCGGGCATAGTCGCCCAAAAACTGGCTTCCTCGCGTCGTGGCGAAGTCATAGGCCGATAGCCAATCGCGGCGCATCAGCACCGGATCGAGCGAGACCCCGCGGACATTCTCGATGAACTTCGCCAGATGCCACGCGATCTGGGGATCGGTGGGGTGATAGCCCGCTTCGGCCTCGGTCACCGCCCGGGCCTCGCCGAGCCGATCGACCTCGACGACATAGGGCGTGACCCGGCTTTGCAGCGACTGCCAGATGAGCGCACCCGACATGGCGGTCGACAACGACAGCATGCCGAACGCCATCAGGCGCCAGTTGCGGGCCTGGAGGCGCGCCGACCCGATGCGGTCGTCCCAGACCTGGCCGGCGCGTTGATAGGGCGTCTCGGGCTCGGGCGTTTGCGCGTAGCGCTGGACGGCGCGCTTAAAGATCATGGGGTTTGAAGATCATGGCTCAATCTTCCCTTTCCTTGATGTCGGGGGTGGCGGATGCGCCGCCGCGATCGCCCTGCTGGAGAGTGTGCAACGCGACTTGACGGTGGTGGCGAGCGGTCTGCTGCGCCCGCAGCGAGCGTGCCCAGGACGGCGCACCATCGCTGCCGGCATCGGGAGCTGATCCTTTAGAACCGGCGGCGCCATTGAGAGCGGACCACGCGGCGTCGCGGCCGCGCTCGGCGGCTTCTGACAATCCCAGCGCCGCCGATACTTTCTGGCGGACCGCGTTGCCGGCCGCCTGCGCCATGCCGCCAATCCCGGCGCCGACGCTTGACGATCCGGCCGCAGTCTGGCTGAGCTGGTAGGAAGCCGAAGCCGCCGAACCCATGGTCGTGCCGGCCCGGATCGCACCGAGCGCAGCACCGCCGACCGCACGAGCCGCGCCGATAGTAGCGCCGCCGGCAAGCATGGTGACGCCCGCCGCGCCGACGGCTGTACCGAGCGCGGCGCCTGCCCCCAATTGCGGGGCACCGGCGACGAGGCCCGAGGCGATACCGGGGCCGAAGATGCCGAGCCCGAACAGCGCGAGCGCGCCGAGCGTCAGGCTCATCGCGGCGCCGAGATCGGGTTCCTGGCCCTGCATCGAGGTCGTGAACTCGGCGAAGAAATTGGAGCCGATGCCGACGATCACGCCGAGCACCATGACCTTGATTCCAGACGAGACGACGTTGCCGAGCACGCGCTCGGCGAGAAAGCTGGTGCGATTCCAGAGCGCGAAGGGCACGAGGATGAAGCCGGCCAGCGAGGTCAATTTGAACTCGATGATCGTCACGAACATCTGCACGGCGAGGATGAAGAAGGCGAGGATGACGATCACCCAGGCGAACAGCAGCACCGCGATCGTCAGGAAATTCTCGAAGAAGCTGACGAACCCCATCATGCTCGACGCCTGCTGGAGCAGTGGCCACGCGGCGGAGAAGCCAGTCGAGGCGACGCGGCCGGGCTTGAGCAGATCGTCCGCCGACAGGGTTCCGCCCCCGGCGGTGAGCCCAGCCTGCGCGAACGATTTGAAGATGATGTCGGCAAGTGTCGAGAAGCTGTTCAGGATGAACGCGAACGCGCCGATGTAGAGGATCTTCTTGATGAAGCGACCGATGACATTGTCTTCGCCGCCCATTGCCCAGAACAGGCCGGCCAGCGTGATGTCGATGCCGATCAGCGTGACGGTCAGGAAGTGGACGTCGCCGCCCAGCAGCCCGAATCCGCTATCGATGTAGCGGATGAAGGCCTGCATGAACCGGTCGATGACGCTGAGATCGTTCACTTCACTCTTCCATCAAGAGGGGGTGCCGCGGGGCGCGTAGGGGAGCGTCACGCGCCCCGCGGCGACGGCGACGGGAGGCGATACCGCCGCCGCCGGGCCGGCGTCCGACTACTGGGGCGTGTAGGCGGAGCCGGTACCGAGGAACTTCGCGGTGGCAGCACGCCCCTCGGCCTCAGCCTGGGCACGGCGCGCCGCTTCCGTGGCTTCGGCGCGGTATTGGGCAGCCATCAGGTTCTGAATCTGGAACTGCTGCTTGGCGGTCAGCGCGAGCAGCTGGTTGGTCGCCTGTTGCGCCTGGAGCGAGCCTTGTGCCCCCTGGCTCTGCGCAACGATGCCGTTCATTGCATTTGCGTCGGCCTGCACGTTCGCGACGACCTGGGACTGGACGCCCATCGTCTGCCGGTACCCGGCCATTGCAGCATCGAGCCGCGCCTTCGCGTCGATCACACGCTGGTTGGTGGTCAGCGCCTGGTTGAAGTCGGTCGGAAACAGGCGGCTGAACTGCTGGTCGAGGCCGTCGATCCGGAAATCGATCCCCTGAGCCTGCGCCATCAGTCGGTCGATCGCTTGCAGGTTCTGGGTGAGCTGCTGGAGCTGGGGGAAATCGATGCGAGTCAGGTTCTTCGCCTGATTGGTCAGCATCTGCGCTTCGTTCTGGAGCGACTGGATCTGATTGTTGATCTGCTGGAGGGTTCGCGCGGCGGTGAGCAGGTTCTGGCTATAGTTGCTGGGGTCGAACACGGTGAACTGCGCATGGGCAGGCGCGCTCGGCATGATCAGCGCGCAGGCGAGCGAACCGATGGCGCCGAACCCGAGCGCGGACGCGATCAGATGTTTGCGGGTGGGGGTACGCATCTCATTTTACTCCTTGGCTTGGGGGACGGGAAAGTCGGCGAGGAGGCCGGCGGCCCAGTCGAGGCCGGCTCCCTCAAGGAAGCGCGCCGCGAAATCCTCGGGGCCGTGCTCAGCCAGCAACCCATCGATGCGGGCCTGGGTCGCGGGATCGGAGGCACCGCAGAGGGCCAGCGCAATCGGGCCAAGGCCCAGTTCGAACAGCCGGTTGCCGCGTGCGGATTGCAGATAATAATGCCGCTTGGGGGTAGCCCGACTGACCAGCTCGATCTGTCGCTCGTTGAGGCCGAACCTCTCATAGGCGGCGCGCGACTGCGGTTCGATCGCGCGGTCGTTGGGCAGCAATATGCGCTGCGGGCAGCTTTCGATGATGGCGGGCGCGATGCTGCTGTCGGCGATGTCGGCCAGACTCTGCGTCGCGAACAGCACCGCGACATTCTTCTTGCGCAGCGTCTTCAGCCATTCGCGGATGCGAGCGGCGAAGAGCGGGTGATCGAGGAAGATCCAGGCCTCGTCGAGGATCAGCAGCGTCGGCCGGCCGTCGAAGCGCTCCTCAAGGCGGTGGAACAGATAGGTCAGCACCGGGGCGACCACGCCGGCCTGTCCCATCAGAGACTCGGTCTCGAAGCACTGGACGTCGGCGAGCGCGAGATGCTGTTCCGCCGCGTCGAGCAGCCGCCCATAGGGGCCGTCGAGCGTATAGGCGGTGAGCGCGGTGCGCAGCGCATTCGATTGGAGCAGCATTGCGAGCCCGGTCAGCGTGCGCTCCTCCGGGGGCGCCGATGCGAGACTGCCCAGCGCCGACCAGACGGCGTCCTTCACCTCGGGGGTAACGATGACCTTCTCGTGCGCCAGCAGCGCCGCGATCCATTCCGCCGCCCAGCTCCGCTCGCTTTGATCGTCGATCCGGCGCAGCGGCTGGAACGCCAGCGTTTCGCTGCTGTCCGCGCCGAGGCCCAGTGCATGATGGGCGCCGCCCATCGCCAGCACCGCCGCGCGCGCCGAATAGCCCTTGTCGAAGATATAGAGTTGGGAGCCGCCGTAGCGCCGGAACTGCAGCGCGATGAGCGCCAGCAGCACCGACTTGCCAGCACCAGTCGGCCCGACGACGAGCATGTGGCCGACATCGCCGACATGGGTCGAAAGGCGAAACGGGGTCGATCCGCTGGTCTGGGCGTAGAGCAGCGGCGGTCCGCCGAGATGCCGGTTTTCCGTTGGTCCGGCCCAGACCGACGAGAGCGGCATGAGATGGGCGAGGTTGAGGGTATGGATCAGCGGCTGCCGCACATTGGCATAGGCCTGGCCGGGCAGCGACGAAAGCCACGCTTCGACCGCGTTGACGCCTTCGCGCTTGGCTGTGAAGCCAAGGCCGTTGACGATCCGCTCGACCGCGCGAACCTTGTCTTCGGCGCGGGCACGATCGGTATCGGCGACGGTGATCGTCGTCGTCAGATAGCCGAATGCGACATGATCGCCGCCGAGCGCCTGCAGCGCGAGATCGGCGTCGACCACCTTGTTGTCGGCGTCGCTATCGAGAAGCTGGACCGGCTGGTTGTACATCACCTCGCGCAGCAGCGCGGTGATCGACTTGCGCTTGTTGAACCATTGCCGCCGGATCTTCGTCAGCGCCTTGGTCGCGTCGGTCTTGTCGAGCGCGATGAAACGCGTGACCCAGCGGTAGCCAAAATCCTGGTGGTTGAGCGCGTCGAGGATGCCGGGCCGGCTGAGGTTCGGGAATCCCAGCACCGTCAGCGTGCGCAGATGGTTTGCGCCGAGCGTCGGCTCCAACCCGCCGACCAGCGGCGTGTCGGCGAGCAGCGCATCAAGATAGATTGGCGTTTCCGGCACGGCGACCGGGTGACGACGGCTGGAAACGGTGCCGTGGAGATAGGTCAGCGTCTCCGCGTCGCCCAACGCCCGCACCTCGGGCATGAAGCCCGACAGGAGATCAAGCACGCGGTCGGTCTCGGCGATGAAGCCGACGAGGCTGGCGTGCCAGTCCCGCCCTTTCGCGTCGTCGGGCCGCTCGACCAGTGTCCGTCCCGCGGCATCGCTGCTGTCGGCGGGCGGCAACCAGACGAGTGTGCCGTGGAAGCGGCTCTCGAAATGCTGGCCCTCGGCTTCGAACCCGGCACGCCGCTCCTGCTCGACCAGCCAGGATGCCGCATCGGGAAAGACGCTCTCGGGATAGCCGAGCGCATCGCGCCGCTCGGCCTCGAAGAACAAGGCCCAGCCCGAGCCGAGTCGCTTGAGCACATTGTTGGCGCGCGCACAGGCCGAGACCAGCTCCGCCTCGGTCGCGCTTTCGAGATCGGGACCGCGAAAGGCGAAGCTGCGCTGGAAACTGCCGTCCTTGTTAAGGACGACGCCGGGTGCGACCAGCGCTGCCCAGGGCAGATGATCGGCAAGCCGATCGGCACGCGACCGGTATTCCGCGAGGTTCAGCATGCCAGATATCCTTTCTGGCGCAGATGGCGGAGCAGCACGGGCACGAAGTCCGGGTCGCGGCGGGCGGCGAAGACCGCGATGCTGTGTCCGATGGCCCAGATCGCGATCCCGACCAGCCACTGCTGGAGACCCAGACCGACCGCGGCCGCGATCGTGCCGTTGACGATCGCGATACCGCGCGGCGCACCACCCAGCAGGATGGCTTGCCCCAGGCTGGCGTGGATCGGCGCCTCGAATCCCTCGATGTGGCTCACGCGACGAGCGCCCCGCCGCCGAAGCTGAAGAAGGACAGGAAGAAGCTCGAGGCGGCGAACGCGATCGACAGGCCGAAGATGATCTGGATGAGCTTGCGGAAGCCGCCGGCGGTCTCGCCGAACGCGAGCGCGAGCCCAGTGGAAATGATGATCAGCACCGCGACGATCTTGGCGACCGGTCCCTGGACCGACTCCAGCACCTGCTGGAGCGGTTGTTCCCACGGCATGCCCGCACCGCTCGCATATGCGCGGCTGGTCATGGTGATCGAAAGGCCGAGGATCAGGCCGGTGACGAAGAAGCGGTCGCGGTTGGGAATACGAACGGTGGTCATGTCAGTCTCCTTCATGGTCAGGGGTCAGGGTTGGGGTGAGATCCACGACGACGTAGTCGGCCTGCGGGTCGAGCCCGGCGACGCGGACGATCGTCTCGATGCGCCGCGCGGTGCCGCGCCCTGCGATGAACACGATCATGTCGATGGCCTCGGCGATCAGGCGGCGCGGTACGGTGACCACGGCTTCCTGGATGAGTTGCTCGACCCGGTAGAGCGCGGACGTCGCGCTGTTGGCGTGGACGGTCGCGATCCCGCCGGGATGGCCGGTGTTCCAAGCCTTGAGCATGTCGAGCGCTTCGGCACCCCGCACCTCGCCGACGATGATGCGATCGGGCCGAAGGCGCAGCGTCGAGCGCACGAGATCGCCCATGGTGACGGCGCCGGCCCGGGTCCTGAGCGCGACCGTGTCGCGTGCCGGCGATTGCAGCTCGCGGGTATCCTCGATCAGGATCACCCGTTCGTCGAGATGGGCCATCTCGGCGAGCAGCGCGTTGGCGAGTGTCGTCTTGCCCGAACTGGTCCCGCCGGCGACGAGGATGTTGCGGCGATCGACGACGGCGAGCGAGAGGAGGCGCGCCGCTTCCGCCGACATGATGCCGTCGGTCACATAGTCCATCAGCGTGTAGATGCGCGCCGCCGGCTTGCGGATCGAAAAGCACGGGGCGGTGGATACGGGCGGCAGGATTCCCTCGAACCGCTCGCCCGCACCAGAACCAAGCGGCGGCAGCTCAGCCGACACGATGGGCTTGTCGCCATGGACTTCGGATCGGACATGGGATGCCACCAGCCGGATGATCCGCTCGATCTGGGGCGCATCGAGCTTCACGTCGGTATCGACGCGGCCTTCGCCGAGGATATCGACGCGCAGCGCGCCGTCGGGATTGACCATGATCTCGATCACCCGCGGGTCGGCGAGCGCGGCGGCAATCGCCGGCCCCATCGCGGTGCGCAGCATGGCACGGCGGCGTTCCGCCGAGACGCTTGTCGTCTGGGCGGACATCATGATGCGCCTCCAGCGGGTTCGGCGGGCACCAGCGTGCGCTTTCCACCGGCAATGTGGCGGCCGACCTGCGAGACGAACGCCTCGAACCGGTCGCGGCCGATGGCACGGGCTGCTGCATCAGCTTCGGGCAACGGCGCCGTCACCATCAGCTGGTAGCGGACGAACAACGACAGGCTTTCTAGCAGCACATCGATGTCGCGCCGCGCGCCGGCGAGTTCGCGTGTCAGACGGTCGAGGCGAACCTTGAGGAGGTCGTCGACTTCCTTGGTGCCACGGCGCGCCAGCCAATCCTTCAGCGCATCGTTGACGAGGTGGCTCTTGTTGCCGCGCGGACCGGCCGCGAGCGCTTCCAGCGCGTCGCTGAGTTCGCGGTCGATATAGAGGTTCTGGCGGATCTTCATCGCGGCCTCAGAAGTCCGGAATGAGGTCGCGCTTCGCGCCCTCGTTGATGGCATGACCCCGGACGACGGCGTTCTGCCCTTGCGCCTGGTCCATGGCGCGCTTGTCGGCGGCGACATCGTCGTCGTCGGGCACGATCTGGGGATCGCGCGTTTCGGCGGCGTCGGTTGCTCTGGAGACCTGTTCGGGAAGGCCTGGATGGCGCTGCTGCTGCATGCCACCATCGTCCTCGCTGCCTGCGGCGTCCTCCGCCTGGTGCAGTCGGTCATCGGTGCCGCACACCTGGTTGGACCAGTCGTCGCCGCGCGACTTCGGCCGATCGGCATATTGGCCAGATGCCAGTTTGGGTGCGGCAGCCACGCGTGCGGCGAAGTTGCGGTCGCGGAAATAGCGCAGCTTGCGCGCCCGGATTGGCGCAAGCCCGGACACGAGCACAAGTTCTTCGTCGGGAGAAAGCTGCATCACCTCGCCCGGCGTCAGGAGCTGGCGAGCGGTTTCCTGGCGGCTGACCATGACGTGGGCGAGCCAGGGGGCGAGCCGGTGGCCGGCATAGTTGCGCATGGCACGCTGCTCGGTCGCCGTACCGAGCGCGTCGGAAATGCGTTTGGCGGTGCGCTCGTCGTTGGTCGCGAAGGCGACGCGCACATGACAATTGTCGAGAATGGCATTGTGGTCGCCGTAAGCCTTCTCGATCTGGTTGAGACTCTGGGCGATCAGGAAGGCACGAATGCCGTAGCCGGCCATGAAGGCGAGGCTGGTCTCGAAGAAATCGAGGCGGCCCAGCGCCGGGAACTCGTCGAGCATCATCAGGAGCTGGTGCCGGCGCGTGGACGTTCCGGGCTGGTCGAGCCGCTCGGTCAGGCGGCGGCCGATCTGGTTGAGCACGAGGCGGATCAGCGGCTTGGTGCGGCTGATGTCCGATGGCGGAATGACGAGATAGAGCGACAGCGGCCGTTCGGCCTCGATCAGGTCGGCGATCCGCCAGTCGCAGCGCGACGTGACCTCGGCGACGGTCGGATCGCGATAGAGGCCGAGAAAGGACATCGCGGTCGACAGCACGCCGGAGCGCTCGTTCTCACTCTTGTTGAGCAGTTCGCGCGCGGCGGAGGCGACGACGGGATGGACCCTGGGTTTCTTGTGGTCGCCGACATGATTGGTGGTCATCATCCGGCGCAGCGTGGCGACGAAGCTGCGCTGCGGATCGGAGAGGAAGGTCGCGACGCGCGCGAGCGTCTTCTCCTCCTCGGCATAGAGGATGTGAAGGATCGCGCCGACCAACAGCGAATGGCTGGTCTTCTCCCAATGGTTGCGGCGTTCGAGCGCGCCTTCGGGATCGACCAGGATGTCGGCGATGTTCTGGACGTCGCGCACCTCGTCGATACCGCGCCGGACTTCGAGCAGCGGATTGTAATGCGCCGATGCGGCGTCGGTCGGATTGAACAGCAGACAGTGCGAGAACAGCGCGCGCCAGCCGGCGGTCAGCGTCCAGTTCTCACCCTTGATGTCATGGACGACTGTCGAACCGGTCCAGGACAGCAAGGTCGGGACGACGAGGCCCACGCCCTTGCCCGATCGCGTTGGCGCGAACGCCATTATGTGCTCGGGGCCGTCGTGGCGGAGATAGCGGCCACCGAGCGTGCCGAGCATGACGCCCGCGTCGCGGTGCAGCCCGGCGCGCTCGATCTCGCGGGGGCTTGCCCAGCGCGCCGAACCATAGGTGGTGACGTTGCTCGACTGGCGGGCGCGCCACAACGAACCGAAGATCGCCGCAGCACAGCCCACGAAGCCGCTGGCGCCGGCGAGCATGCCCGCCTTGTCGAAGACGACCGGGGCATAGGCATCATAGTGATACCACCAGCCGAACAGCGCCCAGGGATGATAGACCGGCACGCTACCGAGCCGGAACCAGGGCAGGCCGAGTTCGGGCTGATAAGCCAGCATCGCCGCTGCCCATTGCGTCGCCGCCCACACCCCCGCGATGACGATCGCGAAGACGACAAGGATCTGGCCGATGAGCAATTTGGTGGGTGTCACGTCGAAGCTCCCGCCCGCCGAACAGGATCGGCTGGGGCGGTCTCAGACTCGGTGACAGGCTCGAAAAACGGAACGGCGCTGATGGGCGCTGATGGGCTCGCGTCGGCCTGCTTTGGCCGAGAGGTGGAACCGGAAGCTATCCGGCAGGCGTCGTCCGGCGGTTAGAGGCCTGCGTCTGTTCGGAGCGTTTCGATGCGTTCGCGCGAAACGGTCTCGACGATGTCGCGAAGGTCGCGGACCGACTGTGAGAGGGCGCAGAGGTCGTCATTGCCGATCTCATAGCTCGCCGAATAACGCGCCTCGACATAGGCGCGCTTCAGAAGTTCAAAGCGGCGGCGGTCGACCCGGGTCGCACGCGGCCATGCCTCGATCAGGCGGGGTTCGCTGTCCTCAGCGAGCGAGCGCAGGAATTTGATGTTGTGCGAGCGCGGAAAATACAGGGTGCGAACAAGCAGGAAGCAAATATAGGCCCGCTCGGTCGCTTGATGGAGCAGGAAAGCCGCATCTTTCAATTCGCCCTCCTGAAGTGCGAATGCTGCCAGTTTGATCCCGCTGTCGATCTTGGCGAGCCAGTCTTGGAAGTAGGTGGAGGCCATCTCATAAGCATCGGCGGCCGTCAGTGGCTGCGGCGTGGCAAGTGCGCTCCCGGGCAATTCGTAGAGAACGATCCCGTCGCGGGCGATATCAACCCAGAAATATTCGCCCCGGCTTAGCGCTTGGTTCACCTCCTCCAGCGTGTGGACGATGATATTCACGGGTCGCGCGATTGCGGTGTCGCGCAGGATCTTGTCTTCGGCAACGTACCAGTAATCGGCGATATCAGTGAGATCGGGATGGCTGACGATGACCAGCAGATCATAGTCGGACTGGTAGCCATTTTCGGGTTCATCAACCCAATCGTCCCTCGCATAGCTGCCGAACAGGACGACTTTGAGGATGCTCCCGTTTTTCTTCCAGGGCTGGGTCGCGCGCGCCGTCGCCTCGGCAAACTCGCCCATCAGCAATTGCTTCACCCGATCCAGTTCGCCTTGCTGGACCGAGGGCAGATGATCAACATCAGAGCGCACGGCGACGATTCTCGCGAGAGACCAGGCGCTTGGCAAGCCTTGACCGCGTGCATGGACACGCCGATGGTCCCGCCTCACGCACGAGCACAGCCTCGTAGATATCGTACACGCCTGCGCATCGCCCCGTCGTCTCCCTTATTTAAGCCCGCTTACCTTAGCTTGTTTGCTAATTAAGCCAAGTGCCAGTTGCTTAAATAAGAGGTTTTCCGCATATTGGGTCCGCATGGTCGATCCTGAACCGAATCTGCGGCTGGGCCGCTTCGTCGAGACCCCCGTTGCGGGCGAGGTTGTGCGAGCCTTCGTGCCCCCACCGCTTCCACCAGCGCCACCCATCGACGTGCTGGGCCTCCTCGACCGTCTCAGTCTGGCCGAGCGCGCCTTGGGGCGCCTCGACGGTATCACCATGCTGCTGCCGCGCCAGGAGCTCTTCCTCTACATGTACGTGCGAAAGGAAGCGGTGCTGTCCTCTCAGATCGAGGGCACGCAATCGACCTTGTCGGACCTGCTCCGCTTCGAAACAGAGGCGCAGGCTGGCCAGCCGATCGACGATATCCGCGAGGTCTCGAACTATGTCGACGCCATGATGTACGGGCTCGATCGGCTGGAAGAGCTGCCGCTGTCGCTCCGTCTCATCCGAGAGATGCACGAACGCTTGCTGCAAAGCGGCCGGGGCGGCACCAAGAGCCCCGGCGAATTCCGCCGTTCGCAGAATTGGATCGGCGGCACGCGCCCAGCCAACGCGCTGTTTGTGCCACCGCCGATTACGGAACTCGATGGCTGCCTGGATGCTCTCGAACGCTTCATGCACGAGAGTGAATCTCGCCTGCCCGCCCTGATCAAGGCAGGTCTCCTCCACGTCCAATTCGAGACGATCCACCCGTTCCTTGATGGCAACGGCCGCATCGGCCGTCTGCTGGTGACGCTGTACCTCTGCGTCAACGGCGTCCTTCGCAAGCCGCTGCTCTACCTCAGCCTGTATCTGAAAACCCACCGGACCGACTATTACCGGCTGCTTCAGGAGGTGCGCGAGCATGGCGCATGGGAGGCCTGGTTGGACTTCTTTCTTGCCGGTGTCGCCGACACCGCCAACCAGGCTTTCGACGCCGCTACCCGCATAGTCGATCTTTTCAAGGACGATCGCGAACGCATCACGGCCCAGAGTGATCGCGCAGGCTCGGCCCTGCGGGTTCATGATCTTTTCCAGCAGAACCCGTTTCTCACCGCAAACCAACTCGTCGAACGAACAGGGCTCTCGGCGCCGACGGTTAATGCGGCGTTGGCAGACCTTGAACGCCTCGGCGTGGTCGATGAAATCACGGGCAAGAAGCGAGGCCGGGTGTTCGGCTATCGCAGATATCTCGCTATCCTCAGCGAAGGGACGGAACCGTTGTCATCCGCAGCATCAGGAATAGCGACTTAGTCCCGCGTCCGTCGCTCCAACGGGCCATCCATCAGCGCACGAACGAACGACCTAACGAACGCGCCATCGTTTTGCCGAATGTCGGCAACGTCGAACCTTGCGCACCGTCAGGATTTGACGGGCAATTGCTGTAAGCGATCGTTGGTTCACATGGAGGGGAACTAGGTCTGCGAGGTCCGCGAGGCCGTTCCGAACGGTCCGCTGGTGGCGAGCGGGCCTACCGGACACTATCACTAGCTCGCATCTACAAGGCTCTCCCGGCCAGGCAAAACGTCCAGAAGCCAGTGGAAATGCGAGAGATATCTATCCCGCGGGACGTAACCAAAGACGCCTAAAGGTGATATCAATACATCTTCGTCATCGACGAACGGGAGGGCAATCGCCTATGGTTACCGTGGGGCAACTGGGCGCAATGTTAATGGGGGTGGCGGCGTGAACTTTTTCTTCGTGAGGACAAGGCCGGCGCACCGTTTCAATCAATCGCGCATCGCCGGACTTGGATTAGCGAGGGACGAAGTTGCGCGTTGAACATCTGCCCTGCGGGCCTTTTGCAAACCGGAGCGAGGAACTCGCTTATCGCGCCGTCGAGGCCCATTTTCGGGCAACGGTTGGCGAGGGCACCGTTTATGTTCTGACCAACCTGGCCCATGCGCTAAAGCCCGACGGTCAGCCCGACGAAATCGATCTGGTCGTGATTGGTCCTGGCGGCGCGACGGCGATCGAGGTCAAGCATTGGGATATTGGGCGGTTGAAGGGCCGTGCGCGCGAGTTCGAGCATCATGCCGACCTCATCACGACCAAGGCCAAGCGTGTAGCTACGCGCTTGCGACGCCTCTATCCCGAACTCAGCTACGTAGCAGCAGGCATGTTGCTTACCACCGGGCCGAAAACGACTCGTCGCGATGGACAACTGCCCTCTGTCCGAGGGGTCAAGCTATACGGTCTGGTGGACCTCGAAGAGGCGTTTGCGGACATCCTTACGAATCGTGCGATCATTGATACCCATCGGCTGGCGAAGGAACTTGCGCCTTATGAGCTTTCCGTCACACGCGGTGAGTTGAGGCGCCTCGGCCGCTATGCCCAGCTTCAACGCCTGTCACCGGCTGAAGATCAGTTCGTGCGCGTCTATTCCGCGCAGGATGTCAGCGGTGGCGACCATGTGACAATCTACCTGTATGATTTATCAGCCAGCAGCGCCTCAAACGCGGAGAATCTGGCACGCCGTGAATTCGACACTGTCCGACGGTTTCAGAAATCGCCCGCACTTCCAAGCCTGGTCGACAGCTTCCAAGCCTTGCCCGACTATGCAGGTGAGCTGTTTTTCTTTTCGACCGCTGATAGCGCTGCGACGTCCATCGCTGAGGCGTCTACGGATCTAGATTGGACAATAGCTGGCCGGCTTGCCTTCGCTACGGCAGCTTTGCGCGAACTCTCAGATCTCCACGAGCCCACCCTGGACGGAGAGACGCTTGTTCACCGCTCTCTAACGCCGGAAACAGTGCGCGTCCGTTCGGACGGGCGGCCATTGTTCGCCGGATGGCGGTGGGCGAGATTGCCAAAAGCGGAGACGATTGCTGGCGCTGGCGCGAATGTCAGCGCTGACCAATATGCTGCGCCCGAGGTTCTACGGTCTGGCCTTGCCACGGCCGATGTACGGTCGGACGTGTACAGCCTTTGCAAGGTGCTTCTGGAACTCTTTACAGACGGCTCCGCCGAGGCCGACGACGCCTGTGTCATCCTGCAGCAGGGACTTAGCGACGCGCCCGCGCATCGAGCGCCCGCGCGCGAGATCGCCGACGCTCTGACAGCGGAAGCCGTTGTTCCAAGCCAAGCGAATCCCCCTAAATCACCGCTTCATTGGGACGAGGGAGCGATCATCGAATGGAATGATGAGCGGTTTCGGGTCGTTTCAAGACTTGGCGAGGGAGCGGCGGGCCGGACGTTCAAGCTTGAGCAACTCGATGGCCAGACTGACGAACCTATAGGCACATTTGTTGGCAAGGTTGTCCTTAATCCCGAGGTCGGCGAGACGGCACTGATCGCCTATCGCAAGATACGCTCCATTGAGCTGCTGCCGGTTTCGTGGACACCAAGATAAGGTGTTTTCGGAACCGGAGGGTGTAGATGCAACGACGGAAGTTCAGCCGAGAGTTCAAGCTCGAGGCGGTGAAGTTGGTCCGAGA
>NZ_JAFCWU010000012.1:0-116599 GCF_049897725.1 Sphingomonas sp. PSPC2-2 | reverse complement strand
TAGGCGCCGCGGTCTGCCCAAGGATCATGGCGAACGCTCGGTCATCGCGGGCAACGTGCTCGATCGGCAGTTCAGCGCCGACGCGCCGAACCAGAAGTGGGTGGCCGACTTCACCTACAGTGCGCCTCGAGCGCATATGTCTGGAATGCAAAGGAGAAAGGAGGAATCGAACGAATGCCTTGCCCTCTGCTGTGAGGGGGCATGAGCCCAAGCGGCGGTGACCTGCCGTCAACTGGCAGGGTGACGTAGCCCGCAGGTAAAGGGGATTGAGGCGAAGCCGTTACGTCAAGATGGTCCCCGAGGCTGTAGCGCTGGAAGGTTGAGGAACACGAACCGGTTAATCCGCATCCGAGGGCTAAAATGTCGCCTTCGCCTACACGGCTTAACAGGCGGAATGTTGATGGTGGCGCCGGAGACGTATGTCGGCGGCACCCGAGTGCGGTCGTACATGTAGCTCGCCCGCATGGAGTCATGGAGAGAACGCAGCCAGGCCATGGCATCGGCATCGACTTGCAGGACGCAAGGACAAGGACTGCGACCGGCAGCCTCCCCAGCGCGTGAAAGTCCAGCATATGAACGAGGGAAGGCATGATGGAATGCCAAGGGAGTTGACCCTGATGTCCACCATGCTGACGGAGTCCTCGTAGTAGTCCGCGACCGGGAAATCCGGCCACATGGCGAAGGGGGGCAGTTCAATCTGCTTGAAGTGCAAACTACCTGACCAAATGAGGTGAAGACCTTTGATAATCAGCGAAATGCAGCACAAGCTCGCGACATGGGCCGAGAGCGATCCAACCCGCCGGTTTGATCGCCTTCTCCGGCTCATTGCCGATCAGGCGTGGCTTGCCGAGGCCGCCCGGGTCGTATTGGCGTCAAGCGGCGCCCATACGCCGGGCATCGACGGAATGGATAAGCAGCGGATGCGGACAGGCCTTACGCAACATTTGGCCAGCCTGCGTACGGACCTGCTGGACGGGACTTACTGCCCGCAGCCGGTCAGGCGAATTTATATCCCGAAAGCCAATGGCAAGAAACGCCCATTGGGTATCCCGACCCTGAAAGACCGCATCGTCCAGCGCGCGATGCTGATGGCCATGGAGCCGATCTGGGAGAGCGATTTCCATCGCCTCTCCTACGGCTTCAGGCCGGAGCGCAGCGTGCATCACGCTGTTCGGACCGTGAAGATACAGTTGCAGGATACTGGTGCCGGGACGCGGGGCCGCTGGATCATCGAAGGTGATCTGGCGAGCTACTTCGACACGGTCCACCACCGGCTTCTGCTTCGTTGCGTCCGGCGGCGTATCCGGGACGACCGGTTTGTTGATCTGCTCTGGCGGTTCCTGAAGGCAGGCCACATTGATCGTGGCCTGTTCGTGGCCTCAAGCGAAGGTGTTCCGCAAGGCGGCGTTCTGTCGCCACTCCTGTCCAACATCATGCTCCATGAGTTTGATGCGTGGCTGGAGGCGAAATATCTGAGCGACAAGGCCCGGAAGGACCGCTGGGCATGGAACTTCGGTATCCAGCAGGAGCGCCCCATTACGGTTCGTGAGAACCGGCAATGGAAACCTGCTGTCGCCTACTGCCGATATGCCGATGATTTTGTCGTCATCGTCAAGGGCACCAAGGCACATGCCGAGGCCATCCGCGAGGAATGCCGGACCTTTCTGGAGGACGGCCTGAAGCTGACGTTGAATATGGACAAGAGCCATATCACCCACGTTGACGACGGGTTCGTGTTCCTCGGGCACCGGATCATTCGCAGGCGGGGATCAAGCGGACGCATGTCCGTGGTCTCAACGATACCCAAGGAGAAAGCCAAGACCTTCGCTCACCGCTTGATCGAGGCGCTCTCCGGCAATCATGATGTTGCCACGGTGGACATGATCGACAGCCTGAACCGCCAACTGGCGGGATGGGCTGCGTTCTACAAGTTCACCGACTTCACGGCGCGCACATTCCGGCGCATCGACACCGTCGTATTCTGGAAAATGGCGCACTGGTTGGCGCAAAAGTACCGCTCTCGCATCAAACCGTTGATGCGCAAATGGTACCGCGCCCCGGGCATCGGCCAATCGAAAACTTGGCTGCTGTACGGGCGAAGCAATCAGGGCAATGCCGTGGGTAAGGCGCTGCGGCGACTGGTCACAAGCCAGAAGTTGCAGTTCCGGTGGCGGAACCCGGAGCGAAATCCCTACATCTTCCGGGACGAACTCCGAAACACTGTCACCTCCCATTATCATGATGTCGCCATGGCCATGGGCCAAGGCTGAATGGAGAGCCGTATGCGCTGAAAGGTGCACGTACGGTTCGGGGAGGGGAAGCGCTGATGCGCTTCCTACTCCACTCTGGACCGCCGAAGGATGGCTGTACGCGGCCGCAGTGATCGATCTGTTCTCGCGGCGGGTGGTCGGCTGGTCGATGAGCGACACGATGACGGCGCAGCTCGTCACCGATGCGCTGGTCATGGCGATCTGGCGGCGCGGCAAGCCCGATGCGCTGCTGCATCACTCCGACCAGGGCAGCCAATATACCAGCGAGCAGTTCCAGCGACTGATGGCCGACAATGGCGTCACCTGCTCGATGAGCCGGTCCGGCAACGTCTGGGACAACGCGGCGATGGAGAGCTTCTTCTCCTCGCTGAAGACCGAACGGATCGCGCGCAAAACCTACCGCACGCGCAATCAGGCAAGGCAGGACGTGTTCGATTACATCGAACGCTTCTACAATCCCACGCGCAGGCACTCGACCTTGGGCTATCTCAGCCCCATGGACTTCGAGAAGCAGGCTCATGTAGCCTAACTTGGTGTCCATGGGACCGGCAGCAGCTCAACGAGCGTCAATCGAAATGGGGAGGAATTCCCCGAAAAAAGATGTGTAAACCATCTATTCGAGAGAGGATGAACCATGAAAAAGCTTGCAGTACTTTGCGCTGCCGCCGCAATGACGTTGGCCGGACCGGCGTTCGCGCAGTCGTTTTCCCCATCGGGTGCTACCGTCACGGCGACGGGCGCGACCAGCTTGACCGCGCCTGGTTTCCCGACCCTCAATTGTGCAGCGACCTTTCGCGGTACCGTCAATAGCGACGGAACGGCGACGATCACCAGCGCCAGCTTTGTCGGCGGGCCGCTCGGTGCTTGTGCGCTAGTGCGGTTGACCACGCCGTTCACGCTCGTTCCAACGTCGACGACTTCGGTCAACGTCAATGGCCTCGAAGTGACCGCGCCGGTATCGTGCGGTCCCGCCAATGTCAGCGCGACCTGGGCCAATGGAACGCCGTCGCACTTCGATATTCCGACGGCCACGATCAGCCCTGGCGGCTGCACGGTCACCGCGCACCTGACCGTGTCGGGCATCACGATCATCTGACCGACGACGATCGGGGGGATCGTTCGTCCTCCCGGTTCCGTCGAAGTGTGATCCCGTTCCTCGTCGATCCCGGTGTGCCGGTGCATCGGGATCGACACGGGGGTGGTACCGCATTCCGGTGTAAAATGAGGGGGGCGGATCAACCGGCGGGGATTGCCCCAGGATGATGTGTGCGTGTCGGATTTGAAGGTAACCCACCCAGCCACTCCGCGAAAAGGTCTGGCCGGTTCCTCCGGTTGCGCGCTTTGGGCAGTCGGCGCGATCTTAGGCGGATGCTCTGCGGCAGCGGCGGCGCAAGTCTCAACGCCGACTGCCAGCCCTGTAGCGGGGCCACTGCCGGCCCCGGTGAACGCGGCGGACCGGGCTCCTCGGACGGACGATAGAGACGACATCATCGTTACGGCGCGGCGCGGTGACGCGGTTGTACCACCGGAAACCGAGCTGGGCGCGGACGACATCGCAGCATATGGCGCGGATACGATCGCGGAGTTGCTAGGCGTCATTGCCCCATTGATCGATGGAAGCGGCAGGGCACCTGTGCTGCTGGTCAATGGAAAACGGATCGGCGCGGCAGCGGGCGTCACCGGATTCCCGCCCGAGGCGCTCGCGCGGCTGGCGATTTTGCCGCCGGGGGCGGCGTCACGATATGGCTATCCGGCCGATCAGCGCGTGGTCAATCTGGTCTTGAAGCCGAAATTCGCCAGCTGGGACGGCTCCACCGGCGTGACGCTTGCAACGGCGGGTGGGCGCGACAGCGAAAACGGTTCGGTGAGCCGCGTCGTGATCGACGGGGCGACCTACTGGAACGCGCAGCTTCAGCTGTCCCGCGACAGCGCCCTTCGCAAGAGTGCCCGACCTTTAACCTCGCCTGCGGCTTTGGTTGATCTGGCGGCGCATTTCGCCGCGCCGGATGGAGGAGAAATCGATCCGGCGTTAAGTCGGATCGTCGGCCGCACTGTTGCCGTCGTCGACATTCCCGCGATGGCGTCGGGGCACTCGCCCAACCTGGCAGCGCTTGCGGCCGCCGCCGCTTCCAATGTGCGGTATGACAATCCCGACGATGTTGATGCGTTGCTTCCCGGCGGTCGGACACTGGGGATCAATCTGGGGGTTACCCGTCCGCTCGGCGGGTTTTCCTTATCCTTGAACACAAATTTCGCGGTCATCGGCAGTATTCAGCAGCTTGGATATCCCGCCCAGGCGCTTCACCTGCCAGCGGGCAGCCCGTGGTCGCCGTTCGCGCGCGATGTCCTGCTGATACCGGCTTTGTCGGGCGTCATATCTACCGCGCGCCAGGATACCGCCACGTTCGGCGTATCGAGCACGCTTGCAGGCTCTGTCGCGGGCTGGAATGTGAACCTGGTCGCAAACTACACCCAAAGCTGGAGCGACAGCCGCTTCGATCGAAGCGGAGATCTTACCGCTGTGCAAGCGCGCATCGATGCACATGATTCAACCTTCAATCCCTATGTCGCGCTGCCGCGCGCGACGCTTATCACCACGGACCGGGTGCAGTCGCAAACGCGCGGTCTTGACGTAAAAGTGATCGTGGACAAAGCGGTGGCGACGCTCCCGGCCGGACCGCTGACGGTGAACCTCGCGACCGGGGGCAGCCACGTTGCGGTGGGCAGCGATGCCCGCGACACCGCGAATGCGTCGCTGCCCGGCCTGCGTCGTACGGAAATTAACGCCCAGGCCGGTTTCACCGTGCCGCTGACCCGGCGGCGCGAAGGTCCCGGTGCCGTATTGGGTGAGCTGTCGGCCACGGTCACGGCTGGGATGGCTGGCATCCTCGGCAGTACGGTGCAACGCCAGCTCGACAACGCGCTCAGCTGGTCGCCCGCCGCCACGGTCCAGGTGTTTGGCGACTATAGTATCGCAGAGGACGCGCCAGACGTAGCCCAGCTAAATGCTCCGCAAACTCGGACGGTGGTTCGCCTCTATGACCCTGTTCGGCAGGAGGTCGCCGCGCCGATCTGGCTCAGCGGCGGCAATCCAAATTTGCGCCGCGGGTCGAGGACGAATTTTGTCCTGAAAGGGGCGTGGCGACCCCTGGGCGGGCAGGGACTGACGATCAATCTAGGCTATCAACGGCAAATCGCGCGTGGCGGCGCGACGGGCTTTCCGCAGTTGACGCCGGCTGTCGAGGCGGCGTTCCCGGATAGGGTCATGCGAAACGGAGCCGGGCAGCTGATCGAGATCGATGCGCGCCCGATCGCGATCGAGCAGGACGATAAGGCACAATTGACCGCAGGATTTACGCTGCTCTGGAACCTCGGGCGCGCGGTCGCCCCCGCCCAGGAGCGGCAAATACGCGCAGGAAACTGGCGGTTTTCGGTGGCACTCATCCATCATTGGCAATTGGAAAGTCGGTTGACGATCCGTGCGGACCTTCCCGCCCTGGATCGGCTTGGGGGGGATGGCGGACAGCCGCGCCATTTGCTGTCGGCGCAGGCGGTGGCGGGTAAGCGTGGTATGGGAGTGACGCTAAACGGTCGCTGGCAAAGCGGCGTCCGTATCCGCAATTTGGCCATTGCCGCTGGGAGGGGCGACAATGCGTATGCTGCGCTGGCCCAGCTCGATCTGGATCTGTTTCTCGAGCCAGCGACGCTTTTCGGCGCGCGTTTCGACCGGGGTTGGGCAGCAAACACACGGCTTTCGATCAACGTCCAAAACATGTTCGATCGGTTCCAACGCGTAACGCTCGCCGACGGAACCGTGCCAGCCGGTTACGATCGCTACCAACTCAACCCGCTTGGCCGAACCGTGCAAGTAACGTTCCGGAAGCATTTGTGAGGAGGCGCTTGCCGACCCGCAGACCTGGCCCTGCGTTCGGGGATGTGACCTCCCGCCCGTCGGTGGCGCGCGGCGTTGGGGATGTTCTCCAGGAGCGGTCTCGAGGCTGGTAGCATCAATGAAAGGCTTTGCGACAATTACGCCCAGAGCAAGATCGGATCGACTTTAAGAGTTTATTGATGCTGTTGACAAAAATACTCTCGCGGAAAAGAATAGATCGCTGTAAAAATCGTAAAACCCTTGGGGGCATTTGTCGCGCACGCCAGTGACGCAGGACTGGAAGGATTGGTATCATGCCGCGTTTGTCGGGAATGGTCCACATCACGTCGATCGAGGACCTGCATGGCGACATGGCCGGTGCCAGCCAAGATGCGATGATCTCGGTTCTTGGTCGTCGGAGAATACCGCTGACCTGCCAGCGCAGCCAATAGACAGGGTCGGCGACACAAAGCACGAGTCCGGCTTCTGGACGCTGTCACGATAGGCGAGAGGCGGACTGGCACGGGCAGAGCAAGGAAAGGGGGACGGGGCGCATGAGGCTTTTGGATCCATCGACATGGTTTGCTGCGGCGAAACCGGTGCCGCCAGTACAACCGCCCACCGAGGTGAGGGTTCATGAATGGAAGCAGGCCGAGATCCTCTGGCGAATCCGCAAGGCGGACACGGCTTCGCCGGCGGACCCCATCATCGCAGCAGAGCTGGACAAGATCTTCTACGATAGCAGCGGGAATCTCAACGAGGCCGACTGGTCCCGGATCAACGAGGCGGAAAGTCTGCTCGGCGCTGTCCTCACCGATGTCCAACTGAGATCGCAATACTCGATCCTGCTGACATTGGCGGCCACGCGAGCGCTTCCCTCGCTCAGTACCTATCCAAACCGGTCCGCATTCGGATTGCTCGGTCTGGATGACAAGCGGGATATCTACGGTGCGCTTCTGTACGAGCTGCAGTCCGGCTTCATCGGCGGGCGTTTCATCCGCCGACTGCGAGCCGAGGCCGCATCCACCTTGCTGCGCTACGGCATTATCATTGCCGCGATCACGATTCTGGTTCCCTTTCTATGGCTCTTCTTCACGTGGCTCAGCCTACCGAAGAAAGCTCTTTTGGAAGGAGGCGCGGTGATCAACGAGACCATCTTCGTGCTGCTGGCGGTCGCGTGCGCCGGCGCGCTTGGCGCATTCTTTAGCCGTGCCATGAAATTTCAGACAGACAGCGCCGCGCTGACCTTCGACACGGTCATTCAGACTTACGTTTCCCGCATGCTTTGTCTCCGCCTGCTCTGCGGAATGACCGGGGCGATTTTCTTCTACTTCTTCATCTGCGGAAAATTTGTCGGCGGAAACCTCTTCCCGGCTCTGAGCTCCGGCATGGTGACAGAGCAGACGATCTGGACGTTGCACTTGGCCGGCCCCGTTACCAAGGGCCTCGCCAAGGTTAAGCCCGAAGATCTTCGTGCGGCGTCCGAACTGTCGCCAACGGTGGAGTTTGCCAAACTTCTGGTCTGGTCGTTTTTGGCGGGCTTCTCCGAACGGCTCGTTCCGGACACCTTGGCGAGCCTTGAAAAGAAATCGGCCGACGCATTGCAGGCTCCCGGTGCGAAGCCGTAACCGAAGGCATCGAACGGCCTTCTCGACGCGACGTATGCCTGCAGCCAAGACGGCTGATTTCTGCTCGCCATAATGATCTGCGAGATAATCAACGAACAGGCGCGTGCGCGCAGGCACGTTCGGGCCGCCTAAGAACGTCCTTGCGGCGATATTCTGCGACCCTACTTTCTACGGTGCGGTCGCCGAACGGAGCGCGCCGTTAGCGCTCGCGGGAAGGAGCAATATGGCGGATCACCCGGACCACATGGTCCACGCCTCCGATACACGAAGCGCCAAAGATCCGGTCTGCGGGATGTCCGTCGATCCGGATACGGTGCCGCATCACGCCGATCATGCAGGGCGGCGGTATGCGTTCTGTTCGGCGGGCTGTCGCACGAAATTCGTGGATGACCCGGGGAAATATCTCTCGTCCGATGCCCCCCCGGCGGTATCGCCATCGCTTGTCTCAATGTGGACGTGCCCGATGCACCCGCAAATCCATCGGGATGGGCCAGGCACCTGCCCGATCTGCGGCATGGCGCTCGAGCCCGAACAGCCTTCGCTGGACGACGTAGCGAACCCCGAGCTTATAGATTTCACACGGCGCACATGGGTGGCAGGTGTCCTCAGCGTGCCGTTGCTGGCGATATCGATGCTCGCCGAGATGCTGGGCCTGCACTTCGTGCCGCCGGCCTGGTCGCCCTGGATCCAGCTCGGGCTGACCGCACCGATCGTGTTGTGGGCGGGCTGGCCGTTCTTTGTGCGGGCCTGGACGTCGGTGGTAACGCGTCATCTCAACATGTTCACCCTCGTCGCGCTCGGGGTGGGGGCGGCGTTCTTCTACAGCTTGGTGGTGACCGTCGCGCCGGGCATCGTCCCTGCGACCTCTCGCATGCACGGGGCGGTGCCGGTCTATTATGAAGCGGCGGGCGTCGTCGTCACGCTCGTGTTGCTGGGGCAGGTGCTCGAATTGCGCGCGCGCGCGGCGACGGGGCGGGCAATCCGCGCGCTGCTCAATCTGGCCCCCAAGACGGCGCGGCGGATCGCCGCCGACGGAACGGAAGAGGACGTCGACCTCGCGCTGGTCAAAGCCGGCGATCGATTGCGCGTTCGACCGGGAGAAGCGGTGCCGGTGGACGGGGTGGTGGTCGATGGACGGTCCTCCGTCGATGAATCGATGCTGACCGGTGAGCCTGCTTCCGTGCTGAAAGCCGATGGGGCGGTTGTAACCGGCGGCACCGTCAACGGCACCGGATCGCTCGTCATCGAAACGCGGGCGGTGGGATCGGACACGGTCCTCGCGCGGATCGTGAAGATGGTGGCCGAGGCGCAGCGCAGCCGTGCGCCGATCCAGGCGGTCGCGGATCGCGTATCTGGCTGGTTCGTTCCGCTGGTGGTGGCGATCGCGGTCGCGACCTTCGTGGTATGGAACCTGACCGGGCCGGAGCCGCGCTTCGGCCAAGCGCTGCTCAACGCGATCGCGGTGCTGATCATCGCCTGTCCTTGCGCGCTGGGGCTGGCGACGCCGATGTCGATCATGGTCGGCACCGGGCGCGGGGCGGCCGCTGGCGTGCTGATCAAGGATGCCGAGGCGCTGCAACGCATGGAACGCGTCGACACGCTGGTAATCGACAAGACCGGCACGTTGACCGAGGGGCGTCCAATCCTGACCGCGGTGGAGACCGCCGGGGGTTTCGAGCGCACGACGGTGCTCTCGGCGGCGGCGGCGGTCGAGGCCCGGTCCGAGCATCCGCTGGCGCGGGCCGTGGTGTCCGCCGCCAAGCACGAGAGACTCTCGATCGAACCCGTCGACGCGTTCGATTCTCAGACCGGGCGCGGCGTGAGCGGCAGCGTGGCCAGCCGTAGTGTGCTCGTCGGCAACGCGGAACAAATGACCCTGGCGGGTGCCGACACCGCCCCACTCGCCGATGCGGCGGATCGCTATCGCAGCGAAGGGGCCGGGGTCATGTTCGTTGCGATTGACGGGCAACTTGCGGGGCTGCTGGTGGTCGCGGATCCGATCAAGCGATCCGCGCGCGCTGCGGTCGCCGCGCTACGCGCCGAGGGGTTGAGGATCGTGATGCTCACGGGCGATGTCGCTGCTACCGCGAACGCAGTGGCCGTCGCGATCGGCGGAATCGATGAGGTTCATGCCGGGCTGAAACCCGCGGACAAAGCGCGCATCGTCGGCGAGCTGAGGGCAAAGGGCGCGATCGTGGCGATGGCGGGCGACGGCATCAACGACGCCCCCGCCCTGGCTGCGGCCGATGTCGGCGTGGCGATGGGCACCGGCACCGACGTAGCGATCGAGAGCGCCGGTATGACGCTGACCAAGGGCGATCTGGCCGCGATGGTCCGGGCGCGGCGGCTGGCAAAGGCGACGATGCGCAACATTCGGCAAAACTTGCTGTTCTCGTTCCTGTTCAACGGCATCGGCGTACCGGTCGCGGCGGGCGTGCTCTACCCGGTCGCGGGCATCCTGTTGTCGCCGATGCTGGCTGGCGCGGCGATGGCACTGTCGTCCTTCACCGTCGTGACCAACGCGCTGCGATTGAATGCCGTGCGGCTGTAGCTCGGGATGGCGGCAGCGTGGCGCGACACCTGCTCGCCTTGAAAAAGGGGCGGTACGGCTTGCTCATTGTCGGCGGGGGGCTGCGATCTCCCCGCGATGCGACGATCGTTCGGGCTACCGTACCCGGTCAACGCCCGATCAAGGAATGCGCAGCTCGAACGGCCCGGCCGGGAGTTGGGCGTCGTCGACCACATTGACGACCGGAAAATCCGCCCAGGCATAGCGCACGCGCGTAACCGGGCGATTGTCCGCGAAGAGCGTGGCATGGTTCCCCGTAACGGTCGCGCGGGCGTAGCGACAGGAGCCGACCTCGGGCCCGCACAGCTCGAATCCGATGGCCTGGTTCGTGCTGCGCGTGTGCAACGCACCGGTCACGCCTGCGAACGTCACGGTCACGTTGCCAGCCGTGTCCTGTGTGGCTTCTAAGGGCTGCGGCCCCGATGCCGACATCGTCTGTCCATAGACGAGTGCGCCCATCGCTCGAGCCAATCTTTGCCCGACTTCGTGCTTCTCGCCCGGATGGATGTCGAGGGGATCGCCAAGGTCGAGCGTTACCGCGACCGCCGCATGACCGTCGTCTTGGGCCACTTTGCGCTGGTCGTCGCGGACTCGCGCCCAGCCGCTTTCGCCAGGCGCGATCGACGGCGTGCCGAAACCGGCGAGCGAAACGATTGCGAACGGCAAGTGCGGTTGCGCCACTTGACGCCGCCATTCGGACATCATCGCCTTCAGCCGGTCGGCATAGCCGGGAATGTCCGTGTCGGATTCGCCTTGATACCAGGCCACGCCCGCCAGCGCGGTTTGGCCGAGCGGCGCAATCATCGCATTGTAGATCGTTCCGGCACCGGTGATCTCGTCCCATGGCACGCGCGGCGAGGTGCCGAGGACGCGTTTGGCGATCGCATAACGCCAGCCATCGGCAATCGGCACAATGCTGCCGTCGGCGAAGGTCAGTTTCATGGCGTCCGCCGGGCCGGGCATGCCCCCCGTCGCATAGGCGTTTTCCACGTTGACGGTGATAACGTTGCGGCCGGCGACGAACGTACCGGCGGGGACGGAATACATACGCGCGTCCCAGCCGCCGCGCCCGCCGACAGGTTTTCCGTTGATCCAGGTGCGGTCGGCATCGTCGATCGCGCCGATGGCGATGGTGGCCATCTGGCGTGCCTGTTCGGGCGTCAGCGTTATGGTCTTCTGATACCACAGCATGCCGAGATAGGTCTGCAGTGCTGGCACGCCCCAGTCTTCGTAAAAGGCGATCTTTGGTACGGGCTGCCAGTCGAGCGCCGCGTCGGGCTGCCACGGTTCGTGACCACGCGTGTCGCCGGTCTTGTCGCGCCACCAACTTTCCCAGGCGGCGCTCGCCGTGCGCTCGGCGGCGGCAGGATCCCGGGCGTAGAGTGCGAGCAGGTCGGCTTGCGCGCCACGGCCCGCGGCGCGCTGTGCGTCTTCGCCCATCCATGCGGCGATTTGCGATCCACCCCAACTCGAATGGATCGCGCCGATCGGCACCTTGGCGACCTTGCGCAATGCCTGCACCATGTAGAAGCAAGCCGCCGAAAAGCTGCCGGTCGTCTTTGCGTCGGCGGCGCTCCAGCTGGGCTGTTGCGCAAAACGGTCACGCGCGGTCGTCGATGTTCGCTTGGCCACGGTCACGAGGCGGAGCTGATCGTCGGCACCCCCCATGATCGCGCCCATCGCATTCTGTGCGCGCTCGACGGGGAGCTCCATGTTGCTTTGGCCCGAACACAGATAGACATCGCCGATCAGCACATCGTGCAGCGCCGTCGTGCCGCTTGGTGCCATTACGAGCACGTCATACGGGCCGCCGGCGGGCAAGGGCGGCAGCGTGACGCGAAAACGACCGTCGCGGGCCGCGCGGGCTTGGGCCGATTGTCCGGCCAGCACGACGGTAACGGGCTCTCCCGCGATCGCTTCGCCGGTCACCACGATCGGCTGGTTACGCTGGACGACGCTATGGTCGGACAGCAGTCCGCCCACGGTAGGCGCGGCACAGGCGGGACCGACGAGGGTCCCCAAGGCCAGCGCGAACGCGCTCGTCCCCACAGCAAAGGTGCGAAGCATGAAATACCCTCTCCTTCGAACCGCCTGACGATTGCGCGTTCCGCGCCGTTGACGCACTGGCTCTCTGCTTATACTCAGACAATATAACGGAAAGCGCAAGGGCTCGGTAGCGCTCTTTGCGGGTGTGAGGGGGGAATGTTGCATATGATCTGCATGTCCCGCGCGGCATCGGGCCGCGCCGAAACTCTCGCCTTTCCGGATCCGCGTCGTGCTCCGACCGACTTCCCCCACGCTCTGCGTCAAAGGACTATTGCCATGATCCGTCGCGCCCATCTTTTGCTCGGCCTTGCCCTTGTCGCCACGGTGCCTGGCGCGGGCTTTGCCCAGGAAAATGTCGACCCCGCCAATACCGCGACCGCCACGCTTCACGGCGATCAACCGGGACCGGTGATGAACCGGCAAGTGTTCGGCCAGTTCGCCGAGCATCTCGGCCACGGCATCTATGGCGGGATCTGGGTCGGTGAGAGGTCGTCGATTCCCAACGATCACGGTTATCGCCGCGACGTGCTGGAGGCGCTGCGCGCGATCAAGGTGCCGGTGGTACGCTGGCCCGGCGGCTGCTTTGCCGACGAATATCACTGGCGTGACGGGGTTGGTCCGCGCGGCAAGCGTCCGGTCAAGATCAACACCAACTGGGGGGGCGTCAACGAAGACAATGCCTTCGGCACGATCGAATATATGGGCTTTGTCGAGCGGTTGGGGGCGGAGGCCTATGTCTCCGCCAATGTCGGCAGCGCGCCACCGAGCGAAACCGCGCAATGGGTCGAGTATATGACCTCGCCGAACGGATCGACGCTGGCCAAGGAACGCGCGGCGGACGGTCATGCGGCACCGTTCAAGGTCCCCTATATCGGCATCGGCAATGAGCTGTGGGGCTGCGGTGGCAATATGCGCGCCGAATATGCTGCGGACCTGACCAATCGCTACGCCCTTTTTGCCAAGTCGGGCACCGGCAAGATGCTCAAGATCGCCAGCGGTCCAAGCGACGCGAATTATGAGTGGACCGACACGCTGATGCGGCTGTCGGGCAAGAACATCGATGGTCTTTCGCTGCATTACTATACGCGCCCGCGCGATCAGGAATGGAAGGACAAGGGCGCGGCCCTCGGCTTTCCCGAAAGCGAATGGGCCAGCACGATGGCGCACTCGCTGCAGATGGACGAGTTCGTCACCAAGCATTCGGCGATCATGGACAAATACGATCCGGCCAAGAAGGTGTGGCTGGTGGTCGACGAATGGGGCACCTGGTACGATCCCGCTCCCGGCAGCAACCCGGGCTTCCTCGTGCAGCAGAACAGTGTGCGCGACGCGGTCGTCGCGGGGCTCAACCTCAACATCTTCGCGCATCATGCCGACCGCGTGAAGATGGCGGCGATCGCGCAGATGGTGAACGTGCTGCAGGCGATGCTGCTCACCGACGGCGCGAAGATGGTCAAGACGCCGACCTATTGGGTATTCGATCTGTACAAGCCCTGGCAGGATGCGACCGTGTTGCCGATCGACGTGAAGTCGCCCTGGTATCACAAGGATGCGACGGCACTTCCCGCGATCAGTGCGTCGGCGGTGCGTGACACAGCCGGGCAAGTGCATGTCGCGTTGGTCAATCTCGATCCCAACCGCGCGATCCCGCTGTCGATTGCGCTGGCCGGGGTCACGGCTGGCAGCGTTTCGGGGCGGATCGTCACCGGCGCGACGATGGACGCGCATAACAGCTTTGAGCAGCCCGATGTGGTGAAGCCGGTCGCCTTCACCGGCGCGCATGTGAGCGGTGGCACGCTCAGCACGACGCTGCCGCCTATGTCGGTCGTGGTGCTCGATTTGCAGTGAGGCCGCGAGGGCGGTCCTGCGCTGCGGGTGCGGACCGCCTTTGGAGCTCGGGGTTTCTTTGAAAATAGCCCGGCTTCCTCCCCTCCCTTTCAGGGAGGGAGAAGTCGCCTATTCGTCAGAGCGGCAGCCGGACCGCGCGGCTGGTGGTGAAGCTGGCGGTGCTGGTCGGCACGCCGGTGTCGGGCTGGCCCGATCCCACGCTGACGCGGTATTGGCCGGCCATCACTTGGCGCGTTCCGTCGATCGCCACTGCGCTCAAGTCGCGGGGCGACAGGTCGAAGCTGATGACGCGATGCTCGCCCGGCTTGAGCGTGACACGCTGATAGCCGCGCAGTGCCACGCGCGGGGTGCCGGGTTGATCGGGGAAGTTGAGGTAGAGCTGCACCACCTCGTCGCCCGCGCGCTCACCGGCGTTGCTGACCTCGGTCGTCACGCGCAGCCCGCTCTCGGCACCGCCGCTGGCGGGTGTCACCGTCAGCGGCGTGTAGGCGAAGCGCGTGAAGCTCAGGCCGTAGCCAAACGGGTAAACGGGCGTGCCGGTGAAATAGCGATAGGTGCGCCCCGCCATCGCATAATCGTCGAACGGCGGCAGGTCGGCAACGCTGCGGTAGAAGGTCAGCGGCAGGCGACCGGCGGGATTGGTCTTGCCGGTCAGCACGTTGGCGACGGCAAGCCCGCCCGACTGGCCGGGATACCAGGCCTCGACGATCGCGGCGGCATTGTCCTTGGCCCAGGCAAGGTTGATCGGGCTGCCGTTCATCGCGACCACGATCAGCGGCTTGCCGGTCGCCTTCGCGCGTTCCAGCATCGCTTGCTGCTCGGCGGGCAGGTCGAGCGAGGTCTTGTCGCCGCCCTTGAAGCCCGGAATGTCGGTGCCGGTTTCCTCGGCCTCCATGTCGGACGTCAGCCCGACCACCGCGACGAGCACGTCGGCCTTGGCAGCGGCGGCGGCGAGATCGGGCTCGGGCTGGGGCGAGATCCGCTTCCACACCAGATCGGTATTTCCGAAGCCGCGCGCGGTCGAGACCAGCCGCAAGCGATAGCGCTGGCCCTTTTGCAGCGTCACCGTCTTGAGCGTCGGCAGCGGGCTGTGATGCTCGCCGCCGACATCAAGGAAGGTGTGCCCGTCAATTTCCAGCAGCCCGCTGCCGCCAAGGCCAAGGCGGTAGCTGCCTGTCTCGGGCGCGACCAGAAACCCGGTCCATTCGGTGCGGTGATAATCGTTCACCCTGGGCAGATCGAAGGCGCGCGCGGCAACATCGACCTCGCGCCGCGTCACGATCGGGCGGTCCTGATAGGTGAGCGCGGCAAGGATGGTGTGGTCGGTCCCTGGCTTGAAGGGGAGGCTGGGCGGGGTGACCGGGTTGAAATAGCGTGCGAGCAGCCCGGGCTTGCCGTCTGGCCCAATCAGCGCCGACGGCGGCACGCGATCGCCATCGGTGATCGATTCCCCGAACGGCACCAGCGTCACCGCGCTTGCTCCGGCGGCTTGGCGCAGACCGTCGACCACCGATACGGGCGGCGCGGATTGCGTAGAGGAATAATTGCCGCGCAGCACGCGCGTCGCATCGCCGAGGGGCCCAAGCACGGCGATCCGCGCGCCGGGACGCAGCGGCAGCACGCCGTCATTCTTGAGCAGCACCAGGCTCTTTTCGGCCGCTTCCAGCGCGAGCGCAATATGATCGGGGGTGAGGATGGCGCTTACCGGAACCACCGCCGGTGCGCCCGCGACGCCTGGCAAATCGCCATTGCGGAGGCGCGCGGAGAACAGCCGGACCAAGGTGCGATCGATATCGCCTTGCGAAATCAGATTGCGCTTCAACGCCTCGCCGAACCGGTCGGGCAGGCCGCCGATATCGCCGATCGTCTGGGTGTTGCATTCATTGTCGACGCCCGCCTTCATCGCTGCAGCGACGGCGGTCGCCTGGTCGGGGGCATATTTGTGATTGTCGGCAATGTCTTTCACCGCGTCACAATCCGACACGACATAGCCGGTAAAGCCCCAGGCACCGCGCAGGTGATCCTTAAGCAGCAGATCGTTCGCGCAAGCGGGCTGGCCGTCGATGCGGTTGTAGGCGCACATGATCGAACCGGCGCGCCCCTCGACGATCGCCGCGCGGAACGCGGGGAGATAGGTATCCTCCAGATCGTGCGGCGAGACATAGACGTTGGCGGCGTGGCGGGTCGATTCGGGGCCACTATGGACCGCGAAATGCTTGGGCGTGGAGATGACCTGCGGCAGATCCGGGTTGGGCCCCTGCATGCCTGTTACGAAGGCAACGCCCATGCGTGCGGCGAGATAGGGATCCTCGCCATAGGTCTCCTGGCCCCGGCCCCAGCGCGGATCGCGGAAGATGTTGATGTTGGGCGACCACGTATCGAGCCCGGTGCCGATCCGGCCCAGCTTGCCGGTCTGCCGCCCTTGGGTGTGGAGCGCGCGCACCTCGGTGCTGATCGCGCCCGCGACCTGATGCACCAGTGGGGCATCGAAGCTCGCCGCTAGGCCGATCGGCTCGGGGAAGTTGGTGGTCGGAATCGGCCCGAGCGCGCCGTGGAGCGATTCCGTCCACCAGTTATACGCCGGAATCTTCAGCCGTGGGATGGCGGGTGCGACGTTGAGCAGCTGCGGCAGCTTCTCCTCGGTCGTCATTTGCGCAACCAGTGTTGCCGCAAGGCGGTCCGCCTCGGCGCGCGCCACGCCGGGCTGCGGCGGCAAGCGGGTTGGCGATGCGGGCACGTCCTGCGCTTGCGACGCAATGGTTGCGACGCTGGCGCTCACCAGCAGGAGCGCGCGCGATGCGAAAGAAAGGGTCGATGCCATAATGTACCTCAAATCCGGGGGAGGGAAGGAGTCGTCGGAGGATCAGATCGTCGGTAACCCATGCTCGACGATCTTGCGGATCAGATCGCGGTGCCGCGGCAAGCCCGCGCGCAGACGCTCGGTCTGGGTCGCGGCTTCGCGCCGTGCCTGCGCCGCGAGCCGGGTTTCGCCCGCGATCGCGTCGCGCGACACTTCGGTGTGGAAGTTCATGCCATAGAGCACATATTGATAGCTTGCCGCGGGGAAGACTTCCTCGACACGGTCAAATTCGTCGTGGAACCATGGCGGCTGGTATTTCCACAGGGTCAGCAGATCGCGTAGCCGGTCCGGGACCGTTTCGGGCCGGACATTGTCGCGCCAGAAATCGCTGTCGGTGCGCTTGGTCAGCACATAATGCAGCTTCAGGAAATCGATGATCCGGCCCCAGCGGTACAGCGTCGTCGCGTTGAAGCGCGCGGCGAGGATGTCCATCACTTCGCGGCACACCGGCATCTGTTCGGCCACCAGCTTGGCGGAGAGTTCGATCAGCACGATCGCCGATGCTTCGAGCGGTTCGAGGAAACCGGCGGCCAGGCCGATCGCCACGCAATTGTTCTTCCAGAAGGTTTCGCGGTGCCCGGCCCGGATCGCCAGTTTGCGCACCGCCAGATCGCGGCCGCGCGGGCCGAGATAGGCTCGCAATTCCTGCTCGGCGGCATCGTCGGAAATGTGGCTGCTCGAATAGACATGTCCGACGCCGCGCCGCGTCGGCAGGCCGATGTCCCAGATCCAGCCTGACGATTGCGCGGTCGAAATCGTGTGCGAGGCGATTGGTCCGTCCGGATCCTCATGCGGGATTTGCACCGCCAGCGCCGTGTCGCAAAACAAGGTGTCGCTGCAACTCTTGAACGGCACGCCGAGCGTCTTGCCGATCAGCAGCGCCGCAAAGCCAGTGCAGTCGATGAACAGATCGCCCGCGATCTCGCCTGCCTGTTCGGTGACGACGGTGAGGATGTCGCCATTTTCGGCCTGCGTCGCATGCTGGACGTCGGCGAGTATGTGGCGAACGCCGAGCGTTTCGCAGCAGTGCCGCTGGAGGAAGCCCGCGAATTTCCCGGCATCGAGATGATAGGCGTAGTTGGCGAGCGCCTCATATTCGGGGGTGGCGATCGTCTTGGGGGCAAGCCCGTCATCGCACAGCCGCCCTTGCGGCGAGACCATGTCGCAGAAGCTTTGGCCATGGCCGTCGGCCAGCCAATGCGTCGCAAGATTAACCCGCGAGAAACTCTGCGGCAGCATCAGCGGATGATAATAGCCTTCATCGGGCTCGCCGGTTGTCCAGCGGGCGAAGCGCGCGCCTTGTTTGAACGATGCGTTGCATTCGCGGAAGAAATCGCTTTCCGACACACCGATTTTGGAAAGCGTCGTGCGCAGCGTCGGCCAGGTGCCCTCGCCAACCCCGATGATCGGCGTTCCGGGGGATTCGATCAGCGTTACCGAAAAGCCTTCCGACATCCGGCCGCGATGCCGCGCGGCGATGATGCCGGCCGTCAGCCACCCAGCCGTCCCGCCGCCGACGATGACGATGTTTTTGACGCTCTGCATCGCTCCCGACTACCAAAAATGAGGGGGTGCCGATACGGCACCCCCGAGGTGGCAGAGACTAGAAGCGGAAGCGCGCGCCAGCCAGATAGCGCCGACCATAATCGAACACATCGAGCAACTGGTTGTCGAAGCGGCCGTGGGTGCTTTGCTGGTTGTTGTTGACGTTCTGCACTTCGCCAAACACGCTGAAGTGTTTGTTGATGTCATAGCTCGACGACAGATCGAGCTGGAGGCTCGAATTGACGAAGGTCGGCTCGGCCCCGAATTGTCCGGTATTCTGGTTCTGGCCAAACTGGAGCAGATATTTGTCGCGCCAGTTGAGCGCCGCCCGGAACTGGAAGCCGTGCTTGTCGTAGAAGCCGACGAAGTTCGCCGAGTTGGCCAGGCCGGTCACGGCAAAACCGGTCTGCGAGATGTTGGTTGGGTCATACGGCTTGTTGGTATCGACAAAGGTGGCGTTGGCGGTGAAGCCGAAGCCAGATTCGCCGAACACCTGTTGCCATGCAACCTCGACCCCGCGCACCGTCGCGTCAGGCCCGTTGACCTGTTGCGTGACCGCAAAGTTGGCGGGCTGCCCGGTGGTCGGATCGATCACGCCGTTAATGGCCTGCCGCGTCACACCGCCAACGATGAAGTTGCTGACGTTCTTCACGAAGAAATCGACCGAAACGTAGGAGTTGCGCTTGTAATACCATTCGGCCGCGACGTCGAAATTGTCCGACAGATACGGCTTGAGGTTGGGGTTGCCGCCGCTTGCCGTCAGCGCGTTGACGCGCTGGCCGCTGCCGACGTTGAGCACCGGCGACAGCAGGTTGAGCGCCGGGCGCGTCAGCGTGCGCGACGCATCGAAGCGCAATTGCAGCCGGTCGGTGACTTCGAGCCGGGCGTCGAGCGTCGGCAGGAGGAACGAATAGCTGCTCTTGCTCGAAACCGCCTGAACCGGGGTATAGCTCGACACTGTCAGCAGCGTCGGATCGGCGCTGCTGGTGCTGAGCACCAACGGCAGGCGGCCCTGGCCGACCGATGTCAGATGGGTGTTCTCGTTCCGCACGCCCGCGTTGAAGTGGAACGGCATATTGCCGATGTCGGTGGTGAAATTGACGCTCATGTAGAGCGACCAGGTCTTTTCCCGAATATCCTGGATGCTGCCGGGATCGACCGCCTCGTCAAAGGTTCCGGTAAAGCCGGTAACGCCCGAATAGTTATAGCCGGGGATGTTTTTCGTCTGAGGATTGCCGAGGCTGGTCAGATAATTCTGATAGGCGATCGGGTTGAACATGATCAACGACGGCGGCAACGAGCCCTTGAAGCCGGGGATGAAGTTGTTGGTCGAGATCGTGCCCTGATACAGGCTGCTTGGCAGCGGCGCGATGCCACCACCCTGCGCGGAAGGCGTGCCGTAGCCGGCATAGGCCTGCCAGAAGTTGTTGGTGAAGGTGCTCTGGTTGCTGAGCTGGAAGCGGTCCTCGATATACTGTCCGCCAGCCTTGATGGTCAGATTGTCCTGATGCCAGGTCGCATTAAAGCGCGCCTGCTTCAGGGTATCGGTGTTGCGCTGGGTTTGGTTCACGGTGACATGCGAACCGATCAGCGCGGGATTGGCGAAATCCGCAGCGGTACCGTTGGGCCCAAAAGCCGTCAGCACCGGAATGGCGTTGCTGCTGTTGCCGAGAATTTGCAGCCCGGTCGTCGTGCCGAGCGCACCGCCATAGCCGATATCGCCGTTCTGGCTGCCGATATTGCCGTCCGGATTACGCCAGCTCTGCGCGTAGTTGAGATCGCCCTCGAGCGTGAGGTGCTCGTTCGCGTCCCATTTGACGTTGCCGCCGATCGCATTGGTCTGCAGCACTTCGGTGTTGATTGCCGAGGTGAAGTCGGTCGGCGAGCCGGTCTGCGTGAAATTGATGGCCTGCCCGTTCTTGTCGAGCTCGACGTTGCGCAGCGCGCCCTGGTTGAACCACACGCCGAAACCGTAAATGTCGGTGACGACCTTCTGCCGCGAGAAATTGTCGTCGATCGTGACCATCACATCGTCCGACGGATGCCATTGCAGCGCGATGCGCCCGTCATAGCGTTCGTCCTTGGTACGATCCTGCTCGTAAACATATTGCTGGGGGAACCAGCCGACCACCGTCTGGCGGTTGCGTGCGTCGGCATAGGCGGCGCTCTTGGAGTCGCTGGTTGGCGAGCAACTGGTCGCAGTGGTGCCCTTCAGCTGGCACGGCGCGTAATAGCCGCCCTCCCAGCCATTGACGCCGACGCGGTTGGTGTTGGTATCGCGGCGCGTGTAGATGAAGTCGGCGAGCACGCCGAGCGTGCCATTGGCGAAGGTGTCGCTAAGCAGCACGCCGCCGGTCGGAACGATCTTGCCCGAGCGATCCTGCACCGAGCCTGCAATGCTGGTCGCCAGGCGGAGGCCCGGATGATCGAACGGCTTGGGGAATTCGACATTGACGGTCGCGCCGATCGAGCTTGAGGTCAGCGCCACGTCGGGCGTCTTGAGGACGCTCAGGCGACCGATGAAATCGGAACCGACGGTGGAGAAATCGATCTGGCGGCCACCGGTCGCGGTCGAGATGCGGCGACCGTCGTACAGCGTGGTGTTGAAGTCGCCGCCAAAGCCGCGAACCGTGATGCCGGTTGCTTCGCCGCGGGCACCGGAGCGCTGGATCGACACGCCGGGCAAGCGCTGGAGCGAGGCTGCGACGTTCGAGTCGGGAAATTTGCCGATGTCTTCGGACGAGATGGCGTCGACAACGCCTGTCGCCGAACGCTTGATGTCCAGGTTGCGCTGGAGCGATCCGCGCAGACCCGTGACGATGATGTCCTGCCCGATGTCGTCGGGGGTAGAAGGTTTGCCGGTGTCGGCGGTAGCAGCCCCATCCTGCGGCGTTACGGCCTGCGCGGTATGGATAGTCTGCGCGTCGCTGGTTTGTGCGGCGGCCGGATCTGCCAAAGCAAGCGCGAGCAAGCTCGGAGCGCCAATCAGAATAAATTTGCGCCTGCGTGAGCCCGATGCTGCGCTATTCCGGCGTGCGGTGAAGTACGTCACAATCCCCTCCCTCTTAAACTATCATTATTATTCAGACGTCTGCCCCAGGCCGTGGGCCCTGGGACAAGCTTCTCGCGCCCCAGTCGGTATCGTCCGACCTATTGCGCTGGGAGCATTGTTATCGCTACCAGAGACGCTGCGCAATGGTATTTGTCGGTGTAATGCGAAAAAACGATCAAGGCTCTTGGCCGGAGCGTGGTGCGCCGCTTATGCCAGCAGGACGACCGTGAGCAGCGGCGCGATAGCTTAGGAGAGGACGCCGATGGCGACGCTGGAGGTCTTAAATACCGATAATCACGCGGCGCTGCGGCTTGGTCCGCCGCTGTCCGCCGACCGGCACTTCGTGCAGATCGTGGTCGAAGAGTTCGAGTCGGTCGCTGCCCGATTTCCGATCCTTTTTACCAAACATCCTGAAACCGGGGCATTTTATGCAGGAGCACTGCTGGGCCTGAAGCCGGGCGAAAACATTTTTTCCGGAACGGGTGATGGCGCGGCGGTCGAAGGGCTCCTCGATCTGGTGCGGCAGGGTTTCTATATTTCCGGCGATCATATCGCGATCGATCCGGCGCAACCCCGCTTTGCGGGAACGGGTGGGCAAAGGGTGTTTGAAGAAGAGGGCCTGCCCGCCGCGGCGCTGCGCCGTGTCCAGAGCGCCTTGAGTCAGTTGCACGCGGGGTTGCCGCGGACCGAGCAGTTCCTCAAGCGTTTGCTCGCGCTCAAACTGGTCGAGCCGATCGACCTGTCATTCAGCTTCGACGATGGCGAACGACTCGTGCTGGAAGGCCTCTACACGATCAGTCGCGATGCCCTGGCCGAGCTCGACGACGTTGCGGTGATCGGACTGTTCCGGCAAGGCGACCTGGCGCTCGCGCAAAGCGTCCTTGGATCACAGCAGCATCTTTCGCGCCTCGCCCGCCTGCGCAACGATCGTCTTGTTGCCGGATGACATCGCTCGACTCGCCCTGCTTGCGAACCGTCGACGGCACGACATTGGATCGCGACCGGTTCCTCCGCGACATTGCCGAGCCGTGCGAACCGGTCGTCTTGCGCGGCGTATGTCGCCAGTGGCCGGCTTATGCCGCGCAAGCGCAATCGCAGGCGGCGCTCGTCGCCTATCTGGCACGATTCGCGGTCGACCGGGCGGCGGAGATGTTTGTCGGCGATCCGGGAACGGGTGGACGATACGATTATGCCGACGGACTGGCCGGGTTTACCTTCTCGCGCGAAAGCGTGCGGTTCGGTGAGGCGCTTGGGCGGATCGCGGACGCAGCACAGTCTCCCTCGCAACCGTCAATCTATGTCGGTTCGCTGCCCACAGATGACTATCTTCCGGGCTTTTCTGCCGAAAATACGCTCTCGATCCTGTCGCCCGACGTCGGGCCGCGGATCTGGCTTGGGACCGCGTCGTCGGTCGCTTGCCACTATGATACGTTCGACAACCTCGCCTGTGTCGTGGCGGGGCGACGGCGTTTCACGCTTTATCCGCCCGATGCGATTGCCGATCTGTATGTCGGGCCGATCGATCACACGCTGGCCGGGCAACCGGTCAGCCTGGCCGCCAGTGCGCCGCCGGAAGACGCACGCTACCCGGCGTTCGCCAACGCCCGGGGACGGGCGATTCCCGTCGATCTGGAACCCGGCGACGCGCTGTATCTGCCGAAGCTGTGGTGGCATTCGGTCGAAGCGACTGCACCCTTCAATGTTCTGGTCAATTATTGGTGGGATGGCTTCGCCAGCGGTCCCGATGCTCCGCATACCGCGATGTTGCTCGCGATGATCGCAATCGCCGAGCGCCCCGCGCCCGAACGCGCGGCGTGGCGAGCGTTTTTTGAACACTATGTTTTTCGCCCCGATGGCCATCCGCTCAGGCACCTGTCGGAACAGCAGCATGGTATCCTGGGGCCGCTGCGTGGCGGCAATTATGGGCGGATCCGGGCGTTGGTGATGCGCTTGCTTCGCGGCGGGTAGGCCCCGGCCTAGAGGAGGCGCTGCAAGGAATTGACGCGGACTTGCTTTAGACGGACAAGACGACACGTCGCGAAGACGCGATACCGATCCAATAAGTGCTTGGGAGAGTGATATGCGCAATCGTCATCGGCTGCGGGCGGCATGGCGTGCCTCACGCGTTGCCTGCATCGGAACCGCCGCTTTGCTGATGGGGGGGATGCCGGCAATCGGACAAGTGCCGACGCACGTCCCACCGCCGGTTGCCGGTGCTCCGGCCGTTACGATCGAGCGGATCAAGGTGCATGCGCCGACCATCGTCGGCAATCTCGAGGGCGATTCGGCGGACCGCGACGTGCTGGTGATGCTGCCGCCAAGCTACGCCGCCAACCCGAAGCGGCGTTACCCGGTGCTGTATGCGCTCCACGGCTATTCGATCGGTGCCGAGCAATGGACCCACGAAATTCACGTGCCGCAGACGATCGAGGGCGCGTTCGCCAAGGGCGTGCCCGAGATGATCGTGGTGCTGCCCGATTCGAAGACGCTGCATAACGGATCGATGTATTCCAGCTCGGTCACCACCGGCGATTTCGAGACCTTCATCGCGCGCGACCTGATCCATTATGTCGATGCGCATTATCGCACGATCGCCGACCGGCGCAGCCGCGGGCTCGCCGGGCATTCGATGGGGGGATACGGCACCGCGCGGATCGGGATGCGGCATCCCGACATGTTCGGCGCGATCTATATGATGAGCCCGTGCTGCCTGTCGGCGCGCGATCCCGGCCAGATCGACCCCAAGGCGGCCGCCGCGCTGGAGGCCATTCATACGCGCGAGGAAGCCACCGCGCTGCCCTTCTTCGGGCGCGCGCAATTTGCGACCGCCGCCGCCTGGTCGCCCAATCCGAAAAACCCGCCTTTTTACCTCGACTTGCCGACCAAGAACGGCGTCGTGCAGCCCGAGGTGCTGGCAAAATGGGCGGCGAACGCGCCGCTCGCCTTTGTCGACCAATATATCGGCAATTTGCGCCAGTATCGCGCCATCGCGATCGATGTCGGCGATCAGGACGGCCTCAAGGACGACGCCGCCAAGCTTCACGCGACATTGGACCGCTATGGTATCGCCAACAGCTTCGAACTGTACCACGGGACGCACGTCAGCGACGTGGCGGTGCGCTTTCAGGAAAATGTGATGCCCTTCTTCGGCAAGAACCTCGTGACCAAGGCGGCGCGCTGATGCGCGGCGGACGCAGCCGATTGCGCGTCTGTGCGGCGCTGCTCGCGGCCACGGCTTGCAGCTTGCCCGCGATGGCGCAGGCCGACGATCTCGCCCCAGCCGGGCGGTGGAGCGCTTATACTGCGGGCGCGGGGCAATTGCCGCCAATGGGGTGGAACAGCTGGAACGCCTTTTACGAAGATGTCAGCGAGGACAAGGTGCTCGCCTCGGCGCAGATCATCGTCGATTCGGGGCTGGCGGCGAAGGGCTATCGCTATATCGACATCGATGACGGCTGGTGGCTCAAGCGACGGGAAAGTGACGGGCGGATGGTCATCCGCACCACCACCTTTCCCTCGGCCAAGGGGGCGGGGCCGGGCGGCGACACCAGCTTCCGGCCCTTTACCGACCGGCTCCATGCGATGGGGCTCAAGGCCGGCATTTATTCCGACATCGGGCGCAATACCTGCGGGCAGGCGTTCACCTCGACCATGGCCAATATGCCCGAAGGTACCGTCGCCGAGCGCGAGGTCGCCCTGTACGGGCATGTCGACCAGGATATCGCGCTCTATTTCAAGGACTGGGGCTTCGACCTGATCAAGGTCGACGGCTGCGGCATCCGCGCTTTCCCCGCCACCGATCCGCGCGTGAAGTCGGGCCAGTATCGCGCGCTCGCGCCGCTGGTCGACGTCGAATCGGTCGGGCGCAGCGACATTGCGGCGGTGCGCGGGCTGTATGAGGAGGTCGGGCGCGCGCTAAAGCGCTATAACCCCGACAACGACTTCCTCTATTCGATCTGCCTGTGGGGCTCGGCCGATGTCCGCGCCTGGGGCAAGGATGTCGGCAGCATCTCGCGCACCAGCGAGGACATTTCGCCAAGCTGGTCGCGGATGCTGCACAATTTCGACAGCGTGTCGCGCCGCGCGCTCTATGCGCATCCGGGATCGTGGAACGACCCCGACATGCTGTTCATCGGCACCGGCGATTTCGATGCGGCGCATGCGGCCGAGGCGCGGACGCATTTCACACTTTGGGCAATGGTGAATGCGCCGCTGTTCATCGGCTATGACTTGCGCAAGGCACCGCCGACGATGCTGGCGATCCTGGGCAATTCGCGGATCATCGCGCTCGACCAGGATCCCGCCGGCAACCAGGCGGTGCTGGCGTTCGATACCGACGATGTGCAGATCCTCGTCAAAACGCTGGCGAGCGGCGACAAAGCGGTGGCGATCTTCAACCGCACCGCGTCGCCAGCGCAAGCGGTGCTGACTGCCGACCATCTCAAATTCACCGCCGATGGCGACGTTACGCTCGACGATCTGTGGGATGGCGGCACGACGCACTTCCGCGGCGAGACCAAGCTCGCGCTCGCGCCGCATCAGACGCTTGTCTTCACTGCGCACGGCACGCGGCAATTGCCCGGCGGTCTCTATCTCTCGGAGCAGCCGGGCCGGGTGAATCCTGCGGTCGATGGCGTCGTCGTCCCCGAGCATGAGCCGCTGATCCACCGTGGCATCTTGCCGTGGCGCGGGACTCGGGGCGACGGCGACCACCCGCGTTATGGCGGCTGGGGTGGCGCGCAGGCTGACGGCACGCCTTATGGCGAGACGCTGCAGGTGGCCGGGCGTCGCTTCACCACCGGGATCGGTGTGCTTGCCAATTCGCGGATCGAAGTGCGCAATTCGGGGTTCGCCCGCTTCTCGGCGTTGGTCGGGGTCGACGATTCGGCGCGCGATCGCAGCCAGCCGGTGCGCTTCGCGGTCTATGGCGACGGCAAGCTGCTCGGCCAGTCGGCACCGATGCGCTTCGGCGACGCAGTCGCGCCGCTGTCGGTCGACGTGCGTGGCGTCACGCTGATCGAACTCGTTGCGCGCACCGCGACGCCGCTGCGCTTTCCCGATCCGGTGAGCTGGTCCGAGGCGGCGCTGACGCGCTGACTCCGGCGCGATCAGCTCGCCATCGCGCTTTGGGTATCTTCCAGCGCGAGTTCGACCAGCCGCCGCATCGCCGCGCTGGCGGCGTCGGGGTCGGCGGCGGCAATCGCGTCATAAACGAGCACGTGATCGGGGATCGGGTTGCGCGGCAGCGCGCGCAGGCGTTGCTTGAACTGCGTTGTCCAACTGACCGCTGCGCCGATCGAGGCGCTGAGCACCACCAACGCATCGTTGCGGGTGGCGCGCAGGATCGTATCGTGAAACTGCCGGTCGGCCGCACGGCCCAGATCGGTCGCGAGCGAATGCCGCCGCATCGCGGCAAGTGCCTCCTTCATGCGTTTGAGTTCGCTGCGGTCGCGCTTGGTCGCGGCCATCCCGGCGGCGGCAGGTTCGATGATCAAGCGCAGTTCGAACAGGCTGCGCACCAATTGCGGATCGGGTTCGCCGGCAAAGGCCCAGCCGAGCACGTCGGGGTCGAGCAGATTCCACCGGTCGCGCGGGAGCACGCGCGTTCCCGCTTTTGGTCGGCTTTCGACCAGCCCCTTGGCAATCAGCGCCTGGATGCCTTCGCGATAAGCACTGCGCGATACGTCGAGCGATTCGGCAAAGACGGTCTCGCTGGAAAGCGTCTCGCCCGGGGCATATTTGCCAGACAGGATGGCCACGCCGAGTTTGTGGGCAATGGCGCCGCGCAGCCGCCGCCCTTTGCCGCGCGGAGAGCGCGTTGGCAGTTCGCTGTCGGTTGCGGTTCCGGCATCTTCAGCCGGGGAGAGGGAATGTTCGATCGTCACAGCGCCGAACTCTAGCAGCAGCCGGTCGTGACGGAAACTGCGACTATCGTAGGACGTCCTTCCGTGAAGATGGGGAGTCTCCGCTACGGTCGCTTGAAGGTCCACCGTCCGACGGCGCTTGCGGGATCGAACGGGGCAAGGGCGGGGGTGCTGGCCCCCACGGCAACCAGCGCGCGCGACGGGCCTTGTCCCGTCACCTTCGGCGTTATCCGGTAGGTGCCGTCGGTGAGTTGGTCGATCCGCCACAATTGCTCGGGTGCGCCGGTAAAGGTTGGCACGGTTGCGACGGTCTCGCCCGACACGGCCAGCGCGCGGCCGGTACCCGCGATGAGGATGCTGTAATACGGGGCACCGAAATAGCCGCCTGCCCCGGCGACTGGGGCGATTGTCCATTGCTGGTGCGGCCTGATCATATAATCGCCAAGGTCGACGTTGATCGGCCCGCTTGGCCAGTTCGCCTGATCTTCGCCAAGCGTCTGGTTCGCGATGGGGGTGACCGGCGTATTCGGCGCAGCAAAGAAGCTGCGGCGCGCATCGAACGCGATGCGGGTGTCGTCAACGGCAAGCTGCAGCGCGCCGCCGCTGCGCTGCGATTCGATCTCATACGTTCCGGCCGCAAGATTTTCGCCGCCGACCGGCCAGCCATCCTTCCACAACAAGGGCTCGATCGCGAGCACGCTACGCCCGCTGCGATCCATATCGGCTTCATAGTGCATCGAGAACTTCTGGAGTCCGTCGCCAAGGTCGACCAGGCCGAAATGGCCGGGGCCGTAGCGACGCCCGCGCCCGGCGACCACCAGTTTCCCACCGCCTTTCAGCAGCGGTACGCCCATATGGTCGACGAACGGGCCGGTCGGCGAGCGCGAGCGCCCGACGCGAATGTTGTACGAAGAATTGGGCCCGTCGCAGCACGTGCCGTGCGTTCCCAGCAGATAGTAATAGCCATCGCGGTAGAGCAGTGCGGTGGCTTCCATGTCGATCGCGATATCGACCGGTTGGTTGCCTGCGCGCCGGGCACCCGTTGTGGGATCGAGCTCGACCATGCGGATATAGCCGAAATAGGTGCCGTAGCTCAGCCACAGCCGCCCGTCGGCGAGGAGGAAGGCGGGATCGATCGCATCGGCGTCTTCGACGCCGTTGCTCTCGGCAACGACGCCGACATCATGATATCCGAAAGCGGGCGAGCCGGGGTCAAGCGAGTGCGTCCACATCACCTTGATCTGGCTGGCATGGCCGCCGTTCATGCCGCCGCCGCCGACCGCATAGGCGACATAGTAGCGATCGCCGATGTGGATGATGTCGGGCGCGACCCCGCCGCCGGGACGAACGCCACCGCTATGCCAGCTCCAGCCGTCTTCGGACACCAGGCCACCGCGCCCTGTGCCGAACGTATAATATTTCCCGTCCGACAGCGCGATCGTCGAGGGATCATGGATAAAGGGCTCGCCCTCCAATTGGGCAGCGGCGGTGCCCGGCAGTGCGAGCAGGGCCGACAGGACGGCAATCGCAGCGTACTTCATGGTATCTCCAACGGGATCGCGCGGGTTTAAGCCCGGACGGAGCTATTTGAGGTCGATCGTGAGGTCGCGGACCGGTCGCCCCTCGGCGTCGACAAAGCGGACGCAAAAGTCGCTGAGGCCCGGACCGTTGATGACCGCACCACGGATGATGTTGCGCCCTTTGTGCAGCGTCAGCGGTTGCGATACGCCATCGTCCATCACCATCCGGCGGTCGCCGTACAGGCCGACGGCTTCGGTGCCATTGACCCACCACATCGATGCCGCGTTCGAGCCGACGGCGAGGCGCACATTGTGCATTTCGCGCGGGCTGTCGACGACGGTGACCGCATGGAAGATCACACCATAGACCGGCTTGCCGAGGCTTTGCGCGAAATTGAACAGCTTGACGTCGAACAACCGCGCATCGAGCGCGTGCCAGCGCAGCGGCTCCGGCGTCTTGATCAGCGCACCATCGCGCGGCACGGCAACAGTGCCACCGGGAAAATCGGTCAGCGCGGCGCGCACATAGCTTTGCGTGAAACCGATGTTGCTGCGGTTTGGCTTGACGATCGGTTCCAACAGCAGCCAGCGTTGCAGGAAACCGTCGGCGTCAGGGGGCAGCGGTGCGTTTGTCGGCGCGGTAAAATAGGGTTCGAAACTGCGCGCAGGCGCGGGTGCCTGTTGCGCCAAACCGGCGGTCAGCGGCGCTAAAGCGCCCACTGCCAGCACGATTGCGATCTTGATCGGTTTCATGGCTTTGTCGCTCCCGTGCCGCTTGCGCCTGCCGCGCCGCCGTCCCGCTGGCGTGTCAGCAAGCCGTTCATATCGAGCCAACGGACGAAGGCGTCGAACCACTCGGTGCTCGTCGTGTTCGCTTTACCAAGGCCGAAGCCGTGGCCGCCCTGGCCATACAAATGAAATTCGACAGGCCGTCCCGCCTGCTGCCACGAATCGATCAGGCCCAGACCTTTGCGTGCGAACAGCGGGTCGTCGGCGGCGAGCACCGCGAACAGCGGCGGCGCGTCGGGGCGTACGCTGACCGCCTCCATCGAGCCGTAGATCGGCGCGAGGAACGCCGGGTGCAGTTCGGGGGCGGTGAGCGCGGTGGCCATTGTCGTCATGGCCCCTGCCGAGAAGCCCATCATCCCAACGCGGGCTGGATCGACCCGCCATTCGCGGGCGTGCGCACGGATCAGTGCGAAGGCGGCGCGCGCGTCGGCGATCGGCTCGGCCAGCCCGGCGGCAGCCTCCTCGGGGCGCAGCCGCGATGTGGGACGTCCGGCACCCGCGAACATCGCCGCTACCGCCTGTTCGAACTCGGGCATGCCGGCGGGGGTTGGCTTCAGGCGGTATTTCAGAACGAACGCGGCGATCCCGCGATCGGCGAGCGCACGCGCGACGCGCCACCCCTCATTCTCCATCGACAGCATCAGGAAACCGCCGCCGGGTGCCACGATCACCGCCGCGCCGGTCGCCTTGGCAGGATCGGGGAGGAACGGCGTCAGCGTCGCGCTGCTGACGTTGCGCGTCATCGCGACGCCATATTGGCGGAACCATGACTCCGGTGCGGTCGCGCCCGCGGCGTCGCCGGTCTCGAGCCGGATCGCATTGGGTTCGGCCGGGGCTACAGTCGGCACCATCCGCGCGTCCTGTGCCATGGCGGGCGCGCCCAGCAGCAATGCCATTCCGTACAATGCGGCGCGCCCCGCGCCATGCGATGCGAACCAAGCACGACGTCGATCAACGGATCGCCCCACTCCGGTCATCCGGTCTTCTCCCGATCGCCCTGCCTTATGCTGGCCGGAGCTTTTTGTTTTCGACGATCGTGCAGCGGGCGTGCGACCTTACGGATCGTGCGGCATTGCTAAACGGAGGGTGGTTCGACGGTCAATAGTCGGACAAAATAATTTACGAGCGCCTTGCCAATGCGGGCATCCGCACCGCACAGGGTTTTGGAGCTTGGACGAAGCCGCATGGGGAGAGCGATGATGCCATCAAGCGATGCGTTCGCAGCCGTCAATCGACGCGAGACGCTGGCGGCGGGGCTTGCGATTGCGGCTGCGCCGACGCTGCTGGCGGCGAAGGCGAGCGATTCGAGCGGCGACCTGCGGCTTTGGTATCGGCAGCCTGCCGGAGCCTGGACCGAGGCGCTCCCGGTCGGCAACGGACGGCTGGGCGCAATGGTGTTCGGTCGCGTCGCACAGGAGCGGCTTCAGCTCAACGAGGACACGCTATGGGCGGGTGCGCCCTATGATCCGGACAATCTCGAGGCCTTGGCCGCGTTGCCCGAGGTCCGGGCGCTGCTGGCCGCCGGGCGCTATAGGGACGCGACGGATCTGGCTTCCGCAAAAATGATGGGCAAACCGCCCGCCCAGATGCCCTATGGCACGCTCGGCGATCTGCTGTTGACCTTCGCATCCGCGAAGGTCCCGACCGCCTATCGGCGCGAGCTCGACCTCGCATCGGGCATTGCCACGACGGAGTTCGAAACTGCAGACGGCCGTTACCGGCGCGAGCTGTTCGCATCGGCCCCGGATCAGGTGATCGTGATGCGGCTGGAAGCGGAAGGTGGCACGCTCGACTTCGATCTGGCTTATCGCGCGCCCCGTGCGATCAGCACCCCCCGCGCGCAATTCTCCGAGGGGGCAAAGCCCCAAACCACGCGCCCGACCGAGTGGCTGCAGCGCGAGGATGCGGACCGGCCCGGACCGGACGTGACGATCGCCGCCGACGGAGCGCATGCGCTGCTTGTTACCGGGTCGAACGAGGCCGCCCTCGGTGCTCCTGCGGGGTTGCGCTACGCACTGCGCGTGCAGGCGGTTGGGGACGGTGTCATCGTTGCGAACCAAAAGGGCATAACCGTGTCCGGCGCGCGCAGCGTGACCCTGCTGATCGCCGCCGCGACCAGCTACCGCCGCTATGATGACACGGGCGGCGACCCCGTTGGCGCGGTGCGCGCCGCTGGGCAGGCGGTCGAACACAAGGCGTATCACGCGTTGCAACGGTCGCATGTGACGGATCATGCGGCGCTGTTCGGCGGGGTGAAGATCGATCTGGGCACCAGCCCGGCGGCGGCGTTGCCGACCGACGAACGCATTGCGGCGGGCGCAAGCGCGGTCGATCCGGCGCTGGCGGCGCTGTATCTGCAATATGGTCGCTATCTGCTCATCGCCTCGTCGCGGCCGGGCAGCCAGCCGTCGACGCTGCAAGGCATCTGGAATGAGGGGACCACCCCGCCCTGGGGCAGCAAATACACCATCAACATCAACACCGAGATGAATTACTGGGCGGCTGACCCAGGCGGGCTCGGCCTCTGCGTCGAGCCGCTGGTGCGGATGGTCGAGGATTTGTCCGTTACCGGCGCGCGGACCGCGCGGACGATGTACGGCGCGCGGGGCTGGGTCGCGCATCACAATACCGATCTCTGGCGCGCGACCGCTCCAATCGATGGACCGTTATGGGGCCTATGGCCGTGCGGCGGCGCGTGGCTCTGCAACACGCTGTTCACGCATTGGGACTTTGCCCGCGACCCGGCACTGTTGGCGCGGTTGTACCCGTTGCTGAAGGGAGCGGCGCACTTCTTCGTCGACACGCTGATCGAGGACCCCAAGGGGCGCGGGCTGGTGACGTCGCCCTCGCTCTCGCCCGAGAACGAACATCCGTTCGGATCGTCGCTGTGCGTCGGCCCGGCGATGGACCGGCAGATCGTCCGCGACCTGTTCAACAATACGATCGCCGCTGGCCGAAAGCTGGGTCGGGACACCGAATGGCTCGCCATGCTCGAACAGGTCGGTGCGCGGATTGCGCCCGATCGGATCGGCGCGGCGGGGCAGCTTCAGGAATGGCTCGAGGATTGGGATGCGCAAGCCCCCGATCAACACCATCGGCACGTTTCGCACCTCTATGCGGTGTATCCGAGCGGGCAGATCAACGTCCGCGACACGCCGGCGCTGATCGAGGCGGCCAAGGTCAGCTTGCGCCAACGCGGCGATCTATCGACCGGCTGGGCAACCGCATGGCGCGTGTGTCTGTGGGCGCGCATGGGCGAGGGCGATCACGCCTATACGGTGCTCAAAGGACTGCTCGGTCCGCAGCGCACCTATCCCAACATGTTCGACGCGCATCCGCCCTTCCAGATTGACGGAAATTTCGGCGGGGCGGCGGGTATTCTCGAAATGCTGGTGCAGTCCTGGGGTGGGGAACTGCATTTGCTGCCCGCCTTGCCAACGGCATGGCCGGACGGATCGATCGCGGGTGTCCGGGCACGCGGTGGGGTCCGCGTCGATCTGACGTGGCGGCAGGGCCGTGCGACAGCGCTGACGCTTTCGGCACCGGCCGGATCGACGGTGAAGATCCGGCTCGGCACCGAGCGCTTTGCGGTAACGATCCCGGCCTCTGGCCGCTATATGCGGCACTGGGCTTAGCCCGGGACTTTTGCGTTCAGTTCTTCTCGATCGTGACTCGCGCCGCTTTGCCCGGCGTCGGGATGGTGAAGCGCAGCGTCTGAGCCGACACGTCGCTTTCCGCATTGAGCGACGCTCCGTTTTGCGTCACGCGGCCCGGCCCCTGCCAGCCGTGCACGGTCACCGCAATCTGCTTCCACCACGGCGCAAGCGATCCTTCTTTGCTGTCGAACGTCACGGTGATGCCCGTCGCAGTGGTGGCGCAGCGCACGGTCTGACGGAAGAACGCGCCGCGCTGATAGCCAAGCGTGGTGCCATCGTCTTCGTACAGCGTACCACTGCAGTCGCCGCCGGGATAAATGTCGAGCATCAGCGGCCCGGACGGGGTTTGCGCGGTGCTCTGGACCAGCGGCTGGCGCGGCAGGATCGTCCCGGCGCGGACGAACACCGGCAAGCGATCGAGCCGCGGCGTCTCGAGCACGCGCTCGCTTTTGGCGTGTTCGGTCGGCACGGCTTGCGTCGCCGACTGGATCGGACCGCTGGTGGCCGCTTCGGGCGTTCCCGCACGCAGGCCGGTCCAATAATCGTACCAGCCACCGGCGGGCAGGCAGACATCGTAGGTCTGCGGTGATTCCGGGCTGGGCGGCGGCGCGATCAGCAGCGCCTTGCCGAGCGTGAAGGCCATGGACTGGTTGCAACCCATGCTCGCGGCGCTGGGGTAATCGTAGAAGACCGGGCGCATGATCGGGTCGCCAAGGCGGCTGTTCTGGTCCGCCAGCGCGTAGAAATAGGGCATCAGGCGATAGCGTTCCTCGACGAAGCGGCGACGGATTGCGAGGTGGTCGGGGCCATCGACCCATGGTTCGACACGCGGCGTGCCGGTCGCGCTATGGTCGCGGAAGACCGGGGTGAAGGCACCGATCTCAAACCAGCGCGTCAGCAAATCGGGGCTGGGGCCGCCCGCAAAGCCGCTGACGTCGGCGGCGCTATAGGCAAAGCCCGAAAGCCCCAGGTTGATGATCTGTTGCACCGACAGTTTGAGGTGATCCCAGGTCGCGCTGTTATCGCCGGTCCAGGTGACGGCATAGCGCTGCCCCCCGGCATAGCTGGCGCGCGTCATCACGAACGGGCGCTCGTCGGGGCGCAGCGTCAGCAACCCGTCATAGGTCGCGCGCGTATTCTGCATGCCATAGACGTTGTGGATCTCGCGGTGGTCGCCGGTGCGGGGCGCGAAATCGTCGCTGGCGATGCGGTGGACGGTGTCGAGCGGCATCGTCTTGGTGGGCGTGTTGAAGATCGCCGGTTCGTTCATGTCGTTCCAGAACCCGGCAATGCCGTCCTCGAGGAACCCCTTGTAGAGCGTGCCCCACCACGCCCGCGACTTGGTTTGCGTGAAGTCGGGGAAGACCGAGGCACCGGGCCACACGGGCGCGACATAATCGGTTCCGTCAGGGTTTTTGACGAATTCGTCGCCCTGTTTGCCGCTCGTATACGGCGCATAGCCAGTCTCGACCTTGGCGATATGCAGATCGGTGATCGCGACCAGCTTGATCCCCTGCGCCTTCATGTCGGCGGCGAGCTTGGGCAGATCGGGGAAGGTCTTCGGGTTGGTGGTGAAGGGCCGGTTGCGATCCTGATAATCTATGTCCATCCAGATCACGTCGGTCGGCACGCGATCCGCGCGCAGGTGGCGCGCGATTTCGCGGATCTCGTCGGCGGACATGTAGCTGTAGCGCGACTGCTGATAGCCCAGCGCCCATTTCGGGGCGAGCGGGGCATGGCCGGTAAGATCGGCATAGCGCCGCGTGACATCGGCGAGGCTGGGACCGGCGACGAAGTAATAATCGATCGGCCCGTCGGGGCCACCAAAGGTCAGCGTATCGGCATCGCGGTGGCCGAAATCGAACCAGGTGCGATAGGTGTTGTCGAGCAAGATGCCGTAGCTACCGCCCGGCGCGCCGGTCGAGAGGAAGAATGGAATCGATTTGTAGATCGGATCGTCGGCGCTGGTGAAACCGAACGCGTCGGTATTCCAGTCGACGAATTCCTTGCCGCGCCGGTCGAGACCCCCGGTCTTGTCGCCAAGGCCATAGAAATGCTCAGTGATCGGCAGGCTTTTGCGCAGCGTGAAGCTCTTGCCGTCGATCGCGACGGGCGCGGCATCGGCCGAGATGATCTTACCGTCGAGTGTTTCGAAGGTGATCGCGCCGCCCGCGCCGATGCGGACGCGCAGGCTGGCGGTGGTGAAGCCGTCCGCGGTCGGCGTCACCTTGGCGCGCGCCTTGCGCTGCTCGGGCAGCACCGCCCAACTGGCGTCTTCGGGATACGCACCGTCGCGCGCGATACGCACACGCACCAGGCCGTCGGCAAGTGCTGTCAGGCGCATCTTGAGCGCGCCTGCCGTTACCTCGACGCCATCGCGTTGGGCGCTCAGCGCCGCAGCTGGCGCAGTGGCGTGCGCGGCGGTCGCGCCCAGCGGCAGCGCGGCGGTGGTCAGCAAGGCTGCAAGACATAGGTGTTTCATCGCGTGTCTCTCGATTTCAAATGCCGGGGGAGGTGGGTCAGGTGCGGGCGGAAGTTCAGCGCACAACGATCGAGGAAGTCGTCGATCTTGTGCAGGTCGATCCGTTCGATATCGGGTCCGGCGGGCACCAGGCGGTGCTCGTCAGGGAATGTGCCATAGCCCGCCATCAGGCAATGCCAACTGATCGCGTTGTAATAGCGGCCAATTCCCATTTGTTCGACCAGCGCGGCCATATCGGCCCCGGTGAACCATGCCGACATCAGCGCTTTGAGCGGATCCGACAGTTGCGCCAGCGCGCGCGCCTCGGCCCAATAACCGGTCGGGTCGGTGCCGCGCTGGTTGAGCCGGTAATGCGCGACGATGTAATCGCGCACGCCGTCATAGCGCGCGGCGATCGCCTCGTTGAAGGGCGCGCTGGCGGCGGGGGTGAAGCCGTTCGCATCGACGGCGTCCAGAAACGCCTCGACCGTCGCCATCACGATGTGCAGCGCCGTTGCCTCAAGCGGCTCGATAAAGCCCTGCGCCAGGCCGATCGCCAGCGCGTTGTGCGACCAGCTTTTGGCGACCCGGCCAACGCGCATCGTCAGATGCCGCGCGGTGCCGACGTCGCCTACCCCGAGATGCGCGCGCAATTCCGCCTCGGCCTGATCGGGCGAAAGATGGCGGCTGGAATAGACATAGCCATTGCCGGTGCGCGTGGTGAGCGGGATGTCCCACACCCATCCGGCGCTGAGCGCAGTGGCGCGAGTCTGACTGGGCAAGGGTGCCGCTTCGTCGCGCGGCGTGGGCAGGACGACCGCGCGATCGTTGAACAGGGTATCGGCAAAGGACTGAAACGGCACGCCGAGCGTCTTTTCGAACAGGATGCTGCGAAAGCCGCTGGCATCGAGGAAGACGTCGCCCGGGATGCGCTCGCCATCGTCGCACAGCAGCGCCGCGATATCGCCGCTTGCGTCGCGCTCGGCAGTGGCGATGGTGCGCTGGAGCTGAACCACGCCCAGCTTGGTCGTCGCATGGTGCCCGAGGAACGCGCCAACCTTGTGGGCATCGAAATGATAGCCGTAGCTCACCTCGAACGGGAAATTCGCGTCCGGCTGCGGCGCGCAAGCCGCCGCCGCCAGCCGGGCGGGGAGCAGGAACCGATCAGGATGCGCCGCCACATCGCGCCCGGTGCGCCGCGCGCGCGTATTGTAGAAAAAATGCGGTGCGGTGTGGCTGTCGAGCGCGGTCGGGAAGGGATGGAAATAGGCACCATGGCCCGCCCGGTCGGACCAGCCGTGAAAGCCGATGCCGAGCTTGTAGGTCGCGTCGCAGGCCGGCATCCATTCGGCCTCGGCAATGCCAAGCCGGCCGAAGAAGTGTTTCAATTGCGGGGTCGAGCCTTCGCCGACTCCGACAATGCCGATCTCGGGGCTTTCGACCAGCGTCACCTGCGCATGCGGCCACCGCTGCGCGATCAGACAGGCGGCCATCCATCCGGCGGTGCCGCCGCCGAGGATGACGATCGCTTTGCCTGCCGCCGCTTGCGTCACGATCGCAGCACCAGCCCCGAAAAGGGCGGAAGCGCGCTGGGGCTTGCGTCGTTCGCGCTGAGCAGCACCGTCCCTGTCTGTGCGAGGCGGGGCGGCCAGTCGCGCGCTGCATCGCCCAGGTTGAACACGCACAGCAGGCGCTCGCCCGCATCGCGGCGTTCGAAGGCGAGCACCGCATCGTCGCTGTGCAGGATGCGGATGTCGCCCTGGCGCAGCGCGGGATGGGCGTTGCGCACCGCGAGCACCCGCCGGGTCCAGTGCAGCAGCGAGTCCGGATCGGCGCGCTGCCGGTCGGCGGCGAGCGCGTTATGGTCGCCCCCGAACGGGAGCCACGGCGTCTCGCTGCCAAAGCCGAGATCGGGCGCGCTCCCGATCCACGGCATTGGCGTGCGCGCGCCATCGCGCGACAGCGTCATCGGCCAATTGGCGATCGCCTCGGGATCGAGCAACGCATCGAACGGAATGTCGACTTGCGTCAGCCCCAATTCCTCGCCCTGGTACAGGAAGATGTTGCCACGCAGGCACGCCAGCAGCAGCATCTTCATGCGCGCAAAGGCCGGCGCGTGCGCGGGCGTTGTCCAGCGCGAAAGCGCGCGCGGGGCGTCGTGATTTTCGAACGCCCAACTTGGCCAGCCGATACCCGGCGCATCGGGCCAGCGCGCCACCGCATCGGCGACGAGATCTGGAGTCAGACGCTCGGCATACAGGAAGTCGAAGCCATACGCGCTGTCCAGCCGCGTGCCGCCGGCGGTGAACAGCTTCATTTCGCGATCGCTGTCCTCGCCGCCAACCTCGGCGACGGTGAACCCTGCGCCATATTCGTCGAGCAAGGCGCGGATCCGCTCGAGGAAGGGCGGGATATCGGCATGGCCCTGATTGTGCAGCTTGACCTGGAAATCGAACGGCCGCGTGCGTGCGCGGTTGGTCGCGGGGGCGGGCGGGTTATCGGTCAGCGCGGGATCGTGCATCGCGAAATTGATCGCATCGAGCCGGAAGCCGTCCACACCGCGATCGAGCCAGAAGCGCGCGGTATCGAGCAATGCCTGTTGTACCGCCGGATTGTGCCCGTTGAGCTGTGGCTGCTCCTTCAGGAAATTGTGCATGTAATATTGCTGGCGGCGCGCGTCCCACGTCCAGGCCGGGCCGCCGAACACCGATTGCCAGTTGGATGGCGGGCTGCCGTCGGGCTTGGCATCGGCCCAGACATACCAGTCGGCCTTGTCGCCCGATCGGCTCGCGCGGCTTTGCTGAAACCACGGATGCTCGTTCGAGGTGTGCGAATACACTTGGTCGATAATCACGCGCAGCCCGAGCGCATGCGCGCGCGCGATCAGCGCATCGAAATCGGCCAGCGTGCCGAAGATCGGGTCGACATCGCGGTAATCGGCGACGTCATAGCCGAAATCCTTCATCGGCGAGGTGAAGAAGGGCGACAGCCACACCGCATCGACGCCGAGCGTCGCGACATGGTCGAGATGCGCGGTGATGCCATTCAAATCGCCGATACCGTCGCCATTCGAATCGGCGAAGCTGCGCGGATAGATCTGATAGATCGCGGCCCCCTTCCACCAGGGCGTCGTGGGCGCGGCATCGGGTTTCGGCGGGGCGATCGATGGGGTCATGAGGCTCATTCGCTGGGGAGGGCGGCGCAGATGGCATAGCCGAGCGGGGGCAGGGTGATCGAGATACTACCGGGCGCGGCGGCGCGTGCGGGACACGCGCCCGCGAGCGTGGTGAAGCCCGCCGAACGCGCACCGATTTCGACATTGGCGCTGACCGGCCGGTTCGAGGTGTTGAGCGCGACCAAGATTTCATGCCCGTCATCGGCACCGCGGGTGAAGGCGAGCAGGCCGGGCTTGTCCGACGCCGCGCGCACCACGGTGCGGCCGTGGCGCAATTGGGCATGGTCGCGGCGGATTTGGGCGAGCTTGGCGATCGTCTGGAAAATCGGGTTTTCGGTGCCGAAATGCGCGGTCGCGGTGGTCGTCGCCGTGCCGATCAGGCGGTTGTCGTTGTAACTGGCGACGTGGCTGGCGAACAGGTCCTCGCGCGCGTCCTGGTCGCCGCCATGGCCGGTGAAGCCTTGTTCGTCGCCCGAATAAATTGTCGGCACGCCGCGCGCCGACAGCAGCAGGACATGCGCGAGCGTGAGGCGCTGCAGCCGCTCGGCCTCGGTCGCATTGGGCCACGCCAGATCGAGCATATGCCCGATCCGCCCCATGTCGTGATTGCCAAGGAAGGTCGGCAAGCGTTGCGCGGTGGCGTCGCCGCCTCCGTAGAGGACGTCGCCGTCGATCAGCTTGGCGAAGAGGTCGGTCCCGGCCTTGCCCGAAAGCATCGCGCGCGCCGCCGCCTGGAACGAGAAATCGAGGATTTCGGGGAAGCCGTCGCGGCGGGTATATTGCGCGGTATAACCGGGATCGACGGTCTCCGAATAGACTTCGCCGAAGATCGGGAAGTTGGGGATGCCGCGCGCCGCCGCGCGCGTTTGCATTGCCGGGACGAACGCCTGCCAGAATTCGGGATTGACGTGCCGTGCGGTGTCGACACGGAAGCCGTCAATGCCGAAGCGATCGATCCAGCTTCCGTAGATGGCGATGAATCCGGCGACGACACGTGGGTCCTCGGTCATCAGGTCGTCGAGCCCGGCGAAATCGCCATAGCGCGCGGATTCGCCCGCAAAGGTCGAGTCCCCGCGATTGTGATAATAACGCGGGTCGTTGAGCCACGCCGGGACTTTGACGGTCTGCTCCGCTGCGGGCACGAAGGGCGTATAGGCATAAGCCGGGTCGGTCAGCCGCGCGAAATTCTCGGGCGTTTGCACGGCATCGCCGGCAAAGCCCGGATTGATCGGCGTGCCGCTTACGCCGCCGCGCCGCTGATACGGGTAATCGGCCGTGCTGCGATACGCGCAGGGTTTGCCGATGCATTCGCGATACTGGATCACATCGGCTGTGTGGTTGGCGATGATGTCCATATAGACCTTGATCCCGCGCGCATGCGCCGCATCGACGAAGGTCGCGAAATCGGCATCGGTGCCGAAATGCGGATCGACCGTGGTGAAGTCGGTGATCCAATAGCCGTGATAGCCCGCGCTCTCTTGTCCCGCCGCGCCCTGGACCGGCTTGTTCTTGAAGATCGGCCCGATCCAGATCGCGGTAACGCCAAGCGCCTGGATATAGTCAAGCCGCCGTGTCAGCCCCTTCAGATCGCCGCCATGATAGAAGCCCTTGGCCGTCGGATCATAGCCGGTTGCCAGCCGGTCGCCAGTCAGCCCGCCTGTGTCGTTGGTCGGATCGGCATTGTCGAAGCGATCGGGCAGCACGAAATAGATGATTTCGTCTTCGGCCGCACGCGCGCGCACCTGCTCGATCGGGACAATCGCCGGGCCAGTGAGCGCCAGCAGCAGCGCGGCGGCGATGCTCATGCCGTCACCGGCTGCGGCGCGGCGCAGTGGCGCGCGATGAAATCGGCATGGCTCGGCATCTGGGCGACCTCGCGGGCATTGAGTTTGGCGATCGTGTCCATGAATTCTGCGAGGTCGCTTGCCGGGATCGCGTCGGCGAGCGGATGGTGCCCCGTTGGTATTACGCCCTGCCCGGCGAACACCTGCAGCCAGCCGACCTCGGTGAACAATTCCTCATGCTCGCGCGTGATATGGCCGTTGCCGCGCCACAGGTCGATCTTGGCCGACAACGTTTCGGGCAGCTCCATGTCGCGGCACATCCGCCAGAACGGCTCGCTGCGCGCGTTGGCGGCGTAGTGCAGGATGATGAAGTCGCGAATGCGCTCATATTCAAAGTCGCTCTGGCGATTGAACTCGACGCGGTCGGCCTCGGCGATGGTGTGGCCGGGCAGGAGCTTCATCAGTCGCGCGATCGCCGACTGGATCAAATGGATGCTGGTAGATTCGAGCGGTTCGAGGAAGCCCCCGGCGAGGCCGATCGCGACGACATTGCGGTTCCACAATTTGCGGCGCTTGCCGGTGCGGAAGTGGATCGGGCGCGGGTCGGCGAGCGCCTCCCCATCGAGCCCCGCGAGCAGCGTCGCGGTCGCCTCGTCGTCGCTCAGATGCGCCGAGGCATAGACGATGCCGTTACCGGTGCGATGCTGCAGCGGAATCCGCCATTGCCAGCCGGCCGCCTTCGCCGTCGAACGGGTATAAGGCGTGAAGGCAGCACTGCGCGCCGACGGCACCGCCAGCGCGCGATCGGCGGGGAGCCAGTGCGTCCAGTCGTCATAGCCGGTGTGGAGCGTCTGTTCGATCAGCAGGCCGCGGAAACCGGTGCAATCGATGTACAGGTCCGCGCTGACCACGCTGCCATCTTCGAGCACCAGCCCCGACACGTCGCCTATATCATTCTGCGTGACGCGGACGATCTTGCCCTCGATGCGGTTGATGCCGCGCGTCTCGCTGTAGCGGCGCAAATGGCGCGCATAGAGACCCGCGTCGAAGTGAAAGGCATAAGGCATGTCCGGCAGTACGCGCGCGGTACGCGCCGGACCGCGCTGCATCCGCTCCGCCAGCGCCGCCTGGTTGTTCAGCGAATAGGCCGCGAGATCGCCCGCCAGCCCCAGTTTTCGCGCGCGCAGCCAATAATGATGGAACGGCAGCAACCCGACATCGCGGCCGATGTCGCCAAAGGCGTGCATGTAGCGCTGGCCGGGTGCACCCCAATCGACAAATTCGATGCCGAGTTTGTACGTCCCCTGTGTCGCGCGCAGAAACGCGTCCTCGTCCAGCCCGAGCGCGTCGTTGAACAGCCGGATTTGGGGGATCGTCGCCTCGCCCACGCCGACCGTGCCGATCTCCTCGGATTCGATCAGGTCGATTTCGAAGCCGACCTCCAGAAAGCGCGCGAACGTGGCCGCCGTCATCCAACCGGCGGTGCCGCCGCCGGCAATGACGATCCGGATCGGTCTGGAGCCATTCGGCTCCGCAGGATTGGCCATGGTCCGCGTCCCCGCTTACTCAATTTCAGGTACCGGAAGGGCGAGCGGTGAGGAGCCCCCACCGCTCGCCGATGGCATCGTCGTTCAGAACTTGTACGTGACGCCCAGATAATAGTCCCGTCCGTAGCGCTGATAATCGATCACCTGGCGCGGGTCGTCATTCTGATAGGTCACGAACGGCCGGTCGGTGAGGTTCTTCGCCTGAGCGAGGATCGCGAAGCCCTTGAGGAAGCCCTCCTGGAATTCATAACCGATCTGCGCGTCGAGGATGCCTTCCGATCGCGCGGTGCGATAGGTCGGGTTGGCCGAAAGGCCGGCCACCTCGGCCAGGAACGACGAGCGGTAGCGATAGTTCACGCGCGCCTGGAAGCCGTTCTTCTCGTAATAGACGGTGCCGCTGCCGGTCCATTTGGACAGGCCGGGCAACGTAATCGGCTGGGTCGGGTTGCTCGCGAACTTGATCTCGGATTCGGTGTAATTGCCCGAGACAAACACCCCGAAACCATCCAGCACCTTGGTCAGCGACTTGAACGGCACCGACACCGTCGCCTCCAGCCCCAGCACCGTGCCACGCCCGGTGTTGGCGGGGGCGCTGACATTGCCGATGGTCAGCTTGTTGGCGGTGACGATCGCTTGCTGGGCCGGGGTCAACGCGCCGAGCAGCGATGAGAAGTCATAGGCATAGCTGTTATTGGGATCGACGAAGTCGGTGAGATGCTTGAAATAGCCCGACAGCGCGACATAGCCGCCGCCGTGGAAATATTTTTCCAGCGACACGTCGATATTGGTCGACTGATAGGGCTTCAGCGCGACGTTGCCGCCGGACGAGGTGAACACCGGATTGAGCCCGGCATTGGTATTGTTGGTCTGGATGTTGGCGACGTTGATGGCGACATCCTGCGTGACGCGCTCCTGATCGAGGCGCGGGCGCACCATCGTCTGCGATGCACCAAGCTTGACGTACCCAAGCGGGATCAGCTCCACCGCCATCGTCGCCGAGGGCAGCACGTTGGTGTAGCTCACCTTCTGCGAGGCCGGGGCGATCGTCACCACGCCGTTGACGACACTGGCGATCTGGCCGTCGGAGCGCTGCTCGCTATGCACGACTTGCGTTCCGATCGAGCCCTTGAGCGCCTTGCCCCCCACGTCGCCGTCGATGGTGATCTTGGCATAGCCGGTATAGACGTTTTCGGTCACGACATTGTCGCGCACCAACGACGACGGACGGTTGTCGTAGAAGGTGTTGAAGCTGTTATTGTAGAGATACAGCGGATTGAGCGCGAGCACCGCCGGCACACCGAGATAGTCGAGCGGGATCTTGCCGAGGATCGCCTGGCTCGGGATCGGTGCCGAAGTGGGCGTGCCGCTTGCGACGGTGCAATTCGTGCCCGCGCCCTTGGGGCAGAGGAAGTAGGACTGGTAGGCGCTGGTTTTCTCGCGGCGGCTGTAATTGGCACCGGCCTCCCAGCTTTTGACGATGCTGTTGTCGAACTCGCCATTCAGGCTGGCGCGCAGCGACTTGAGGTCGTCCTTGAAGCTTGGGCGGTTGAGGAAGCCGGACTGCACCACGGCCTGCGTGCCGTTATAGCCCCAGCCTTGCGGATCGGTCAGCTTGAACACGCTGGTGTCGGTATAATCGAGCGTCGGCACGATCTTGTAGATGCCGTTCGCCTGCTGCGTGACCTTGACGGTGTCGTTGGGGCCGGTGCCGCCATAGCCGACGCCGGTATAGGTCTCGAGCAGGAAGTCGGTGCGCGTGGCATGGCTCCAGCTCGCATCGACGTTGAGGTGGATTTTCTCGCTCAGCTTCAGGTCGTTGTTCCAGCCGAACGAGAAATTCTCCGCCTTGCGCTGGTTATAGTCGTTGCGCTGGATCGCATGCACGCCCGAGAAGGTCGTGGTGGTTGCGAAACCATCGCTCACCGTCACGCCGCTTTGCGTGGGGCTGGAAAAGCCGAGCGGGAATTCGATGCCGCGCAGATGCTGCGTTTCCTCGAAATGCGAATAGAGCGCGTCGAAGGTCGAGTGGAACACGTCCGAGGGCCGCCATTCGATCGTCGCCACGCCGCCATAGCGCTTCAGCTCGTTCGACTGGACATAGGGCTTGGCACCGCCGAGCACGAATGGGCTGGCTGCGGTGCCGCTGCCGGCATAGCCCCAGGCGTTGTAGCGCTCGTCCTGCGACGGGGTCAGCGTGGCCGACGCACCCAGCGCGATGCCAAGCGTGTCGTTGGCGAATTTGTCGACATAGGTCGCCGAGGCCCGATAGCCGTAGCGCGTGCCGTCGGGATTGAGCTTGTTGATCCCGTTCATTTCCCCGCGCGCGCTGACCGCGATGACGCGTTTGCCTTGATCGAGCGGGCGCAGCATGCGCAGGTCGACCGTGCCCGAAATGCCGGCGGCGACCAGCGAGGCGTCGGCCGACTTGTACACGTTGACGGTCTTGAAGAATTCCGACGGATACTGGTCATATTCCACGCCACGATTGTCGCCGACGGTGACCTGTTCGCGGCCGTTGAGCAGCGTCGTCGAGAAATCGGGCCCGAGGCCGCGGATCGACAGGCGCTGGTCGCGGCCTTCAAGCCGCTGCGCGGTCACGCCGGGCAAGCGTGCGAGCGAGTCCGCGATCGATACGTCAGGCAGCTTGCCGACGTCTTCGGCGGAGACCGAGTCGACGATCAACACCGACTGACGCTTGATCTTGGCCGAGGATTCAAGGCCGGCGCGGATGCCGGTGACGACGATGGAGTCATCCACGGCAGCGGGGGCATCCGCAGGCGAAGCCACCGCCGGGGTCGCGGGTTGCGGGGTCGGATCGGCCTGGCTGGTGGTCGCCTCGACCTGCGCCTTGGCGGTCGGGTTGGCGTTGGGCGTGCTGGCCTGTGCGAAGGCGACGCCCGGCATCGCCAGTGCGGCGGCGAGCGCGGTCGTGCTGGCGCATTCGCCCAGCCGCGCGGACAAGGACAGGTGGCGCGTCGGCGCAACCGCGCGATCGGCGCGGCCCGGCATGAACTTGGTCATTTGGTCTTCCCCTCAGGCGGGACGAACCCGCACATCCTCACGAAATTCAGTTTCCTCGACGTCGTCATCCGCGTCGATTGGCTAGGAGCAGGCTATATTTCGGACGAGGTCATTGCAAAAGTGGCGGGCATACGTATTCACAGGGCAGGCGGGTCGGGGGTTCTGCTGTATTATTTAAACAATACACAGGTATGACTGGGATGGCCAAGCGGCCGACTTCGTTCGATATCGCACAACTTGCCGGTGTCTCGCAGCCGACGGTGTCGCGTGCGTTGCGCGGCGTGAAATCGGTCAATGCGCAGACGCGTGCGCGGATCGAAGCGATCGCCCACAGCCTGCATTATGCGGTCGACAAACACGCATCGAGCCTTCGCAGCCAGGCGTCGAACACGCTCGCTTTGCTGTTCTTCGAAGAGACGGCTGACGAGGACGCGACGATCAATCCGTTCTTTCTGTCGATGCTCGGGTCGATCACGCGTGCCAGCGCCAGAGCGGGGTACGACCTGCTGATCTCGTTCCAGCAGCTTTCGGGCGACTGGCACGTCGACTATCAGGACAGCCACAAGGCCGACGGCATCATCCTGCTCGGCTATGGCGATTACGAGGCGTATCGGGCGCGGCTCGATCATCTGGCCGAACAGGGCACGCATGTCGTACGCTGGGGGGCGGTCGGCACCGACCCGGCAGGGATCACCGTCGGTTCTGACAATCGCGGGGGCGGTGCGCAAGCGACGGCGCATCTGATCGCGCAGGGGCGGCGACGGATTGCGTTCCTCGGTTCGGCCGACAGCCGCTATCCCGAGCTTGAGGAACGGCATCGCGGCTATGGGGATGCGCTGGCGCAAGCGGGGCTGGTCGCCGATCCGGCACTTCGCGTCGATGCGATCACCAGCGAGGAGGCTGGTGTCGAGGCGGTTGCCACGCTCAAGGCGCGGGGTGCGGCGTATGACGCAATTTTCGCGGCGAGCGATAGCATCGCCATCGGCGCGATGCGGGCGCTGGCGGCGGAGGGACGGAGCATCCCGGGCGATGTCGCGGTGGTCGGGTTCGACGATATTCCCTCGGCCTCGCTGACCACGCCGCCGCTGTCGACGGTGGCGCAGGACACACGGCAGGCGGGTGCGTTGCTCGTCAGCACCTTGCTCGGCCAGTTACGCGGTACGGCGATCACACCGCCGCCGCTTCCGACCCGTTTGATCGCGCGCGCCAGCAGTGGTGCCTGAGCCTCAATCGTCGAACAGGAACAGGTTGAGCGTCAGCCGCCCGACCAACGGGTCCGGGGTGAGCGGCACCTCCGGCGGCAGCCACGCGCAATGCAGCGTGTTGCCCGCATAGACGAGCGCGCGGTTGAACGCCCCCGGCTGTGCCGCGATTTGCTCGAACAGCGGCGTGTCCCCGGCGATATAGGACGGCGCGGGCAGCCCGTGCTTTCCTACGCCTGTCTCGAGTTCGGTGGAGTAACGTTCGAGCCGTTCGGCGTCGACGCTTTCATAGCCGGTCGCGCGTTGGCGGTAGAAGGCGGTGCCGCCCTGCGCGGCGTGACCGAGGAACAGCAACAGCGCGATCCGGCGCGGCTCGACGCCATCGAAATGCGGCAAACGCTGGATCGGTGCCAGCGCGTCCGGGGGCGTGGTGACGAGTGAATAATAGGCCTCCGACACTGCCGGTGCGCGCTCGAGCCCGAAATGCGCGGCGAGCAGTGGGGCCACCTTCACCCGCATCGCCTCGGCCAGCCGGGGCGGCACGGGCGCACGCACACCGGGATAATGCGGCCCGATCGGGGTTAGCCGCAGCGCGGCGGCATCTTCACGGAGCAATTCGGGATCGCTCCAGAATGAGTCGAGTACGAGCAGCGGGCGCTGCTCCTGGCCTTGGTGGTGGAGGGTTACGGTCATCGACATCGCACCGTCATGCCCGGCTCCGGACGATCCTCGCAAGCGGCGTGGTGGTTTGCGTATTCGTATGCACCCTTGTGCGCTACCGGGCTTGTCGGCAGTCAGGCACGACAGACTGCGGGGAACCGCAGCAGGGGAGGTGGGCTTGAACGAGAAACCGGTGCAGCGCTTCGGCGGGTTGTGGAATATCAGCTTCGGCTTCTTCGGCATCCAGATCGGCTTTGCGCTGCAAAACGCTAATATGAGCCGGATTTTCCAGACGCTTGGCGGATCGCTCGATGATCTGTCCTATCTGTGGATTGCAGCCCCGCTCACCGGGCTGCTCGTACAGCCGATCATCGGTCATTACAGCGACCGCACCTGGACGCGTTTTGGGCGGCGGCGGCCGTATTTCTTTGCAGGCGCGGTGCTGGCGGCGCTGGCCTTGTTCGTCATGCCCGATGCCCGGATCCTGTGGTTCGCGGCGTTGACGCTGTGGGTGCTGGATGCGTCGATCAACGTGTCGATGGAGCCGTTTCGCGCGTTTGTCGGCGATATGCTGCGCAAGGATCAGCATACGGCGGGCTATGCGCTACAGACTGCCTTTATTGGTGCAGGCGCGGTGGTCGGTTCACTTTTTCCGTTCGTGCTGACTCATCTTGGCGTGTCGGGCGATGCGCTCGGCGGGATTCCTGCGACGGTTCGCTACAGTTTCTGGTTCGGCGGTGCGGCGTTGCTGCTGGCGGTGCTGTGGACCGTCGGCACGACGCGCGAATATAGCCCGGCCGAGATGCAGGCCTTTGGCGAGCCGATGCTCGGCGAGCCCACGACGCAACCCGTCCACGCGCTCGCGGCACGCGGGCTGGGCGCGAGCCTCGGCTGGATCGCAGCGGGCGCAGGCGTCGTGGTCACGGTGCCCACGCTTGGCCTACAGAAGGAGGTCTATCTGCTGGGGGCGTTGCTGATCGCTTATGGTTTGGCCAGCATCGCCGCGATCCTGCTCGCGCGCGGCGGCAAGGCCGACAATCCGCTCAGCCTGATCATCGGCGACTTTTCGGGGATGCCGACGGTGATGAAGCGGCTCGCGCTGGTGCAGTTCTTCAGTTGGTCGGCGCTGTTCATCATGTGGATCTACACCACCCCCGTCGTCGCCCAATATGCCTTCGGCTCGAGCGACCCGACGAGCGCCGCGTACAATGCCGGTGGCGATTGGGTCGGGGTGCTGTTCGCGGTGTATAATGGCGTCGCGACAATCGTGGCGCTCTTGGTGTTGCCCCGGCTGGCAGCGCGGATCGGCAAGGTACGCACGCATGGTATCGGGCTGCTCTGCGGTGCCCTTGGTTATGCGAGCTTCCTTGTCATCCGCGACCCCAATTTGCTGGTTTTGAGCGAAATCGGGGTCGGGATCGCCTGGGCTTCAATCCTCGCCATGCCCTATGCGATCCTTGCCTCCAGCCTGCCGCAGGCCAAGCTCGGCATCTATATGGGCCTGTTCAACGTGTTCATCGTCGTGCCGCAATTGCTGGTGGCGACCGTGATGGGCTCCGTGCTCAAGGCATTCTTTCCGACCGAGCCGATCTGGACGATGGCGTTTGCGGCGGCGGTGATGGCGCTGGCGGCGCTTGCGATGCTGCGCGTGCCGGAAACCGGCAACGCCTGACGCGCCCCGCTTTAGCGGGCGCGCCAGGTGGCGGGCAGCGTGCGCTCGGGCAGGGTCACCGTAACCGTTTGGCGGATGTCGCGGGCCGAGTCCGCCAGCATGACCTTGTAGGCACCCCCGGCAATGTGCCAGCGATGGTGGGCTTCATCCCATGTGGCGAGCAAACGCGGATCGACCGTCAGCGTCACCGCCTTGCGCGTGCCGGGTGCCAGCGCGACCTTGGTGAAAGCGGCAAGACGCTTCGGGGCCTCCCACCCGCCCGCGACCGGGGCGACGTAGAGCTGCGGAACGCTTGCCCCAGCCCGCGCACCGGTGTTGCGCACGGTGAAGGTCGCGGTGAGCACGCCGCCCGGCGTGGCTGCGTGCAGGCCCTCGCTGACGAAGCGCGTGTAGGACAGGCCGTGGCCGAAGGGGAATAAGGGCGCGATCCCCTTGGCATCGAACCATTTATACCCGACCGTCGCGCCCTCTTTATACACCACGTCGCCGCTATGCGGTTGGGCTGGATCGGGCAGTTGATCGACATTGCGGGCGAAGGTCACGGGCAGGCGACCCGAGGGATTGGCCTTGCCGAACAGCAGGTTGGCGATGGCCTTGCCCCCGGCCGTGCCCGGATACCAGGCCTCGAGTACCGCCCCGGCCTGATCGATCCACGGCATCGCCACTGGCCCGCCGGTTTCGAGCACCACCACGGTGTTAGGGTTGGCGGTGCCGACCGCGCCGATCAGCGCGTCCTGATTGCCGTCGAGCGCCATCGCCACGTCGAACGATTCGCCCGCCCATTGCGTGGCGAACACGATCACCACATCGCTGTCCCGGGCCAGCGCCGCAGCGGCGGCGGGGTCGCTGCCATCGGCGTAACGCACCGTGGCACCCGGGGCCTGCCGCTTGATCTCGTCGAGCGGCGAGGACGGGTAATACATGATCGGCCCGGGCCAAATTGTCGGTTGCAAGCCGGGCACGGCATTGCCGCCGACTGGATAGACCAGCGACGATCCGCCCCCGGCGAGCACGCCCTTGTCGGCATGGCCGCCGATCACCGCGATCCGCTTCGCGCTGGCGGCAAGTGGTAGCAAACCATGTTCGTTCTTCAGCAACACAGCCCCGGCTTCCGCTCCGGCGCGCGTCACCGCGGCATGGGCGGCATAGTCGATCGGCTGCTCGCTCACCGGACGCTCGAACACGCCTTGCGCGAACAGCGCGCGCAGGATGCGGTGCGCCATCAGGTCGAGCCGGGCCGCGGGGACCGTGCCATGATCGAGCGCGTCCCGCAGCGGCCGCCCGAAATAGGGTTCCTTGTCGAACGGAAATCCCGAATCCTGGTCTAGCCCGGCCTTGGCGGCGGCGACGGTGCTGTGCGTCGCACCCCAATCGCTCATTACATAGCCCCTGAATCCCCAATCGCTGCGCAGCACGTCGGTCAGCAGCCAGCTATTCTCGCAGGCGTAAACGCTATCGACGCGGTTGTACGAGCACATGATCGAGCCCGGATCGGCGCGTTCGATCGCCAATTGGAACGCCAGCAGATCGGACACGCGCGCCGCGCTGTGATCGAGCACCGAATTGCCGGCGTTACGATCGGTCTCCTGGTCGTTGATCGCGTAATGCTTGATCGTCGAGACGATATGGTTCGATTGAATGCCGATCACCTGTTCGGCAACCATCGTACCGGCCAGCAGCGGATCCTCCCCGCCATATTCGAAATTGCGGCCGTTGCGGGGCTCGCGCAGCAAATCGACGCCACCTGCCAGCATGACGTTGAAGCCCGACCGGCGCGCTTCATCGCCGATCATGGTGCCGCCCGCCCGCGCAATCGCGATATCCCAGCTTGCGGCGGTGGCGAGGTTGGAGGGCAAGGCGGTACGCTCGCGCTTGACCGGGGCACCGCCCTGGGTGGCAACGCCGACCCCGGCATCGGTCTGATGCTGCGCCGGGATGCCGAGTCTGGCAATCGCCGGCACATAGCCGGCCGAGCCGCTATGCGCTGCGGCGGGTGCGCGGTATTGCAGCCGTGGAAAGTCGGTGCCGAAATAGCCGAAGACCAGGGTCTGCTTTTCGTCGCGCGTCATCGCCGCGAGCAGCGCCTTGGCGCGCGCATCGGGGGACAGGCGGATATCGTTCCAGGCACCGCGCAGCGCTGGCTTCGTCCATTCGGGCAGCACGGGCATACCGGCGTCGGGAGCGGTCTGAGACGGCGGGGGCGGCGCTGCGACCTGGGCGGAGGCCGCCGCAGCGACCAGCAGCAACGGCATAGCCGCAACACGAAATGTCATGACGAAATTCCTCTCTCGGCGGAGGTCGTACCGCGCTCCCGCAGAAACGCCAAGATGCCGCGATTGCGTTACCATTCGCAAAAAGAGGGTATGGAGAGCAATTAGGTGGCGCGCCGCCCCGTCGTTAGCCGCACCAATACGGGCATGGCGAGCAGCACCAGCGGATATTGCAGCAGCAGCCCGGCGATAATCGCGATGGCGAGCGGTTGCTGGATGCCGGCCCCCTGGCCGATCGCCAGCGCCAGCGGCAGCAGCGTGAAGATCGCCGCCAGCGTGGTCATGGTGATCGGGCGCAGGCGGTTGCGGCTTGCCGCGCGCGCGGCCTCGGGCGGTGGCATGTGCCGGGCAAGGTCTTCGAATTCGGACACGTAGAAGATCGCCATTTCGGTGCCGATGCCGATGATCATCGTCATCCCCATCAGCGCGGTGATGTTGAGATCGACCCCCGATGCCCATAAGGCGGTGAACACGGCGGTGGTCGATAGCAGCGAGCAGCCGATGATGATGACCGGCAGCCAGAAGCGCCGATAGAGGATCAACAGCAGCGCGAATTCGGCGACGAGTGCCGCGCCGAACACCTTGACCAACCCGGCAAAGGCAATCTGTTGCTGCTGGTACAGTCCGCCTAGTTCGTAGCGGATGCCGGGGCCAAGCGCACCCGGCCGGTCGAGCGCCGCAGTGACATCGGCGACGGCGGCCCCGATGCCGCGCCCCTGAATGCGACCGGTCACCGCGATCATCGGCTCCAGATTTTCGCGGCTGATTTGCGGCTGGCCGGTGACCGACTTGAGCGACGCGACGCGCGACAGCGGGAACACATGCCCGTCGATCGCGCGGATCGGGAGCTGCGCCAGCCCGGTCTCGCTGATCGTCAGCGCCTCGGGCAAGCGCACGCGCACATCGACCGCTTTACTGGCTTGCGCCAGCGTGGTCGCCACGCTGCCGGTCAGCGCCGCGTTAAGCTGGGTCTCGATATCGGCGGGGGTAACGCCTTCCAGCCCCGCGCGGACCGGATCGATCTTCACGTCGAGCGCATCGCCGGCCAGTTGCACGCCGTCCTTCACTTCGACCACGCCATCGATCTTGCCGATCAGCGCGGCGACCTTTCTGGCCTCGCCCGGCAGCACCGCCGGATCATCCGCATAGAGCTTCACCTCGATCGGCTGCGGCACGGCGGTGAGATCGCCGATCAAATCCTCGATCAATTGCGCCACTTCAATCTGCACGCCCCGCACTTTGGCGGTCACTTGCCGCGCGACTTCGGCGGCGACCTCTTCGGTCGGGGCGTGGGCGGGCTTCAGCCGGACGAAATAATCGCCATGATAGCTTTGCCCCAAATCGCCGCCGAGCCCGGTGCCAAGGCGGCGCGAGAAAGTGAGGACATCGGGATTGGCGCGCAGCATCGCATCGATCTGGCCGACCTCCCGCTCGGTTTCGTCGAGCGAGGTGCCGGGCGGGGTATAATAGTCCATCACGAACCCGCCTTCATCGACCTTGGGCATGAAGCCGCTCGGCACATTGGTGTAGCTGACATAGCCAAGCAGCAGCAGCGGCACCGCAATGACCGCGAGCAGCCAGGGCCGAGCATTAAGCCGGTCGAGTGCGCGGCTGTGCAACCGCGCGATGCGGTCGTCCTTGCCTTCGCCCGGATCATGCCACGTGTCGAAATCGACCAGCCAACGTACCAGCACCGGCACGACGAACGCCGTCATTGCCCAGGAAATCGCGAGCGCCGCCGCCATCGTCAGCGACAGCGCCTTGGAAAAGGCCCCGGTCACCCCGGTCAGGAAGGACAAGGGCACGAACACGATCAGCGTGGCGAGGCTCGATCCGGTCAGCGGTGCCAGAAACTCGCGCGCCGCCGGGATGACGGCGGCAGCGCCGCGCGGCGTGCCGTCCGCGCCACTCGCGCCCGCGCGGCGCGCGATATGTTCGACCATCACGATAACATCGTCGATCAGCAGGCCGACGGCGGCGGCGATCCCGCCCAGCGTCATGATGTTGAAGCTCATCCCGAGCACGCTCAGCACCAGCACCGTGGCGGCGAGCGTCGTCGGCACCACGATCGCCGCGATCAGCGTGACGCGCCAGCTCCGCAGGAACGCCAGCAACACCAGGGCCGCCAGCACCAGACCGATCAGCACCGCATCGCGCACGCTCGCCACCGCTTCGGTCACCAGCGCGCTTTGATCGTACCAGCACACCAGCCTGACGCCGCTCGGCAGCGCCAGCTTTGCCAGTTTCTGCTGCACCGCCTGGGCAATTTGCACGGCATTGCCGTCGGGCTGTTCATAGATGTTGAACAGCACGGCGGGTTTGCCATCCTCGACGATGCGCTGCCACACCGGCACCGCGCCCTCCTGCACCGTCGCCACATCGCGGACGCGCAGCACGCCTTGTGGATCGGCGCTGATCACGATCGCGCCGATTTCCGCCGCGCTCGCCACGCTGCGATCGGCGATGACCAGCGACAGCCGCCCGCGATCCTGCACTTGCCCGACCGCGCTCAGCACATTGCCGTTCTTGATCGCCGCGCTGAGGTCCGCCATCGACAGATTGTGGTCGGCGAGCCGGTGCGGATCGGCGAGCACTTGCACCTCGGCAGTGCCGCCGCCCTGCACGCCAACGCGCGCCAGCCCGGGAATGGCGGAAAGCAGCGGTGTCACCTGATATTTGGCGATCTCCTGCAACGCCACCGGATCGACCGTTTCGGAAACGAGCGCGTAGGAGATGATCGGGAACACCGTCGGGTCCATCCGGCGCACGGTATATTGCGTGCCCGGTGGCAGCGTTGGCAGCGTCCGCGCCAAAGCGGAATCGACCAGCAAGGTGCTGGCGGTCATGTCGCGGCCCCAGCCGAAATCGATCGAGATCTGCGCGGTGCCGCGACTGGTGCCCGAGCGCACATCGCGCACGCCGGGAATGGCGCGGATCGCCTCTTCGACCGGGCGCGTGACGGTGAGTGCGGTCTGGTCGGCGGGGCGGCTGCCCGAATCGAGATCGACCACCACGCGCGGGAAGGAGACTTGCGGGAACAGCCCAACCGGCAACGCGAGCGCTGCGACAATCCCCGCCAGCGCGACCGCAAGCGCGATCAGAACAAAGGCGCGCGATTGCTCGCGCAGCAAGCGTTCGAGCATCAGTGCGCCCACCGCACGGCATCGCCATCACCGACCTGATACGCCCCCTCGACGATCAGGCGGCGCTGCGGATCGATCGCGCCGTTGACGACGTCGCCCGCATTGGAGGTGAGCAGGACGGTAACCGGCACCGCCTTGGCCTTGCTGCCCGAGATTTGAAAGACATGCGGCACCCCGCCCGCCGTCACCACCGCGCGGTGCGGCACGATCCAGCCCGAAACTTGCCCGGTCGCGATTGCGACCTGAATGCCTTCGCCGGGCAGCAAGGCCCCTGCGGGAAAGGCGATATCGACATCGACCATGCGGGTTTTGGCGTTGAGGGCCTGGCTGACGCGCAGCACATGGCCGGTAAGCGCCGCGCCGCCCGACAAACGGAGCAAGGAGGCCGACTGGCCGACCGCGACCGTGCCATGCTCCGCCGGATCGATCCCGGCGGTTACGACGATGCCCCCCGCGCGTACGACGGTCAGCAGTGTGGCTCCGGCTTGCGTGCGGTCGCCTTGCGCAACGCTTACGGCGGTGACGATGCCATCGAACGGCGCGGTCAGCGTGTGGACGGCGCGGCCAGCACCCTCGGCTTGCAGTGCGGCCAACGCAGTCCGCGCATCGGCCACGGCCTTGTCGGCCTGAACCAGCTGATCCTGTGTCGCCAGTTGCTGCGCAAGCAGCTGTGCGGTGGTGGCGCGTTGCTTGCGCGCCGAATCGAGCGCCTCGACCGCCTGAAGATAGCCGCTGCGGCTGGCGGGCGCAGGGACAAACACCGCCAGCGCTTGCCCGCGCCGCACCGTCGCGCCCGGCGTGACGAGCAGCCGGGTCACTTGCCCCGGCTGCGCTTCGCTGAAGGTTTGGGCTCCGTTGAGCGCGGGTGCGACCGATCCGTAAGCGGTGACCGTTTGCGGCAGCGCGCCCTGCTTCGCCGGGGCCGTAGAAACCAGCACGCTTTGCGGCTCGGCCTTGGTCTCCTCGGACGCGGCACCGCAGCCAGCGAGCGCAAGCGCTGCGGTCAACGTGATCAGCGCCCTCATTGCGCGGTCGCCCCGGTGTCGACCGTCGGCAGGCCGTCGCCGACCAGCGTTTGCAGCGCGATCTGCCGGTCGAGCAGCGCCAGTTCCAGCGTCATGATGTCCTGTTCCTTGGCAAAGCGGTTCGAGACGAGATCGACATAGCCGCGTTCGTCGAGATTGGAGGCACCGAACGCCGCTTGCGCGCGCTCGGCGGCGAGGCGCGCGGCGGGAAGGTCGCGGCGCGCCTCGGCGAGTTGGGCGCTGAGTTGCTCCATCTCGCGCAGCATCGCGCCGACCGTCCCGACCGTCGATGCCAGCCGCGCGGCATAATCGGCGTGGAGTTGTGCGCGCGTTGCCTGCGTGATCGCGACATTGCCCTGGTTGCGATCGAACACGGGCAGGCTGAGCGTCGCATTGGGGCCGCCATTGACGACGCTGGAATTGTCGCTGCTGACGCTGCCGCCGAGCACCAGATCGGGGAATTGCGACTGGATCGCCTGGCGCACTTGCTCGTCCGCTGCGGCATAGCCCATGCGCAGCGCGATCAGATCCGGGCGCCGTTCGGGCAGCGTGGCGAGCCCGGCGCGGATCGCAGCCGGGTCGAACGGGGGCAACTCGACCTGCGTCGCCAGCGGCACGACAACATCGGGGGCAAGGCCGAGCAGTGCATTGAGCTGATGCGCCAAAGCGAGCTGTTTCTGGTCGAGCGCATTGAGCGCGCTGCGCGCCGCCTGCAGCGCGACGCGATCGGGCGCGACGGTCACCAGCGTTACGTTCCGCGCCGCCAGCGCCTGTTCGAGCTTGGCATTGCGCGCGGCGAGCAACTGATAAGCGGCGAGATAGCTCGCGCGGCTGGTGCGCCCGACGATCAGGTCGCTCGCGATCTGGCGCGCCTGGCCCGCGACTTGCCATTCCTGCCACACGACATCGGCGACGACTTGCCGCTCGCTATCCTGCGCGGCGCGGCGGCGGGTGCGATAGGTGAGCAGCGTCTTGAGATCCTGGCCGAGCCCGACATTCCAGGCCGGCACCGAGCCCACGCCCGACAGCAGCGGCAGAAACGCGCCGGTCAGCGACGGGTTGGGCAAGGTCGAGGCCTGTTTCGTCTGCCCGGCGGCAATGGCACGCTTCAGTCGGGCCGCCTTGAGCTCGGGATTGTTGGCAAGCGCGAGGTCGACAACGTCAGACACGGACAACGGGCCGGTCGGCAGCGCAGCTCCCGGATGATCCAACACCGCGATCGTGGGTGCCAGCAGTGGATCGGCAGCCAACGGCAGCGCGGCATAGTGGGCGCAGCCGCTCAGCAGTGCCGCGAGCAGGATCGTCGTCGGGCGAGGAACAAGTCGCCACGCAGGCCGTGGGTCGCCGTTCATGAAATTCCGAGCATGGCGTTGGAAAGCGATGCTCGCGCTATGGATGCAGATAGCCGGGATTGGACATTGATTCTTCACAATCTGGCCTAATGCCGCGCGGGTCATCGCCGTTTTGCTGCAAAATGCCGCATTAGGAAACGCTAACGTGACGTGCGCAGGAGATGCCGTCAGAAGGGCGGCCTCGCTTTATCGTGGAGACCGCCATGCGTCCTCAATCGCTTCTTGCCGCGTTCGTTGCCCTTGCCTTGCCGCTGGCGGGAGGCGCGGCCGCCGCGCCGCGCTACGTGGTCGCCACCGCGATCGCCGGCCCAGATGGTCCCTGGGATTATGCGCGGACGGACGATGAAGGCACCCATCTCTACATCGCGCGGGGCAACAACGTTACCGTGGTCGATCTCGCGACGGGCAAGGTTTCGTCGATCGGAAACGTTCAGCGCGGCCATGCGGCCCTACCGCTGCCGGGCGGCGCGCTGCTGGTGTCCAGCGGGACCGATGGCACCGTGCGCTTGCTGGACCCCGTCTCCGGCTCCGAGACCGCCACCATCGCCGTCGGCAAGAAGCCCGACGCTGCAATCCTCGATCCCGCAAAGACCCACGCGTATGTGATGAACGCGACCAGCGGCACCGTGTCGGTGATCGATCTCGCCACGGCCAAGCTGACCAAGACCATCGCCGTCAAACCGGCGCTGGAATATGCGGCATTCTCCGCAGACGGGACGCTGTTCATCAATAATGAGGACGCCAACGAAATCGAGACGGTGGATGTCGCACGGGGGGTAGCAGGTTCACCGATTCCGCTGCTCGGCTGCGACGCGCCGACCGGCCTCGCTTATGACAAGCCCCACAACCGCCTCATCGCGGCGTGCGCCAATGGCAAAGCGGCGGTCGTCGATGTCGCGACCCGCACGCTGACGAGCTTGATCGCGATCGGCGCGGGGCCAGACGCCGTCATCCTGGATGAAGCGCGGCATTTGGCGTTCGTTCCGTGCGGCAAGGATGGCGTTCTCGATATTCTCTCGCTGGCGGGTGCCGCCGTGACGCATGTCGGCACGGTCAAGACCGAAGTGGGGGCCCGCACCGGCGCGCTCGATCCCAAAACCGGCACGCTCTATTTGCCCAGCGCGAAGTTCGGACCTGCCCCGGCGGGCGGTGGGCGACCGGCGATGCTGCCGGGCACGTTCCACATTCTGGTCGTGCGCCCGGCCTGATCGCGGGCTTTGGCTCAGAGCCCGCTGAACCAGTTATAGCCGTACGTTTCCCAATAGCCGCCAGTATAGTCATTGCCGATCGCGATCTCGCCAATGTGCTTGGGGTTCTTGAACCCGAGCTTCGTCGGCACGCGCAACTTCATCGGGAAGCCGTGCTGGCGGGGCAACACCGCGTCGTTCATCCAGAAGCACAGCTGGGTTTGTGGATGGAGCGCGGTCGCCATGTCGATCGAGGTGGTGTAATTGTCATCGCAGCGGAAAGTGACGTATTTCGCGTGCCGGTCCGCCCCAACCCGCGCCAGGAAATCGGAAAAGCGCACGCCCGTCCATTTGCCGATCGCGCTCCAGCCTTCGATGCAGACGTGGCGCGTAATCTGGGTGAAGCGCGGCAACGCGTAGAGTTGGCGCAGCGTCCAATCGTCCTTGCGCTCGACCAGCCCGGTGACGTTGAGCACGAACTCGCGCGGGTCGATCCGCGGGGCCAGATCGGGCGAATTGGGCGTGTAGAAGGAATTGAACGGAAACGGACGGGTGATCATCCGCGCCGGATATTCGCGCGCGAGCGTGTTGGGGTTGAACAACCATGCCTGTGCACGGTCGTTGAAATCCGACATCGATCCGAGCACGCGCTCGGCGCTCAGGCCGTCGACCACGTCGCAGCCGCTCAGCATCGCAAGCGTGCCAAGCCCCAGCGCGTTGCGCAGGAACAGCCGCCGCGTCGGCACGTCGAGGCCGCGCGCGGCGTCGCTCAGGATATAGCGGGTTTCGTCGTTCATGGCTCACGCTCCCCGGATCATCGCGAGCAGGCTGCGCGGCACCAGCAGCGACATCGCGACGTGGACAACCAAGAAGAGGACGATGCCGCTCATCGCCGCGAAATGGACGATGCGGGCGACATCGAAATCGCCGAACAGCCAGGTCAGCCAGCCGAACTGGACCGGTTTCCAGATCGACAGGCCGCTCGCCACGACGAGCACGGCAAGCGCAATCACACCGGCATACAGCAGGCGCTGCACGCCGTTATAGACCGACAGATCGGCATGACCGAGCCGACCGCGCAGCGCGGCGAGACCGTCGACGACGGCATCGCGCACGCTGATCGGGCGGAGTTTGCGCGCGAACCTGCCGCTGGCGAAGCCATAGACCAGATACAGGATGCCGTTGACGAACAGCACCCACATCGCCGCAAAATGCCATTGCAACCCGCCGATCAATCCGCCGCCGAGCGTGATACGACCGGGGAAGAGGAACGGCGCGATCGGGTCCGCATTGTGGATCGCCCAGCCGCTCAGGATCATCACGATCATCGCGGCCGCGTTGATCCAGTGACACAGTCGCACGATCAGCGGGTGGATCGTCACACGGCGTGGTCTGGCGAGGCTGCGCGCTGTCATGTCGGGATCCTGCGCCATCGGACAAAGAAACTGGGGGGAAGCGCAGGAGGTTGGCCTCCCCCCAGGTCGGAGCAATGCCTTACGGGAGTAGCACTGCGTCGACGACGTGGATCACCCCATTGCTCTGGTTGACGTCGGCGATCGTGATCGTCGATTTGCCACCCTTGGAATCGGTGATCTGGAGACGGCGGCCCGCCATGGTGAAGGTCAGTTCCTCACCCTGGACCGTCTTGAACGTTGCGCGGCCATTGCCGGCCTTGATCTTTGCGCGCAGCGCGGTGGCCGACAGCTTGCCCGGCAGCACGTGATAGGTGAGGACCGAGGTGAGCTGGCCCTTGTTTTCGGGCTTCAGCAGCGTCGGAACGGTGGCGGCGGGCAGCTTGGCGAAGGCGGCGTTGGTGGGCGCGAACACCGTGAACGGACCGGGGCCCGACAGCGTCTCCACCAGACCGGCGGCCTTCACTGCGGCGACCAGCGTGGTGTGATCCTTCGAATTCACCGCATTCTGGATGATGTTCTTGTTGGCATACATTGGCGCACCGCCAACGGTGACCGGCGCGGGCATTGCCATTGCAGCAGTGGCGACGCCGGCAACGCTTGCGGTGGCGAGCAGGATCGAAGCAAAGATGGTCTTTTTCATGGATATGTCCTTCATTGTTGCAATATTGTAAAATAGATGGGCAATAATTCTGAAGATACAGATGAACGCACAAGTCATCTGTGCGACCGGAGAAAGCAGGATCTTAGAAATCTGCCCGCCGATGCTCTCATTACGGCCGTGCATTGATCGCGGATGCACAGGCCTCAGATTTTTTTGGGCACATGTCGGCGGCGGTCACGAAATTTTCGCGAGCATGCGTCCAAAACCCCTTCGGATTCCGTAGGAAAAGCGTCAGCCACGTCGGCATGACGGTGCCGACCCGCCCAACCCCAGGGATCGGCATTCGTGATCGGGGCACACACAGGCGGGAGCGATCGCTTCCCCCGATACGGGCGCTTCCGGCGGTGTGTGCGTTCATCCGGAATACGGGGAGCGGTGCTCCCCGTATTTTCGGCACGCGCTCGAACGTATGATACGACCGCTTGCGCGGAAGTCATTTTCGGAAATGAGCTTGAATTTTGTTGAAAACTACTAAAATAGATGGCGTGTGGCCGGATGAAAAAGCAAAAAGTGCCTCGTCAAATTACACGTATATCGACAAATAACTTCCAGAATCTGTCATTTGAACAGGCGTTTGCGTTGGATTTTGTGTTGGGAATTTTGCGCACTCCTTTGCTGGAGCAGGCAAGAGATCGGGTAACCAACGACGGTGTGTTTCGCGATCTTGTCGATCGCTACCGCGAATTGCTTGATTCCTTCGTTTCCTCCCCCGGGGCGGGGCAGGAGGAGAGCGCATCCGAGATGCCGACGTCCGACGTTTGGACCGCAATCCAGGCACGTCTCACCAGCTCCGCAAACGGGTGACCGACACCCTTTTTCAAATATAGTCGGCCGACAGATCGGGTTGGAGGCCACGCCGGATGGCATTGATCGCGTTGACCACGCTGACATGCACGGCGCGCGCGTCGTATCCAAGGTTGTGGCGAAGGAAGACGAAATTCTCGGTGCTCATCAGCGTGAGCATGGCCGATGCGACATAATTGCGCATTGCGTCGCTCAGTTCGGGATGTTCGTTGCCAAGCATCCGGTTCAGGTTCTGATATCCCAGCTCATACAAAGGTTTGCGCAATTCCCGTCCGATTGCCGAGAGGTAGGTCTCGCTGACCACCTGTCCATCCCGTTCCCAGGCCCGATAACGACTTTCCAACCATATAAGCAGTTCGTCGATCGTTCGCGGAAGCTGAATGTCCGGCCCCCCGACCGCACGTTCCAGATGCCATTTGATGAACGCGCGGATCAGTTCGTCGCGGGTGCGATAGTGCCGGTAGACGGTCTGTTCGGTAACTTCGGCGACGCGGGCGACCTCCGCGATGCTGACCGCGGCGAGATCGGCATTGCGGATGATAGACTCGACCGCATCGAGGATGATGAGCGATGTCTGCTCTTTGAGGCGCGCGCGGAGCGGGCTCTGATACGGTGCCTTGGAGGCGTCGTTCGTCATTCTCTACCAAACCTGCAAGTGTCACCAACGCAAGCACCGATCATCCAACGGCGCTGCTCGATCATGCTAATGCCTTTTCCGCCTGTCTTGCCACCCTTGCGTCAGGGTCAGTATCGGCCAAAGCGGCGTGCAGACGGCGTAGGCCGCGTTGTACGCGGGCCTTGGCGGTTGGCGTAGGAACGCCGTCCAGCTTGCCGACTTCATCGTGCGTCCAGCCATGGACGACGACGCGGCAGATGGACAGGCGCTGTTCGGGCGAGATCCGGGCGAGCGCGCGGTCAAGATCGATGCGGTCGGTGACCGGTTCCGGCGCGATGGGCAGGTCGGGCATGGTGTCGGTCGTGGTTTGGTAGCGTGCAATCGTCCGATCGTGCCGAAGCCGGTCGATCGCTGCATTGCGGAGCACACGCATGATCCACGTCGCGGCGGTGCCGCGTGCGGGATCGAACTGGGCGATGTTGCGCCAGATACGGACATAGGTCTCCTGCAGCACGTCTTCAGCCGCGTCACGGTTCGAAAGGATCGACAATGCCTTCGCCAAAAGGCGCGGCGCGGTGGTGTCATAGACCCGTTTGAAGGCGCGCTGATCTCCGTGACGAATGCGAAGCAGCAACAGTCCGAGGGAGTCGATGTCGCCTTGGTTCGACTGCTCGCCGGTGGCGGCGGGGGTGTCTGCATCGTCGCGCGCGCTTACCTCGTCGAACATGTCTCAGCCTCCGCTCTCATGTGCGGCCGCACTACCTAGGGCGCGTCAAACGAATCGTCAGGTCAGTGATGCCAACTCCATGTTAGTAACACTAACATAAAGATGGTGACCGTCAATCGATTTGTAACGGGCCGCGGTGTGTGTGGTGGCCCACACCGGCGCTGTGCGTCCCTTTCGTACGCCCGGGACAGCCCGTATAAGGCTCGGCGCGGGGGCGGGACTCAGGGCAAATGGCGGGTAGCGTAAAGACGCAGAGGGTGCTGCTGGTGGTGGCGTGGCACCTGCTTGCGATCTTGGCTGCAACCGGGGCCGGGGCGATGGATCGGCAAGACGACATCGTCGTGACGGCGCGAAAGCGCGACGAGAAGGCCGATGACGTCCCGATCGCAGTTACGAAAGTCACCGGAGCGACACTCGATCGACGCGGGCTTCACCAGATCGAGGATCTCAAACAACTCGCGCCCAGCCTGAATATCAGCTATTTTAATCCGCGCGGAAACTACGTTTCGATCCGCGGTATCGGTCGCAATCCGGCGAGCGACGGGCTCGAACCCGCCGTCGGGATTTTCGTCGATGGCGTGTATCTTGGTCGTCCCGGAATGGCGGTCTATGATTTGTCGGACATCGACGCGGTCGAGATTCTGCGCGGCCCACAGGGCACGGTCTTTGGAAAGAACACCACGGCAGGCGCGATCGTAATCACTTCCAGGGCCCCGACCTTTGTGCCGGAGGGAAGCGTCGAAACCTCGATCGGTACCAACGGCCTTGTGCGGTTCCGCGGGTCCGTCTCGACGGGCCTGGTCGACGATGTGCTGGCAGCGCGCCTGTCGGTCTATCACACCGGGCAGGGCGGGTGGATCGACCGGATCGACGGCGGAGGCCGACTGAACGGCACCGATCGCACGGGTGCCCGTCTTCAGTTTTTGATCGAGCCGGACGCGCGCCTGCGCTTGCGGTTGATTGCGGAATATCACGATGAGCGCGACAGTTGCTGCACGCTGGTCGCAGGGTCCTTGGGCCCTCCATCGGCGACCTACAGTGCGCGGGTTGCGGCTGCAGGCGGTAATGCGGTGCTGGGCGGCCCCGGTTATCGCACCACGGCAAACGCTCCAACATTTCTGCGCGTTCGCCAGGGCGGGCTCACCGCCAATCTTGTCTATGACCTGGGGGCGGCGGAGATCACGTCGGTGACGGGCTATCGCGCATGGCGCTATCGGGCGGGTTTCGACGGTGATCTGTCGAGCGCCGAGGCCTACACGAACGCGTCCGTGCCGACCGACGACTGGCAATTCAGCCAGGAGGTTCGCATCGCCAATCCCGGCGGCGGCAGGATCGATGCGACGGCCGGGCTCTATTACTTCCGGCAATCGCTACAATCGGCGCTTCGTCTCGCTTTTGGTGCCAAAGCGGCGAATTTCCTGGGCAATACGGCCGTGCCGCCGCCATCCTTGGTCGCCTTCAATGGTGTGACGAGTTCGACCGAAGCCGACTTGAATTCGCAAAGTGTAGCTGTGTTTGCGCAGGGCACCTGGCATTTTCACCCGAGGCTCGCGCTCACGATCGGCGCGCGTGGTACATATGAACGCAAGTCGGGCGTGATCGACCGTCCGGCCAATGCCGCCCAGTCGAGCTATCATCAGGCGCTCGCGGTCGAGGAGGTCGACCCGTCGGGAACGCTCGCGTTGACCTATGCCCGATCCCGCGATCTTCATCTCTACGCGAGCTATGCGCGCGGGGCCAAGGCCGGCGGAATCAATCCCATCGTCGCGACGGCGACGGATGATCAAATCGTGCGGCCGGAACATGCCGACAGCTTCGAGCTTGGCCTGAAATCGAGCGCGTTGGGCGGGCATGTCCATTTCGACCTTGCCCTCTTCTATACGCGGATTGGTGCCTATCAGGCGACGCTCAACCGCTTGTTCGGGGCGATCCTGGCGAATGTCGGGCGCGTTTCGACGCGCGGCGTGGAAATGGAGGCGCGGTGGCGGGCCTCATCGCGGTTCGAAATGGCCATGACCGCCGCCTATGATGATGCGCACTATGACAGCTATCCTACCGCGCCCTGCCCGCCCGAGACGCTCGGGTCTGCCAGCTGTGATTTGAGCGGCGGCCCGCTGGCGGATGCGCCGCGGTGGATCCTGAACGGGTCGGCGCGCTATACCCGCCAGATCGCGGCCAGCGGGACGGTGTCGGTCGGCTTCGACTATGGGTATCGCTCCCATTATTACGGGAATATCGACAACAGCCGCTATTCCCGATTGGGGAATGTCGGGATCGCCAATGCGCAGCTTGGCTTTACGGACGATCGATCCGGCACTTCTCTCCAACTGTGGATCAAAAATCTCGCCGATATCCGGTATCTCGAAAGCTATCCGTTGGGCGGGGCCACAATTTATGGTGCGTATTTTGGCACTATCGGCCAGCCCCGCTCTATCGGGCTGACTGCAAGCCGGCATTTTTGACGATCGCGCGGCGGCTTGTGTTGCGCTGCGGCGGCGGATGCGCAGCGTTGTTGGCCTGACGCGGATAGAATTTTCGCAACATTGCCAAATGAGCCCGGCTAACTCTAAGAAAAGTTGGAAAATCGTGGGTCGGGCACGCGGCAGCGCTCGCTAAAGTGCCACATTTCTTTAATATTAAAAATCGTGCGAGCACATCATTTCATGGTGCACCGCACAAAATACGCAAATTGCGCACAAAATTTCGTATCAAGGTCTATTGCTCTTGCCCCCGCAGGCTAATTGGCAGCATTATTGCGCGCCGCGGTGTATCGCGCGGCTTCAAACAGCGTCGCATACCTTTGTTTCTTGTCCTGTATACTCTTAACAAATCAAGGAGAATCAGTATGTCCGACCCTTTTATCGGCCAGATCATCCAGGTCGGCTTCAGCTACGCTCCGGACGGATGGTTGCAGTGTAGTGGGCAGACTATACCGCTTTCGCAAAACCAGGCGCTGTTTGCGTTGCTCGGTACGAATTTCGGTGGTGACGGCGTAAGCACGTTTGGCATTCCCGATGCGCGCGGTCGTGTGCTGGTGGGCACGGGCCAGGGGCCTGGCTTGTCCAACTATGCCCTGGGGGCAAAGAGCGGAACCGAAGCCAACCAGCTGACCCAAAGCAACATGCCGCTGCACAACCACCAGGCGACGTTCCAGGGTTTGCCAGGGATGACGTCCGCCTCGGGCAGCCTGTCTGCGCTGACTGCGGCTACAACGACGCAAGTCACGAACGCTGCGAGCACCGGAAGCCAGCTTGCCAACGGCTTCCCCGCCAGCGGGCCCAGCACGGTGAAAGTCTATGCGCCAGCAGGCTCAGGCACGACTGCCGTCAATCTCGGCGGCCTTACGGTTACTGGGGGTCCCTTCACGCCGCAGGGATCAGTCACCATCGGTTTGGCGGGTGGGACCACCCCAGTGCCCAATATCCAGCCGGTAATCGCGGTTTTCACCATGATCGCGACAGTCGGCATCTGGCCGCCGCACCCCTAACAAAAGGTCGCCTGATACAGCCGGGGCTGACCGGGCCTCGGCTGTAGCTGGCTTATGGCGATGGGGTAGGGGCCACCATTGCCACAATCGAATTCATAGGTTTCATCGAGCAGATAGACGGTTTCGGGCGATTCGAAGATGAGTGTGAAAGGTTCGCGAAATTCGTTGACCAAATGGGCCTTGCGATGGAGCCGTAGCAGCCGGACCTCGACCGGCTCGGGCACGGTCAACACGCGCACGACTTTGCCCACCCACGGTTCGAAATCTTCCGGCGTCGGCAGTTTCATAGTCATCCCCCAATGTACCGCTTCGGCGGCGTTGCGATTCATTGGTCAATGGTAAAGCCTGCCAGCATGGGCGCAACCACTCAGACGCCGGTCGATCGCCCTTTGCCGCGCTTTCCCCTTCCGCGTGCCGCGCCGCCCCAACTCTCGGCTACGCTCCAGGCTGCCGGGGTGCGGCTCCGGGCGGCGGGACGAGACGATCTCGGTTTTCTCCGTGCGCTGCACCGCGCCCTCACCGCGCCCGATTTCGTGCTGGCACCATGGGGCGCAGAGGCCCGTGAGCGGATCATCCGCGAACAGTTCGACCTGCAGCACCGCCATTTCCTCAAACAGTTTCCTCGCGCCGATTATTGGATCGTAGAGCGCGCGCAGGGCGAGACGGTGGTGCCGATCGGGCGCTATTATCTCGACCGGCACGGCAGCATGTGGCGCGCGCTGGATATGGGGTTTCTGCCCGGCCGACGCGGTTTCGGCGTGGCGTTGATCAACTGGACCAAGGCCGCGCTTGTTTCGGCGGGCAGCAAGGGATTCGATTTGCACGTGGCCCATACCAACCTTCGGGCACGCGCACTCTATCTCAAGCTCGGTTTTCGCGACATCGACCCCCCGCTAGATTTTCACCAGCGGATGATGTGGTCGGCGTGCTGAGCCGATAAATGATGGAACGGGCGTTGCGAGAGAACCCCTCTACCGTGCTATCCCGATCGCAGGGCGGTCGATCACTGCATATCGTTGTGCATCGGTGCCATTTGTCCGTCACCGAACGCAGCATAGATGCGGTTTCGGCCGGCATGCTTGGCCGCGTAGAGCGCCGCGTCCGCCAGTCGCAAGGCGCGCCTCAGTCCCTGCTGACCATCGACCATTGCGATGCCGGCTGAGAAGGTGATGGAGCCGATCGGCCGCTCGGTGACGCTGTCGATCAGATTGCGTGCGCCCAGCCGTTCGCGGACACGGTCCACTTCCGCCCCTGCGCGTTCAAGTGCATGATCGGGCAGCAATACGGCGAACTCTTCGCCGCCTAGCCGTACGACATATCCCCCGCGATTTTTTACCGAGCGGAGCTCACCGGCGATCGTTTTTAGGACGCGGTCGCCTGTCTCATGTCCAAACCGGTCATTGACTGCTTTGAAATGATCGACATCGCACAGCGCAATCGCCATTGGACGCTGTGCATGGGTCGCGCACAACTCGCCGAAGCGCCGTTCCAGACCGCGCCGGTTGGGAAGGCCGGTCAAGGGGTCTGTCTCCGATGCCTTGCGGGCTGCGCGGAGCGACGTTTGCAATTGGCTGACCTTGCTATAGCTGGCGCGCATCTCGGCCTCGGCGAGACGCGTCTGGCCAATCATCTCGCGGGTCAAACCCGCAAGGCGTTCGATCATGTCCTCCGCCGTCACCGCCGGCTGCGGCGCGCTCAGCGATTCGCTATAGTCGTTGGCGCGGTCCGCAGACGCCTTCATGATCACAAGGCAGCGATTGAGCTCACCCTCTGCCTGGGCAGCCATGGTGACCAGCATCTCCGGTGCAAGCGAATGGCGCTGTCGCCCGGCGACATAGTCCTCGATCCAGCCGTTGGAAACGCTTTGCTGATCGAGCGCCGTATCGACGTCCTTAACCAAACGTCGATCGCCACCAACGACGTAATCATGCGCGCATCCAAAGTTTAGCGGCGTCAAATCTAGGTTATGGGCGAAGAGGAAGTGACCGATCTCGTCATAGAGTTTGCGTTTATGAGAGGGTTGCGCGTCCGCCGCGACCGGGACCTCGCTAGACCATCCTCGCAGCAGCCGGGAGAGGATTTTCGGGCGCGACGGCGGGGCAGGGCGCGTGCGGAGCGTGCCCGTTGCCACGGCATTCCGTTCGGCCTGCGTGGTCATGATGCCACCGTGGCGGCGGAAAGGTCGCCGAGGGTGGCGAAGGTCGGCTGCTGTCCTGACAGCACAGCGTCGCGGACCCCCTCCCACTCGCCGGGGAACCAACGTTCCGGATCCTCGATCTCGACGACGGCATCCCCCTTCAGACCCGACGAAAGCCGAACGTCAGCTGGCTCGATGAATTGCAATTCACGCGGCAGGTAAAAGGCGCGCGCCATGGCTTCCGTCGGGCGGGTCACATTCTCAGTCAGAATGACGGCGAGGCGATTGCTGCGCAGCCGAACGAGAAGACCTATCGGATAAATGCTGATGCAGCGCATGAAGGCGTCGAGGATCTCGGGATCGAAATGTCCCGTCCAGGACCGCATCTGGGTCAGCGCCTCGGACGGGGTCCATTGGCGCTTATAGGACCGCTTGGAGGTCACCGCGTCATAGACGTCACAGATCGCGCCGATCCGGGCATGCAAGGTGATTGAGTCACCGGACAGGCGGTGCGGGTAGCCGCTGCCGTCGAGCTTTTCGTGATGATGCAGAATGACGTCGTGGACGATGGAGGACATATTGTCCTCCATCAGCATCGCATATCCATTCTCCGGATGCGCGCGGACAATCTCGAATTCGGCCGCAGTCAGTCGGCCGGGTTTCTCGAGCAGGTCGGTTGGGATTGTCATCTTTCCGATGTCGTGAAGCAAGCCGGCGAGGCCCAGTTCGCGCACGGTGTCTTCCCCGAGCTTCAAGTGCCGACCCAGCGCGATCATCAACGCGGAAACCGCTACGCAGTGCAGATAGGTGTATTCGTTCTTCTTTTTGAGGCGCGTCACTTTCAGGACAGCGGTCGGATCGTCGCCGACCGAATCACAGATATCGTCGACCACTGCCGTCATCGCCCGCCGTTCGAGCGCCTTGCCCATCCGCGCGTCGGTAAACAGACGAATTACCTCACGCTTCGATCGGTCGATGATCGCGGCAACGCGCTGTGTCTCGAAGTCAGGACGTCTCGCTGATGGTGTGGGAGTAGGGGGCGGCGGAACGTGGACGGCCGGCATTCGGGCCCGCCTGGGCTCCGGCGGGATCGCCGCAACCGTGCGCGGTGCCTTTTTAAAACCGACACCGCGACTATCGTCGATCACGACCCATGCGATGTTGCTCGATGTCAGTCGTTTCAAGTCCTTTTGAGAGGCGATGAGGAAACTGCTCTTCCAGAACGGGTTGAGCCACCACGATCCTTCCATGGAATCAACGAACATGCCGATCTCAACAGCGGAGGTGGGGACTTTGATTTTCATAGCGGTCTACCTGTGGGATCCGACATCTGCATCAGGCGATGTAGAACCCGTCCACTGCGAAACCGCTGACATGGTGTAACGGAATGTAACGCCGTCGGGATCGAGCGCCGGTGTTGTAAATAGATGTAACCAAGCCAGGGGATAGTGGATTACGGCCGCGATCGGGTGTTAGGGATCGTTAACCGGACAGGATAATGATGCGGGTCGGTGTAATCGATGATGACGAGACGGCTCTGGCGTTCATCCGGAGCGTGCTGACCGAAAGGGGGCATGTCTGCGTTCCCTTCCGCAGAGGGCGAGATTTGATCGGCACGCTGCCGCGTGACACGTTCGATTTGCTCGTCATCGATTGGAACCTGCCGGATATCGGGGGGCTGGAGATTGTTCGTTGGGCGCGCGCGAACATTGCCGTGCCGCCGGCCATGTTGATGCTTACGGCTCGGCATGATCGCGACGATATCGTCGCCGCTTTGGAGGCAGGGGCGGACGACTATATTGTAAAGCCGGAGACGGCAAAGGTCGTGGCGGCTCGGATCGACGCGGTCCTGCGGCGGACGTTGCGCCGCGATGGTGACAACGAGCCTGAAGTGTTCGGCCGCTACAGCTTTGACTCGCAGGGCGAGCAAGTTCTGTTCGACGGACGCGTGATTGAATTGACGCCCAAGGAATATGCGCTCGCCCTCCATTTTTTCCAGCGGCGAGACCGTCCGTTGTCGCGCGCCTATTTGTTGGAATGCGTCTGGAAAAGTGCAGCCGGGCTATCGACGCGCACGCTCGATATGCATGTGTCCCGGTTGCGCGCGAAGCTTCAGTTGCGATCGGAGAACGGCTACCGTTTGCAGACGGTGTTCGGTTATGGCTATCGCCTCGACACCTATGTCTCGGCCGCGCAGGACGATGTAGCGGACGCGCTGTGATCGCCTCGACACCGGATAGCGACAATCGAAAGTGGTGCGTTGTGCTGCTTTGCGCGACGACCTGTCATGCGTTCCTGGCGCTCCGCTATGTCGGCCATGTCTGGACCACCGCGCTCGGTGTGACCTTGGTGCTTGGCGTGATGGTCGCATTTTGCCTCACGCGTGCGTGCCGATCGGGCACGGAAATTCGCTGGCATTGGGTGATGCTCTGTCTCGCGCTGGTGCTCTGGGACATGGCCTATTGGGCGATAACGTGGTTGCAGGCGCATTACCCTGATGGCGCTCGGGTTTATTTCGACGAACTGTTCTTTATGCTTCGGCTGATACCGTATTTGCTAATCCTCGCCCGCGGCCAGGAACACGACGCGACGCGGCCTTATCGTTTGATCGATGGAGCACAGGCCCTGCTGCTGGCAGGCCTGCTTTTTTACCTCCTCTATCCCTCGATATTTCCGCACCAGCATGCTGCCGATCCTGCGTGGGACAAGCTGACCTCGCGATACCACGCGATTATCAACATGGGCGCCGCGGTGCTGTCGATTTTCGCAATCGCGGCGCAACCCGATCCTGTGCATCGAAGGTTCGCGATAGCATTGGCAGCGCTTCTGACGAGCTACTGGCTCGACTCTGCCCTAATGAACGGATGGGTGTTTAGGGGGCCGAATCCACCACCTCCCGGTCATGTCGTCAACGTTACGTTTGCCATCCCGTTTTTCCTGTTTCTGTTCGCCGACGCGGCCGCTGGGGAGGGGCAATGCCGGATACGACACTCCAGATTGATCGGCATGCTGATGCCGACCGCGTTCTGCGCTGCATCGATGTTCGTCGCTATCGCTATCGGGACCCAAGCGGCAGCGCTGGCCGCAGGAGCCGGGCTGATGCTCATGGGGCTTCGTGCAGCCTTGCTGCAAACAGAACTGATTCGGCTCGAACGTTTCGTTGCGCGGCTGGTCGACCATCTTCCTGATGCGATATGCGTCGTGGCACCCGACGACATCATTCGATCGGCCAATCCAGCGGCGACCCAGATCTTCGGCATGGCGTGCATCGGGCAGTCCTTTGCCGATTTACGCCGTACGCTTGGGCAATTGGACGCTGATACGGGTCAGGTGGTTACGCAGGCCGACCGCGCTTTCGTCTTGGCGGAGGTCAAGCTTGGAGGGGGTGAAAGGATCGTCCGGCTCACCGATGTCACGGCCCTGCGTACGATGGAGCGGGAGCGCGAGGACACGCTGCATTTACTGGGCCATGACATCCGGTCTCCCTATGCGGAGATATTGACCTTGCTTGATCAATCGCGCGGTGAAACCCTCCGGGTGGACTGGCTACGCCGCCATGCGCAGCGCGGCCTGGCGATGGCGGACGATTTCGTGCGCCTTGCCCGGGCGCGCACTGCGTTGCTGCGGCGCGAACCGGTCGATCTTGCTGACGTGGCGGCAGAGGCGGCGGATATGTCGTGGGCACGGGCGAAGCGGCGCCGTCTGACGTTGCGCGATGAGAGCGATCTGCAGGAGAACGGCATCTGGATTGATGGCGATCATGGCCTCCTGATGCGCGCGATCCACAATCTGCTCGATAACGCTGTGCGATTTGCTCCTGAAGGAGCGACGGTTCATTACGGTGTCCGCATGCTGGATGAAAAAGTGCGTTTCTTTGTTACCAGTGCCGGGCCCGAACTGCCTGACGATCGCCGGGCCGATCCGTTCGCGCGGTTCGGCGGCCGGGGCGACAGGATCGGGCTTGGCCTCGCGCTGGTTCACGTCGCGAGCTTGCGGCACGGTGGGACCGCCTCGTATCAGCGGGAGGGCGCTCATAACGTCTTCACTATGGATCTCCCCCTCGCGCCATAGGACCTCCCCGGTCTGGAGGGCGGGCTGGTGCAATGAAGCGCGTGGCGATTTAGCAAGTCATGGGGCGACGAGTCGGCTGACGAAATCGAGGAAGAGGCGCTCGATTATCGCGCCCGCCACGAGCGTATCGCTCGCCTGCGCGAAAACGCCGCACAGGAAGCCTTCCAATCAGGCGGCATCGTTGCCCTGATGAAATGGGCCGAGACCGGTGATGCCGGGTATCGTTTTGGGCTGGGCGTTTGCGGCCATCGCATGGCCGGGCCGATACACGGAAGTCCAGCATGGCGCGGTGCCGAGAGCGTGCGGTGCTACCGCACACTCTTGCGTTCAGCGAGGTCAACCGCGGGATCGCTATCGGCCCGACATCGGCCGTTCGGGTCGCCCACCCCGTCTCGCAACCCGCCGCTCGTTCGGTTGTTTCGCGCCATAGCAATCGCAAATCCTGTCGTGACGCTCCATTAAATATCGCCCAAAGTTTGGGGAGGAATGTGGGGGGCGTGGGCAACCATTGGCAAAATTCTGACGTGAAGCTGTATAGATAAGGCGAAATCCAAGCTCCCTCGCGAATTCGTATTCGATCGGTAGGGGCAGGCCGCGCGTGCGTTGCACTGGGCTGCGCACGAAGAATCGTCCCGGCGCGCGTTCATTAGTCGCATTCCGTCCGATGATGTTTCCGTACGTTTTCCGTACGGCCACTGCGACATTAGCTAAATCTTTGATTTTATGGTGCACCCGACTGGATTCGAACCAGTGGCCTCTGCCTTCGGAGGGCTGATTCAACGACTCCGACATGGAACGCTATCAAACGCTAGAGCGGCATAAGCTACTGTATATACAGTGTTTTTTGACATTCTGGCTTTCCTAAGCTACTCACGGGAACTCCAGCATTTCCGATTGGCTGGTGAGATTTTGGTGAGTTTTTTGGAGCCCCTCTAGCGAGGCAAGCATGGCTAAACTGACTAAGACGCTCATCGACAAGGCGGTGCCGCAAGACCGGCAATATACCTTGTGGTGCGGAGAGTTGAAGGGCTTCGGCGCCTTCATCCTACCCTCCGGTACGCGGACCTACTTCGTCGATTACCGCAACGCCAACAACATCCGCCGGCGCATGAAACTCGGTCGCCACGGCACGATCACCGCCGATCAGGCGCGCACCTTGGCAATCCAGGTGCTAGCCGAGGTCGCCAAAGGCAATGATCCGCTCGCGGACCGGAACAGCGCGCGCAAGGCCATGACCATGAAGGAGCTTTGTCAGCTCTACATGACGGAGCTGGAGCAGGGCCGCATCTTGGGCAAGGGCGGCCGGCCGAAGAAGGCGAGCACCCGCGCCACCGACATCGGCCGCATCAAGCGGCACATCATTCCGCTCATCGGTAAGAAGAAGGTCGTTCAGCTAACCAAAGCCGATGTCACGTCGATGATGAAGGACATCATCAGCGGTAAAACCAACGTCTCGGTCAAAACCGACAAACTGCGTGGCAAGGCCATCGTCCGCGGCGGCCTCGGAGCAAGCAGCCGCACGGTCGGACTTCTGGGCGGCATCCTCACCTATGCCCGCGACGAGCTTGGTATCATCGAGGTCAACCCCGCCCATGGCATCAAGAAACCTAAGGACAGCAAGCGCGACCGGCGCCTTTCCGAAGACGAATTTCGCCTGCTCGGCGCGATCCTGCGCAATGCTGCCGACGATGAACGCTATGCCGACACTGCCGGGCTCATTCGGGTGCTGGCGATGACCGGGTGCCGGCGCGGCGAGGTGATCGGTATCAAATGGACGGAAATCGACGAGCCGGGTAGCTGCTTCCGCTTGGAGGACTCCAAGGAAGGCGAATCCATCCGCGCCATCGGGCTCTCCGTTCTCGAGTTTTTCGAGCAGCGGCGCAAGCAGGCGCGTAACAGCCCGTATGCCTTTCCGGGCCGGGATGACGATAAGCCGTTCGGCAGCTTCCCACATCACTGGAAGAAAATCTTCGCCGGCACGGAGTTGGAGGACATCACTGCGCATATCCTGCGGCATAGCTTCTCCAGCCTCGCCAATGATCTTGGTTTCACCGAGATCACCATCGCGGCGCTGATTGGCCACGCGCACGGCACTATAACTGGGCGTTATGTGCATACACTCGATACTGCGCTTGTCATGGCCGCCGACAGCATCGCGGGATACATCGCCGCTCTGCTGGATGGCGTGGCGTTGAAGCGGACCAGCTACGCACTCGATCGCGGATCGCGCAAGGCTGCTCTGGCACGGTTCCTTGCCGGGTCCGATGGCGATGACATGCCCCTGGCCGCTTAGCCGGGCGGTCCAGCGCTTGAAGCGCTGGACCGCCCTCGGGGTCTCCTTTTCGCCCTCTATTCCTTTGGACAGGTCATTGGGAAGTTCGGAAGGAGGGTCGCCGGAGCAGATGGAGCGCCTCACATGGGCGGTTATCGATCACGGCGATGGACCAGCCGGCAGCGCGGACCTTTGCAACAGCGACTTGGGCCGCCGTGCCGCTACCGATGACGATCAGGTCGTAAGAATCCATGACCGCAGCCCCATTCGCATCGGCGCAAAAAGCGCGACGCCAACCTCCAGCGCTTCGGCCAGGCTTAGGCGAACACCCTCCCGGCCGTCAGTCGGGCTGTTCGCGCGCCAAGCCTCCAGGTGAATGTCGTCGCAGAAGAAGGCCTGCAAGGTGCAGAGCGAAGACGCCGCACAGCCGGCGGCATAGCGATGGCCGGACCAGACAACGATCCCCGACGGCTCGACTTGATCCAGCTCGTGACCGTCGCTCCGGGTGCGGATGGCGAGCGAGCGCGCGCACTGGCGGCAGGCTGAGCGGACGACGACATCGCGCTCCAGCATCGCGCCGATGCCGAGTGCATCGATGGCGCACATGGTGCCCATCGTGAGCCCACGCGCTTCCGCGTGATGCTCGGTCGGACCATCGGTGAACGGATAGGCGCCGTTGATCCGGCCGGCAGCGTTGAGGATCAGCAGATCGCGCACGGCCAGGCGCCGCAGCACGTCGTCGGCCTCATCTATGGTGAGCCCGGCTGCCGCGGCGACATCCGCCATCGCTGGCGCGCGCCCACTTGAGGCGTAGCCGTGCAGGACGATGCCGTGGAGTCGGCTCTCTGTCTCATCCAGCCCATCCCACTTGGAGCCGATGAAGGCCTCGACGATGGCCTTCAGGGCGTTCTGGGCCTGTGGCGTCGTGACCGTGCCCCAGTCTGGGGTGATCATGCCGCCTGGAAACTCGACGGCGGGCCTTTCGGTCGCTTCGGCGTGAGAGGTAAGAGTCATCATCAGGCGCGCTCCGTTCACCGCGCAAAAGTGAGCCTTCAACCGGCGCAGCAGGAGAGCTGCGTCACATCCTTGGAGAAGGTCTGTGCCGCGAGCTTCAAGCCTTCCACCATAGTCAGGTAGGGGAACAACTGGTCGCCCAGCTCGCCGACGGTCATGCGCGCCCGGATGGCGAGCGCCGCCGTCTGAATGATCTCGCCCGCCTCCGGCGTCACTGCCTGGACGCCAATGAGCCGGCCGCTACCCGCTTCCGCTACCAGTTTGATGAAGCCGCGCATGTCGAAGTTGGCGAGCGCGCGCGGGACGTTGTCCAAGGTCAAGAGCCGGCTGTCGGTCTCGATCCCGACGTGGTGGGCCTCTGCCTCGCTGAGCCCGACCGTGGCGACCTGCGGGTCGCTGAACACGACCGCCGGCATCGTGGCCAGGTCGAGGACGGCCTCGCCGCCGGTCATGTTGACCGCTGCCCGGGTTCCGGCCGCCGCCGCGACATACACGAACTGCGGCTGGTCGGTGCAGTCGCCGGCGGCATAGATGTTCGGCGCGCTGGTGCGCATGGCCGTGTCGATCACGACGCCGCCCTGCGCGTTGACGGCGACGCCGGCCGCCTCCAGGGCGAGCCCTTGGGTGTTGGGCGCGCGGCCCGTCGCGATGAGCAGCTTGTCAACGCGCAGGTCGCCCTGACCGGTGGCGAGCACGAACTCGCCATCGGCGTAGGCGACCTTGCTCGCCTCGGTGTGCTCCAGCACCTCGATGCCTTCGGCGCGGAAGGCTGCTGTGACCGCCTCGCCGATAGCCGGATCCTCACGGAAGAACAGGGTGCTGCGCGCCAGGATCGTCACCTTGCCGCCGAGCCGGGCGAAGGCCTGGGCCAGTTCGACCGCGACGACCGACGACCCGATCACCGCCAGCCGCGGCGGGATCGTCTCGCTCTCAAGGGCTTCCTGCGAGGTCCAGTACGGCGTGCCTTGCAAGCCGGGAATGGGCGGTATCGCCGGGCTGGCGCCGGCGGCGATCAGGCAGCGGTCGAAGGCCACGTGATGCTCTGCGCCGTCGGCCTGGCGCACGAGGAGGCTCTGGGCGTCCCGGAAGCTGGCCTCGCCGCGCAACACCGTGATGGCGGGCGTTTCGGCCAGGATGTTCCCATACTTGGCATGCCGCAGTTCATCTACGCGGGCCTGCTGCTGGACCAGCAACCGGTCGCGCCGGACCGTCGGGGAGGACGCCTCGATTCCATCGTCGAATGGACTTTCGCGGCGCAGGTGAGCGACATGCGCGGCGCGGATCATGATCTTCGAGGGCACGCAGCCGAAATTGACGCAGGTTCCGCCGATTACGCCGCGCTCGACAAGCGTGACCCGCGCGCCTTGCTCGACGGCTTTTAGTGCCGCCGCCATCGCCGCGCCGCCGCTGCCAACGACGGCGATGTGCAGTGGGACGCCGCCGGCGCCGCGTTGCGCGCCGCCCGCCAGGAAGCCCGGCGCCTTGTCGAGGACACTTGCGGGCCGGGCGCCCCCGTCGGCGACCGAGGCGCGATAGCCAAGCGTCGCGACCGTGGCCGCAAGGGCCTTGGAACTCACTCCCGCATCGGCAGCAACGTCCGCACGGGCCTTCGGATAGGAGACGGCGACCGAGCGCACGCCCGGAACGCGCTCCAGCGCCTCCTTCACGTGCGTGGCGCACGAGTCGCAGGTCATTCCATCAATGCGCAGGGCGATCGCGGCGGTCACGGGTACAGGCTCCTCAGCGCTTGACGGTGGACGGGTAGCCCGCGCCGGCCGTCGCATTGGTCAGGGCGGCGACCGTGGTCTTGGTATCGTCGTAGGTGACGACGGCCTGGCGCTTTTCGAAGCTCACGTCGATTCGCTCGACGCCGGCGACTTTGGCGAGCGCCGTCTTGACGGTGATCGGACAAGCCGCGCAGGTCATGCCGGGCACCACTAAAGTGACCGCCTTTTTCGCGGCCCAGGCCGGCGTGCTGAGCGCACCCAGCAGGGCGATTAGAGAGATGAGTTTCTTCACGGGGATTTCCTTTCAGTAGAACATGGGCAGGACATAGGGGAACGCCAGCGCGACAAAGACGAGCGCCGCGACGACCCAGAAGATGACCTTATAGGTGGTCCTGACCTCGGCCACGGCGCAGACCTCGCCGGGCTCGCAGGCGCGGGCCGGGCGGAAGATGTGGCGGTAGGCGAAGACCATGGCGACCAGCGCGGCGCCGATGAACAGCGGGCGGTACGGTTCCAGCGCGGTCAGATTGCCGATCCAGGCGCCGCTGAAGCCGAGGGCGACCAGAATGAGCGGGCCGAGGCAACAGGTCGAGGCCAGGATGGCGGCCAGGCCTCCGAGCGCCAACGCGCCGCGGCTGTCTTTCGATTCCGACAAAAGGAGTCTCCTTCCAATCAACCCCGCCATGACGCTAGCGAACAGCCGCTTGGCGGGGCGGAGCGGGCGCGTTGCACGGCGGCGCGGCAAGATCCCAGATCGCGACGACGACCATCAAGGTCAGTCCCGGATAGAGGAGCCACTCCGTCGGCCAACCGCGGGTCGCCATGAGCAAAGCCGCCGCAAGCACCAGGACCGGCCCGATGACGCTCAACGCCATTCGCGCCCACTGGCGATGGCGGAGCCCACCGACCGTATTGGCGATGATGGCGATCACAGCGAACAGCGGCAGGAGGTAATGGATGAAGACGCCTTCGTACTGGCTCAGAAAACCCAGACCCAGCGCGGCGCCGAGACTCGCGAGAGCGGGGAAGCAAGCCGCGCACCCCATGGCGGTGATGATCGAGCCGATGACGCCCGCCTTGTCGGCAGCGCGTATGAGAGGATTCTGGATGGGCATTGGATGGCCTCGGCGACTTCGATGGGACCCTCTGAGCGATGCTGCGGTCATGACCGCAGCTTGCCCAAGAGGGCTGAGGCTCGTTAAATACGATCTGTAGCGACTACAGAGTCAAGCCCCGAATTGAAAGGCGTAGAGCAGCATGGCGGACACCGCGATTCAGATAGGTGAACTCTCCCGACGCACGGGCTGTAACATCGAGACGATCCGCTACTACGAGCGGATCGGCCTGATGCCTCCGCCACCGCGGCGAGGCCGCTATCGCTGTTACGGTGGCGGGGATGTCGACCGGCTCGGATTCGTGCGCCGCGCCCGGGAACTCGGCTTCACGCTCGATGAGGTGCGGGCGTTGCTTGGCCTGGCGGCCGGCGGAAACGCCACCTGCGCAGAGGTGCGCGACTTGGCCGCTGTTCACCTGAAGGACGTCCGAACGCGGATCGCCGATCTTAAACGGATGGAGCGCGTCTTGGCTGAGTCGGTGCGGGCCTGCGAGGCCGGACAGGATCCTGGCTGTCCGCTGATCCAGACCCTCTACGCACGCGATCGCTCGACCGAAGGGATGCCGAACCGCTCGACTCAACTCCCGAACGCTTGAAAGCTGCCCGATGCGAGCGCGACGCCATCACGGTATCAGCGCGGATTAAGCGCGGCGCGATGAACAGCGAACACTTCCGCCCCACTCAGTCCGTTTATGACGAAGGGAGCGACACAATCCGTTGTTCCGCAGGCGAAACACTCCGACCATCGGGCAAGCACACGCGTAATCGAGCGATCCGTTACAGAACGGGGGCGTGCAAGACGTGCGCTATAAAATCGCAATGCACTCCAGGCGCACCGCGCACGATCCACCGCCTGTTCGATCAGGCGGCGCTCGATCGGATGGAAGCCCGTATATAGCCGATCCAGATCTAATGAGGATCAGGCGCTGCACCGTTGAGCATCCGTTTGGCACAATCAAACGAATGTCGGGTGGCGGCAGGTTCCTAACACGGAAGTTGAGAGCGGTGAAAGCGGAAGCGGCCCTGTCGATCCTGGCATTCAACCTCCTCCACGCCATGAATGCCTTCGGGCATTGGAAAATGACCGGGGTCGCCTGATCCGTTCGGCCCCTCGGTCCGGATCTTCGGCGGGGGTCACTGCGAGTTTCAGCACAGCCTGCCCCGCAACGCCCCCAACTGCGCGCGGATTTCAGTGGTGCGCACACTGGCGGCCGCAGCCGCCGCCAGAGGTCGCGCTTCCTGTCTGGACCGCGCATGCGCTCTTGGCTCGGGCCGGAGGGCACGGCGGCGGCTGGCCCCCAGGCCCGCGCGCACGCCGCCGCGCCGGCCGGCTTCGCCAAGGGCGCCCCTTCTATCTGCCGCCTTCGGCGCCGCGACGAGGCGGGACGTGCCGACGCATCCTGTCCGCACCGCATCCGCCTCAGGAAGAGGGAGAGGAGGGCAGCCCTGCGGGTGGCGGGTGAAGGTCTGGAGAGAGTCTCCGGCCCACCCGCCATGGAGAAACGTCATGGCTAAATCTCAACCCAGGCTGGTCCTCGACCCGGTCCAGGCGATCCCGCTCGACCGGATCGACCTGTCCCAGGCCAATGTCCGGCGCATCAAGAATGGTGTCTCGATCGAGGCGCTGGCGGACGACATCGACCGTCGCGGCCTGCTTCAGTCGCTCAACGTCCGCCCCACGCTCGACGCCGACGGTCACGCGACCGATCGGTTCGAGGCGCCGGCCGGCGGTCGACGTTATGCGGCGCTGCAGCTCCTGGTGAAGCGTAAGCGGCTCGCCAAGGACGCCCCGGTGCCGTGCGTGGTGAAGGCAGCGGATGGACCGATCTCGGCCGAGGAGGACTCCTACGCTGAAAACGCCATGCGCGAACGGCTTCATCCGCTCGACGAATTCCGGGCGATGCGGACGCTCAACGACAAGGGCGACGATGCCGAGACCATCGCCGCGGTGTTCGGCACCACCGCCGCGGTCGTGACCCAGCGGCTCAAGCTGGCTTCGGTCTCGCCCACGCTGCACGACGTCTATGCCGCCGACGGCATGACGCTGGACCAACTCATGGCTTTTGCGGTCAGCGAGGACCATGAGCGCCAGGAGCAGGTCTGGGATCTGGGCAACCATGGCTACACCATGGCGCCCAGGTTCATTCGCGATCGCCTGACCGAAGCCAGTGTTCGCGCCGCCGATCGCCGCGCGCGCTTCGTCGGTCTCGACGCCTATGTCGCAGCCGGCGGCAGCGTGATGCGCGACTTGTTCGAGGATGATGATGGCGGCTGGCTCACCGATGTCGCCCTGCTCGAACGGCTCGTCGACGAGAAGCTGAATGCCGAAGGCGAACGGGTCGGCACCGAAGGTTGGAAATGGGTCACGGTGTCGCGCGAGCTGCCCTACGGGTTCCAGCGCGGCCTGCGGGAGATCGACGGCACCCGTCCCGAACTCAGCGAAGCCGAGCAGGCCCGTGTCGACGCAATCCATGAGGAGGCTGGGGCGCTTGAGGACGAATGGCAGGATATGCCGGAGCTCCCCGAGGAGATCGAGGCCAAGATCGACGCGCTCGACACCGAACTCGCGAGCCTGGTCGAACGTCCACTGACCTACGATGCCGACGAGCTCGCCCGTGCCGGTGCGTTCGTCACCTTCGACCAGCGCGGCACCCTGTTGATTGAGCGCGGCTATGTGCGGCCAGATGACGAACCGCAGGTCGAGCAGGAGCCTGACCCGGTCACCGGCGAGGTCGCGGCGAACGATGCGGCGATCGAGCCCAGCCAGCCGGGCGAAGGCAGCAGGCCGGCACACCCCGCGCCATCGGACGACAGCGACGAGGAGTTGGTCAAGCCGCTTCCCGACCGCATCATCTGCGAGCTGACCGCGACGCGCACCGTCGCGCTTCAGGACGCCTTCGCGCAGAGTCCGTCGATCGCCTTCGCCGCGGTGCTGCACGCCATAGTCCTGTCGACCTTCTTCCTCGCTAGCCGGGAGTCCTGCCTTGGCATCTCGGTCAACCGCGCGGTGTTCGCCGCCCAGGCGCCTGGTCTCAAGGACAGCCCGGCGGCGAAGGCGATTGCCGAGCGGCACGCGCGCTGGCGTGACCGTCTGCCCAAATCCGACAAGGAGATCTGGGACGCGCTTCAGTTGCTCGACGGCTCGGAGCAGGCCGCTTTGTTCGCGCATTGCGCGGCCTATGCGGTCAACGCTTGCTGGGAGCCGGCCCCGAAATACGACAATGGCCGCACCTCAGCGCACACGATCGCACGCCGGATCGACCATGCCCATGTCCTCGCCCGCACGGTGGGACTCGACATGGTCGCGGCGGGCTGGGCACCAACTGTCGAGAATTATTTCGGCGGGATCACCAAGCCGCGCATTCTCGAAGCGGTCGCCGAGGCCAAGGGTCCGCAGACGGCGGGCCTGATCGAGCATCTGAAGAAGGACGACATGGCGCGCGAGGCCGAACGCCTCCTCGCCGATGCCGGCTGGCTGCCCGAACCGCTCCGCACGCCTGTGATCGACGATCCGGCGGACGATGCCAGCAGCCTTCCGGCCTTCCTCGCCGACGATGTCGACCAGACGGCCGATTACGCCGTCGCCGCCGAATAACGGCACCGGGCGGGGCGGTTGCGGCCGTCCCGCCTTCTTTTCCCGAACCCCATCGAGCCCGGCCCAGCGCCGGGCTTTCGCGTTTCAAGGAGATCCATCATGACCGACGAAATCCCGGCTCCGGCGTTCGACCCGGAGGATTTCATGGCCCGCTACCAAGCCTATGAGCAGCGCGCTGCTGAATTGCATCCTGCCAACAAGGCCGTGCTGCTCGCAGCGCTCGGTGACGCCGGCATCAGCTGCGTCACCGTCAGTTTCAATGGCTATGGCGATAGCGGCCAGATCGACAATATCGAGGTGAAAGCCGGCGACGCCGATGCCGAACTGCCGGCGACATGCGTCGAGGTCGCTTCGACCGAATTCGGCTCGGAGGAAATCACGCGCCTGAGTCAGCCGCTCGCCAACGCCATCGAGAGCTTCTGCTTCGCCCTGCTCGAGGAGAAGCATGCCGGATGGGAGAATAATGAGGGTGCTTATGGCGAATTCATCTACGACGTGTCTGCGGGCACCATCGTCTTCGATTTCAACTATCGGATCGAGACGTGTGAAAACCACAGCTACGACATTTGAGGAGGCACGCGATGGGACATTGTTATCATCACGCGCTTTCCTCGGTGCGCAAATGGGGCGGCGAACCCGAGGATTATCTGCCGCTCCACCAGTGGTTCGACGAGCCGTCGAAGCTGATCACCGCCGACTTTCGGCACCGGGCACTTCGCCATCACGCCGAGGGCGTCTTCATGCTCGAACGCTTCTTCGGCGCGACGATCACCGTGTCGACCGGCCGTATCGTCCCGGTCCGTCTGATCGGCGAACAGCATGTGATCGAGGATCTTGGCGTCGTGCCGAGCTTCGCCGACTGGGTGCGGTGCATCCGGCCCGAGCCCTGGATGGGCCGTGCCCAGCCGATTCACAAGCTGGTCGATCCTTTTGCGATCGCCGCCTGATCTCACCTCCCATAGTTCAAACTCGAAAGCCCGGCCCCGTGCTGGGCTTTCCGTCTTTCGAATTGTATGAAATCGTCACGTCGCCGTTCAACAGGTCCGGACTCAAAGACCTTTTGCGACAACGTCGCGTCAGGAAGACAAGATGGACGACGACTTGCTCGATGCGCTGAACCTTCTGCTCACCCGCGACGATGACGGACGATTGTTCGATTGCGAAGCGGACGAGGGCGGATACCGATCCCAGGAGTTGGAAGACGCGCTCAAGACCATCCGCGCTGCTCTCGGCAAGTCCTGACCGGAATGAATTCCTGATCGGTTTCCACACCTATCTTGGCTGAAGGCATGCCGCCGATCACGACGGCGGGTTGTCATGCTGGTCCCGCAAAGCATAAGCGCCTGTGCGGCGGAAGCCGCATGGGCCGGGCGTTAAGACCACACTTGAGACATGGGCCGACCCCTTTGGCCGCAAGCGGTTTGGACATGCGCGTCGGTCGCCCGGCGGCATTCATATGCTTGGAGCCACAGGACCGACGGGATGGTGCGCAGTCGGCGCTGCGCCCGTTTCCCCCTGGTCATCGTGCGACCGCGGCAATTCTCGCCGACCATATCGCGCATAGAGCGTTGGCAGCACGAACAGCGTCAGCAGAGTCGCCGAGATCAGTCCGCCGATCACCACTGTCGCCAGCGGCTTCTGAACTTCGGCGCCGGCCCCATGGCCAAGCGCCATCGGCACGAAGCCGAGCGACGCTACAAGTGCCGTCATCGCGACGGGCCGGAGCCGGGCCAGGGCGCCGTCACGGCTCGCCGTCACTCGATCCACGCCGTTGCGCATCAAATCCTGGATCGAAGTCACCATGACCAGCCCGTTGAGGACCGCGATGCCGGATAAGGCGATGAAGCCCACGGCGGCCGAGATCGAGAAGGGCATGCCGCGCAGCACGAGCGCCAGGACGCCGCCGACCAGCGCCAGCGGAACGCCGGTGAACACGATCGCGGCATCGCGCGCCGAGCCGAGCGCGCCGTAGAGCAGCAGCAGGATCAACGCGAAACAGCCCGGCACGACCAGCGCGAGCCGCGCGCGCGCCGATGCGAGATTCTCGAACTGGCCGCCCCATTCGAGATAGATGCCCGCCGGCAACCGCACGTCACGCGCAATCGCCGCCTGCGCTTCCGCCACCACGCTCGCGACGTCGCGACCGCGCACGTTGGCCTGGACGACGACCCGCCGCTTGCCGTTTTCGCGGCTGATCTGATTGGGGCCGTCGTCGATGCGGATATCGGCGACGCTTGCCAACGGCACCGATGCGCCGGAGGGCGTCGGCACGGGCACCTGCCCCAGTCTCTCGAAATTGGCGCGATCGACGTCGGACAGGCGGATGACCACGGGGAAGTGGCGATCGCCCTCGAAGATGACGCCGGCCTCGCGACCGCCGACCGTCGCGGCAATGGCCGCCTGAACGTCCTTCGCGGTGACGCCGAGGCGGGCGGCCGCATCGCGGTTGAAGGCGATATCGAGCATCGGCAGGCCTTCGGTCTGCTCGACCTTCACGTCCTCGGCGCCTTTGGCCCGGCGCAGCACGGCGGCGACCTTGTCGGCGACATCGTTCATCTGGCCGAAGTCATCGCCGAACACCTTGACCGCGACATCGCTGCGGACGCCGGCAATCAACTCGTTGAAGCGCATCTGGATCGGCTGCGTCACCTCGTAGGAATGGCCCGGAACGCCGGCGAGCCGTTTCTCGATACGCTCGACCACGTCTGCCTTTGCCTCGCTCGGATCGGGCCATTGATCGCGGGGCTTGAGCATGACGAAGGTGTCGGTCGCATTCGGCGGCATCGGATCCGACGCCAGCTCGGCCGTTCCGGTCCGCGAGAACACCGTCTTGATCTCGGGCATTCCGGCGAGGGCCTTCTCGATCTGGAACTGCATCTTCTGGCTCTGCTCGACCGACGTGCCCGGCACGCGAAAAGCGGACACGAGAACATTGCCCTCGTCGAGCTGGGGCAGGAACTCCTGGCCCAGCGTCAGATAGCCGCCGGCCGCAAGCGCGAGCGATGCCACGGCGACGCCAATCGTGAGCTTGGGGCGGCTGAGCGCATGGTCGAGGCCCGGTTCGTAGCGCCGGCGCAGCCATCCGACGATCCGCCCTTCCTTCTCCTCCACCGGTTTGCTCAGCCAGACGGCGATCGCCGCCGGCACGAAGGTCAACGAGAGGATGAAGGCGAATAGCAGCGCCATGATGACGGTCAGCGCCATCGGCTCGAACGTCTTCCCCTCCACGCCCTGGAGAGTCAGCAGCGGCACATAGACGATGATGATGATCGCCTGCCCATAGACCGAGGGACGGATCATCTCGCGCGCGGCCTGGGCGATCACGGACAGGCGCTCGCCGAGGTCGAGTTGCCGACCATGGCGGTGCTGTCGCTCGGCGAGGCGGCGAAGTGCATTCTCGACTATGATGACGGCGCCGTCGACGATCAGACCAAAGTCCAATGCGCCGAGGCTCATTAGGTTCGCGGAGACGCCGACGCGGAGCATGCCGAAGCTGGTCAGCAACATCGTGACCGGGATGACCGCTGCCGCGATCAGCGCCGCGCGAAAATTGCCGAGCAGCAGGAACAGGACGACAATGACCAGCACCGCGCCTTCGCCCAGGTTGCGGGCGACGGTCGAGATGGTCGAGTTCACCAGTGCGGTGCGATCCAGCACGGGCTCGATCACGACATCAGGCGGCAGCGACGGGCCGATCTTGCGCAGCCGTTCGCCCACGCCGGTCGAAACGGTGCGGCTGTTCTCGCCGATCCGCATCACGGCGGTGCCGGTCACCACCTCGCGGCCATTTTCCGATGCCGAGCCGAGGCGAATGCCCTGGCCGAGACGGACCTCGGCGACCTGCCCAAGCAGGATCGGCACGCCGTCGCGGGTGGCGATCACGGTGTTGCGAAGCTGGGGGATGCTGCGGATGCGGGCGTCGGCACGCACCGCCAACCCCTCGCCATTGCGATCGACCACGCCAGCCCCGATCGCGCTGTTATTCGCTTCCAGCGCCTCGCCAAGTTCGGCCAGGCTGAGCTTGAGCGCGGCGAGTTTCTGGACGTCGGGCACGACAAGATATTCCTTGTCGAAGCCGCCGAGTAAGTCGACGCCGGCGACACCCGCGACCGACTTCACCTGCGGTGCGACAATCCATTCCTGGACGCTGTGGAGGTAGGTCGCCCGGTCGGCCTCGCTGACGAGGCGGTCCCCTTCGGGCGTTATATAGCTGCCATCGGGCTGGATGCCGGGTTCGCCGGGCTTGTGCCGCTCATGGCCACGCTCCTGATAGTGGAGCGTCCACATGTAGATGTCGCCCAGACCCGTCGCGATCGCGCCCATTTCGGGCGTGACCCCGGCCGGCAGCGCCTCCTTCAGGTCGTTGAGCCGCTCGGCCACCTGGGCCCGCGCGAAAAAGATGTCGGTCGTATCGGAAAAGACCGCCGTGACCTGAGCGAAGCCATTGCGGCTCAGCGACCGCGTGCTCTCCAGGCCCTTGATGCCGGCAAGCGCGGTCTCGACGGGAAATGTGACCTGCTTCTCGATCAGCTCGGGCGCAAGCGCCGGCGCCCGCACATTGATCTGCACCTGATTGTTGGTGACGTCCGGCACCGCGTCGATCGGAAGTTGCCTGAGCGACGCAATCCCGATGATGGCAGCAACGACGGTGAGCAGCAGGACAAGCCAGCGCCGCGCGACCGCAAGGGTGACGATACGTTCGATCACGGCTCAGTCCTCGTCCCCGCCCGCACTCTTGCCGAGTTCGGATTTGAGGGTGAAGCTGTTGGCCGACGCAACCTGTTCGCGCCCGGTCAGGGCCGAGACCACGACGATCGTGTCGCCCGACTGGGCGCCGAGCGTCACCGGCGTTGCCCTGAAGCCGTCCTCGGTCCGGACGAACACGACGGATTTGCCGTCAATCGTCTGGATCGCCGTCAGCGGCACGCGGATGCTGGTGTCGCCGTTGCCGGCGAGCTGGATCGCGGCGGTCACGGATTCGCCGACCCGCCACTCACCGGCTCGATTGTCGATGGTCGCCACGACGGGAACGAGCCGCGTCTGCGGGTCGAGCGCGGGCGAGACGAAGGTGACGCGGGCCTGCGCCGTCCGCCCCGGTGCCGTCACCGCGATAGCCGCGCCCGGTCGCACCCGGCTTGCGTCCGTCGGTGACAGCGACAGCGAGAGGGAAACGGTCGACAGATTGGCGACGCGGAACAGTTCGGCATCGGCCGCCACGGTCTGGCCGAGCATGGCGTTCCGGCCAATGACCTGGCCGGAGATCGGCGCGACGATGCCGACGCGGTTGAGTGATCCACCGCCGCCGCCGGTGGCGGCCAATTGCTGGCGCGCGAGGCGAAGCGCGATACTCGCTTCCGTCGCCGCGGTGCGCGCCGCAATCAGATCCTGCTCGGGCGACACGCGCTCGGCATAGAGGCGCTGCTCGCGGGCATAATTCGACTGCGCGAGCGCGAGACGTGCGCGCGCCGCCTCGACCTCGCCCTTAAGCGAGGCTGCCTCGCGGCTCTCGATCACCGCCAGCGTCTCGCCGCGCCGGACGGCCTCGCCAAGATTGCGGTTGAGCGCCACCACCCGCCCGGCAATCGCGGCGGACACGATTTGCGTACCTTGCGGGCTGCCCTCGACGGTTGCCGGCAACTCGATCGCGCCGCCATTCCCGCCGACGGTCGGATGCACGATCTCGATTCCGGCCGTTCTGATCTGGTCGGCCGACAGCTTGACTGTATCTGCCTTCTTGCCGCTCTCGCCCTTGGCTTCCCCGGCCGCCTCGGTCTTTTCGCCGCTATCCTCCTTAGCGGCATGCCCGCCACATCCGGTGAGCAGCACGGCGAGGAGGAGCGGCGGGACCGCCCGGAAACGGGATGACGTCATCGGATCAGTCCTTGCGTGCGGAAGCGGTCAGGCGGTCGAGCTGGGCCTGGGCGTTGTGGAAAGCGGCAAGTGCGTCGATCGCGCCCGATCGGGTTTCGGCCAGCGTGCGTTCCGCCTCGAGCAGATCGAGCTGGCCGAACTTGCCTTCGCGATAGCCGATCCGGGCAATGCGCGCCGCCTCCTGCGCTGCGGCGAGGGAAGGCCCGGCGGCGGTTCTAGCGGCCGCTGCGGCGTTGGCGACATCGGCCTGCGCTTGCCCGATTGCCTGTTCATTTTCGAGTTCGGCAGCGCGGCGGAGCGCCGCAACTCTGTCGCGTTCGGCGCTTGCCTGCGCGACCGAAGACGCACCGCTGTTGAAGAACGGCAGCGGTACGGACACGCCAAACACCGCCGCCACGTCATTGTTGATCGGCAGGCGCCGGATTCCGGCGCTCAACGTCACATCGGGAAGGCGTTGCGAGCGTGCGAGGCGAAGTTGCGCCTCTGCCGCTTTTTCGTCGGCCCGCGCGGTCGCAACGGTGAGATTGCTGTTCGCATCGCGGCGGGCCGGCCCATAGCCGTCGACCCGGTCGAACCAGGACTGGTCGAGCGCGCCCGTCACGGGCCGGCCAATCCGGCGGCCGAGATTTACCCGTGCCAGGTCAGCCAGACGGACAGCGCGGTCCACCGCCGCGTCGGCGCTGATCCGCAGCACTTCGGCGCGCTGCTCCTCAAGCGGCGACGCGCGACCAGCCACAACCCGAACATGGGCCGCGCGAAGCGCCTCTGCCGCGATCGCCGCCTGGTCCCGTGCTGTCGACAGACGCCGATCGGCGGCGACGGCTTCCACATAGGCTTGCGTTACGGCCAGCCGGAGGTCCGCGCCGGCCGCGACGCGCTCGATCTGCGCGCGATTGCCCTGGGCATCGGCAACCGCGATCCGGGCCGATCGCTTGCCGCCCAATTCGACCGGTACGCCGAGCGAGACGGTCTGCTTGGGCGCTTCGATGTCGTTATAGGCGCGCGAACCACCGACATTCTCGATGTCGGCGCTCAGCGACGGGTTTGGCCGAAGACCGGCGACACGGCGGGCCGCGCCCGCGGCACGCACGCCGGCATCGGCAGCGTCGATATTGGGCGAGGCCGAACCAGCGAGGTCGAGAGCGTCCGCGAGCGTCAGGACGGGGGCGTTCGCGGGTGCGGCCGTCTGGGCACGGGCAGCCGGGGCGCCGAATGCGGCGGCGAGGACGACCGCGACGAGCGCGCAAGCCAAGGGGTTCGAGCGTGATGGCATGGGACCTGGGACTTAGAGGGTGGGACTGAGTTCGCCCCGCGCATTGCGGACGATCTCATAGGCAGAATGGAGAAACAGGAGGGCAATCACGCCGGCGACCAAAAGGTCGGGCCATGCGCTGCCGGTCCAGGCGACAAGCCCGGCCGCGACGATCACGGCGATGTTCGCAACGGCGTCGTTGCGGCTGAACAGCCAGATGGCTTTCACATTGGCGTCGCCTTCGCGGAAACGGGCGAGAACCAAAGCCGCGGTGACGTTGACGGCAAGTGCCACCACACCGATCCCGCCCATCAGCTCCGCTTCCGGCACGGTCGCATGCAGCGCCCGCCAGATTGCGAAGCCGATGACGCCCAGGCCCAGGCCGCCCAGGAAAAGCCCCTGGGTGAGTGCGACCCCGGCGCGGGCGCGGGCAGACCATGCGAGCGCCATCAGACCCAACAGGCTGATCGAGCCATCTCCGAGGAAGTCGAGCGAATCCGCCTTCAGGGCCTGGCTGTCGGCGATGAAGCCGCCGACCAGCTCGCACAGGCCGAAGGCGAGGTTGAGGACGACGACGATGGTGAGCGCGCTTCGATAGGCAGGGTCGTGCTGCGCGCGTTTCTCGTCGCCATGACAGGCGCAGGAGCTGGAAGCGGATTCGGTCATCGGCCTTCCCTACAATCTCTAGTCACTGTAGGAGCAAGCAAAATGCGAGCAGTTCGCGATAGTCAGGAAAGAGGACGGCATGAAGATCGGAGAGCTGTCGCGCGCGACCGCCACCAAGGTGACGACGATCCGCTTCTATGAGGAGATCGGGTTGCTCGACCGGCCGGTGCGGACCGAGTCCAATCGGCGCACCTATGCGCTTCGCGATGTCGATCGGCTCAACTTCGTTCGCAACGGCCGCAGGTTGGGCTTCTCGATCGAGGAGATCCGCTCGCTCATTGCGCTCGCGAGCGAGCCTGGGCGCGATTGCGGGGAAGCCATGGCAATCGCCTCTCGCCACCTCGCCGCAGTCGAGGAACGATTGGGACAGCTCGCAGCCCTTCGCGACGAACTGGCGGCGATGAGCCGGAATTGCGATCGCCAGCGGATCGCCGATTGCCGCGTCATCCAGGCGATTGCCCGGCCGGCCGCCTAGCAAACATGCCATCTCTCGCGAAAAGGCTTGATCCTCCAGCGGCTGGAGGAAGTAGGCGCCGACCGAGCGCTGCGATTATAGACAGCGACCAACCGAGTAATGTGGTGAAGCGCAATTCGGACGTCTCGACGGTGCAGCGACGATCGATACTCGCCGGCCTTCTGTCCGGCAGTGGCTTGGCGATGGCTGCCACGCCGTCCCGCTTGCTCGCCATGATGGCGCGTCGGGGCGGATTGTGGAGCGGGCTCCCTTCCGATGCCGATTGGGACAGCTTCGAAATGGCAACCGGCGATACGCTGGTGGTGCGCGCGGACGTTGGCGGAATTTCGGTCACGGCTGTTCTCGACAGCGGCAGCGCCGCTTCGATCATCAGCGCTTCGCTCGCGAGGCGACTGGGACTGGACGGTGCCGAGAAGCGCACGATTCGCGGATTGGGCGGACGAGCCTCTGCGGGGATCGTCCGCGACCTCGATGTCGTGATCGGCAAGCAGGCGCGCTACCTTGCGCTGGCCTATACTGCCGATCTCGATACGGCGTCGGCCGCGTTCGGGAGGCAGATCGATCTGATACTGGGTCAGGACGTGCTCGCCGGTCGATGCCTGGCGCTGGATTTCGCGAATGCTCGCTACGCCTTGGCCGAGCGCTTTGCAGGCGGACCGGATTGGGCTTCCGCGCCGATGGGGCACGGGAGCAATCGCGAGCTGCTGGACTATGCGTCGATCGGCGGGCTCGATCCCGTACCGCTCGTGGTCGACCTCGGGAGCAGCACAGCGCTGATACTGTCGCGCGACTATACTGATCGACACGGCTTGCTGGACGGTAAGCCACGTTCAACCGCGATTCTCGGCGGTGTCGACGGCAAGCGTCTCGCAACCTCGTTCATGGTGGATCGCACGGAGGTTGCAGGCCTCAGGGTGGATGTCATCCCCGCGCTCGCCGTCGATGATTGGCTTTCCGGCAGCACGGTTGGCAATATCGGCCTGCCGTTGTTCGCCCAATTCGACGTGGTGCTCGACTTCACGATCGGACGGCTGTGGCTTCACGCGCTCGCGGCAAGCCGCCGACCGGCCATGCTGGAGGACCATAGTGGCCTCGGCCTGGCGACTTCCACCAACGCCCTCGTTGTGGTCCATGTCGCGGCGGGAAGTCCTGCGGCGCGCGACGGTTGGGTGATCGGCGATCGGATCGTTGCGGTCGACGGCCGTCCGGTCGATGTCACCTATACGCGAGGGGCGCTCTGGCGCTGGCGCTTCGGAGCTGCCGGAAGACGCGTGAAGCTCACGGTCGACGGCGGTGCCGTCCGCGAGATCCAGCTCGTCGACTATTATTGATCCGGGCCGACCGATCCTCGTCCATGACGCGCATCACACCGTCCCGATAATTGCTATTGCGTCGTGCTCGCAAAGTTCTTGCTTCTACAGCTACTAGAGGTTGTAGGGCGTAACGATGTCCTACCTCCCTTTTCGCCGATTCTCAGCGGCAACGGCTCGGCGCGTCCTCGCCTCGGTTATCGCACTTTTTTGGCTCGTCACGACACCGGCCGGGCTGAGCGCGGCACCGGCCGCCGACCCGAACGACGTGCAAACCGCCTGGCGGCTGCTCGACTATATGGCCGTGGACTATGGCGGCGCTGTCGATGAAGGCCGGATAAAAAGCGCTTCTGAATATGCCGAGATGACGGAATTCGCGGCATCCGTGACGGCGCGGCTCAGGACCTTGCCGTCCACGCCGCAGCGCGCGGCATTGATGTCGGGGGCCGCGCGCCTCCAGGCCGTTATCGGCCGCAAGGGATCGCCCGAAGAAGTCGCGACACTGGCGCACGGACTGGCGGCAGACCTTCTCCAGGCCTATCCCGTCCCGCTCGCCCCCGCCACGCCGCCGAGCTTCCCACGGGGCGAGGGATTGTTCCAGACGACCTGCGCCGTGTGCCACGGCGCGACCGGTGATGGGCATGGCCCGAATGCCGCCAAGCTCAGCACCCCGCCGATCGCCTTCACCGATCTGACCCGCGCCCGCCAGCGAAGCATATTCGCGCTGTATCAGGTCATCGGCCAGGGCATTGACGGGACCGCCATGCAGAGCTTCGCCGATCTCCCAAGCGAAGATCGCTGGGCGCTCGCGCTGCGGGCCGGGAGCTTTGCCTTTACCGATGCGCAGGCACGCGAAGGCGAACGCCTGTGGAAGACGGATTCGGCGCTTCGGCAGCGCATACCTGACCTCAAGACTTTGGTGTCGCTCACCCCGGCGGCGCTTGCGTCGAGCATCGGCGAACGGCCGGCGCTGGCGGTGATGGCCTATCTGCGCCGACACCCGGAAGCGGAGGTCGCGCAGGCCCCGGCTTCGCTGGCGCTGGTTCGGGGAAAGCTCGCCGCCAGCCTCGACGCCTTCCGCAAAGGGGATCGTCGCGCCGCCAAAGAGATTGCACTCTCCGCTTATCTCGACGGGTTCGAACCGGTCGAGCCCACCCTAGGCGCACGCGACGCTACATTGCTGAGCCGGATCGAGGGTGAGATGGGCGAATATCGCGCCGCCATCGATCAGGGTGTTTCGGTGGAGGATCTCGCGAATCGTGTGCTCGTCCTGAACGGCTTGTTTGACGACGCCGAAGCGGCTTTGGCGCCAAGCGCGTCCAGCAATGCCTCGACGTTTGTGGGAGCGTTCACGATCCTGCTGCGCGAGGGGCTGGAAGCCCTGCTCATCATTGTCGCCATGATCGCCTTTCTCCGAAAGGCTGAGCGCACCGAGGTTCTTCCCTATGTCCATGGCGGTTGGGCCGGCGCACTCGCGGCAGGGCTGCTCACCTGGTTCGTCGCTACCTATGCGATCGGCATCAGTGGTGCGAGCCGCGAGCTGACCGAAGGGTTCGGCTCGCTGTTCGCTGCCGTGGTGCTGCTGTCGGTCGGAATCTGGATGCACGGCAAGGCGCAAGCCGATCAATGGCAACGCTACATCCGGGACAAGATGGCGCATGCCCTATCCGGTCGGTCGGCTTGGGTCTTGTGCGGACTCGCCTTCGTGGTCGTATACCGGGAGGTGTTCGAGACGATCCTGTTCTACGCGGCGCTCTGGGCGCAGGGTAATGGCGGTGCGTTGCTCGCGGGTGCCGGCGCGGCGGTATTGCTGCTAGGCGTGATCGCCTGGGCCATGCTGCGCTACAGCCGCCAGTTGCCGATCGCCCAATTCTTCTCCTACAGCTCGTGGTTGATGGCGGGGCTGACGGTTGTCCTGGCCGGGAAGGGCGTCGCGGCGCTTCAGGAGGCGGGGATCATCGACATCGCGCCGTTGGCGGCAGCGCCGCGCCTTTCGATGCTCGGCATCTTCCCGACTTGGCAGTCGATCCTGACTCAGTTTGCGATGGCCGCCGCGATATTCGTCGGTTTCTCGTTCAATCGGCGGCGGGCGTCCTGAGGCAGTCCGCTCTATACAGAGAAAGATAGCCTATGACCGCCGCATGCTCGCCTGGCGTCGATACCGGCTTCGTGTCGCTTGGTTATGCCAAGGTCGCGTGGCTGGGATTGGTCCAGGGAATAACCGAGCTGCTCCCGATATCCTCGACAGCTCATATGCGCGTCGTTCCCGCACTGCTGGGCTGGCGCGACCCCGGCGCGGCTTTCTCGGCGGCGATGCAGCTTGCCGCCCTGGTGGCGGTAGTCAGCTATTTTCGGAGGGACGTGATCCGGCTCGCAGGTGGCTCCGTCTCAGCTATCACCCAGCGGCGTTTTGACGACGCCGACCTGCGTCTGACGCTGCGGATTGGGCTCGCCACCCTTCCGATCGTGATCGCCGGCGGCGCGCTCAGCACCATCCTCAACCAATGCGCTTCGCCGCTTCGCAGCCTCACAGTGATCGGCTGGGCCTGTATTGGCATGGCGCTGCTGATGGCACTGACCGAGATCACGGCACGGCATCGGCGTACCGTCGAGAACTCCTCGCTTGTCGATGCGCTTGTGGTCGGGCTTGCTCAGGTAGGTGCCTTGATTCCTGGTGTGTCGCGGTCGGGCTCGACCCTCACCGCTGCCTTGGCGCTCGGCTTCAAGCGCGAGGAGGCGGCGCGCTTCTCCTTCCTGCTGGGTATCCCGGCGATCGCGCTTGCCGGGCTTAAGGAGCTGTGGGAACTCCACCGGGCAGGGCTCGACCTGCATGGCTGGTCGGTGCTGGGGCTGGGCTTGCTCACGGCCTCAATCTCCGCCTTCGCGGCAATCTGGGCGTTGATGCGAATCCTTGAGCGCTTCTCCGCGTGGCCCTTCGTCATCTATCGCGGCGCCCTCGGCATCCTCCTGCTCACGATGATCGCGCGGGGCGCGCTGGCCTGAAAGCACGGAGCCGGAATGGCGTCAGCCATCCCGGCTCCGAAGCGGTCATTGCGGGTGAACGCCGGTAACCTCTCCCGAGCTTCCGGTAAGTGTGACGTCGAAATCGACCTTCTCGCCTACCTTTGCCGCACCGGTGATCGCGGGTGCTGCCTTGAACGTCATCGTCATCGCCGGCCATTTTGCTTCGGGGATCGGACCATGGTTGAGCGTGATGGTGCCTGCGGTCTCGTCGATCGCGGTGACCGTGCCATGACCCTTGGCCTTGATGGCCGAGGTTGTGGAGGTTGCCATCGCCATATTGCCCATATCGCCGCTCATGGCTGCGGCAGGCGCCGCCTGGTTGGTCTCGGCCGCAACGGGCGTCTCCGCCTTCTTGCCGCACGCAGCGGTCAGGGCGACGAAGCCGAGGGCAATGGTCAGTCGTACATAGTGCATGGTCTTCTCCTTGCAGATTAAACGGGTTGATGGGTCGGCTTGGTCTTCGGCTTGCGGAGCAGCAGATAGGCTGCGGGCAGGACGAACATCGACAGCAGCGGCGCGGTCAGCATCCCGCCGATCATCGGCGCGGCGATCCGGCTCATCACCTCGGAGCCAGCCCCCGATCCGAGCAGGATCGGCAGCAGGCCGGCCAGGATCACCGCGACGGTCATTGCCTTGGGCCGGACGCGAAGCAGCGCGCCTTCGCGCACCGCGGCTTTTACCTCGGCTGCATCCGGATTGGCGTCCCGCTCCTCAAGCGCGTTCTTCAGATAGATCAGCATCACCACGCCGAACTCCGCCGAAACGCCGGCGAGTGCGATGAACCCGACCCCGGTCGCGACCGACTGGTTGAAGCCGAGCAAATAGAGCGTCCAGATCCCGCCGGTGAGCGCGAACGGCAGCGTACCCATGATCAGGGCCGCCTCGTCGAACCGACCGAAGATCATGTAGAGCAGCACGAAGATGATCAGCAGCGTCGCGGGCACGACCAGCTTCAATTTAGCGACGGCGCGCTCAAGATATTCGAACTGGCCGGAATAGGCGATGCTGACGCCCGGCGAGAGCTTTACCTGTTTCGCCACCGCGCGCTGGAGATCGCCCACGACTGAGGCGAGGTCGCGTCCGCGCACATCGACATAGACCCAGGTCGAGGGCCGCGCATTCTCAGTCTTGAGCATGGGCGGCCCTTCAGCGATCGATATGTTCGCTACCGTACCGAGCGTTATTTGCTGGCCTGAAGGGGTGAGGACCGGCAGTGCCCGCAAACCCTCTAGGCTGTCGCGCAGCTCGCGCGGATAGCGCACGCTGATTGGATAGCGGGCTAAACCTTCGACCGTTTCGCCGATCGTCTCGCCACCGATCGCACCCGAGACGATCGCCTGCACATCGGTGATGTTGAGCCCGAACCGGGCGGCGGCAGCGCGATCGATGTCGACATCGACATAGCGCCCACCGGTCAGTCTCTCCGCGAGCGCCGAACTGACGCCGGGCACGGTCTTCGCCACCGTCTCGACGTCATGGGCGATACGGTCGAGCTGGACGAGATCGGCACCCGACACCTTGACCCCGATCGGGCTCTTGATGCCGGTCGCGAGCATGTCGATGCGGTTGCGGATCGGCGGCACCCAGACATTGGCGAGGCCGGGGAGCTTCACCGTGCGGTCCAGTTCTTCAACGAGCTTGTCGGGCGTCATCCCCGGCCGCCATTGATCGCGCGGCTTGAACTGGATGGTAGTCTCGAACATCTCCAGCGGTGCCGGATCGGTGGCGGTCTCGGCACGGCCGGCTTTGCCGAATACGCTCTCAACCTCGGGCACGGTCTTGATCAGCCGGTCGGTTTGCTGGAGCAGTTGCGAGGCTTTCGCCGCCGACAACCCGGGCAGTGCCGACGGCATGTAGAGCAGGTCGCCTTCGTCCATATTCGGCATGAACTCGCCGCCGAGACGGGTGAGCGGCCAGGCCGTGGTCGCAAAGACCAGCGCCGCGATCAGGAGCACTGTCTTCGGTCGCCGCATCGTCCAGTCGATCGCGGGCCGGTAGATATTGGTGAGCCAGCGGTTGACCGGGTTGGATTGCTCGGGCGGGATCCTCCCTCGGATCAGCAAACCCATCAGGATCGGCACCAGCGTCACCGACAGGATCGCCGCCGACGCCATCGCATAGGTCTTGGTGAAAGCGAGCGGCGCAAACAGCCGCCCTTCCTGTCCTTCGAGTGTAAACACGGGAATGAAGGAGAGCGTGATGATCAGCAGGCTGAAGAACAGCGCCGGGCCGACCTCCGCGGCGGCTTCGGTGATGACGATCCAGCGCATCTCGCCCTCGAGATGCTTGTCCGGGTGATCCTGCTCCCAGCGCTCGATCTTCTTGTGGGCATTCTCGATCATGACGACAGCGGCATCGACCATCGCGCCGATCGCGATGGCGATGCCGCCCAACGACATGATGTTGGCATTGACCCCCTGGAACCGCATGACGACGAACGCCGCCAGCACCCCAAGCGGAAGGGTGAGGATCGCGACCAGCGCCGAGCGGACGTGCCAGAGGAACAGGCCGCAGACGATCGCGACGACGATGAACTCCTCGATCAGTTTGTGAGTGAGATTGTCGACTGCGCGATCAATGAGCTGCGAACGATCATAGACCGTCACCACCTCGACGCCGGGTGGCAAGCTCTTTTTCAGGTCGGTGAGCTTGTCCTTGATCGCAGCGATCGTTTCTCGCGCGTTCTTGCCCGAACGCAGGATCACCACGCCACCGGCGACCTCGCCCGCGCCGTTCAGCTCGGCGATGCCGCGCCGCATCTCGGGACCGATCTGGATCGTGGCGACATCACCCAGACGCACGGGCACGCCACCGGCGGCGGTCCTGAGCGGAATCGCCCGGAAGTCGTCGAGCGTCTTCAGATAGCCCGAGGCGCGGACCATATATTCGGCCTCGGCCATCTCCAGCACCGAGCCGCCCGCTTCCTGGTTGGCTTGGCTGATCGCCTGGACCGCTTGCTGATGGGTGATCCCATAAGCGGCCAGCTTCACTGGATCGAGCAGCACCTGATACTGCTTGACCATGCCGCCGATGCTGGCGACCTCGGCGACGCCGGTCACCGTCTTCAGCTCGTAGCGCAGGAACCAGTCCTGAATCCCGCGGAGCTGCGACAGGTCGTGGCGGCCGGTGCGGTCGACCAGCGCATATTCATAGACCCAGCCGACCCCGGTGGCGTCCGGTCCGAGCGCGCTGCGGGCGCTTGCCGGCAGCCGTCCCTGCACCTGGTTGAGATATTCGAGCACGCGGCTGCGTGCCCAATAGAGGTCGGTGCCGTCCTCGAAGATCACATAGACGAAACTGTCGCCGAAGAAGGAGTAGCCGCGCACCGTCTTGGCGCCGGGCACCGACAACATGGTCGTGGTCAGCGGATACGTGACCTGGTTCTCGACGATCTGCGGCGCTTGGCCGGGGTAGCTGGTGCGGATGATGACCTGCGTGTCGGAGAGATCGGGGAGCGCGTCGATCGCGGTCGATCGCACCGCCCAGACGCCCACGCCAATGAGCGCCAGTACGCCGATCAAGACGAAGAAGCGGTTCCTGACCGACCAGCGGATGAGATGGGCGATCACTGGCCTGCTACTTTCGCCATGCGGCGCACCGTCGGTCCGGCCGGAGGTTGATCGAACCCGAAACGGACTCGATCGCCGGTCTTGAGGCCGCGCGCGATCTTCGGATCGGGAAGCTGGAAGGTCATCGTCATTGCCGGCCAGCCGATCGCCGGCACTGGTTCGTGGCTCAGCGTTACCGTATTAGCGGTGATCTGCTCGATCTTGCCGACGGTCTCGTAGAGCGCCGCGGTAGCTGCGGGCTTGGCAGCCGCTGCCGGAGTCGTCCCGCCGATCGGGCGCGCCTGCAGACCCGACAGGCTGGCCTCGGAATCGATCAGGAATTGGCCCGAGGCGACGATCTTTTCGCCTTCGTTGAGGCCCGCGAGGATCTCGGTGTCGTCACCGGACTCCCTTCCGGTTTGCACCTCGGCCGGCCGGTAGCGCCCCTTGTCGAGCGCGAGCATCACCAATGTCCGCTTGCCGGTACGGATCAGCGCTTCGGACGGCACCAGCAGCGCCGGTTGCGTGGCTCCGCCGAACGACACGGTCGCGAACATGCCGGGACGCAGGCGCCCGCCACGATTGGGCAACTCGATCCGGACGGTCAGCGTGCGGCTGTCGGCCTGGGTCTCTGGCAGGATCGCGGCCACGCGGCCGGAGATGGTTTCGCCGGGGAACGCCGCGAGCGTGGCCTGCACGGTCTGTCCGGGTTTGAGCGGACCGGCGATCGCCTCGGGCACCGCGGCATTGAGCCAGACCGTGCCGAGGCCGTTGACCTCGGCGAGTGTCTGCCCTGCCGTCATCGTCATGCCAGCGCGTACATCCAGTGTCTTGATCACGCCCCCGGTCGGCGTGGAGATCGTGATGACATTGTGCGGCCGCCCCGTCCGCTCGACCGAAGCGATCGTGCCTGCCGGCATGCCGAGCAGCATGAGCCGTTGCCGTGCCGCCTGGGTCAGCGCCGCGTTGCCGGCGCGGCGGACCGCGAGAAACTCGGCCTGTGCGCCGCCCCATTCCGGCACCAGCAGGTCGGCAAGCGGGGCACCGGCGCCGATGATGTCGCCGGGCGCGCGGGCATAGACCCGTTGGACGAATCCGCCTGCGCGTGTCTGGACGATGGCGACATCGCGCTGGTTGAAATCGATCGTGCCGGTGGCGGTCAGGCTGCTCGCCAGCTCGCCGCGCCGCACGACGACCGTGCGCAGCCCCAGCGTCTGCGCCGTGGCCGGATCGATCCGCACGCCGGGTGCCTCGCTCCCGCCCTCGTCGGCATATTTGGGGACGAGCTGCATATCCATGAACGGCGATTTGCCTGGCTTGTCGAAGTGCTGCGACGGCACCATCGGGTCATACCAGTAGAGCGGTTTGCGGCCGGCATCGGCTGTTTGCTCGGGTGCGCCTTCATGTCCGCCGAGATGGGCGATGCCATAGCCTGCGCCACCGGCGACGAGGGCGAGCGCTGCGGCGGCAAGACCCAGTCGGGCGCGCGGTGATATCATGAGGCTCATCGCTCTTCGCTCCGGTAGGTGAGAGTCAGCCGGGCGCCATCGGCGGCAACCAAAGCTTCGCGGTCGAGGGTGGTCAGGGTCGCGTCCGCCAACGCGGCGTAGGCGTCTGCGATATCCACGAGGCTGGCGCGCCCTGCCGCGTAACTGGCGGTTTCCAGTTTGACGCGCTGCTCGGCGAGCGGTTGCAACGTGCCGTGTGCCCGCATCCATTGCTCGTGATGCATGACATGGTCGGCAAGATCGGCTTCGAGGTCGGCAGCGAGCGCCCGTCGGGCCGCCTCGCGCTGGGCCAGTATTCGCCCGGCATTAGCCTGGGCCTCGGCGATCTGGGCGTTCTGACGATTGCGGGTGAAGAAGGGCAGACTGACGGTCACGCCTGCCGAGACATAATCGCCGAAGCGGGGATCGCGGCGCTGGTAGGCCAGGTTGACACCGAAGTCGGAGCGCCGGCCGGCATCGGCCATTCGAACATCAGCATCCGCCTGGCCGGATTGGGCATCGATCATCCGGATGGTTGGTTGCCGATCCAGGCCCGCTCGAAGCGCAACTGGATCGACTGCAAAATCAGGAATCGGCCCGGCAATCTCAGGCGCCGGATCGCCCGTCCAGCGGGTCAATGTCGCACGCGCACGCGCGACGTTCGAGACCAGTTCGCTGCGGCGATCCTGCAGCGCCGCGACCGCCTGCTGTCCGGCAAGTGTCTGCGCCGGCCGGGCGTTGCCGGAAGCGACCGCGCTGGTCGTGGTCCCTACCACGCGCTGGAGCCGTGACAGTAGGTCGTCGAGCGCGGCCAACCTGCGCTCGGCATAGGCCAGGTTGATCCAGGCGAGCGCGGTGCCAACTTCGACGGTGCGAGCCTCAACTGCCGTATCGGCCTCCGCCGCCTTGATGTCGCTATCGGCGCGCGCCTGTTGCGCATGGCGCTTGGCGAGATTGGGAATGTCCTGGGATACCCCGACCCGCGCCATGGTGAAATTGTCCCGCTGCGGCTCAAACGCGAGCGGTCCCGAGATCGGGAAACTCTCGACACTCACGCCCAGCGTCGGATCGGGCAGCGCACCGGCCGCACCGCGTGCCGAACGCGCGGCATCGGCGCCGAGCGCCTTGGCCTTGAGCGACGGCGCTTCCTGCCGGGCGCGCTGGAGCGCAGCGTCGAAGGTGAGCGGCCCGGCGGACGCAATGCCGGGAATCGCCGCGAGCAGCGGCAGACATAGAAACAATCGCATGGAAATCTCCTGATCGCGAGATCAGGCCGGCATCGCGCAAGTGACGGGCACATCAGTGGCGGCGGAATGGGGGGCATCCCGCCGCCACTGCTGGCCTAGCCGTCTATGCGACCTGAAGCGGCCAGAACCTGTGCCTAGCCGGCCGAAGGGGCCGAAGGCGATGCCATGCCAGGCATTCCCTTCATGCAGTTAGCGGCGGCAGTGCTGCTCATCTTCATCATGTCGCAGTTGCAGCTTGCGACCTGCGTGGCATCTGGCACCCAGACACGCCGCGGTGCCTGCAACGGCGCACGCGGCCCATATTGCGGAGCCCGCTGCCACTCATAGTGACCCTGGGCCTGGCTGGATGCGGCGCCCTGCGCGAACGCGGGTGCTGTGATTGCGAGAGTTGAAAGCGCGACCGCGATCGTCGCGGCCGACAGGTTGATCGTTTTCATGATACTATCCTTGGTCTGAAATTCACTCTGGCGCGGGTTACGGCGCGCTCCGTCAGCCGCTCAGGGCTTCAGGAAGCGCGAACCCGCGCGCGAAGGTCAGGCAAGGAAGGTGGGTGGTTCCGGTTCAGGCCCGGTGTCGTGGCCGGTAAGGATGACCGATGTCGGCCAGAACGCTCCGGCAATCGGTGTCAGTTGGGCCGTCGACGGCGCGGCCGAATCTTTGACGCCGAGCACAGCGCTGCACGCGGCCATTGCCATGCAGCCGGGTTTGGAACCCTTGTCGGTCTTACCGGCTTTGGACGCGCAGTCCATGCAGCCGGTTGCCATCTTGCAGTCCGGCATGGCGGCATTGGAAGCGATCTGGTCCTGCGTCATCAACAGGCACGGCGCCGCGACCGCTATCCCGTTTCCGGCGAGGCCGAACAGGATGCCAATGCACAGGAGATGGCGCAGCAACTTCAGCACAGTATGAAAATGCTCCTCCCTTCCACGGGAGTCAATTCGTTGCGGCTGCGAAGAAGGTTACGGGTGCCGGAATCAGCCATCGCGCGCGAGCCTTTCGATGATAGGGCAGTCAGGCCGTGCATCGCCATGGCAGCGCTCGGCCAGATCGACCAAAGTATGGCGCATCGCCTCTAGTGTTTCTGCCTTGCGCTGGAGTTCCTCGGCTCGCGCGGTCGCCAGCGCCTTCACTTCCGCGCTTGATCGGCCCCGGTCGTTCCACAAGTCGAGCAGCACGCGGATTTCCTCGATCGGAAAGCCCAGGTCGCGTGCATTGGCGATGAAGTGCAGCCGGTGGAGATCGGCCGGCGAATAGTCGCGATAGCCGCTGTCACGACGCGGTGCGTGCGGGATCAGCCCGATCTTTTCATAGTGACGGATCATCCGCTGCGACACGCCGCTCGCCTCCGAGGCCTGGCCGATGTTCACAGCTTGACCCTATTTAGCCGGAGCGCGTTCAATACCACCGTGAAGCTCGACAGCGCCATCGCCGCGCCCGCAAACATCGGTGACATCAATATGCCTGCGACCGGATAGAGCACGCCCGCCGCGACCGGCACGCCGATCCCATTGAACAGAAACGAGAAGAACAAATTCTGGCGGATATTGCCCATCGTCGCGTGTGCGAGCCGCCGCGCGCGCACCATCGCCGCCAGGTCGCCCTTGGTCAGCGTCATGCCTGCGCTCTCGATCGCGACATCCGTGCCGGTGCCCATCGCCACGCCAACATCGGCCGCGGCGAGCGCGGGCGCATCGTTGATGCCGTCGCCGGCCATCGCCACTGTCGCGCCCTTCGCCTTGAGCTCACCGACGATCTGCGCCTTGTCGTCGGGCTTGAGATCGGCATGGACTTCATCGATCCCGCCGATCTGGCGCGCGATTGCCTCCGCCGTTCCCCGGCTGTCGCCGGTCAGCATTACGATCCTGAGCCCGTCACGGTGCAGCTCCGCGATCGCGGCGCGCGCGGATTCCTTGAGCGGATCGGCAACCGCGATGAGGCCGGCGAGGCGCCCATCGATCGCCACCAGCATGACGCCGGCGCCCTCTGCCCGATGCGCCTCCGCCGCCTTGTCGAGCGCGGCCGGGTCGACGCCGACACGCCGCATCTGCGCGGCATTGCCGACGACCACCGCACGACCGCCGACGCGGCCGCTAATGCCGAGGCCGGTCTGCGATTCGAAATTTTCGAGCGGCTCCAACGTGAGCTTCCTGGCTTCGGCCGCCTCGACGATCGCACGCGCCAGCGGATGCTCCGAACGGCTCTCGACCGCCGCCGCAGCGGCGATCAGTGCGTCTTCGCCTAGGTCGCCGAGCGCCTCGGCGGCGATCAGCCTGGGCTTGCCCTCGGTCAGCGTCCCGGTCTTGTCGATCACCAGCGTGTCGACCTTTTCCAGCGCCTGCAGCGCCTCGGCATTCTTGACCAGCACGCCGGCATGCGCGCCGCGCCCGGTGCCGACCATAATCGACATCGGTGTCGCGAGTCCGAGCGCGCAGGGACAAGCGATGATCAGCACCGCGATCGCGTTCAGCAGCGCATGGCCGAAGCGCGGCTCGGGGCCAACCAAGTTCCACACCGTAAAAGCGGCCAGCGCGACTACGACGACCAGCGGCACGAACCAGCCCGAGACGCGATCCGCCACCGTCTGGATCGGCGCACGACTGCGCTGCGCCTGCGCCACCATCTTGACGATCCGGGCGAGTACGGTGTCGGAACCGATCGCCTGCGCGTCGATCACCAGGCTCCCGGTGCCGTTGACCGTGCCGCCGGTGACCTGGGCCTGCGCTTCCTTGAGCACTGGTGCGGGCTCGCCGGTCAGCATCGATTCGTCGACCGAGGAGCGGCCCTCGATCACCACGCCGTCAACCGGAATGGCTTCGCCGGGCCGGACGCGCAGCTTGTCGCCGACGGCAATTTCGGCCAGCGCCACCTCGCGCTCGATACCGTCGGCATCGAGCCGCCGCGCCGTCTTGGGCGCAAGGTCGAGCAGCGCGCGGATCGCGCGTCCGGTCGCCGCGCGGGCGCGGAGCTCGAGCAGCTGGCCGAGCAGGACCAGTGTCACGACCACGCCGGCCGCTTCATAATAGACCGGCACCATCGCGCCATGTTCACGGAAGCTCGGCGGCAAGAGGCCGGGCGCGACCGTTGCGACCAGGCTGTAGAGGAATGCCGCGCCGACGCCGATCGCGATCAGCGTGAACATATTGTAGTGTCGGGTCCTGAGCGATGCCCAGCCGCGCTCAAAGAAGGGCAATCCGCCCCACAACACGATCGGCGCCGTCAGCAGCAGTTGCACCCAGGGCGACCACATCGGATCCACGAGATGGATGCCAAGCATCTCGGCGCCCATCGAAACGCCAAGCAGCGGCGCGCACAGAACCGCAGACACCCAGAATCGTCGCGTGAAGTCGATGAGCTCGGGGTTGGGCGCGTCGTTGAGCGAGGGCTCTTCGGGTTCGAGCGCCATGCCGCAGATCGGGCAAGTGCCCGGCCCTTCGCGGCGGATCTGCGGGTGCATCGGACAGGTCCAGATCGCTCCCGGATTGACGGCGGGCGCAGGGCGCCGATCACCTAGATAAGCTTGCGGGTTCGCGACGAATTTGGTCCGGCAGCCCGCGCTGCAGAAATGATAGTCCTGGTCGTCATGCGACGCCTGATGCGGCGTGGTCTCAGGGTCCACGGTCATGCCGCAGACCAGGTCCTTCACCTTGCCTTCGTTTCTGGCGTCGCCGGCGCAGCAATCGCTTCCGGGATGCGCATGGTGGTCGGCATGGTTCATCTGACGGTCCTCCGATGCGAGTCTGTGTGGAGCTTGACATCATGTCAGGGTCAAGACCCTAATTGATTCGGCAGCCTGTCGGACTGACGCGTGCCGTTCAGCGCTTGTCCGCGGTGAGAATTTCGATCGTGCCGGTCATCGTATGAATGCGCTGGCGCTCGGTCACTCCGGCGAAGCCGACGTCGGCGATCAGGCCGGGAAGGACGCCATCGGCGTTGGGCTGGGTGTCTTTGACGCCGTCGAGTCGTTGGACGGTGAGCCGGAACAGGAGCCGCATCAGGCCCCCTTGGCGCCCGTAATCGGCAAGGACGAGGCGCCCACCCGGTTTCAGCGCGTGGTACATCGCCACCAAGCCGCTTCGCTTGCCGGCAAGCGGGACCTGGTGGAACACGAGGCTGGATGTGACCGCATCGGCATCTTGCGGGGGAAGCGTGTCGGCGAAGCCTTGGCGCCAGTCGATCTCGACGCCCGCGCGGCTTGCCTTGTTGCGCGCGATGTCCAGCGCCTGTGCATCGGGATCGATTGCGATGACCTCCACTTCGGGGTGCTGCTTCTTGAGCAGAATCGCAAAGCTGCCGGTTCCGCATCCGACATCGGCGATCGTCTCGCCCGCGCAGGGCGCGAGCAAGTCGAGCATGGCGCCACGCCAGCGCAGCTCGCGCGTCCAGATACGGATCGCGCGGTCATAGTCTTCGGTGTCGCCCGTCCCGAGCGGAGGTGTGAACGTCGGCGGGTCTTGTGCGCCTGCGCTTGCGTCGCGTTCGGGCATCTTCGTCTTTCCTTCCGGTACCGCGTTCACATTGCGGACATGGGTGGTTCGAGCGTTCCCAGCCACGCGACCAGCGCCAGCACGGCGACCGCGCAACCGGTTTCGATGGCCAGGCTGCGCCGGAGCGCGCGGAGCGCCGCTCTATGGTCGGCCGACGGGAGCGACCGTTCGAATTGCGGGACCAATCTGAAACGATTGGTCGCTGCGAGCGCCGCCATCGCACCGAACAGGAGCAGCTTGGCAATGAGCAACTGGCCGTACAGGCTCGACGGCAGCTTGAGGATGTTGGCAGGCCCGATCAGCAGCCAGCTATTGACCAGCCCCGAGAGGATGATCGCCGCGACTGTGAGCGTGCCGACCAGCGAGAATCCGGCCAGCGCGCGGTGCGACAGGATGAGGTGGTCGCGATCGACCAGATCTTGCCGCCGGAACACCAGTAGTAACAGCGCGAGTAGCGCGCCGACCCAGATGCCGGCCGCAAGCAGATGGCCGATATCCGCAGTCAGATGGACCCAGCCCACAGCACCTTCGTCCATGGCGCCGTGGCCGCCCCAGGCTAGACTGGCCAGTGCGATCGCTCCGGCCCCCGCCACGAGCGACAAGGCGGGTGCCGGCCGGCGGCGGAGCGCGAGAACGGCGACGAACGCGAGCAGGAGCATGGCCATGCGCACGATCCAGGCCGCGCCGACGCTGGTCGCGCCGACGATCAACTCGACCGACGCGAGATCGACCGACGCGAGCGAGACGCCCGCCATCCCGGCGGCGAGCATGAGCAGGCCGCCAAGCGACAAGAGCGTTCCCAGGACAGTGCTGACCCAAAGCCATGGACCCAGGGCGATCGCGCCGTCGAAGCGCCGTTCGTCGCCGCGCAGTGCATAGAGTGCGAACGCGGCGATGCCGAAGAGCGCCATCAGGTCGAGATACAGCCCGAGTCTGAGGATCACCGCGCTCGCGTCGAACATTTACTTGACCTTGAAGCTGTAGCTGCCCTCGACGCGGTGTGTGTCGGTCGACACGACATGATAGCTGAGCGTGTAGCTGCCGGCCGGCAGCGCCTTGGGAAGCGTAACGACGAGCGTCTTGCCGTCGGCGCCGAGCGCTGCCGTGGCCGGCATCTTCATCGGCGCGTTCATCTTCATGCCGGGCATTTCGGTCATGACGAGGTCCGCGCCCGAAAATTGGGCAACGAGTCCTTCGGAAAAGACCAGTTGGAGGCGCGCAGTCGGCGCGGCCACCGCATTGGGCGCGGGCGTGGCGGATACGAGCTTGGGGTGAGCATAGGCGGCGACGGGCGCGACAAGCAGCGCCGCGGCGACGATAGGTGCAAAACGCATGAGCAATTCTCCGAGGCCGGCAAGGCGCCGGCAATCAGGAATACGCATCTTTCGCGCGCAACCCTCATCGACAGCCCCACGAAATCTCCGGCCCTGCGGCTGCTTTTTTTGAGGGATTGCGCCGCCTCGCGCGTAAGAGCGAGAAAGGGGCGAGCGGAGAAGACCATGGAACAGGATTTGGATGCAGCCCTGCGGCGGCTTTCGGCCATGCCGGCACATCCGGGACTCGCGTCGATCGAAGGCGCGGTGCTGGAGCGGCTGCACGAACGCGTGGCGGCCACGCCGCTTCAGGGCATCGGCATGGGCGCGGCTGTCGCCCTTGCCGCCCTGATGCTGGGCGTTGCCACCGGCAGCCCCGGGGCGTCGGCAGCGCCGAATACTCTATCGCCGTTCGGACCATCGAGCCCGCTCGCCCCCTCGACGCTGCTGATGGCGAGCCGGTGAAGCCGCTGCGCTGGACGATCGTGATCGCGCTGGCGGCGTTCCTCGCCGGCATCGCCGGGGTGTATCTGGGCCGCACGCTGATCCCGGCACCTCGGGGTGAGGGTACCGAGCTTCATGAGGTGCTCCACCATCAGCTCAAGCTCGACGCAGGCCAGGAAGCCCGGCTCGACGCCCTCGAGCAGCGCTTCGCGCTCCGGCGCCGCGCGCTCGAACTCGAGCTACGCGCTGCCAATGCACGGCTCGCCGGCGCGATCCAGGCCGAGCATGGCAATGGCCCGCAGGTTGCCGCTGCGGTGGACGCGTCGCACATGGCGATGGGCGAACTTCAGAAGGAGACGCTCGCGCATATCTTTGCGATGCGGCAGATTCTCCGCCCCGATCAGGCGGCCAAATTCGATCAGGCGGTGGTGAAGGCGCTGACCGTCGACGCACGGTGACGCTCGATCTCACCAGTTTGAGCGACGGCGAACTGGCTGCGCTCAGTATCGCCGGACGCGACACCGCCTTTGCCGAGATCATGCGCCGCTATCGCGAGCCCGTCTATCGCATCATCGCCGGCAATATTGGCGATGCCGACGAGGCGCTCGACCTCGTCCAGGAAAGCTTCGTCTCCGCGCATCGGGCGCTCGCGCGCTACGACACCGACCGGCCGATGCGACGCTGGCTCGCCACCATCGCGCTCAACAAATGCCGCGACTGGCGGCGGCGGCGCGCAGTGCGGCGCCTGTTCGCCTTCGCGCTTCCGCTGGAGGAGAGCGCCAGCCGCGTCGCCGACGACCGCAGTCTGCCCGATGCCGAAGTCGCCGGCCGCCAGGAAATGGCGCGGGTCGCGCGCGAGATCGCCGACTTGCCCGCCGCGTTGCGTGAGCCCCTAGTGCTGCGCACGCTCCAGGATATGAGCCAGGCCGAGACCGCCGCGACGCTTTCGATCAGCGAGAAAGCCGTCGAAACCCGCGTGCGCCGGGCACGGGCCAGGCTCACCGAGCGCCTCAAGGATCAATGAATCCCCGCTCTTGACCCTGACACGGTGTCAAACCCCATCTGACTTTTTTGAAACGACGCGAGGGCTGGCTGCTTGCGCTGCGTAGTGCCTTTCGAACGTGCTGTCGCAGATCCGAAAACCGGGAATGACCATGAGCGAACCGATGAACCGCCGTCAGCTATTGCGCGGCGCGACGCTGACGGGAGGCGGCCTTGCGCTCGCGGCCTGGATGCCCGCTTGGGCGCAAAGCGTGTCGCCGGGGCTCACCGCGCCGCTGCCGATGGTCTCGGGCGAGGACATCACGCTCAAGATCGCGCGCCAGACGATGATGATCGACGGGCGCGCATCCAAGGCGATCGGCATCAACGGCACCGTACCGGCGCCGCTTATCCGCTTGCGCGAAGGCCAGAACGTCCGGCTCCACGTCGTCAACGATCTCGACGAGGACAGCTCGATCCACTGGCACGGGCTGCTCGTGCCCACCCAGTTCGACGGCGTCCCCGGCTTGTCTTTTCCCGGCATCAAGCCGCGCTCCACCTTCACCTATGAATTCCCGATCCGCCAGTCGGGCACCTATTGGTATCACAGCCATTCGGGGCTCCAGGAGCAGCTCGGCCATTACGGGCCGATCGTTATCGATCCCACCGGGACCGACCCGATCGCGTCAGACCGCGAGCATGTCATCGTGCTTTCGGATCACAGCCCAATCTCCCCGGAGGCCATCTTTCGCCGCATGAAGGTCGATCCCGGCAACCTCAATTTCCAGAAGCAGACGCTTGCCGGCCTGCTCGCCGGCCGAGACCAGACGCTCAAGGACCGGATGGACTGGGGCCGCATGCGAATGGACCCCACCGACATCTCCGATACGACCGGCGCCGCCTACACCTATCTCGTCAATGGCCACGGCCCGCGAGACAATTGGACCGCGCTTTTCACGCCCGGCCAGCGCGTGCGGCTGCGCTTCATCAATGCGTCTTCGATGACCACGTTCAACGTCCGCATTCCGGGACTCAAGCTCAGCATCATCCAGGCCGACGGGCAGAATGTGATGCCGGTCGAGGTCGACGAGTTCCAGATCGGCGTCGCCGAAACCTATGATGCCATCGTGATCCCACCTGATGATCGCGCCTATGCTTTGGTCGGCGAGGCGGTCGATCGCTCAGGGATGGCGCGGGGTACGCTGGCGCCGCGTGCCGGCATGGCGGCCGAGGTGCCACCTTTACGCAAGCGGCCGCTGGCGACGATGAAGGATATGGGGATGGACATGTCGAGCATGCCCGGAATGGAGGGCATGAACATGTCCGGGGGGATGACGCCGCCGCGTGGCATCGACCCTTCAGCCGAGCAGAACCCCTCGGCGAAGCTCGCGACGCCCGGCGCCACGGCAATGCCGGCTGCGCCATCTTCGATGCCCGGCATGGCGTCGAGCGACATGGCCGGGATGGACCATTCCAAGACGGGCGGCATGGACATGGGATCGATGGGGACCATGGACATGGGGTCCATGAAGATGCGCGATTTCGCAAACGCGCCCCAGGTGAAGAAGGGCCCGGGCGTGCAGACGATCGCGCCGATGCCTATCGACCGGACCGGGGAGCCTGGCCAGGGGCTCGAGGATGTCGGCCACAAGGTACTCGTCTACAAGGATCTGATGGCGCTGACCCGCAATCCCGACGTCCGCGCGCCGGGGCGTAGCCTCGACATTCACCTGACCGGTAACATGGAGCGGTTCATGTGGTCGTTCGACGGGGTGAAGATGTCGGATCACATGGAGCCGATCCCCTTCATCGAGGGCGAGCGCGTCCGGATCAACCTTATCAACGACAGCATGATGGCGCACCCGATCCATATCCACGGCCATTTCTTCGAGCTGGTCACCGGGCATGGCGATCATGCCCCCCGCAAGCATACCGTCATCGTCCAGCCGGGCGGCAAGGTGACCTGGGATTTCACGGCGGACGCGGTCGGCGATTGGGCGTTCCACTGCCACCTCCTTTATCACATGCACGCGGGCATGATGCGCACCGTCAGCGTGCGCCCGCGCGGAGACGCGGCATGAACCGGCTGCTCGCCGCGTTCGCAGCCACCACCGCGCTTGCGCTCGGCATGCCCGCATCGGCACAGGACATGCCGGGCATGCCTGGCATGAAGATGCCCGCGCCGGCCAAAAAGGCTGCGGCTGCCAGGCCGGCCGCTAAAAAGCCGGTCGAGAAGAAGGCCGCCAAAAAGGCCACGCGCAGACCCGCACCGCGCCGCGCGCCGGCCCCCGCCGCGGATGCTATGCGAAGCATGGCCATGCCGGCGGCCAAACCGGATTCGACAACCTCCATGTCCGCAATGCCGGGCATGGGGGACAAGCCCGCCGCTGGGGCCAAGGCCACGCCGCCGGAAGGTCCGCAGTCGATGCCCGGGATGGACATGTCGAGCGATCACCGCGCTCACGACATGTCGTCCATGCCGGGAATGACGACGCCCGGCATGGTCCAGACCGGAACCGGGCTCCCCGCCGGCGACGCGCCAGCACCCCCGCCGCCGATGGATCATTACGCCGATCGCTTTTTTCCGGCGTCTGACATGAGCCGATCGCGCGCCGCGATGATGCGCGAGCAGGGCGGCCAGACGCTCTATCAGGTGATGTTCAACCTCGCCGAGGTTCAGGCGCGTGCCGGCCGTGACGGCTATCGCTGGGACGGCGAAGCTTGGGTCGGCGGCGATATAAACCGGCTATGGTTGAAGTCCGAGGGCGAAGGCGCGTTCCGCGAAAGCGTTGAGAGCGCCGAGGTTCAAGCGCTCTACAGCCGCGCGATCGGACCCTATTTCAACGTACAAGCGGGCGTGCGTCACGACTTTCAGCCCAGCCCGACACGGACCTATGCGACGGTCGGGTTCGAAGGTCTCGCGCCCTATATGTTCGAGGTCGAAGGTGCGCTGTTTCTCAGCAACAAGGGCGAGGTGCTCGGGCGGCTCGAAGGCTATTACGACCAGCGCCTCACGCAGCGGCTGATCCTGCAGCCGCGCGTCGAATTCAATCTGTCGGCGCAGGACGTGCCCGAAATCAGGCTCGGCTCCGGTCTCACCGATGCCGAGCTGGGTTTGCGCCTGCGCTATGAGGTCAGCCGACAGTTCGCGCCCTATGTCGGCGTTTCTTATCAAGCGAAGACAGGCCGTACCGCCGACTTCGCGCGCGCCGACGGCAAGGATCCGACAACCACGAGCTTCGTCGCCGGCGTGCGGTTCTGGTTCTGAATCCGCATTCCGGTGCCCGGGCGAATTGAGGAACAAGGGGATGGACAGAGAGAAGATGCGGCATCACTTACCGAGCCTCTCCTTTACAGGCGCGTCGATCGCGCTGCTGCTGCTCGCCACCGCTGCATTCGTCTATTTCGGTATCTACAACATCGCAGCCGACGCGCCCCACACACCGGCGGTCTATTCGCTTCTCGAAAGCCTGCGCGATCGCTCGATTGCGGTTCATGCCCACGGCATCACGCCGCCGGCCGACTTGAACGCACCGCAGCGCATCGCCGCGGGCGCGGGCCTCTATGCCGAGATGTGTTCGAGTTGCCATCTCGGCCCCGGCGTTGAGCGATCGGAACTGAGCCAGGGTCTCTATCCGCAAGCCCCCGAACTGGCCAAGCCGCAGGACCTGAGCGCAGGCGAGCAATTCTGGATCATCAAGCACGGGGTCAAGCTGAGCGCCATGCCGGCCTGGGGCAAAACCCATCCCGATCCGTTGATCTGGGACATGGTCGCGTTCGTGCGCCGCCTGCCGGGCATGTCGCCCGAGGAATATAAGCGCCTCGTCGCCAGCGCGCCCGAGGACCATGACGAGATGATGAAGGATATGCCCGGCATGAAATGAGCACCGCGACAGGGGTGGGCGAACCCGAACGGAGAAAGAGCGATGAAGAAGAACGCCTATGCCAGTCTCGCGCTGCAAACGATCGTCAGCGGGATCATCATGTACTTGGTGATGTTCGTGATGATCGACAATCTTGGCAGCTTCTACAACAATCTCAATATGTTATACATGACGCTGATGATGGTCGCGCCGATGGTGGTGCTGATGATCCTCGCGATGAAGCACATGTTTCCTTCCAAAGCCGTCAATGCCGCGCTGCTGACCGCATCGGCCGTGATTTTTCTCGGCTGCTTCGCGCTGATCCGCACACAGGCCACGATCGGCGACCGCGCATTCCTACGCTCAATGATTCCGCACCATTCGGGCGCGGTGCTGATGTGTACCAAAGCACCAGTCAAGGATCCCGAGGTCGTCGCGCTTTGCGGACAGATCATCAAGTCGCAGCGCGAAGAGATCAATCAGATGAAGCGCATTCTCGCACGGATGTGAGGCAGAGACCTGCGCCGATCGCGTGACGCTTCGGCAATCAGTCTTGATTTGGCGGCCGGCAGATCCACAGGGCTTCGGTGCCCAAACGTGCGACTTGAACCAGTTCAGACCATATCCTCTCTGGGGGGATAGGATAAAGCCTGTTGATCTGCTAGCGGCTCGGCATGACATCCCTCACCGATCTTCTTCAGCAAAGCACCGCGCACGCCTGGCTGTTCATTCCCACCGCCATTCTGCTTGGCGCTTTGCACGGGCTAGAGCCGGGGCATTCCAAGACCATGATGGCGGCGTTCATCATCGCCGTCCGGGGTACGGTGCGCCAGGCCGTCCTTCTCGGCCTTGCCGCGACAGCATCCCACACAGCGGTGGTCTGGATCGTCGCGCTAGGCGGCATGTGGCTGTTCGGCAATCTCAACGCCGAGACGACAGAGCCCTATTTCCAGCTCGCCTCCGGTGTCATGATCATCGCCATCGCGGGCTGGATGTTATGGCGGACACGCCGCGAACAATTAGCGGCCGAGCATCACCACGATCATGGGCATCATCATAACCATGACGGGCATCACCATGATCATAGCCATGCCCATGGCGATCTTGATCAGAATTTGGGCGGGCACGGGCTCGAAGTCTCGACCGGAGGCTATGCCGATGCCCACGAGCTTGCCCATGCCGACGATATCCGGCGCAGGTTCGCCGACAGCAACGTCACTACAGGGCAGATCATCGTGTTCGGCCTTACCGGCGGACTCATCCCTTGCCCTGGTGCGATCACCGTCCTGCTGCTCTGCCTACAATTGAAAAGACTGACCCTGGGCGCCGTGCTGGTGCTGTGTTTCAGCATCGGACTTGCGATCACCATGGTGGTGTCGGGCGTTATTGCTGCGATCAGCGTGCGGCAGGTCTCGAAGCGCTGGTCGGGTTTTGGCGAGCTTGTGCGCAAAGCGCCCTTCTTGTCAGGCGGTGTGATCCTGCTGGTCGGGCTCTACGTTGCCGTTCATGGTTGGATGGCGTTGCCGCGCTGAAGGAGGTTCCCATGAGTCATGCCGCCAACCCCGATCTCCTCAACCGGCTCAAGCGCGCGCAAGGGCATTTGGCCAAGATCATCGAGATGGTCGCCGAAGGGCGAGACGGCCTTCAGATCGCCCAGCAGATGCAGGCGGTGATCGCGGCGATCGACAAGACCAAGACCTTGTTGGTGACCGATCATATCGAGCATCATCTCGAAGATGTCATCGGTCCGCTACCGCAAGCGATGCGGGGTGAACTGGCGAAGCTGGGAGAACTCGCCAAATATTTGTGACGGCTTGCGCCTTGTCACGAGCGCGCAGTTGACGCGGACGCGGTTAGGGCACCTACCCACTATCTTCACGCGACCCATCCCGTCCGATCGATGCCCAATAAGGTGCGCGTCCTCGTGCCTTCAACCCGTGAACGGGTTCCCCTCAGTTCCTCGGTGAAGGCCTCGCTCGGCACCCTCCTCTGGGCATCGGCGGGAATGGCCCCGCGCAAGAACCGGAGAAGGACCATGACGAGTAACGCGCCCCCTTACAGTGTCGACGATATTGCAGTCTGGCCGGACGGCTGGTGGGCGAGCCTCGGCGCGGTCTGGAACGGCCACTACGGCAATCGGTCGAACGACTATGAGATCGTGCGCGAGGATGATTTCGCGAGGCTGAAGGAACTCGGTCTCGCTGAGGATTTCGACATCCCGTGAGAGGGAGAGGCGTGCCGGGAACGGGTGAGCCTGGCGGTTAGAGAGAGCGTCCGGCGGGCTCGGCTCTTTCCCGCTCTCCCGGAGACCCTCCCAGTGCCTCACATCCTATCCGACGCGGCGCAAGGCGCCGCGTCAGCCCCGGCCGCGGCGGGCTTCGCCGCGCGGGCCGCCGCAATCTTGGCCACCGCGCGGTATCTCCTTCCGATGCTGGAAGCCGGCCGTCCGGTCGAGACCGCAGCGCTGCGCGAGGCGATGACGGCCTCCTTCGGTGGCACAGACGCCGAAGGGATCTGGGACTGGAAAACCGCCTATGATGTCTGCGAGGCGGCAGAAATCCTGTTCCTGCGCCGATATGGGGCCGCGATCATCTCGCGTGCAGCACCGAGTGCGCTCGCGATGATCGAACGCATTGCCGCGCTCTTTCCCACCCACACCCGCCGATCCGAATCCGCGCAGGCCTTGCAACAATTCTCGACGCCCCCCGGGCTTGCATTTGTTGCCGCGACGGCTGCCTCGGCGCACAGCGGCGATCGCGTGCTGGAGCCGTCTGCCGGCACCGGCATGCTGGCCGTCCATGCCGCGCTGTCAGGCGCAGACCTCGCGCTCAACGAGCTGGCCGAAGTGCGTGCGGTGCTACTCAGCCTTCTATTTCCCGAGATCGCGGTCAGCCGCCACGACGCTGCTACGATCGACGATCGGCTTCCTGAGACCGTCCGTCCAACTGTCGTCTTGATGAACCCGCCATTCTCGGCGGTCGCCCATGTCGACCAGAAGATAAAAGACGCGGCGCTGCGCCACATCGCCTCAGCGCTGGCACGGCTCGAGCTCGGTGGCCGGCTGGTCGCGATCACCGGCGCGAACTGCTCGCCAGATGTCCCCGCGTGGCGCGATGCCTTCGTCGCAATACAGGAGACCGGCCGAATCGTTTTCACCGCCGCGATCGCCGGCAATGTCTATGCGAAGCACGGCACCAGCATCGAAACGCGACTGACGGTCATCGACAAGCTGCCCGCCGACGATCCGGCGATCTTCCCGGCCAGCGCCGGTCTTGCGCCGGACACGGCAACGCTGCTCCGCTGGGTCCAGACCCAGGTGCCGCCGCGTCACCCCACCACGCCCGCTCCGGCGACCGCCTTGCCGATCGCGGCCGGGCGCGCGCCAGCGCGATGGACGGCGATTGCTCGGCCCATCGTCACGCCGGATTCCGCTCTCGATGCCGATGCGCCCGAACTCATTTATGAGACGGCCGACTGGACGCCGCCCACCGGTCGGCTCGGCGACAGCATCTACGAGCCTTACACGCTCCAATCGTTGCGCATCCCAGGCGCAAAGCCGCATCCGACACCTCTGGTTCAGTCGGCGGCGATGGCCTCTGTCGCGCCGCCGAAGCCAAGCTATCGTCCCCATCTGCCCACCATCCTCGCGTCGATCGGCATCCTGTCCGACGCACAGCTCGAATCGATCATCTACGCCGGCGAGGCCCATTCGGGATTTCTCTCCGGCGCCTGGGGCGTCGATGAGACCTGGGAAGTCGTGAAGGCGGCGGCCGAGGACGACGATAATGCCTTCCGCTTCCGGCGCGGCTGGTTTCTTGGTGACGGCACCGGTGCGGGCAAAGGCCGTCAGGTCGCCGGCATCATCCTCGACAATTGGCTGAAAGGCCGTCGCCGCGCGGTCTGGATGTCCGTCTCGGATCGCCTGCTGGAGGACGCCCAGCGCGACTGGACGGCGCTGGGCCAGGAGCGCCTGTTGGTGACGCCGCTGTCGCGCTATCGGCAGGGCACGCCGATCCGGCTCGACGAAGGCGTGCTGTTCACGACCTACGCAACGCTGCGCTCGCAGGAACGCGGCGGCAAGGCGAGCCGCGTCGAGCAGATCGTCGAATGGCTCGGTCGTGATTTCGACGGCGTGATCGTGTTCGACGAGGCGCACGCCATGGCCAATGCCGCGGGCGGCAAGGGCGCGCGCGGCGACGTCGCGCCTTCGCAGCAGGGACGCGCTGGCCTTCGCCTCCAACAGGCGCTGCCTAATGCCCGCATCGTCTATGTCTCGGCGACCGGCGCCACCGCCGTCCCGAACCTCGCCTATGCCCAACGGCTCGGCCTGTGGGGCGGCGAGGATTTCCCCTTCGCGACGCGCGGCGAATTCGTCGCCGCCATCGAGAATGGCGGGGTCGCCGCGATGGAAGTGCTCGCCCGCGACTTGAAGGCCCTCGGCCTCTATGCCGCGCGTTCGCTGTCGTTCGACGGCGTGGAATATGAGATGCTGGAGCATCGGCTGACCCCCGAGCAGATCCGGATCTATGACGCCTATGCCGGCGCGTTCCAGATCATCCACAACAATCTCGATGCGGCCATGCAGGCGTCGGGCATCACCAGCGCGGCGCATGGCACGCTGAACCGGCAGGCCAAGGCGGCGGCGCGATCAGCGTTCGAGCAGGCCAAGCAGCGCTTCTTCAACCACCTCATCACCGCGATGCAGACGCCCAGCGTCGTTGCGAGCATCGAACGCGATCTCGCCGCCGGACACGCCGCCGTCATCCAGATCGTCTCGACCGGCGAGGCGCTGCAGGAGCGCCGCCTGGCCGAGATCCCGACCGACGAATGGGACGACGTATCCGTGGACATCACGCCGCGCGAATATGTGTAATGTGGAGCTCCACATTACACGGCTTCTTTGCAGTCGCAGTTTATGTCGAGCGTGGCGGCGAGAGACGCAGGTTTCCTTCGGTTTTCCATGATTTCACTCCAGAT